>NZ_NSGD01000001.1:0-846917 GCF_002294955.1 Mesorhizobium sp. WSM3864
TTCATGCGGGTCACGCTGACCTTCGGCTACATGGAGCAGCCGAACATTCCGCGCGCGCTGGCAATCTGCCGCAAGCAAGGATGGAAATTCGACATCATGACGACGTCCTTCTTCCTGTCGCGGCGCTCGCTGAAGGCCTCGCCCAATTCCGGCATGCCGATCTGGCAGGACAGGCTGTTCATCGGCCTTGCGAAGACGGCGGCGGATGCGACGGAGTATTTCCAGATCCCCACCGGGCGCGTGGTCGAGATCGGTACGCAGGTCGCGATCTGACGCTTCAAGCATCCACATTGTGCCATAGATTTGAATGCACCTCTGCAGGTCGAGCCTTGCACTGGCGGTATGGGAGCCCTAACGCCAGGGCACTTGATATTGCACTGCAGCAAGCGTAGAGCACCGCGCATTTTATCGGAGTGTCGTCATGGCCCTTGCCAATGGTGCTGAGGCAGAACCCGTCGAGCAAACGGGGCATCCGGAGATAGAGCAGCACAGCACCAAGGTGCTGATGCTGGGCGCGCTGGGTGTCGTCTATGGTGATATCGGCACCAGCCCGATCTACGCGTTCCGCGAGGCGCTCGTTGCTTCCTCGCGCGGTGAGGTCGCCGATCGCGGCGATATTCTTGGCGTGCTGTCGCTGATCATCTGGTCGCTGACGATCATCGTCACGATCAAATACATCATGTTCGTGCTGCGCGCCGACAACCGTGGCGAAGGCGGCGTGCTCTCGCTGATGGCGCTGGCGCGCAGCACTTTCGCGACGCGTTCGGCGATCATCCTGGCCATCGGCATCGCCGGCGCCTCGCTTTTCTTTGGCGACGCCGTGATCACCCCGGCCATCTCCGTGCTTTCGGCCGTCGAAGGCATGAATGTCGTGACACCCGCCTTTCAGCCTTATGTGGTGCCGCTGACGCTGCTCATCTTGGCCATTCTGTTTGCGGTGCAGCGGTTCGGCACAGGTGGTGTTGCCTTGATCTTCGGGCCGATCACCGCCGTGTGGTTCCTCGCCATCGGCCTGTCCGGGCTGAACCACATCATTGCCGATCCTGAAATCCTCTGGGCGATCAGCCCGCACTACATCGTCGCCTTCCTGATCCATTCGCCGGACGTGGCCTTTGTCACGATCGGCGCCATTTTCCTGGCCGTCACCGGCGCGGAGGCACTCTACGCCGACCTCGGCCATTTCGGGCGCAAGCCGATCGTGCTGGCATGGCTGGCGATCGTATTTCCCTGCCTGCTGTTGAACTATGCCGGGCAGGGCGCTTTCGTGCTCGCCAAGAACGGTGTCGTCGGCCATCCGTTTTTCGAGATGAATGAAGGCTGGGCGCTGATCCCGATGGTGATTCTGGCGACGGCAGCGACCGTTATCGCCAGCCAGGCGGTGATCTCCGGTGCCTTTTCGCTGACCAGGCAGGCGGTGCAGCTCAACATGCTGCCGCGGCTGGAGATCCTGCATACGTCCGAAAAACAGTCGGGCCAGATCTACATGCCGCGCGTCAACATGCTGCTGGCGCTGGTGGTGATGCTTCTGGTGGTCGGTTTCGGCGCGTCCAGCAGACTTGCCTCGGCCTACGGGATCTCGGTGACCGGCAATATGCTGGTGACGACGGTGCTCCTCTTCGTCGTCATGACCCGTATCTGGAAGTGGCAGCTCTGGGTCGCGGTGTCGTTAACGGCTCTGTTTGCCTTCATCGATGTCGGCTTCTTTGCCTCCAACATCGTCAAGGTCTTCGAAGGCGGCTGGGCGTCGCTCGCCGTGGCTTTCGCCATCATCCTCGGCATGTGGACCTGGGTGCGCGGCAGCCGCTACCTGTTCGACAAGACGCGACGCAACGAGATCCCGCTCGACTTCCTGGCGGCGAACCTTTTGAAGAAAAAGCCGCAGCTGGTGTCCGGCACCGCCGTGTTCCTGACCAGCGATCCGCTGAGCGCGCCGACCGCGCTCATGCACAGCCTGAAGCACTATAAGGTGCTGCATGAGAAGAATGTCATTCTTTCCGTGGTGACCGCACCGCAGCCGGTGGTGCCGGATAGCGAGCGAGTGAAGATGGAGGCGGTCAACGAGCTCTTCATGCGGGTCACGCTGACCTTCGGCTACATGGAGCAGCCGAATATTCCGCGCGCGCTGGCGATCTGCCGCAAGCAGGGATGGAAGTTCGACATCATGACGACGTCCTTCTTCCTGTCGCGGCGCTCGCTGAAGGCCTCGCCCAATTCCGGCATGCCGATCTGGCAGGACAGGCTGTTCATCGGCCTTGCGAAGACGGCGGCCGATGCGACAGAGTATTTCCAGATCCCCACCGGGCGCGTGGTCGAGATCGGCACTCAGGTCGCCATTTGAGGGACTGCAACGCCTAAAGGGGTGGGGAGGTGGGAATGGGCGGTGAGTTGGTGCTCGTTACCGGCGGCTCCGGGTTCCTCGGCGCGCACTGCGTTCTAGCCCTGTTGCAGGCAGGCTACCGCGTCCGCACAACAGTGCGATCCGACAAGCGCGAAGCCGATGTTCTCGCCATGCTGAGGGTCGGCGGTGCCGAGCCGGGCGATGCGCTTTCCTTCGCCTACGCCGATTTGACGACAGACGCCGGCTGGCCGGAAGCGGTCGCGGGATGCCAGTACGTTCTTCATGTCGCCTCGCCGTTCCCGCCGGGCGTGCCGAAACACGAGGACGATCTGATCGTTCCTGCGCGCGAGGGTGCGTTGCGTGTGCTGCGGGCCGCGCGCGATGCCGGCGTCAAACGAGTGGTGCTCACTTCGTCCTTTGCGGCCATCGGCTATGGCCAGACGCCAATTCCGGGCAGTCCGTTCACGGAAGAGAACTGGACCAACCTGGCGGCCAAGGTGAGCGCCTATGTGAAGTCGAAAACGCTGGCGGAACGTGCGGCCTGGGATTTCCTTGCCAGCCAGGGCGGAGCGCTGGAACTGACGGTCGTCAATCCGGTCGGGATATTTGGACCGGTTCTGGGGCCGGATCATTCGACCTCGACGGACTTCATCAAGCGCTTGCTGGACGGCGAGATGCCGGGTCTGCCGCGCATGGTGTTCGGTGTGGTCGATGTGCGGGACGTGGCGGATCTGCATCTGCGCGCCATGACCAGTCCCGCCGCCAAGGGGGAGCGGTTCCTCGCCATCAGCGGCGATTTCATGACGACGCTGGCGATCGCACAAACGTTGAAATCGCGGCTGGGCAGCGTTGCGTCGCGCGTTACGACGAGAATGCTGCCGGACTGGCTGGTCCGGACCGTCGGACTGTTCGACGGGCAAGCGGCTCAGATCGTGACGGAATTGGGCAAGGCCAGGAACGCAACCGGGGCCAAGGCCATGCGCATGCTTGGCTGGGCGCCGCGATCGCGCGAAGAAGCGCTCGTCGCCACCGGCGAAAGCTTGGTCCGGCTCGGATTGCTCAAAAAGTCGAGGTGACGCGCCCGGGAGGGTACCTCCCAGGCGCAACGGTTCAGCCAAGCAGTGCGGCCTTGTTCCCTTCCAGGAACTGCTTCAGCGTCTTCGGCTTGCGGCCCGACAACGTCTCGATAGCGTCGGTCACCATGCCGATACGGCCGGAGCGTGTGTTGGCGTCGAAGG
Source organism: Mesorhizobium sp. WSM3864 (assembly GCF_002294955.1). Taxonomy (NCBI): domain Bacteria; kingdom Pseudomonadati; phylum Pseudomonadota; class Alphaproteobacteria; order Hyphomicrobiales; family Phyllobacteriaceae; genus Mesorhizobium; species Mesorhizobium sp. WSM3864. Next base: position 3,577 of record NZ_NSGD01000001.1, read on the forward strand.
AAACGACAATGCGCGCAAAGTCCTCGGGAAGGCCGGCCGCCTTGACGCCCTCGGTCAAAGCCTCGTCAGGCAATTGGATAACCTCCAGCGGCTTGCCGGTGACTTCGCTCACCAGAGCGGCAATTTCGTTCGTCGTGTAGGCATGCGGGCCGGTCAGCGTGTAGACGCGGCTCTCCGTCGAGCCGGAAGCGAGGCTCGCGGCGATCGCGGCGGCCATGTCGTCGCGCGCGGCGTGCGCGATCCGCCCGTCGCCGGCCGACGTGTACCACTTGCCCGACGAAATGGCGTGCGGCAGCGCCATGAAAAGGTTCTCCTGGTACCAGCCGTTGCGGAAGATGGTGTAGGGAATGCCGCTCGCCTTGATGGCCTGCTCGGTGCCGTAGTGGTCGGCGGCAAACAGCACCGGCGAGACCGGCTCGGGATTAGGCATCGAGGTGTAGAGGAGGTGCGAGACGCTTGCCGCCTTGGCTGCGGCCACCGCGGCCTGATGCTGCTTGAGGCGCCGGTCGCTCTTCAGGTCGAGCTCACTGGTCGAGACGATCAGCACTCGGTCGGCGCCTTTGAACGCGCGCTCCAGCGAGGCCGGATCGTCGAAATCGGCCGGCCTGACGACAATGCCGAGGGCTGCCAGGTCGCCGAGATTTTCGGGATTGCGCGTGGTTGCGATGATATTTGCCGGCGCGACTTTCTGCGCATCGAGCAGATGGTTGATCACGGCGCGGCCGAGATGGCCGGAAGCGCCGGTGACGAGGAGAGTTTCGGTCATGGGAGGTTCCTGAAAATTGCGTCGAAGGGATTTGAACGATGGTCTCAAAAAGAGACCAGCACTAAAATAAGAATTGACCAGGGGCCGTAAAGAAGGCAGTTTTCCGGGAGGTAGGCACAGCCGGGAAACCACCGGCGGGTGGCCGTTTCGATCAATGGATGTCGCGATGGACAGCAAGATCTTCAGTCTGAAATCGAAGCTCGAGGTCTACAAAGCCATGACCGGCGGCGGCAATTTCGCCGACTGCCCGGTCCGCGACGTGATCCAGGGCATCAGCGGCAAATGGAGCTCGCTGCTGGTCATGGCTTTGGCCGAGAAGCCGTACCGGTTCGGGGAGTTGCGCCGCCTGGTGCCCGACATTTCGCAGCGTATGCTGACGCAGACGCTCTACGATCTGCAGCGCGACGGCTATGTGCATCGCGAAGTCTTTCCGACCAAGCCGCCGAGCGTCGAATACAGCCTCACCGATCTCGGCCGCTCGATGTTTGCGCCATTGCAGATGCTGATCCAATGGGCCGAGCTCAACCACGATGCCGTTCGTGAGGCGCGCGTCGCCTTCGATGCCGCGCAGGCCTGAGCCTTTCCTCCCCGATACAAGCGTCAAAGCGCCTCTTGATCTCGCGCTTTCGCTGCGGGATTGTTCCTCGCCGGTTCGGGTTTGGGCGCAATGGACAAGCCTTACGAGATAGCGATCGCCGGCGCGGGGCCGGCCGGACTGGCTGCGGCGCTCTATCTCAGGCGGGCAGGGCATAAGGTCACCGTCTTCGAGCGCTTCGACGAGCCGAAGCCCGTCGGTTCGGGGCTGATGCTGCAGCCGACCGGGCTGACGGCGCTCGCCGATCTCGGGCTGCTTGACGAGATTCTTTCGCTAGGGAGCCGTATCGAGCGGCTACACGGGACCGATGCCAAAAGCGGGCGAACAGTGCTCGATGTCCGCTATGACGCGCGCCGCGGTCGCCGCTTCGGTCTCGCGGTGCACCGGGCAGCGCTCTTCGGCGTACTCTATCGCGCTGCCCGGCGCGCGGAAATTCCCATCGAAACCAATGTCGAGATCGAGACGCTGGAGACGGGTGAACGTGCGCGGCCGGTCTGCGCCAACGGAAAGCGGCTGGGGTCTTTCGATCTGGTCGTCGACGCCAGCGGCGGGCGCTCCAGGCTGCGGCAATGCCTTGGCGACACGGCTGTGCCGCGTCCGCTCACCTATGGCGCGTTCTGGGCCTCACTCGGATGGCGCGACGGTTTTGACGAAAAGGCGCTGCTGCAGCGCTACGACAAGGCAAGCATCATGGTCGGCGTGCTGCCGATCGGCCGGCCGGATACTGGCGCCGGAGCCATGGCTGCCTTCTTCTGGAGCCTCAAGCCGGCCGGAGCGGAACAGGTGAGAGCCGAAGGTCTGGGCGCCTGGAAGGCGAAGGTTGTTTCGGTCTGGCCAGAATGCGAGGCCTTCACCAGCCAGATCGACAGTTTCGAGCAGCTCTCGCTGGCCCGCTACGGCCACCACACGATGAGGCTGCCGGCCGGCCGACGTCTGGCGGTTATCGGCGACGCCGCGCATTCGACCAGTCCGCAGCTCGGGCAAGGCGCGAACATGGCGCTGCTTGACGCGGCAGCACTCAGCCATGCCCTGGCGCGAACGAGCGACATCGACGAAGCGCTGATGACCTATGCAAGGGCACGCCGCTGGCACGTGCGGGTATTCCAGGCGCTGTCGTTGTCGTTGACGCCGTTCTACCAGTCGGACTCCGTCGTGTTGCCGTTCGTGCGCGACCGGCTGGTGGCGGCGCTGGCGAAGATCCCGCCGGTGCCGCAGTTGCTCGCCGCCATGGTCGCGGGAACGGTGATCGACCCGTTCAGGCCGATCGGGCTTGCGGAATCGCAATGGCCTGCAGCCGGATCATTCGCGAAAGATAGGATGCCTTTGCCCGAAGGAAGGCGTGCAGCCGCAGCGGATAGTCCGGACTGACAGCCTCCTTCACCGATTGCCGGTCGCTCAACGCCTTGCGCCAGGCCTGGACGAGAGGCTTACCGTCCAGGATGCCGCAAGCGCCGATCTCGTCGAACGTGTCGAAGTAGCGGAAGATCGGCCCGTAGACGGCGTCGACCAGCGAGAAGCGCTTCCCGGCAAACCACGGACCGCTCCGCCTTGCCGACAGTTCTGCCTCGACACGCTCAAACAGTTCCGACAAGCCGCTGCTTTCCTTGAGGAAGCCGGCCTCATCGGCGGCGGAATAGAAGCGCCCGATGGCGTTGAGGATGGCCGAACCGAATTCGACCCAGGAGCGGTGCCTGGCCCGCATGAGCGGATCGGCCGGGTGCAACGGATTGGCCTGCGTCTCCTCGAGGAATTCGAGAATGACGACGGATTCGAAAATGATCTCCTCCTTGCTGCCGTTTCGAACGCAGAGCAGCGGTACCTTGCCGAGCGGCGAGATAGCCTTGAACCAGTCGGGCTTGCTGGCAAGGTCGACATTGACGCGCTCGAACGGCACGCCTTTCTCGGCGAGGGCGATTGCCGCACGCTGGACGTAGGGGCAAAGGTGATGACTGACGAGGGTGAGTTTGGCCGTCATCTTATTCTCCCCAGACATAGTTCAGCGCGCCGTCCTCGACGCGGGTCGACAGGAACATCAGCCGCGAGCCCTTCGGCGCCGGGCCTACGAGGCGCTCGCCGCTTTGCATGTCGAAGCGGGCGCCGTGCCACTGGCAGATGAAGGCGCCGTCCTTGCAGTCGAGTGGCCCGCCGAAATGCAGGCAGGCATTGGCTGCGGCACGGACACGCTCGCCGCTGCGCCAGACGTGGACCTCGCGGCCGAAGAAAGGCGCGATCAGGCTGCCCGTCTGCGGGATGTCGGCCACTTTACAGATCTCATGTTTCATCGGGAACTCCTTATCGATGCAATTGCATCTATGTGAATGCATTTGCATCGACCGTCAAGCTTGATGCAATTGCATCTATCGAATAAAGTTCCTCGATGACGAGAAAATCTCTTCCGCCCGAGGCCGTCAAAGCCTGGGGCCGCCTGATGCGCGTTTCGCGCCAGCTGGTCGAAAAGACCGAGTATGCCCTGAAAGCCGGCGGCTTGCCGCCGCTCGCCTGGTACGACGTGCTGCATGAGCTTGCCGAGGCGGGCGAGGGCGGCTTGCGGCCGTTCGAGCTGATCGATCGCGTTCTGTTGGCGCAGTACAGCGTGTCGCGACTGCTGGCCCGGCTGGAAGCGGATGGCCTGCTGGAAAAGCTGCCTGTCTCGGATGACGGCCGTGGCCAGACAGTGCGCATCACGCCAAGCGGCAGGGAGATGCGCCGCCGCATCTGGGCGGTCTATGGCGCGTCCATAGCCGAACTGATGGGCGACAAGCTTTCCGCCAAGGAGCTGGAAACGCTGGCTGCACTGCTCGGGCGGTTGCGCGAGCCACCGGCCGGCGATTAGCTCACGAGTGTTTGTGGGTACCGTCAGATTTTTTCGCCGCAGCCCCTTGCGTTGGAAACCCGAATGCGCAATAAGCCGAACCGTAACGTACGGTACGCATTATTGAGCGACCGGGAACGGGTGAAAACGTGTTGCAAGCCGCCGCCGACACCGACAGCAGCGAAACGCTCACCGAGCGGCAGCAGGCCGTTCTGGACGCAGCACTTCGCCTACTGGTCGAAGAGGGCGACAACCTGACCATGACCGCGGTGGCGCGGCGGGCAAGCTGCTCCAAGGAAACACTCTACAAATGGTTCGGCGACCGCGACGGGCTGCTGACGGCGACAGTGCAATGGCAGGCCTCGAAAGTGCGCGTGGCGCCGGTCGACCGCAAAGGCCTCGACCTCGCTTGGCTGACCGCAAGCCTCGAACGCTTCGCTGCCGACTGGCTGAGGGTCATCTCCAGCGATACGTCGATCGCGCTCAACCGTGTCGCGGTCGGCCATGCCGGCTCCGGGAAGGATGACCTTGGCGCGATCGTGCTGCAGAATGGGCGTTTCGCGCTGGCCAGGCGTCTGAAGCCCGTGCTCGAAGCGGGACGCGAGGCCGGGCTGCTCGACTTAGACGACGCCGAGACAGCGTTCCGGACGTTTTTCGGTCTGGTCGGCCGCGACGTGCAGATGCGGCTTCTGCTCGGCGACCGGCTGCAATTGACCGAGGCGACGATCGGCGGCGATGCCGCCCGCGCGACGCAGCAGTTTCTCGCTCTCTACGGCTCAAGGACCGGGAGAGCAAACAACCGGCCGCAAGGCCCCGGAGCCGGATGATTTCAGGTCAAGTCGACCTGAAATCTGAATCCGGCTCCAAATCCAAGAGATAGAGCATGATGTCGTCCGAAAACCGCTTCACACTTTTCGGCATCATGCTCTGATCTTCAAAAACGGGAAGGAAGACGAAATGCGTGTCTATTACGATCGTGACGCCGATCTCAATCTGATCAAGGGCAAGAAGGTCGCCATCATCGGCTATGGCAGCCAGGGCCGGGCGCATGCGCTCAACCTCAAGGATTCCGGCGTCAAGGAGATCGCCATCGGCCTGAAGGCCGGCTCGGCGACCGCCAACAAGGTCGAGGCCGACGGGCTCAAAGTGATGAGCGTGGCGGATGCCGCCAAATGGGCAGACCTGATGATGATGGCAACGCCCGATGAATTGCAGGCCGACATCTACAGATCAGAGATCGCGCCGAACATCCGCGACGGCGCCGCCATCGCCTTCGCGCACGGCCTCAATGTGCATTTCGGCCTGATCGAGCCGAAGGCTTCGGTCGATGTGGTCATGATCGCGCCGAAGGGCCCCGGCCATACCGTGCGCGGCGAATATCAGAAGGGCGGCGGCGTGCCGTGCCTGGTTGCCGTCAACCAGGACGCTTCGGGCAATGCGCTCGACCTCGCGCTCTCCTATGCCTGCGGCGTCGGCGGCGGCCGCTCCGGCATCATCGAGACCAATTTCCGCGAGGAATGCGAGACCGATCTGTTCGGCGAGCAGGTGGTGCTGTGCGGCGGTTTGGTCGAGCTGATCCGCGCCGGTTTCGAGACGCTGGTGGAAGCCGGCTACGCGCCGGAGATGGCCTACTTCGAGTGTCTGCACGAGGTGAAGCTGATCGTCGACCTCATCTATGAGGGCGGCATCGCCAACATGAACTACTCGATCTCGAATACCGCCGAATGGGGCGAATATGTCTCCGGTCCGCGTATCATCACGGCCGACACCAAGGCTGAGATGAAGCGCATCCTGAAGGATATCCAGACCGGCAAATTCACCTCGGAATGGATGCAGGAATATCGCGCCGGCCTGTCGCGCTTCAAGGGCATCCGCCGCAACAACGACAGTCATCAGATCGAAGAGGTTGGCGCGAAGCTGCGCGCGATGATGCCGTGGATCGCCAAGAACAAGCTGGTCGACAAGGCGAAGAATTAATTCGGTCTATTCGTGCTTCGTGAAAGCCGGCGGAGCGATCCGCCGGCTTCTCTCACGCTCAGCCGTAATGCCAATGCGGCTTCGGCTCGGTGCCCGCGAATTCCACGCCGATGCGGTCGTCGCGGCGCCAGCGGACGATCGCCTTGTAGCCGATCCGGTCCTTCGTCACGTAAAGCAGGAATTCGTCGGGCACATGCGCCTCGATAGGCAGCTTCAGTTCGGCGCCGCCAGGATGCATGTTGCGCACCGTGCACATGACCCCGGAATTGTTGATGCCGGTCAGGATCGCCGCGCCCTTCAGCACGCGTTGCCGGCGCTTGCCTCTCAACTCGTTCTCGGTCATGGCGGAGTCGTCCTAGCGGATCGCAGCTTGGCGATCGTCATATGGGGCACCGCATCACGGATAGACGCATCTGCTAAATTTAAGGTTATCGCGTCGCCGTCGGGCGCGCCCTGACAAAAAGAAACGGCGCCCGCCGGGCGCCGTTGAGCTTCGTGCCGAGGGGCTCAGATATAGGGCGAAATGCACTGCCGGCGCGGGCCGTTATAGGGCTGGAACGTGTTGTCCCAGGCCCGATAGGACCGGTAGCGGTCGTGGCACCATTGGACATGGGCCCTGGAAAGCCGCTCGGTCCGGTAAATGCGCCGCGGCTGATAGTAGCGCGGATAGGGATCGTAATAATAGGGATTGTAGAAATTGTTGTAGGCGAGGCTGCCGAGGCCGAGGCCTAGGCCGAGCCCAAGGATGGCCGCGCCCCCGCTGTCGAAGTGGCGATGGCGATGATGGCGATGATGCCGCCAGCGCCAATTGCGATCTCCATCCCAGTTGCGGGAGAAATGACGTGCGCGGAAGTCGCCGCTACGCCATCTAAAATCGCGGCCGCGCCAGTCACCGCCGCGCCGCCAGCGCCAGTCATACATCTGACGCCGGTCGTTGCCGCCGGCCCAGCTGTCGCGAACGGGAATGATGGTGGATGCGGCCGTGCTGGTCACGGTCGACATATCGGGCTGCAGGACCGGGCCGGCAATCGACGGCACCGTCAGCCCAGCGGAGAGACCCAAGGCCAGAAGCCCGGATCCAAGGGAAGACAAGAGCGGTTTCATTTCACTCTCCACGAGTAAGGCCCCACGCCCAAAACGCTCGGGAATAGGCCTATTGATGGAACTTTCCATCTGAACGGAAGATGAACAGAAAGGTTCCGTCAACCATAACGGGCCTGCGTATGCTCTTGTGTTCGCCATTGCTTGCGGGCAAAGGTCTCGGCCATGTCGCTGCGCCTCGCCACCTTCAATGTCGAGAACCTGATGAACAGGTTCGACTTCTCCGGCTATCGCAACCAGCTCAACGAGGACCGAACGCTGGCGCTGTTCGACATCCAGAGCGAAGCAGAATACAGGCTGCTCGAACAGGCGCGCACGATCGCCCAGTCCGACGACACCCGCCAGCTTACCGCGCTCGCCATAGCCGCGACACGCGCCGACGTCATCTGCATGCAGGAGGTGGATAACATCGAGGGGCTGAAGGCCTTCGAATATGGCTATCTCTTCAAGATGATCGGGCAGGGCTATCGTCAGAAATACACCACCGCCGGCAACGACTCCCGCGGCATCGACGTCGCCGTGATGATGCGCAACGAGACCGCGCAGGGGCAGCCGATCGAATTCGTGCGCATGACCAGCCATGCCTATGTCACGTTCGAGCAGTTCGGACTGTTCACGCCGGAGCTGGCGGCGTTCGGGCACCTGGCCACCGAACGCGTCTTCCGGCGCGACTGCCTGGAAATCGACATAACGGTCGGCGGCATGCCGCTTACGCTGTATCTCGTGCATTTCAAATCAATGGGCTCGCCGCGCAACGGTCTCGATGGCCGCGAGGCGACGATGCCACTGCGCATCGCCGAGGCGCAGGCCGTGCGCCGCATCATCGAGGACCGCTTCGGCAAGGACCATGCGGCCGACAAGCGCTGGGCAATCTGCGGCGACATGAACGATTACCGGCAGCGCGTGAAGATCGAAGGCGACAGCTTCGACGGCTATCGCTTCCACGTCGTCGACGAAGCCCAGTCCTCGATCAACGTTCTGACCGCCGGCGGCTTTTGCGAAAATGTCGTCGAGCGGCGGCCCGAGATGGACCGCTGGAGTTTTTATCACACGCGCGGCCCGCAAGAGCGGCATTTGTGCCAATTGGACTATATCCTGCTGTCGAAGGCCTTGGCGGCGAAGAACGCCACCGCGGTTCCGGAGATCATCCGCAACGGTCAGCCTTGGCGCACCATCTTTCCGCCTGGCCAGGAAGTAGAGCGTTTTCCGCGTGCCGGGTGGGACAGGCCGAAGGCCTCCGACCATTGCCCGGTGGTGATCAACCTGGACATGGCCTGAGCCCGTGAGCTTCGACCTGCCGCGCAATGTCATTTTGCCGGTCGACGCGGTCGACGTACGGCTCGTTGCCAGCCCGCATCCGTTCGAGCGCGACAATCAGACAGCGATCGCGGAAAACTGGTGCCGCGAAATGGAGATGAAGCCGGCGCTATATGACGGCACCGTGGTGCTGCTTTCGGCGCTGAGCTATCGTGACAGCCGGCTCATCGGCCGCTGCCATGCGGTGAAGTACTCGACTTTCATGCTGTGGCGCAAAAACCGGGAGCTCAGCGGCGCCGAACATGCCTATGCGCACGCCGTGCTGGTTGCCGGCGACAATGCGCTGGTGGCGATCCGGATGGGCTCGCACACGGTGAACGCCGGCCGCGTCTATTTCGCCGCCGGCTCCTTCGAGCCGATCGATTTCCGCGACGGCCTCGTCGATATCGATTTCAACATGATCCGCGAGGTGGGCGAGGAAACCGGGATCGATCTGTCGGGCGCCGCACGCGGACAGCGCTACTACGCGCTGTCGACATCGAGCGGCACGGTGATCTTCCGTCGCTTTCGGGTGGCCGAGCCTGCCGACGAGATCGCGCAGCGCATAAAGGCGTTCGTCGCGGCCGAGGCGGACCCGGAGATCGAAGGTCCGGTCATCATCCGCAACGCAACCGACCTGCCGGTCGGGCTGATGGGGCACATGAAGCCGCTGATCGAGTGGCATTTCGCCAACGAGCTGGTTTGACTCGGTCACGGGCCGACGACGCGGCGGTTACTCGTGCCTGAGCGCCTCGATCGGATCGAGCCTCGCGCCGCGCAATGCCGGGAAGAAGCCGAACACCATGCCGATCAGCGCCGAAAAACCGACGGCGAGCAGGATGACCGCCGGGCTCGGCGCGAAGGGTATCGTCAGCGTCACCGAGGCCAGGCCTGCGAGCGCCAGTCCGATCAGGATGCCGATGATGCCGCCGACCAGCGACAGCACCGTCGCCTCGACCAGGAACTGGATCAGGATGTGTTTTTCGTGCGCGCCGATCGCCAGCCTGATGCCGATCTCGCGCGTGCGCTCAGTGACCGATACCAGCATGATATTCATGATGCCGATGCCGCCGACCAGAAGGCTGACGCCGGCGACGGCACCCAGCATGCCGGTCATGGTGGTGGTGGCGCTAGCCATGGCGTCGGCGATCTGGGTCATGTCGCGGATCGAGAAATCGGCATCGCGGTCCGGCGTGATGCGGCGCGTGTCGCGCAGGATGTCCTCGACGCGCGGCTGCAGTTCGGTGGTCGGCGTCCTGTCGTCGGCGGCGATGTAGATCGAGTCGATGTCGCGGTTGCCGGCGATGCGCCGCTGGTAGGCGGCCAGCGGCATCAGCACGACATTGTCCTGATCCTGGCCGAAGCCGGTGTAACCCTTGGGCTCGAGCAAGCCGATGATCCGGCAGGAGGTGCGGTTGACGCGGATCGTCTCGCCCTCCGGATCGCCGGCGCCGAAGAACTGCTGCCGCACCGTCTCGCCGATCAGGCAGACGCCGGCGCCGGCGCGCGTCTCGGAATCGCTGAAGGGACGGCCCGACACCAGCTTCCAGTCGCGCGCGTCGAGATAGGCGCTGTCGGTGCCGGTAACGCCCGACGTCAGGCTCTCCGTCCCGAAGATGACCCGCACCTGTTTTTGCGACGCCGGTGCGATGGCGCGTGCGCTGCTGAGATGGGCAGCCAGTGCTTCGAGGTCCTTGGCGGCCAGCGGTCGGGTGACCTGGTCGAGCCCGCCCGGGCCGCCAGGCCCTGCCGGACGGCCCGAGCGGACGACGAGCAGGTTGCTGCCGAGTTTCGAGATGTCGGTCTTGACCTTCTCGGTGGTGCCGGAGCCGATGGTGAGCATGGCGATGACTGCGGCGACGCCGATGACGATGCCGAGCAGGGTCAGGAACGAGCGCAGCACGTTCCGGCGGATGGAAATCAGCGAAAGGCGGACGGTTTCCCAGATCATGCTGCCTCGGCTTTCGCTGTATCTGAAGCGACGTGGCCGTCGAGGAAGCGCACCGTGCGCCCGGCATATGCCGCGACGTCGGCTTCGTGCGTGACCATGACGATGGTGAGGCCGAGTTCGGCGTTCAGCCTGGTCAGCAATTCCATGATTTCGTGCGTGCGCGCGGTGTCGAGATTTCCGGTGGGCTCGTCGGCGACGAGCAGAGTCGGTTTGGTGACGATGGCACGCGCGATCGCCACGCGCTGTTGCTGGCCGCCCGAGAGCTCGGTCGGCGTGTGATGTTCGCGCCCGACAAGTCCGACTTGGGCGAGCGCCTGCATGGCCAGCTCCCGGCGCTCGCGGGCGGAAACGCCGCGATAGATCAGAGGCAGCTCGACATTTTCCGCCGCCGTGGTGCGGGGCAGGAGATTGTAGCCCTGGAAGACGAAGCCGACATAAAGGTTGCGCAACAGGGCGCGGCGGTTGCGGTCGAGCCGGCCGGCATCGACACCCATGAAGCGGTAGGTTCCGGCCGTCGGCGTGTCGAGACAGCCGATGATGTTCATCGCCGTCGACTTGCCCGAGCCGGACGGTCCCATGATGGCGACGAACTCACTTCTGCGGATGGCAAGATCGACGCCGGCAAGTGCGTGCACGCACGCTTCGCCCTCGCCATAGCTCTTCCATACACTGTCGAAGGTGATGAGCAGGGGAGCGGACACGGTCAGCTCCGTTGCTGCGAGCCGGTGATGACCTCTGCGCCTTCCTCGAGGCCGGACGTGATCTCGGTCAGTTCACCGTCGGTCGAGCCGATCCTGACGTTGAGGGCATGCGGCCGTCCGTTGTCCAACACATAGAGCGTGCGTGAGCCGTCGATCGGCGCTTTCGTCGCCTCGCGCTGCCGGTTGGGGCGCCCCATGCGGCCGGTAAAGAGGTCGCGCAGGCTCCAGCCGCGGGCCGCCTGTTGCGCCGGGCGGTAACGGAAGGCTGTGGCCGGCACGGTGAGCACGCCCTTGGCCTGCCGGGTCACCACCGCGACCGTGGCGGTCATGCCTGGCCTGAGCAGAAGTTCGCCGTTGTCGACTTCCAGCCGTGCATTGTAAGTGACGACGCCGTCGGTGGTGACGGAGGCATAGGAGATGTCGCGGATCTCGGCGTCGAAGGGACGGTCCGGGAAAGCATCGACGGTGAAGCGGGCATGCTGGCCGGGCTTGACCTGACCGATATCGGCCTCGTCCACCGCCGCCTGCAGCTCCATGTTCCGCAAGTCGGCAGCGATGACGAACAGCACCGGCGCCTGCAGCGAAGAAGCGACCGTCTGCCCCGGATCGACGGAGCGCGTGAGCACGATGCCGTCGATCGGCGCGTAGATGGTGCTCTTGGCAAGGTCGGTCTGCTGGGCCTTCAGATCGGCTTCGGCGATGGCGAGATTGGCCTCGGCGCTGTCGAGCGCTGCCTTGGAGCGATCGCGCGTCGCTGTCGCTGCCTCAAGCGACTGGTCCGTCGCCATGCCGCGCTTGGTGAGGGCGCTCGCGCGGACCACCGCATTCTGGTTTTCCTGCAGCGTGACCTTGGCATCCTCGACGGCGGCCGCCGCCGCCTTTGCCGAGGCGGTGGCGCGCTCGATCTGGACTTCGAGCTTGGCGGTGTCGAGCGTCGCCAGAACGTCGCCCTTCTTGACCTGCTGGTTCTCGTTGACGGCGACGGCGCGCACGATACCGGAAAGCTCGCTGGAGATGTCGACCTGTGTCAGCGGCTGCAGCGTGCCGGTCGCCGACACCTTGACGGTCAGGTCGGCAGTCGTCGCCGGCGCGGTCGTGTATTCGATCCGGGGCGGCGAGACGGCGTTCCAGCGGTAGCCGGCGATCGCGGCCGCCACGACAGCCAGCGCCAGCAGCGCGTAGAGCCAGAAGCGGCGGAGCTTGCGGCTCACGCCTTTGCGATCGAGCCCGAGGGCCGTTTCGATGGAAGTGTCGGTTTCTGCGTTTGGCGGATTGACAAGCTGGTCCACCACGGACCCCTATAACGACAAATTGATGTCCCTATCCGTGAACAAATCATGCCTTGAGGTTCGAATTTCAAATTAAATTTCCCTCATGTTGGGATCGAGCAGAAATTCGGGACGAGGCGGAAGGTTTTCCAAATGATGCGCGACTACTTGCTTTACGACGTGTTTACGACCGAGCGGCTGGCCGGGAATCCGCTGGCGGTGGTGCTCGACAGCGAGGGGCTGGATACGGCCGCCATGCAAGCGATCGCGCGCGAATTCAACCTGTCCGAGACGGTGTTCGTGCTGTCGCCCGAAAATCCCAAGCATCGCAACCGTATACGCATCTTCACGCCCGATTATGAGATGCCGTTCGCGGGCCATCCGACGGTTGGGTCGGCTATCGCGCTTGCGGAGCAGGCTGGCGAAGCGACTGGCATCTTTGTGCTGGAGGAGAACATCGGCCCCGTGCGTTGCGCGGTCAGCAGGCATGATGGCGCTACCTTCGCCGAATTCGACTTGGCGAAACTGCCTGAGCGGCTGGAACTCGCCGCCGAACCGGAAATGATCGGCGCCGCGCTTGGCCTTGGCCCGCATGAGCTCGGCTTCGAGAATCACCGCGTCTCCTTCTGGTCGGCCGGCGTGCCCTACGTCACCATTCCGGTTGCCGGCCTCGAAGCGGCCGCAAAAGTCAGGCTGGACAACCAGGCATGGTCCGAACTCGCGCCGCGCAAGAGTGAATGGGCCTTCGCCAGCCCGTACGTCTATTGCCGCGAGACGGTGCATCACGACAGCGCCTTCCATGTGCGCATGATCGTGCCTGGCAATCCTTCCTACGAAGATCCGGCGACCGGCTCCGCGGCGGCGGCCTTTGCCGGCGCCATCATGCATTTCGATGGTCCAACGGACGGGATCTCGCAGCTTTGGATCGAGCAGGGGCTGGAAATGGGGAGGCCCTCGCGCATCCGGCTCGAACTCAATGTCGACGGCGGAAAACTGGCCTCCGCGCGCATCGGAGGCCATGCGATCAAAGTGGCAGAAGGCCAGCTTTTTGTGTGACACCTGCGGCAATTCGGCGATTTGTCGGGAAATGATCCGGCAGGGCTGGACATCGCTCAAACCGGCGGCTATATGCGCCGCCGACGCTGGATTTCCCGGCGGTGTGGGTGTGTAGCTCAGTTGGTAGAGCAGCTGACTCTTAATCAGCGGGTCCACAGTTCGATCCTGTGCACACCCACCAAATTCTTCTCATAAAACCGGCAAACAAGCGAGACGGGCACCAGTCCTTCTGCGCTGTCTTGCTCAAGCTGGCCTTGAACTTGACCTTCATCGTGATCTGGCCGGTCACCGTAACCTGCGGCCCGCCATAACCGCCGACATTGCGGTCCCGGGCATTGACGTTAGTTGTCATGCCGGTGATTTCGCAGGTGTCGGCGACAGTCTCGGCCACCATGGCGCAACTGACGGCCGCGACCTTGTAGAAAGAGCGAAGTGCGGCCTGCTGCTGGGCGGCTGCGTCCTCGTCGTCCTTGACCGGAAGGGTCATCGAAATCGACGATTGGATTCTGGCAGATCCGTCTTCGCCGGGGCGAAGCGGGCGAACATATTGATCTTGGGCAAGGACCGGCAGTGCCATCCCAGCAAGAAACGTAACAAATATTAGGCCCTTCAAATACATCGTTTCGATCTCCCGTGAAACATCTCTGTCGCACGAAACAATCAAGACGACGTTATTTCGTCATTTCAACAGCGTTGAAATTTTGAAGGAAGATTATTTTTCCGAAACGCCGGCTTCCGCGAAACTCGCCATTCTCGTATGACACTCCAGCGCCGAGCGGACGATGTTGACGGCAAGGCAGGCGCCGGAGCCTTCGCCGAGCCGCATGCCGAGGTCGAGCAGCGGCGGCAGGCCCAGCGCTTCGAGCAGGCGGCGATGACCGGCTTCGGCCGAGACATGGGCGGCGACGGTGTGCGCCAGCCCGGTCGGGTGCAGCCTTGCCAGCGGCGCCACGGCGGCGGTGCAGACGAAGCCGTCAAGCAGCACCGGCACGTTGTTCTTGCGCGCGGCGAGCGTGGCGCCGAAGATCGCCGCAAGCTCGCGTCCGCCAAGCGCTCCGGCGATCTTCAGCGGGTCGGAAAGCGAATCGGCATGGCGCTTCAGGCCCGCCTCTATGGCGGTGATCTTGCGGATCAATCCGGCATCATCGACGCCGGTGCCGCGGCCGGTCCATTTTTCCGCGCCGCCGCCGAAAAGAGCGGCCGAGATCGCTGCTGCCGGCGTGGTGTTGCCGATGCCCATCTCGCCGAAACAGACGAGGTCGAGATCGTTGGTCACGGCGTCGTAGCCGGCCGAGACCGCGGCGAGGAAGGTCTGCTCGTCCATGGCCGGCGCTTGCGTGAAATCGCCGGTCGGGTGGTCGAGATCGAGCGGGATGACGTCGAGCCCGGCGCCGGCGACGCGGGCGAGCTGGTTGATCGCAGCGCCGCCGCCGGCGAAGTTCGCCACCATCTGCACAGTGACTTCCGAAGGATAGGCCGACACGCCCTGCGCGGTGACGCCGTGATTGCCGGCAAACACGAAGACCTTGACCGCATCGAGCTTCGGCATGTCGCGGCCCTGCCAGCGGGCCAACCACGCGGCGATCGTTTCCAGACGGCCGAGACTGCCCTGCGGCTTGGTCAACGTGTCCTGGCGACGGGCAACGGCGGCGGCGGCCGGATCGCTGCCGCCGGACAGATCGAGGCAGGCGGCGCGAAGGTCTTCGAGCGATTTGAACGAAGTTGTTTGGGGGGACATGAGGGCAAGGTCTCCGAAAGAGAATCAGGAAAGGCAAACGGAAGCGACAAGCAGCACGGCGATCTCGCCGAGCTGCTGCAGCGCGCCGATCGTGTCGCCGGTCTGGCCGCCGATCTGGCTGAGGCAGAGCGCACGAAAGGCGGCAAACACCAGGCCAAGCAGGACGACCGCGGCAATTGCGCCGCCGAGGCCGAGCGCCAACAGCGCCACGGCTCCGAGCGCGGCGCCAACGACGGCGGTTTCGGCAGTGACCGAGCCCGCGTCGGCCGACAGCCCATCGGGGCGCGCCGGCGGCAGAAGATGCATGAAGGCGCCGAACAGGCCGCGCGAGGCGGCGTGCGCTGCCAAAAGCGCCAGGAAGATGTGGCCAGGGCCGGCCAGTTCCGAAAGCGCGCTCCAGCGGATGAGCAGCGAGATGCCGAGCGCCACGGCGCCATAGGCGCCGATGCGGCTGTCGCGCATGATCTCCAGCTTCTTCTCGCGCGTCCTGCCGCCGCCGAATCCATCGGCGATATCGGAGAGCCCGTCCTCGTGCAGGCAGCCGGTGACAAGCATCGTCGCTGCAAGCGCGAGCGCCGCAGCCGGACCGGCGGCAAGGCCCAGGGCGCCAACGATGGCGTAGACAAGCGCGCCGATGACGGCGACGGCGAGACCGGCAAAGGGTGCCGCCCAGATCGCTTCGGCTAGGCTGCGGCCGCCGAAATCGCTCGACGGCAGCCTCAGCCGCGTCAAGAAGACAAGGCTGAGGCCTATGTCGTCGAGCAATCGCCGAGGCTCGTAAAGGCCGCCGCTCATGCGCCCCTCGCAATGGCATGGAAGAAAGTGCCGCTGACATGGCCGCGCCGGTAACCCGACGCGCCCAGCGGATTGCCCTGGCCGTCGGCGAGGTCCGCCAGCGGCTCGTCATTGCCTGTGGCGGCGATCTGCGCATAGTGGAACTCATGGCCGCGGATGAGCATGCCTTCGCTGCCAAGCGGACACCCGGCGCGCAGCCGCGCCTCGCGATAGCCGAGGTTCATCTTGCGCCTGGCGAAGCTGGTCGAATGGCCAAGCAGGCCAAGCATTTTATGGCTCTCGCCGTCCGCATCCTCCAGCACCTCGCCCAGCACCATGAAGCCGCCGCACTCGCCATGCACTGGCTTGGTCGCGGCGAAACGCGCCATTCCCGCACGGAAGTTGCCAGCGGCCGCAAGCTTGCCGGCATGCAGTTCTGGATAACCGCCTGGCAGCCAGCAGACATCGCAATCTTGGCTCGGCGCTTCGTCGGCAAGCGGTGAGAAGGGCACGATCTCGGCGCCAGCGTTTCGCCAGTATGAGGCGACGTGCGGGTAGAGGAAGGTGAAGGCGGCGTCCTCGGCCAGCGCAATGCGCTGGCCTGGCGGCTGCAATGCCTCGCCGAAGTCGCCGGCCGCGGGTTCAAGAGGAGACGCCAGCGCGAGAATGGCGTCGATATCGAGCGACTTCTCGACCATGTCGGCAAGCCGGTCGAGATGCGCCATGAGGTTCTCGTGCTCCCCTGCTTGGACGAGGCCGAGATGCCGCTCCGGCAGGTTGAGCGTCGGATCGCGCATGATGGCGCCGACCACCGGCAGGCCGATCGCCTCGATCGCGTCGCCCGCCAGCCGGCGATGGCGCTCGCTGCCAAGGCGGTTGAGCACGACGCCGGCCATGCGCACATCCGGATCGTAGGTGGCAAAGCCCTTGGCGACGGCGGCGGCCGTGGTCGACTGGCCGGAAACGTCGAGCACCAGAAGCACCGGCAGGCCATAGAGCCTGGCGAGATCGGCCGCCGAACCCGAACGGCCTTCCGGGGCGGGAATGCCGTCGAAAAGGCCCATCGCGCTTTCGAGAATGACGTACTCGGCACCACACGCTGCCTGGTTCGCCAGCGCGTTGAGCAGGGAAGGCGGCATCGCCCAGCTGTCGAGATTGACGCCGGAGAGGCCGGTGGCGGCGGTATGGAAGCCGGGATCGATATAGTCCGGTCCGGACTTCGCGCCGCGCACCTTCAGCCCGCGCCGGGCAAGCGCGCGCAACAGGCCTATGGTGACGCTGGTCTTGCCCGAGCCGGAGCGCGGCGCGCCGATGATGATCGCGCGCGCCGTCATGCCCCGCCCGCCAGTGCCGCGCGCATGGCGACGATACCGCCGACGACGATCAGCGCCGGGGAGGCGAGCCCGGCGGCAGCGGCCTCCTCGGCGATTGTGGCGAGCGTGGCGACAACGATGCGCTCCTGCGGCGTGGTCGCTGCGACGATCACGGCGGCAGGCGTCGACGGCGCGAGGCCACCGCTGAGCAGCTTTGCCGCTATCACCGGCAGATTGGCCATGCCCATATAGATGACGACCGGCTGGCCGGTGCGCGCGATTGCGGCCCAGTCGATGTCGTCATCGGTGCCGGCGGCATGGCCCGTGGCAAGGATGACCGCCTTGTTGATGCCGCGCATGGTGGCAGGGATGGCGGTGGCGGCCAATGCGCTGAGACCGGAGGTGAGGCCGGAGAGCACCCGAAATGGTATGTTTTCCCGTGCCAGCGACAACGCCTCTTCGCCGCCGCGGCCGAAAATATAGGGATCGCCGCCCTTGAGCCGCACGACGCGGCGGCCCTCGCGCGCCAGCCGACCGAGCAGGGCGTTGATGTCGTCCTGCTTCATCGAGGGCTGGCCGCCGCGTTTACCGGCGTAGAAGAGCTCCGCGCCTGCAGCAACCGCGACGACGTCGAGCGAGACCAGCGCGTCATAGACCAGCGCATCGCATTGCCCGAGTGCCGCCAGCACTTCTAGCGTCAGGCAGCCGGGATCGCCGGGGCCGGCGCCGGCCAGCCAGACATGGCCGGGCTCCAGCGCGCGCGGCTTGAAGTTCAGCCGCGCCAGCGCCTGCTCCACCGTTGCCCGTCCGTTTCTGTTGGTGCTGGCGTTCACAATCCGTCCCGTCCGCGAAAACGCCGCTGGTAGTGGGCGTCGTAAAGTGAGCTCTCGCCGAAATCCTGCGCGGCCAATGCGCTGCCGACGAAGATGATCGCCGTGCGCTCCATCGGATTTTGCGCAAGCTGCGCCTCGATCGTGCCCAGCGTGCCGGTCAGAATGCGCTCGTCCGGCCAGGAAGCGCGGAAGACGACCGCCACTGGGCATTCTGCGCCGTAGAGCGGCGTGAGTTCGGCAACGATGCGGTCGATGGCATGGATGGCGAGATGGATGGCTAGAGTTGCGCCGGTGCGGCCGAAGCCGGCAAGCGTCTCGCCGGGCGGCATTTTCGAGGCGCGGCCAGACACGCGGGTCAGCACGAGGCTCTGCGCGAGCTCGGGAATGGTAAGCTCGCGCCGAAGCGCCGCCGCTGCCGCCGCGAAGGAAGGCACGCCCGGCGTCAGCGTGTAGGGGATATCGCGCTTCTCGAGCCGCCGGATCTGCTCGGCCACTGCGCTCCACACCGAAAGGTCGCCGGAATGCAGGCGCGCGACGTCCTGGCCGGCTTCGTGGGCGGCAAGATATTCGGCCTCGATCTCGTCGAGCGACATCGGCGCGGTGTCGATCAGCCTGGTTCCGGGCGCGCAGTGTTCGAGCAGTTCCGGCGCGACGATCGAGCCGGCATAGAGGCAGACCGGGCAGGACGCCAGCAGGCGGCTGCCGCGCAAGGTGATGAGGTCGGCAGCACCAGGGCCGGCGCCGATGAAATGGACGGTCATTTTCGGCCTCCACCAAGGGCGATGGCGCAGGTAACAGGACCAAGTACCGTGCGCGGCCCAAGCAGTTTCGCCTCTTTGCCGGCCGCGGCCAGGGCCGACGCTTCCGAAACCGACGGCGTGCCGGCATGAGCCCGCGACCATTCGGATTGGCTGATCGTGCCGGACGAGACGGTTTGCAAGGCGTCGTCGGAGACGACGAGCACGGGCAGGTCGAGGTCGCGACCGGCAAGAAAGATCGCTTGCTCGTCGCGTTTCATTTCGCCCGTTGCCAGCGCTGAAAGCGCGGTTACTGCCAACCCATGCGCTTCGAGCGCGGTCTCGATCGCGGCCCGCACGTCGCGCGCCATCACACCCTTCCGGCAGCCGATACCCGCGACCATCATGGCTTTACCCAGCTCCATTGCATGACCGGCATGGCCGGACGCCAGGCTTGCATGGATCCTACCGGCGCCGCACGCGAGAGGGCGATGCGCAGTAGGTCGCCGCCGCGCCTGGTATGCTGGTCAAGCAGGAGCGCCTCCATTTCCAGCGTCACAGCATTGGCGACCAACCGGCCGCCGGCGCGCAGCGACTTGATCGCCGTCTCCAGCACGCCGGCATCGCTGCCGCCGCCTCCGATGAAGATGGCGTCTGGTGTCTCCAGTGTTGCCAGCTCTTTCGGTGCCGAGCCTTCGATGACGACGAGACCGGGCACGCCGCAATGCGCGGCGTTGCGATGGATGCGGGCGGCGCGCTCGCTGTCGGCTTCGATGGCAATCGCCCGCATCGAAGGGTGGGCCAGCATCCATTCGATGCCGATCGAGCCGGAGCCGGCACCGATATCCCAGAGCAATTCGCCGCGCCGCGGCGCCAGCGCCGACAGCGTCATGGCGCGGATTTCGCGCTTGGTGATCTGGCCGTCATGCTCGAACAGATGATCGGCAAGGCCGACGGTCAAAGGCAGGATGCGCGCATCCGGAGTCGATTCTATTTCGAGCGCCAGCACGTTGAGCGGATTGATGTTCTTGAGATCGAAGGCGTCGGCTCGGACAGCGCGGCGCGTTTCGTCCTGGCCGCCAAGCGCTTCGAGAACCGTCAACCGCGACGGACCGAAGCCGAGTTCGTCAAGCAGCGCGGCGATGGCGGCCGGCGCGTCGCTGTCGGATGTGAGCGCAAGGATACGTGCGCCGGGGTGGAGCAGGGGGCGGAGGATGTCGATCGGGTGGCCATGCAACGAGATGGTCTCGACATCCTGCAGCGCCCAGCCGAGGCGGGAGGCGGCCAGCGACAGCGATGACGGCGCCGGCAGGACGAGCATCTCATCCGGTTTCACTTTGCGCGCCAGCGTGACGCCGACGCCGTGGAAGAACGGGTCGCCGGAAGCCAGCACGCAGACGCTTCTGCCTTCGAGCGCCAGCACGTCATGCATCTCGGAATCGAACGGCGTCGGCCACGGTCGCGCCCTGCCCTTGACCAAGTCTGAGACGAGCGCGAGGTGCCGCTTGCCGCCAAAGATTACTTCGGCCTCGGCGATCCTGCGCTTGGCCTCGTCGCCCAGACCCGCTACACCGTCCTCGCCGATGCCGACGATGGTCAGCCATCTTGCGACCGGCTTGGCAGCGCGCGAACCCTCAGCAGGCATGATGACGCACCGTATTCTGATTCTCGGCGGAACCACGGAGGCCCGGCAGCTGGCGGGCAAGCTGGCTCGCCGGGAGGATTTCTCGATCACGCTGTCGCTCGCCGGCCGCACCGAAAGCCCCATGGCGCAAGGCGTGCCCATGCGTAGCGGCGGCTTTGGCGGCATGCAGGGATTGGCCGCCTATCTCCATCGGGAACAGGTCGATCTGGTGGTCGACGCCACGCATCCTTACGCGGCCCGTATGTCGGCCAATGCCGCTGAGGCGGCCAGGCAAACCCGCGTGCCGATCGTTGCGCTGCGGCGTGCCGGCTGGGAGCCTGTCGCGGGTGATCGCTGGACTTTCGTGGAGAGCGTCGCTGAAGCGGCCAAGGCGCTTGGCACGGCGCCGCGACGAGTCTTGCTGGCGATCGGCCGGCAGGAAGCCGGCGCGTTCGAGGCCGCTCCGCAGCATCGCTATCTCATTCGCAGCGTCGACCCGATCGAGCCGAAGCTGGCTGTGCCTGACGCAGTTTACCTTCTGGCGCGCGCGCCGTTCCCCGAAGCGGACGAGCGCGCGCTGCTTGAAAAATACGCCATCGATACCGTCGTTTCGAAGAACAGCGGCGGCGAGGCGACCTACGGCAAGATCGCCGCGGCGCGCGCGCTCGGCATGGAGGTGATCATGGTGCGCAGGCCACCGCTGCCTGACATTGCGTCGGCCGAGACCGTCGATCAGCTGGCTGCGATGGTCGATCATTTTCTCGACCCAGTTGCCGAACGCGGCGTGTAGACCAGCGCGGGCTTGTCGCCGCGCTTGATGATGCGGGTCTCGGGCGAGCCGATGATGACGCAGGTCGACATGTCGGCCTTTGCCGCATCGGCGTCGGCGAGCAGAAACACCTCGATGCGCTCATCGGGCCGGCCGGCGGCGCGGCCGAAGATCACGGGGGTGGTGCCCGGCAGAATGGCCTTCAGGCATTCGAAGGCGCGGCCGAGCTGCCAGGGGCGGGCCTTGCTGATCGGATTGTAGAGCGCAATGACGAAGCCGGCGCCGGCCGCCGCCAGCAGACGCAGCTCGATCAGCTCCCAGGGTTTTAGATTGTCGGAGAGCGAGATGGCGCAGAAATCATGGCCGAGCGGCGCGCCGATGCGGGCGGCGACCGCGAGCATGGCGGTGACGCCGGGGACGACCGCGAGCTCGATTGACCTCCATTCTGGCGGGCCGGCTTCGATCGCCTCGCAGACGGCGGCCGCCATGGCGAATACGCCGGGATCGCCGCCGGACACGACAGCGACGCTGTGACCTTCGGCTGCCTTGGCCAGCGCCTCGTTCGACCGGGCTAGCTCTTCGCGATTGTCGGAGGCGATGCGGGTCTGATCGTGTCGCAGCTCGAGCCGGTCGAGATAGGGCTTGTAGCCATAGAAGAAGGAAGCCTCCGTCACGGCGCGGATCGCCTCCGGCGTGACCTGATCGGCATTGCCGGGACCGAGGCCGATCACGGTGACGCGGCCGCTCATGGCTTTGCTCCGGGAGCTCCGGGACGCGCCGACCAGCCGGCAACCAGCACGATGGCGAAATAGGGCGCCTTGTCGTCTTGCTTTTCCGCGAGCCGCATCGACACGCTGCCCAGCATGGTGCCGCGCTCGACATAGACGGCCTTCGTCAGCTTGCCGGTCGCTTCCAGCGCGCGGCGGATCTTCGGCAGATTGCGGCCGACCTTCATGATGACGGCGGCGTCGGTATCGGCCAGCCGTCGCGTCAGCTCGAACTCGCTCATCGTGCCGGGAAGCACGGTCAGCACATCGTCGCCCTGGACGATCGGCAGGCCGGTCGCCGACCAACAGCCGGACATGGCGGTGATACCGGGAATGACCTCGGTCCGGAATCGGTGCGAGAGGCGCACATGGAGATGCATGTAGGAGCCGTAGAAAAGCGGATCGCCCTCCGACAGCACGGCCACCATCTTGCCGGCGCCGAGATGCCCGGCGACCTGTTCGGCGGACTGCTCGTAGAAATCGGTGATCTGCGAGCGATAGTCGTCGTGATCCTTGTCGATCTCGGTCGTCACCGGATAGAGCAGAGGCAGCTCGACCATATCCGGGCGAAAGCGCGCCTCGACGATGGCGCGCGCGTTGCTGTTGTTGCCGCGCTTGGCGAAATAGGCGACAACGTCAGCCTCGGCCAGCACGCGCGCCGCCTTCAGCGTCAATAGCTCCGGATCGCCGGGACCGGTGCCGACGCCGACGAGCCGGCCTTTGGGAAAAGCGTTCACAGGCCTGGCCTCGCCAATGCGTTGAGTGCAGCGGCCGTCATCGCGCTGCCGCCCAGCCTGCCGCGCACGATGGCGTAAGGCACACCGTAGGAATTCTCGGCCAGTGCATCCTTGGATTCGGCAGCACCGACGAAACCAACCGGCATGCCGATGATGGCGGCCGGCTTCGGCGCGCCGTCGCGCAATTTTTCGAGCAGATAGAACAGCGCGGTCGGTGCGTTGCCGATGGCGACCATCGAACCTGCCATGCGTTCGCCCCAAAGGTCGATAGCGGCGGCCGAGCGCGTGTTGCCGATTTCCTTGGCGATTTCGGCCGTGCGCGGGTCGCGCAGCCTGCAGATCACTTCGTTGCCGGCCGGCAGGCGGGCACGGGTGACGCCGTGGGCGACCATCTCGGCATCGCAGAAGATCGGCGCCCCGGCGGCAAGGGCGGCACGGGCCGCTTCAACGAAACCGCTGGAGAACACGAATTGGCTGGCTGCCTCGACCTGGCCGCAGGCGTGGATCATGCGGATCGCGACATCGGCCTCTGTCTCGGAAAAGCGCGACAAGTCCGCCTCGGCGCGGATGATGGCGAAAGAGCGCTCGTAGATCGCCATCCCGTCATGGATATAGTCGTAGGCGGCCATTCTTCAGTTCCGTCGATAGAGTTCGGCGATCTCAGTCGCGCCGAGCCTTGTGAGGCAAGCGGCGGCAGTCTCGCCGGGACGCCGTGCGTTGCGGATCGCCGCCGCAATGCCGGCGACCCCGCGCGCGGCGTCATAGCCCGGCCTGTATCCGGCAGGAAGGGTCTTTGCCGTCCCGTCCACGACAAGTCCGGCTCCGTTTTCGTCGCCGACCAGGGTGAGCCCCGCTGGGCCGGGATGGGCGCAGCCCTTGGCGCAGCCGGAAATGTGGAGGGTGAGGGAGGCATCGAGGAGGTCGGGGCTTTCCGTTGCCATTTTTTCGGCGATGGCGCGGGTGGCGATGCGGCCGGAAGCGCAGGCGGGCGCTCCGGGGCAGGCGGCAATGCGGGTGCGCGGATCGGCGGCCTTGGTGACGAAGCCGAGGGCGGCGGCGGAGGCTTGGAGGGGAGGGCAGGCGGATGCGGTGAGGCCGAGGAAAAGCAGGGTGCGGCCTGGGGCCAGGCGGATTTCGGTCGAGTCCAGATCTGAGGCCCGGGCGGCGAGGTCGATGAGGTTCTGGGCCGGCATGCTTCCGAAGGGCAGGCCGATGCCGAGGGCTTGACCTTCGCGTAGGTCAAAGAGGCCGATCGGTGAGCGATGGCGCTCTAAGGCGCCCCCCTCTGTCCTGCCGGACATGTCCGGCAGGACAGAGGGGGGCGCGAAGGAATGCCAGCCTGCGAGAGAAGCCAATTGCCGCTCCGACAAATCCCGTGTGTGCGCCTCGCGACCTTTCTCGGCGACCATCCTGAGCGCTGCGAGGGCGATGTCGCGTGCGGCATCCGCATCGACTGTCGCGAGCGGTCTTGCATCGTGCGCGTCGCACGCAACGGACATGCCCCATTTCACGCCAGCAGCAGTGTGCACTGCCTTCAACCGCACATCAGCTGTCGCTGCGTCCAACGTCAACTGCCCGCCGCCGTCGACGACCACGGACACCTTCGGCCCCAACCGTCGAGTCAGCCCGGCCTCTTCAACCGCCGCCCTGATCCGTTCCGCCAGCGGGCGCGGATCTGCAATCTCCTGCGGGTCGATACCCGCGAGCGGCCCGGTCTCCACCGGCACGCCCGTCCGCACCGCAATGCCCAGCGCATCCACTTCCGCCGCCAGCAGCCCAGCGCTGTCTGCGGTCAGGCCCCGGATCTGCAGGCTACCGCGAGCGGTCACTTCCATGATGCCGTTGCCGTGGCGCAAGGCGGATTCGCAAAGACCGATCAGCGACTTGGGTGCAAGCCCTCCAGCAACCGGATTGAGCCGCACCAGCAGGCCATCGCCGGTCTGCATCGGCGCGCTCAACGCGGGGCAGGCGCCACGGCGCGAGAAGGCGTTCATGCCGCCACCTCGCTTGCCTGCGCCTCGGCGATCAAGGCCGTGAGATCGTCGTCGATGGAATTCCTGAGCGGATGCCAGAGACCGCGCCGTCGCGCAGCCAGGAATCGCTCAGCGATGACCTTCGCGGCGGCGGGATTTTCGCGCAGCAGGAAGGCTCGGACTTCCGCATCGCCGATATAGGCGTCGTGCACCGCCTCGATCAGCGCGCCCGATATGGCATGCGTGGTCTCGGCGAAGCCAACCAGGCGGTCGACCGTCTCGGCGAATTCCGAGGCGCCGCGGGGGCCGTGGCGCATCTGCCCGGCAATGAAGCGCGGATTGACGGCGCGGGCCCGCACCACGCGCGACACGGCTTCGCCGACCGATCGCGGCCTCGGCTTCTTAGGGTCAGTCGTGTCGAGCACGATGACATCGGCATTCCTGCCAAGCGCGGCCAGTGCGGCCGAAAACCCGCCGATGAAGGCGACATCGGCCGAACCTTCGAGGATGTCGCGGCCCGGGTCGTCGCCGGTGTGGACAAGCAGGTCCGCCTCGGCGATGCGGCCCTCGAACACGCCGGGCGCGGAGATGGCCTCACCGTCGGCGCCGCCATAGGCATGCGAGGTTGCTTCGAGATAGGCGCGGCCGATCTCTTCGCGCGCGCTCCATTCGCCGCGCGACAGCAATTCCTCGATCCCGGCGCCGTAAGTGCCGGGCGAGGTACCGAAAATGCGCGGACCGATCTTGCCTTGGGCACGGGCCGCGGCGGCAAGCGGATTTTCCGAATCGTCCTCGTCGCGGCCGGCGACGGCGCTGGCGGCGGCGTCGATCAGCGCGATCTGGATCGGGAACATATCGCGAAACAGGCCGGAGATGCGCCAGGTGACGTCGACGCGCGGGCGGCCGAGCGAAGCCGGCGGCAGCACCTCGATGCCGGTGACGCGACCCGTTGCGGCATCCCATTGCGGCCGGCAGCCCATCAGCGCCAGGCCTTGCGCGATCTCCTCGCCGCCGGTGCGCAACGAGGCGGAGCCCCAGAGGTCGATGACCAACGAGCGCGGCCAGTCGCCATGGCTCTGCATGTAGCTGCGCACGACTTCTTCCGCCGCCGCCTGCCCGAGATCATAGGCCGTCGACGTCGGCATGGTGCGCGGATCGGAGGTGAAAAGGTTGCGGCCGGTGGGCAGGACATCGGAACGACCGCGCGCCGGCGCGCCTGCCGGTCCGGCCTTGATGTGACGGCCGTCGAGCGCAGCGAGCAGGGCGTTTTTTTCGGTCTCGACGCTTTGGCGGCGCAGCGGATCGGCTTCGTCATCGGGCGCGCGGCCATAGACATGCAGCCCGTCCTTGACGGCAAAATCCTTGAGGTCGCACAGCCACGCGTCGATGCGGCGCAGCGCCTCGTCCGGCGCATCGGTTCCGGCAACTCCGGCTTCAGAAGCAAGGCCTGTCTTCTGCGCCGTTTCGACGATCAGCCTTGCAAGTCGGTCACGGCGGCGGCGGTCGAGCCCGTCGGCTTGTGCGTATTCGTCGACCAGCCGCTCAAGCCTCTGTTGCGCCTCGTCGAGCCCGGCGCCGGTCAGCGGCGGCGGCAGGTGACCGAGCGTGACGGCCGAGATGCGGCGCTTGGCCTGCGCCGCCTCGCCGGGATTGGAGACGATGAAAGGATAGATGACGGGCAGAGAGCCGGTGACGATCTCAGGGAAGCAGTTGTCGGAGAGCGCGACCGTCTTGCCCGGCAGCCATTCCAGCGTGCCATGCGCGCCGACATGGACGATGGCGTGGATGCCGAGCGACTTTTGCAGCCACAGGCCGAAGGCGATCAGTTCGTGGCGCGGGGGAAGGGTCGGGTCGTGGTAGTCGGCGCGGCGGTCTGCGGAGCGACCACGGTCGGGGGCCAGCGCCACGGTAACGTTGCCGAAGGTGGCGGCGCGGAAGGGGAAGCTTGCGGAAGGAGGCGCTTGAACACCCCCCTCTGTCCTGCCGGACATCTCCCCCTCAAGGGGGGAGATTGGCAGTTTCGCTGACGGCGCTTCTCCTCCAGCGTTGATGATTGGCGAAAGCATCGATGCAGGCGCAATCTCCCCCCTAGAGGGGGAGATGTCCGGCAGGACAGAGGGGGGCGCATTGACGTGAGCTTTGCCGTTGGCTCTTCCCCATGCTGCCTCAACCGTGTCGCGTGCACCTTCGGGAAGCGCTGCCGAAAAGGCGAGATATTCCTGTAAGGTGAGACCAAGTCCACCCACCTCCAACACATCCAGCAATCCGCGCGGCGATTGCGGAATCCCATCAACCGCATAGCCCTGTTCCTTGAGGTCGTGCAGCATGGCGAGCACACTCGACGGCACATCCAGGCCGACAGCATAGCCCGTGCGTCCGGGCGCGCTTGGATAATCCGGAATCAGGATCGCCAGCTTGCGTTCCGCCCGCTGCGTCCGTTGAAGGCGGAGGAAGGCGGCGATGCGGGCGGCGACCTGCGCGACGCGATCCGCCTCGGGACGGTTGGCGAAGGCGCGGAAGGCCAGCGCCGGATCGGCGTCAATCTCGCCCTTGAAGGAGATCGCGCCGGCGAGGATACGGCCATCGAGCTCGGGCAGCACGACATGCATGGCAAGGTCGGCGGGCGCCAGGCCGCGCTGGTTTTTCTCCCAGACTTCGCGCCGCGTCGTGGCGACGATGACCTGGAACACCGGCACGCCGGCACGGTCGAAGAGCGTTTCGGCACCAGGCTCGGCACCGGAAGCGAAGGCGGTTGCAGTGACGATGGCGGACGGGTTCAACGAGGCGATGGCGGTTTCGACGAAAGCCAGCGATACCGGGTCCTTGAGGCTCGAAACGAAGATCGGCATTGGCGTCATGCCCTGCGAGCGAAAGGCATCTGCGAGTGCATCGATTGGCGCGACGTCCGCGGCGAGCAGCATCGAACGGTAGAAGAGGATGGGGATGACGGGGGCACCGACGCTGTCGATGTTGAGCTCTGTCACACCCCCCTCTGTCCGGCAGGACAGAGGGGGGTGTGAAGGACCGCCGACATCGATGATCTCAGGCTCCTCTACAACCCCCAATCCAGCCTGGTAATACCCCGCCTTCGGCACGCTCACCGGCTCGGCCACGGCCGTATCCGACCCGGCGAGTCTTGCCAGTCTTTGCACCAGCGCGCTCATGTTCGCTGGGCCGCCTTCGCGGAAATAGCCGAGCAGGGCGTCGAGTTCGGCGCGCGGCAGGGTCGAGCCTTCGATCAGCCGCAGATCCTCGTCGTGGCTTTCGCCCGGCAGCAGCGCCAGTTTGATATTTCGCTCGCGCGCAACCGCTGCGAGCTGGTCGCAGCCGTAGCGCCACCAGTCGTAGCCGCCGAGAATGCGGACCAGGACGACCCTGGCATGGCGCGCGACGCTGTCGATCCAGAGATCGACCGACATCGGATGGCGGAGATCGCGAAGTGCTGCCAGCCGCATCGACGGCAGCCGCGCGGCGTCGGCCTTCCACGCAGCGGCGAGGCCGGCGAGATCGCTGTCGGTGAAGGACAGGGCCACGACATCCGCAGGCGTCTGCCTGAGGTCGATCGGCTCGGCGAGATCGTCGAGCGAGGCGGATGTCGTGGTGAGGATGTGCATCGCGGTTCGGTCTTGCCTCAGCCGGCGAGGATACGCTCGATCGCCGGGCGGTTCAGCCCTTTGAGGCCGATGACGACGAGCCGCGATCGGCGGTCGTCGTTCGACGTCCAGGCGCGGTCGTAATAGTGGTTGACGCGCGGGCCGACGGCCTGGAGCAGCAGCCGCATCGGCTTGCCACCCACCTCGACAAAGCCTTTGACGCGCAGAACGTTTTCCTGCTCGGCGGCGAGAGCGACGCGCTTTGCCAGCTCATCCGGACTGGCGATGGACGGGATATCGAGGACGAAGGAGTCGAAATCGTCATGCTCATGGTCGAGCTCGTCATCGTGATGGGTCTTGCGGTTCTCGATGTCGTCTTCGACGGCGAGGCCAAGACCGAGCAGCACCGACGGGTCGACCTTGCCCTGTGCGGTCGGTACGACCTTGACCGCGCGCGCCACGTGCTCGCCGATGACGGCGTTGGCGCGCTCCGAGCCGGCCGCGTCCATCAGATCGCTCTTCGACAGGATGATCAGGTCGGCGCAAGCGATCTGGTCCTCGAACACCTCTTCGACCGGATCATCGTGGTCGAGGGAATCGTCGGCGGCGCGCTGCGCCTGCAGGGCGTCCATATCGGCGGCGACGCGGCCGTCGGCCAGCGCCGGACCGTCGACCACGGCGATGACGCCATCGACCGTCACGCGGCTCTTCACCGTCGGCCACTGGAAGGCCTGGACGAGCGGCTTCGGCAAAGCGAGGCCGGAGGTTTCGATCAGGATGTGGTCGACTTTCGGCGTGCGCGACAGGATCTGGTCGAGCGCCGGCACGAAGTCGTCGGCGACGGTGCAGCAGATGCAGCCATTGGCCAGTTCGACGATGTTTTCCTCCGGACAGGTGTCGACGCCGCAGCCTTTCAGGATCTCGCCGTCGATGCCGACATCGCCGAATTCGTTGACGATGATCGCCAGCCGCTTGCCCTTGGCGTTTTCGAGCAGGTTGCGGATCAGCGTGGTCTTGCCGGCGCCGAGAAAGCCGGTGACGACAGTGCAG
Organism: Mesorhizobium sp. WSM3864; assembly: GCF_002294955.1. Lineage (NCBI taxonomy): Bacteria > Pseudomonadati > Pseudomonadota > Alphaproteobacteria > Hyphomicrobiales > Phyllobacteriaceae > Mesorhizobium > Mesorhizobium sp. WSM3864. Next base: position 33,008 of record NZ_NSGD01000001.1, read on the forward strand.
GGAACACGGGAGAGGGATGCGGTCATGTCAGTCCTTCAGCAGGTCGAGGGGAGGGATGCGGGCAACCAGGCCGCGCTTGAGGGAATCGGGCCGGCCTCGCCAGGGGATGAGGCCGTCGGTCGAGGTGGCAAAGAGCTTTGCGCCGGTGACGAGGTCGGCGCCGCTGGTCGTTTCCAGGTCACCGAAGACATAGCTCCAGCAGCCGTCGCGCAGCAGCGCCGCGCTCAGGCGGCGTTTGCAATTGCCGAGACACTCGACGGTGCGGATGCGGATTTTCTCGTCCGGCGCGGCGCGGCGCGCGTCTTTGGCAAGGAGGGCGCCGGCACGCGGATGCGCGTCCGAACCGGTCTCATCTCGGCAGGAGGAGCAGACGATGACGGTCACTTCCGATAGCGCGTCGCGGGGTTCGGACGAAATGTCCGCGGTATTAGCCGGAAAACTGACGTTGCGATCCAAAACCAGGCTCCTTGCCCGGAAAACCCGCCGAGCGATCGGATTCTCATGTCTCAGACGGCAGGTCTCCTGGCTCGCGGGTCGTCGCCTTGCGCCGCCTTCCCGGGAACATCCCAGTGGTTTTCGGCTGAGGCTCGTCGCTCACAGTTGCGGGGACAGCCGCGGATTTGGGTTTTCCCGCACCGCATTCCCTCTTGGCTCCTCCCCTTGCCGGGAGGAGACCGTCTGCGGCGGATTTAGGCTTAGAGGTGCTGGCATGTCAACGCGCGGCTACGACACCGAAATGTCGGTCAACGCCGGCCCAAGGTCGCCGCCCGGCGTCACCTCGATGGTTTCCAAGCCGAGCCATGCCTGCACCTGTTTCAACTCATCGAAGAGCTGTGCGGCCGTTTCGGCGGGAGCGCCGGCTTCGGCAAAAGCCGCATGAACGCGCAGCACGCCGGCCGGGCGGTCGGCTCTCAGATCGACCCGGGCAACGATCCGGTCGCCGAGCAGGAAAGGCAGCACGTAGTAGCCGTACTGGCGCTTCTCGGCCGGCGTGTAGATCTCGATGCGGTAGCGGAAGCCGAAGAGTTTTTCCGTCCGAGTGCGTTCGAAAACCACCGGATCGAACGGCGCGAGCAGGGCGCGCGCGTCGATGCGGCGCGGAAAACGGGCGTCCTTGTGGAGATAGGCGGGCTTGTCCCAGCCTTCGACCTTCACCGGCAGCAGTTCGCCCACCTCGACCAGTTCCTCGATCCTGGCCTTCGTATCGCCAGGCGCCAGGCGGAAATAGTCGCGCAGATCGCCATAGGTGGCGATGCCATGGGCGCGGGCGGAAATGCGCAGCAATTCGCGATGCGCGTCCTCGACCGAGGGCACCGGCAGGTCGAGCACGGCCTGCGGCAGAACCCGCTCGGGCAGGTCGTAATAGCGCTCGAATCCGCGCCGGTAGGCGGTGGTGATGCGCCCGGCCCAGAACAGCCATTCGAAAGCGTGCTTGGCCTCGCTCCAGCCCCACCAGCCGCCATTGCCCTTGTGGCCTTCGATGTCGGAGGCGGCGATCGGCCCGCGTTGCGCGACTTGCCCGTAGATCTCCTCGATCATCGCCTTGCGCTCGCGGCCCCATTTGGCGAGGCCGAGATACATTTCCTCGCCTTGCTCGGCGCGCTGCATGCGCCAGCGCATCAACGGATAGGTCTCGACGGGCAGGAAGGAAGCCTCATGGGCCCAGTATTCGAAGACGGTTCGCTTGCGGGTGACGGCCGCGTTGTCGAGCAGCGCAAGCGGGTAGGGCCCGAGGCGCGAATAGAGCGGCATATAGTGGGCGCGCACCACGGCGCTGACGGAATCGATCTGCAGCAGGCCAGTTCGGGAAAGCACGCGGGCGAGATGGCGACGATCGGGCGTGCCGGCAGGCCGCGCATCGGTAAAACCCTGCGCACCGAGCGCAATGCGCCTTGCTGCGGCGAGCGAGATCTTTTCCTTCATCCAGCTACCGATCCTTTGCCGGGGTTTCCAGTCGGTGATTCCGGCCATGCTAGCAGGCAAATGGCGGGAGATATGTCAGGATAGAAAAGTGGAGTAAAACATGAAGGAAATCAAACAGGAGCGGATCGGACCAGTTTCTTCCGATATGGCGTCCAGCGCCGGATTTTGAACAAGGTTTGACTTGCGTCGCCGAAACCGCTGCGCTAACCCTCGCCGCGTCGCAGCATAGGCCACCTAAAACGGTTCAGCGGGTTAAACTGTCACGCTTCCGCCTTAGAGTCCGTTGCTGTAATCAAAGTGAACTGGCCGCCGAAGGAAAGTCGCCGCATGAGCGCACTCCTAAGTTCGTATCTGCCTATCGTGCTCTTCATCGCAGTGGCGATGGTCGTCGGCCTGGCGCTGATCGTTGCGCCGTTCCTGGTTGCCTACCGCAATCCCGATCCGGAAAAGCTTTCCGCCTATGAATGCGGGTTCAACTCATTCGACGACGCCCGCATGAAGTTCGACATCCGCTTCTACCTGGTGTCGATCCTGTTCATCATCTTCGATCTCGAGGTCGCCTTCCTGTTCCCGTGGGCGGTGTCCTTCTCCAAGCTCGGCATGCTCGGCTTCTGGTCGATGATGGTGTTCCTGGCGGTGCTGACCATCGGCTTTGCCTATGAATGGAAAAAAGGAGCGCTGGAATGGGATTGAACGACAGTTCAGGCACCCTCGTCGCGCCGAAGCCCAAGGGCATCATCGATCCCAACACCGGCAGGCCGGTGGGGGAGGACGATCCCTTCTTCCTCGAGATCAATAATGAGCTGGCCGACAAGGGCTTCCTTGTCACCTCGACCGAGGCGCTGATCACTTGGGCGCGCAGCGGCTCGCTGATGTTCATGACCTTCGGTCTCGCCTGCTGCGCGGTCGAGATGATCCACACCTCGATGCCGCGCTATGACTCAGAGAGGTTCGGCGTCGCGCCGCGCGCGTCTCCGCGCCAGTCCGATATCATGATCGTCGCGGGCACACTGACCAACAAGATGGCGCCGGCGCTGCGCAAGGTCTACGACCAGATGCCGGAGCCGCGCTACGTCATCTCGATGGGTTCGTGCGCCAATGGCGGCGGCTATTATCACTATTCCTATTCGGTGGTGCGCGGCTGCGACCGCATCGTGCCGGTCGACATCTATGTCCCCGGCTGCCCGCCGAGCGCCGAAGCGCTGCTCTACGGCATTCTCCTGTTGCAGAAGAAGATCCGCCGCACCGGCACGATCGAACGGTGAACCAATGGCCTTGGCGTTGCACGAACTCTCCACCTATCTCGGCGAGAAGCTCTCCGGCCGCATCGGCGAAACGGTGCTTGCTTATGGCGAACTGACGGTTTGCGTCGAGCCGGGCAACTTGACCGAGGTCGCGACCTTCCTGCGCGACGACCCGCGCTGCCAGTTCGTCTCGATCATCGACATTTGCGGCGCCGACTATCCGTCGCGTGCCAAGCGCTTCGACGTCGTCTACCACCTGTTGTCGCCGAAGCAGAACGTCCGCATCCGCCTCAAGGTCCAGGCCGACGAGGAGACGCTGGTGCCGTCGCTGACCGGCGTCTATCCCGGCGCCGACTGGTTCGAGCGCGAGACCTATGATCTCTACGGCGTGCTCTTCTCCGGCCATCCGGACCTGCGCCGCATCCTCACCGACTACGGCTTTGAAGGGCATCCGCTGCGCAAGGACTTCCCGCTGACCGGCTTCGTCGAGGTTCGCTACGACGACGAGGCCAAGCGAGTCATCTATGAGCCGGTGGAATTGAAGCAGGAATTTAGAAACTTTGACTTTTTGAGCCCGTGGGAGGGAACGGATTACGTCCTTCCGGGCGATGAAAAGGCGAAGCCAAATTGAGGCGCCACAATGGCTGAAACCTCCGTCCGCAATTTTAACATTAACTTTGGGCCTCAACACCCTGCTGCGCACGGGGTTTTGCGTCTCGTGCTGGAGCTGGACGGCGAGGTGGTCGATCGCGTCGATCCGCATATCGGCCTGCTGCATCGCGGTACCGAGAAGCTGATCGAGGCCAAGACCTATCTGCAGGCGGTGCCCTATCTCGATCGGCTCGACTATTGCGCGCCGATGAACCAGGAGCATGCTTTCGCGCTCGCGGCCGAGCGCCTGCTCGGCATCGAGGTGCCGAAGCGCGGCCAGCTGATCCGCGTGCTCTATTCCGAAATGGGCCGCATCATGTCGCACATCCTCAATGTGACGACGCAGGCGATGGACGTCGGCGCGCTGACGCCGCCGCTGTGGGGCTTTGTCGAGCGCGAGAAGCTGATGGTGTTTTATGAGCGCGCCTCCGGCTCGCGCATGCATGCGGCCTACTTCCGGCCAGGCGGCGTGCATCAGGACCTGCCGCAGAAGCTGATCGAGGATATCGGCAAGTGGATCGATCCGTTCCTGAAGTCGGTCGACGACCTTGACGCCTTGCTCACCGGCAACCGCATCTTCAAGCAGCGCAATGTCGACATCGGCACGGTGTCGCTCGCCGACGCCTGGGCCTGGGGTTTTTCGGGCGTGATGGTGCGCGGCTCGGGTGCCGCCTGGGACCTGCGCAAGGCGCAGCCCTATGAATGCTATTCCGAGATGGATTTCGACATCCCGATCGGCAAGAACGGCGACTGCTACGACCGTTATCTCGTGCGCATGGAAGAGATGCGCCAATCGGCCAAGATCATGCGCCAGTGCGTCGATCTTCTGCTCGGCAAGGAGAGCGCCGGACCGGTGTCGAACCTCGACGGCAAGGTGGTGCCGCCGAAGCGCGCGGCGATGAAGCGCTCGATGGAAGCGCTCATCCATCATTTCAAGCTCTATACCGAGGGCTATCGCGTGCCGGCCGGCGAGGTCTATGCGGCTGTCGAGGCGCCGAAGGGCGAGTTCGGCGTCTATCTCGTCTCCGACGGCACCAACAAGCCCTATCGCTGCAAGCTGCGCGCGCCGGGTTTTGCGCATCTGCAGGCCATGGATTTCCTGTGCCGCGGCCACATGCTGGCCGACGTCACCGCCGTGCTTGGCTCCCTCGACATCGTGTTTGGTGAGGTCGATCGGTGAGATTGGGAGCAACTCAGCGATCCAAAGCACTGCTGGCGGCGGCTTGTGTTGCCGCTTCCGTAGAGGCATCCCTAGCTGGGCCCCAAGACGGTCTTACGTCGACCGATCTTCTTCACGACGGATTTAAGCTTGTGGCAGAGGGCGATCTCCTGACGGTACGTGAACTCGGTGGTCACGTCCTTTTGGATTCAGGAATTTTTGTTCTCGGACGTCCTCCGGGGCCGCCTTGTGAGGGCGAGAGGACGTTTGTAGCCGAGATGCCGAGCCTTGCTAAACCTCGCGATTGCGGGCGAGTCACTTGGTGGAACGACCGCTACGACGAGTTCTTGCGTTTGAAACGCGGGCCTGAGGAATTCGTGTGTGTGGTCGGGTCCACCGAAAATTGCTATCGCACCTATAACTAAATCGGGTCAGCAAGAATGTCAGTCCGCCGTCTCGCAGATGCCAGCGTCCAGCCAGCCTCCTTCGCCTTCAACGAGGCGAACGCCGCGGCGGCGCAGCAGTGGATCGCCAAATACCCGAAGGGACGCGAGCAGTCGGCCATCATCCCGTTGCTCATGATCGCTCAGGAACAGGAAGGCTGGGTGACGAAAGCGGCGATCGAGACGATCTCGGATATGCTCGGCATGCCGCGCATCCGCGGCCTCGAGGTGGCCACCTTCTACACGCAATACCAGCTCAATCCGGTCGGGACCCGCGCCCATATCCAGGTCTGCGGCACCACGCCCTGCATGCTGCGCGGCTCGGAAGCGCTGATGGATGTGTGCCGCTCGAAGATCCATCACGACCAGTTCCATACCAACGACAAGGGCACGCTGTCGTGGGAGGAAGTCGAATGCCTCGGCGCCTGCGTCAACGCGCCGATGGTCATGATCTTCAAGGACACGTTCGAAGACCTGACGCCGGAGCGCCTTGCCGAGATCATCGATCTCTATGAAGCCGGCAAAGGCGCCGAGGTGAAGCCCGGTCCGCAGAACGGCCGCATCGGTTCGGAGCCGGCCACGGGCCTGACCACGCTGAAGAGCGAGAAGGCAATCCTGAAATCCACCCGCGACAAGGAAGCCAAGGCCGCCGCGAAGGCAGCCAGACAAGCCGCTGCCGCAGCGCCCGCTGCTGCATCCGCCGCCGTCGTCTCGCAGGCGCCTGCCGCGCCGCCCTTGGCCCCTGTCGGGCCATCGAAATCCGGCAAGCCGAAAACCGACGCGCCCGAAACCAGTCCGGCACTAAGGACACCGTCGCCGGTCAAGGTTTCGCCCGCCACCGAGAAGGCGGCCAGCGTCAGGGCGCCGCGCCACTCCGCAGCCAATGCCAACCAGGCTTCTCCGGAAGTCGAGGCGGTTTCGAAGCCGCGCAGCGGGCCGAAGGCCAAGGCCGAGCCGGCGTCCGCCTTCAAGTCGCCGGAAGCGAAGCAGCCTGCGACCAAGACGGCCAAGCCTTCGCTCGAGGACAAGAACCGCCCGGCCGGGATCGCGCGTCCGGCAACGGTCGACGATCTGAAGCTGATCTCCGGTGTCGGTCCGAAGATCGAAGGCGTCCTGCATTCGCTTGGCATTTATACTTTCGCGCAGGTCTCTGCGTGGAGGAAGGCCGAGCGCGAATGGGTCGACGGCTATCTCAATTTCCGCGGCCGTATCGAGCGCGACGACTGGGCGAAGCAGGCCAAGGCGCTGGCCAAGGGCGGCGTCGCCGAGTACATCCGCGTCTTCGGCAAGAAGCCGGTCTGAGGGACGAACAATGCTTCAGGACAAAGACCGCATCTTCACCAACATCTACGGCCTCTTCGACAAGTCGCTGGCCGGAGCGCAGGCGCGCGGCATGTGGGACGATACACCCGGCCTGATCGCCAAGGGACGCGACTGGATCATCAACGAAATGAAGGCAAGCGGCCTGCGCGGCCGTGGCGGCGCCGGCTTCCCGACCGGCCTGAAATGGTCGTTCATGCCCAAGCAGAGCGATGGCCGGCCGAGCTATCTCGTCATCAATGCCGACGAATCCGAGCCCGGCACCTGCAAGGACCGTGACATTCTGCGCAACGATCCGCATACGCTGGTCGAGGGCGCGCTGGTCGCCGGTTTCGCGATGGGCGCGGTCGCTGCTTACATCTATGTGCGCGGCGAGTTCATCCGCGAGCGCGAGGCGCTGCAGCGCGCCATCGACGAGGCTTATGCGGCCAAGCTCATCGGCAAGAACAACACCTCCGGCTACGACTTCGACGTCTATATGCACCACGGCGCCGGCGCCTATATTTGCGGCGAGGAGACGGCGCTGCTCGAAAGCCTCGAGGGCAAGAAGGGCCAGCCGCGACTGAAGCCGCCATTCCCGGCCAATGTCGGCCTTTATGGCTGCCCGACCACGGTCAACAACGTCGAATCCATCGCCGTGGCGCCGACGATCCTGCGCCGGGGTGCTGCCTGGTTCTCGTCCTTCGGCCGGCCGAACAATGCCGGCACCAAGCTCTTCTGCGTGTCCGGGCATGTCAACAATCCGTGCACCTTCGAAGAGGCGATGTCGATCCCGTTCCGCGAACTGATCGAGACGCATTGCGGCGGCATTCGCGGCGGCTGGGACAATCTGCTCGCGGTCATCCCGGGCGGCGCTTCGGTGCCGCTGGTGCCGGCCGAGCAGATCATCGACGCGCCGATGGATTTCGATGCATTGCGCGACCTCAAATCCGGCCTCGGCACTGCGGCTGTCATCGTCATGGACAAGTCGACCGATATCGTGAAGGCGATCGCCAGGCTTTCCTACTTCTACAAGCATGAGAGCTGCGGCCAGTGCACGCCGTGCCGCGAAGGCACCGGCTGGATGTGGCGGGTGATGGAACGGCTGGTGCGCGGCGAAGCGCAGAAGCGCGAGATCGACATGCTGCTCGATGTCACCAAGCAGGTGGAAGGTCACACGATCTGCGCGCTGGGCGATGCCGCGGCCTGGCCGATCCAGGGCCTGATGCGGCATTTCCGTGGCGAGGTGGAGCGCCGCATCGACGAGTTTTCGCGCAACGCGCACCGGGTCGAGCCGGTGATGGCGGCGGCGGAATAGATTTGTAAAGACGGGCATTGCCCGGGACGGAAAGCAGGGGCGGGGCGTACGAAGAAACGACCAGGAGATGTCTATGGCGCCGTATTCGATAGCCTACCCGCTGATGCCTTATTTGGACGAACTCGAGAAGATGAACCCGGACCTGACCAAGATGATGCCGCGGGAGATGGCCAGCGCCGTCAACCTGATGGCGCATCCTGTCGCGGGCGTGGCTGCGCTATCTGCGGTAGGCATCGGTTTCGCCAACCATGCCCTGGGTGTCTGGATGGGCGCGCTCTCCGGCGCCGTCGAAGCCTCGCAGCGAATGCTCCAGCCGTTCCTCGACGATCTCGAGGCGCGGACCGAGGCCGCCAACAATTCGTCCAAAGCGCGCAAAGCGACCGAGACGCTGATCGCCGAGGCGCAGACCTTCGCCAGGGATGTGACCGACATCGCGGCGAACGCCAGCGCTGAGAAGGCGCTCGACGCGAGAGGCGACACGGTAGCCGGAACGGCCGCGACCGGTCTGATGCCGGAAGATTTCAGGCAGCCCAAGGCGATCGACAAGCCGGCAAAGCCGTCCGACCTGAAGGCGATATCGGGCATCGGGCCGAAGCTGGAGAAGGTGCTGAATGGTCTTGGCATCTGGTCCTACGACCAGATCGCTGCCTGGACCTTGGAAGAGATCGCCTGGGTCGAGGATTACCTGTCGCTCGCCGGCCGCGTCGGCCGCGACGACTGGACTGGCCAAGCGGCGGCGCTGGCCGCCAAATAGTGAGATGAAATGCCGGGCGCAGTCGCGCCCCGGAACGAAAGATTGCGGGAAATCCGCGAGGGTTTGAGGCGAATGGCAAAGCTCAAGGTCGACGGGAAAGAGATCACGGTACCCGACCATTACACGCTGCTGCAGGCGGCCGAGGACGCCGGCGCGGAAGTGCCGCGCTTCTGCTTCCATGAGCGGTTGTCCATCGCCGGCAATTGCCGCATGTGCCTGATCGAGGTGAAGGGTGGCCCGCCCAAGCCGCAGGCCTCCTGCGCCATGGGCGTGCGCGACCTGCGCCCCGGCCCGAATGGCGAAGCGCCGGAAATCTTCACCAACACGCCGATGGTCAAGAAGGCCCGCGAAGGCGTGATGGAGTTCCTGCTGATCAACCATCCGCTGGATTGCCCGATCTGCGACCAGGGCGGCGAGTGCGACTTGCAGGACCAGGCGATGGCCTTCGGCGTCGACTCCTCGCGCTACCATGAGAACAAGCGGGCGGTCGAAGACAAGTATATCGGTCCGCTGGTCAAGACGGTGATGAACCGCTGCATCCACTGCACGCGCTGCGTCCGCTTCACGACCGAGGTCGCCGGCATCTCCGAACTCGGCCTGATCGGCCGCGGCGAGGATGCCGAGATCACCACCTATCTCGAACAGGCGATGACCTCGGAGCTCCAGGGCAACGTCATCGACCTTTGCCCGGTCGGCGCGCTGACCTCCAAGCCGTTCGCCTTCCAGGCGCGGCCGTGGGAGCTGACCAAGACGGAGTCGATCGACGTCATGGACGCCGTCGGCTCGGCGATCCGCGTCGATAGCCGCGGCCGCGAGGTGATGCGCATCCTGCCGCGCGTCAACGAGGCCGTGAACGAGGAGTGGATCTCGGACAAGACGCGCTTCATCTGGGATGGCCTGCGCACCCAGCGCCTCGATCGTCCCTACGTTCGCAAGAACGGCAAGCTTGCTCCGGCAAGCTGGGCGGAAGCCTTCACGGCGATCAAGAACGAGGTGTCGAAGACCGCGCCCGAGCGCATCGGCGCCATCGCCGGCGACCTCGCCGCAGTCGAGGAAATCTATGCGCTCAAGCTTTTGATGGCAGCGCTCGGCTCCAAGAACATCGACTGCCGCCAGGACGGCGCTGCGCTCGATCCGTCGCTCGGCCGCGCGAGCTACATCTTCAATCCGACCATCGAAGGCATCGAGCAGGCCGACGCGGTGCTGATCGTCGGCGCCAATCCGCGCTTCGAGGCCTCGGTGCTCAACGCCCGCATCCGCAAGCGCTGGCGCGTCGGCAACCTGCCGATCGGCGTCATCGGCGAGATCGGCGACACGCGTTATGACTACGAGCTCATCGGCGCCGGCCCAGAGTCCTTGAAGGACTTGGCCGACGGCAACGGCAAGTTCTTCGAGGTGCTGAAGAATGCAGCGCATCCGCTGATCATCGTCGGCCAGGGCGCCCTGGCGCGCTCGGACGGCGCGGCAGTGCTCGGCCAGGCGGCAAGGCTGGCGACGGCCGTCAATGCCGTCACGGCCGACTGGAACGGCTTCGCGATGCTGCACAACGCGGCGGCCAGAGTCGGCGGGCTCGACGTCGGCTTCGTGCCGGGCGAGGGCGGCAAGAATGTCGCGGGCATGCTGGGCGCGACGGATCTCCTGTTCCTGCTTGGCGCCGACGAGATCGACATGGCCAAGACCGGCGGCGCCTTCGTCGTCTATATCGGCACGCATGGCGATGCGGGCGCGCACCGCGCCAATGTCATCCTGCCGGCTGCTGCCTACACCGAAAAATCCGGCACCTATGTCAACACGGAAGGGCGCGTGCAGCAGACCAACCGCGCCGGTTTCGCCCCGGGCGAAGCGCGCGAGGACTGGGCGATCCTGCGGGCGCTGTCGGATGTGCTCGGCAAGAAGCTGCCGTTCGATTCGCTCGCGCAGCTGCGCGCCAAGCTCTATGGCGAATACCCGCATCTTGCCCGCGTCGATCATGTCGCGGCGGGCAGCGCCGACGGCGTTGCCAGGGCGGCGAAGCTCGGCGGGCGCTTGAACAAGGGCACCTTCACCTCGCCGGTGAAGGACTTCTATCTCACCAACCCGATCGCGCGGGCCTCGGCCGTGATGGCTGAGTGCTCGGCGCTGGCCAAGAGCGGCTTCAAGCAGGCGGCGGAATAAGCATGGACACCTTCTTTTCCTTCTACGTGCTGCCGGCGCTGCTGATCCTGTTGAAGTCGGTCGTGCTGATCGTCGTTCTTTTGATCTTCGTGGCTTACGTGCTTTATGCCGACCGCAAGATCTGGGCGGCGGTGCAGCTGCGCCGCGGCCCGAACGTGGTCGGTCCCTGGGGCACGCTGCAGGCCTTCGCCGACCTTTTGAAATTCGTCTTCAAGGAGCCGGTGATCCCGTCGGGCGCCAACAAGGGCGTCTTCCTGCTGGCGCCACTGGTCTCAGCCGTGCTCGCGATCTCGGCCTGGGCGGTCATTCCGGTCAATCAAGGCTGGGCTATCGCTAACATCAATGTCGGCATCCTTTATGTTTTCGCCATCTCCTCGCTCGAGGTCTACGGCGTGATCATGGGCGGCTGGGCGTCGAACTCGAAATATCCGTTCCTGGGCGCGCTGCGCTCAGCCGCGCAGATGGTGTCCTACGAGGTGTCGATCGGCTTCGTCATCGTCACCGTGCTGCTTTGCGTCGGCTCGCTCAACCTCTCCGACATCGTGCTCTCGCAGCAGGATGGCCTCGGCACCAAGCTTGGCCTGCCCAACACCTTCCTCGACTGGCACTGGCTGTCGCTATTCCCGATGTTCATCGTGTTCTTCATCTCGGCGCTGGCCGAGACGAACCGTCCGCCCTTCGATCTGGTGGAAGCGGAATCGGAACTCGTCGCCGGACACATGGTCGAATATTCGTCGACGCCGTTCCTGCTCTTCTTCCTGGGCGAGTACGTCGCCGTCGTCCTGATGTGCGCGCTGGCCACCATCCTGTTCCTCGGCGGCTGGCTGCCACCGTTCGACTTCGCGCCCTTCACCTGGGTGCCCGGCCTGATCTGGTTCGTGCTCAAGGTCTGCCTGGTGTTCTTCATGTTCTCGATGGTGAAGGCGTTTGTGCCGCGCTACCGCTATGATCAGCTGATGCGGCTAGGCTGGAAGGTCTTCCTGCCGATCTCGCTGTTCATGGTCGTCGCCACCGCGGCCTTCCTCAAGATCACGGGGTTTGCGTGATGTCCGCTCTTGCCCAAGCCGCAAAGGCCCTGTTGCTGAAGGATTTCGTCAGCGCCTTCTTCCTGTCGATGCGCCAGTTCGTTGCGCCGAAGGAGACGATCAACTATCCGCACGAGAAGGGACCGACCAGCCCGCGCTTCCGCGGCGAGCACGCGCTGCGCCGCTACCCCAATGGGGAGGAGCGCTGCATCGCCTGCAAGCTTTGCGAGGCGATCTGTCCGGCACAGGCGATCACCATCGAAGCCGGCCCGCGCCGCAACGACGGTACGCGGCGCACCGTGCGCTACGATATCGACATGGTGAAGTGCATCTATTGCGGCTTCTGCCAGGAAGCCTGCCCGGTCGACGCCATCGTCGAGGGGCCGAATTTCGAATTCGCGACCGAGACGCGCGAGGAGCTTTACTACAACAAGGAAAAGCTGCTCGCGAACGGCGATCGCTGGGAGCGTGAGCTGGCGCGCAACATCGCGTTGGACGCGCCCTATCGCTGACATTTGACGCATGGACGGGGCGAGGGCCTCGTCCAAAGGATGGTCCCCGAAAAGTTGCAGACTTTCGGACCAGATCATCCTCCGGAATGAAAAGAGTGTCGCATGTTTCTTTCGATCGGGTCTTTCAACCCGATCGGAACATGCGATAGGAACACGCAACTTTGCCAGCCGGAGGCGGCGGCGACATCGAGCAGGGGCGCTGAGCCAGTGTTCGGACAGGAACCCGAGGGAACCCCATGCTGAGTGGACTAGAGGCGGTCTTTTTCTACCTCTTCGCCTTTATCGCCGTGGCGTCGGCCTTCATGGTCATTTCGTCGCGCAACCCCGTGCATTCGGTGCTGTTCCTGATCCTCACCTTCTTCAATGCCGCTGGCCTGTTCATGCTGACCGGCGCCGAGTTCCTGGCGATGATCCTGCTCGTCGTCTATGTCGGCGCTGTGATGGTGCTGTTCCTTTTCGTCGTCATGATGCTCGACGTCGACTTCGCGGAGATGAAGCAGGGCGCGCTGCAATATGCGCCGATCGGCGCGCTGGTCGGACTGATCCTGGCGGCGGAACTGATCGTCGTGCTCGGCGGCTACAGCTTCGCGCCGCAGCTTGCCTCGACGGTGGCGAAGGCAACGCCGGACCTCGCCGCGCGCTCCAACACGGCGGCGCTCGGCGACATCCTCTACACGGACTATCTCTATTATTTCCAGATCGCCGGCCTCGTGCTTCTGGTCGCCATGATCGGTGCCATCGTGCTGACGCTGCGCCACAAGGAAGGCGTCAAGCGGCAGTCGATCGCCGCCCAGGTCGGCCGCACGCCGGCAACGGGCATGGAAATCCGCAAGGTCAAGTCGGGCGAGGGTATCTGAGATGGTCGTCGGCATCGCGCATTATCTGACCGTATCGGCGATCCTGTTCACGCTCGGCGTGTTCGGCATCTTTTTGAACCGCCGCAACATCATCGTCATCCTGATGTCGATCGAGCTGATCCTGCTCGCGGTCAACATCAACTTCGTCGCCTTCTCGGCGGCGCTGCATGACCTCGTAGGGCAGGTATTCGCCCTGTTCGTGCTGACGGTCGCCGCGGCGGAGGCCGCGATCGGACTTGCCATTCTTGTCGTCTTCTTCCGCAACCGCGGCTCGATAGCGGTCGAAGACGTGAACCAGATGAAGGGTTGACGGGAACAACCATGTACCAGGCCATCGTCTTCCTTCCGCTGCTCGGCTTCCTGATTGTCGGCCTGTTCGGCAATTCGCTCGGCGCCAAGGCATCCGAATACATCACTTCCGGCTTCCTGGTGATCGCGGCGGTGCTGTCGTGGATCGCCTTCTTCACCGTCGGCTTCGGCCATGGCGAAGTGTTCACCGTGCCGGTGCTGCGCTGGATCCAGGCGGGCGGGCTCGACGTCGCCTGGGCGCTCAGGATCGACACACTGACGGTGGTGATGCTGGTCGTCGTCAACACCGTGTCGGCGCTGGTCCATATCTATTCGATCGGCTACATGCACCACGATCCGAACCGGCCGCGCTTCTTCGCCTATCTGTCGCTGTTCACCTTCGCGATGCTGATGCTGGTGACGGCTGACAATCTGGTGCAGATGTTCTTCGGCTGGGAAGGCGTCGGCCTCGCCTCCTATTTGCTGATCGGCTTCTGGTACAAGAAGCCCTCCGCCAACGCCGCGGCGATCAAGGCCTTCGTCGTCAACCGCGTCGGCGACTTCGGCTTCGCGCTCGGCATCTTCGGCGTCTTCGTGCTGTTCGGCTCGGTCAATCTCGGCACAGTCTTTGCCAACGCAGCTTCCTTCCTTCCGGCCGAAGGCGCGCCGGAGGGAGCCGCGGTGCTCACCTTCTTAGGCCATGCGCTCGACAAGCACACGGCGCTGACGGTGGTCTGCCTGCTGCTCTTCATGGGCGCCATGGGCAAGTCGGCGCAGGTGCCGCTGCACACCTGGCTGCCCGATGCCATGGAAGGCCCGACGCCCGTCTCGGCGCTGATCCATGCCGCGACCATGGTGACGGCCGGCGTGTTCATGCTGGCGAGACTCTCGCCGCTGTTCGAGTTGTCGCATTCGGCGCTGACCGTCGTCACCTTCATCGGCGCCTTCACCGCCTTCTTCGCGGCCACCGTCGGCCTTGTCCAGAACGACATCAAGCGCGTCATCGCCTATTCGACCTGCTCGCAGCTCGGCTACATGTTCGTGGCGCTTGGCGTCGGCGCCTATGGCGCGGCGATCTTCCATCTGTTCACGCATGCCTTCTTCAAGGCGCTGCTCTTCCTCGGCTCGGGCTCGGTCATCCACGCCGTCTCCGACGAGCAGGACATGCGCCTGATGGGCGGGTTGAGGACGCTCATCCCCAAGACCTACTGGATGATGGTGATCGGCACCCTGGCGCTGACCGGCGTCGGCATCCCGGCGACGGTGATCGGCACCGCCGGCTTCTTCTCCAAGGACGCCATCATCGAAGCGTCCTTTGCCAGCCACAACGCGGTCGCGGGCTTTGCCTTCGTGCTGCTCGTGATCGCCGCCGCCTTCACAAGCTTCTATTCCTGGCGACTGATCTTCATGACCTTCCACGGCGAGCCGCGCGCCAGCCACGAGGTCATGCATCACGTGCATGAATCGCCGCCGGTGATGCTGGTGCCGCTCTACGTGCTGGCTGCCGGCGCGCTGTTTGCCGGTGTCATTTTCCACGGCGCCTTCATCGGCGAGGGCTATGCCGAGTTCTGGAAGGCCTCGCTGTTCACGCTGCCGGACAACCACATCCTGCACGAGATCCACGAATTGCCGTTGTGGGTGGAACTGGCTCCGTTCATCGCCATGGTCATCGGCTTTGCGGTCGCGTGGAAGTTCTACATCCGCTCGCCGGAACTGCCCCGGAGCGTCGCCGCCAACCATCGCCTGCTCTACGGCTTCCTGCTCAACAAATGGTATTTCGACGAGCTCTACGACTTCCTTTTCGTGCGGCCGGCGAAGCGCCTCGGCCGGTTCCTATGGAAGACCGGTGACGGCGCCATCATCGACGGGCTCGGCCCGGACGGCATCTCGGCGCGCGTCGTCGACGTCACCAACCGCGTCGTCAAATTGCAGACCGGCTACCTCTACCACTATGCCTTCGCCATGCTGATCGGCGTGGCCGCTCTCGTCACCTGGATGATGCTCTGATGACCGACTGGCCAATCCTCTCGCTGGTCACCTTCCTGCCGCTGGTTGGTGTTCTGCTCATTCTGCCGATCAGCGACGACAGCGAAAACGCGCGCCGTAACATCCGCTCGATCGCCTTCATCACGACGGCGTTCACCTTCGTGGTGTCGCTGTTCATCTGGAAGGGTTTCGACAATTCGCAGGCCGGCTTCCAGTTCGTCGAGAAGCACGCCTGGCTGGATTCGGGCATCTCCTATCATATGGGCGTCGACGGCATCTCGATGCTGTTCGTCATCCTGACCACCTTCCTGATGCCGCTCTGCATCCTGGCTTCGTGGGATGCGATCGAGAAGCGGGTCAAGGCCTACATGATCGCCTTCCTGATCCTCGAGACGCTGATGATCGGCGTGTTCTGCGCGCTCGACATCGTACTCTTCTACGTTTTCTTCGAGGGCGGCCTGATCCCGATGTTCATCATAATCGGTGTCTGGGGCGGCAAGCGGCGCGTCTATGCCTCGTTCAAGTTCTTCCTTTATACGCTTGCCGGCTCGGTGCTGATGCTGCTCGCCATCATGGCGATGTTCTTCCAGTCCGGCACGACCGACATCACCACGCTGCTGACGCATAGCTTCCCGGCCAACATGCAGACCTGGCTGTGGCTCGCCTTCTTTGCCTCCTTCGCGGTGAAGATGCCGATGTGGCCGGTGCACACCTGGCTGCCCGACGCGCATGTCGAGGCGCCGACGGCGGGTTCGGTCATCCTGGCCGGCATCCTGTTGAAGATGGGCGGATACGGCTTCCTGCGCTTCTCGCTGCCGATGTTCCCGCTGGCGTCGGAGATGTTCGCGCCGCTGATCTTCACGCTCTCGGTCGTCGCCATCATCTACACCTCGCTGGTGGCGCTGATGCAGGAGGACATGAAGAAGCTCATCGCCTATTCGTCGGTCGCCCATATGGGTTTCGTCACCATGGGCATCTTCGCGATGAACCAGGAGGGCGTGCAGGGCGCGATGTTCCAGATGCTCAGCCACGGCCTCGTCTCCGGCGCGCTGTTCCTGTGCGTCGGCGTCATCTACGACCGCATGCATACGCGCGAGATCGACGCCTATGGCGGGCTGGTCAACAACATGCCGAAATACGCGACCGCGTTCATGATCTTCACCATGGCCAATGTCGGCCTGCCGGGCACCAGCGGCTTCGTCGGCGAGTTCCTGACCATGCTCGGCGTATTTCGGGTCAACACCTGGGTGGCGTTCTTCGCCGCTACCGGCGTGATCCTGTCGGCAGCCTATGCGCTCTGGCTCTACCGCCGCGTGATCTTCGGCGCACTGACCAAGGAGAGCCTGAAGAACCTGCTCGATCTGTCGACGCGCGAGAAGGCGATCATCTACCCGCTGGTGGTGCTGGTGATCTTCTTCGGCGTCTATCCGGCGCCTGTCTTCGATGCCACCACGCAGTCGGTCAAGGCGCTCGTCACCAACGTCACCGCATCCATCAATTCCGCGCAAACCGCGGCGGCGAACTGACCGGGGAAATACCATGACGCCGGACCTTCTCTCCAGCCTTTCGCTCTCAACGCCGGAACTGATCCTCGCCATCGGCGCGCTGGCGCTTCTGATGGTGGGTGCCTATTCGCGCTCCAACAACACCACGACGGTGACCGGGCTCGCGGTCGCGGTGCTTGTGATCGCCGGCCTGTGGCTGGCTTTCTCCGGCGGCGAGGGGTCTGCCTATGGCAGCGCTTTCGTCCAGGACTCCTTCGGCCGCTTCATGAAGATGCTGGCGCTGATCGGCTCGGCCGTCACGCTCGTCATGTCGATGCGGTTTGCCAGGCAGGAGCATTTCGACAAGTTCGAATATCCGGTGCTGATCGTGCTGTGCACGCTCGGCATGATGCTGATGATCTCGGCCAACGGCATGATCGGCCTTTATCTCGGGCTCGAGCTGCAGTCGCTGGCGATCTATGTGCTGGCGGCGATCAACCGTGACAATGTCCGCTCGACCGAGGCCGGCCTCAAATATTTCGTTCTCGGCGCGCTGTCGTCGGGCATGCTGCTCTACGGCATCTCGCTGGTCTACGGCTATACCGGCAACACCGGCTTTCACGAGATCGCGACGGCGCTGGGCAGCGGCGAACGTCAGCTCGGCCTTGTCTTCGGCCTTGTCTTCGTGCTCGCCGGCCTCGCCTTCAAGATCTCGGCGGTGCCGTTCCACATGTGGACGCCGGACGTCTATGAGGGCGCACCGACGCCGATCACCGCCTTCCTGGCCGCCGCCCCGAAGATGGCGGCGATGGCGCTGATCGTGCGCGTCACCATGGGCGCCTTCAAGCCGATCGCCGCCGACTGGCAGCAGATCGTCGTCTTCATCTCGATCGCCTCGATGGCGCTCGGCGCCTTCGCCGCGATCGGCCAGACCAACATCAAGCGGCTGATGGCCTATTCCTCGATCGGCCATATGGGCTACGCGCTGGTCGGCCTTGCCGCGAACAGCCAGGCCGGCGTGCGCGGCGTGGCGATATACATGCTGATCTATCTGGTGATGACGCTCGGCACCTTCGCCTTCATCCTCGCCATGCGGCGCAAGGAGGGCAATGTCGAGCAGATCGGCGATCTGGCGGGCCTCGCCTCGACCAATCCCATCATGGCCACCATCCTCACCATCCTGATGTTCTCGCTGGCCGGCATTCCGCCGCTCGCCGGCTTCTGGGGGAAATGGTACGTGTTCCTCGCCGCCATCAACGCGCATCTCTATGCCCTGGCGATCATCGGCGTGCTGGCTTCGGTGGTGGGTGCCTACTATTACCTGCGCATCATCAAGATCATGTGGTTCGACGAGCCTGTCGGCGGCTTTGTGCCGATGGCCAGCGAATTGCGCCTCGTGCTCGGCGTCAGCGGCGCCTTCGTGCTGTTCTATGTGCTGATCGGCGGGCCGATCGGCAGCTATGCCGAAGCCGCCGCCAAGACCTTCTTCTGACGGGATGGCATTTCGGCTGGCTCCAACCGCGGCGTCGGAGGGGTTCCGGCTCGAGGCCCATGACAGCGTCGGCTCGACCAACGCGCTGGCGCTTGAGCATGCACGCGCGGGCGATCCGGGAAAACTCTGGGTCGTCTCGAAGAGGCAGGAAAGCGGACGCGGTCGGCGCGGCCGCGCCTGGGCGACGCCTGAAGGCAATCTGGCGGCGACGCTGCTTCTGGTTCCGAATGGCGAGTTGCGGCTCGCCGCGACGCTTGGCTTCGTCGCTGGGCTTGCATTGGCCGACGCGCTCGATGCCGTCGTTCCGCAAGAGCGGATCGCCGTTGGCCTGGACGGAGCCAGCGAAGGACGCAACCGCTTCGAGCTGAAATGGCCGAACGACGTGCTCGCCACCGGCGCCAAGCTTGCCGGCATCCTGCTGGAATCGGCTCTGCTCGAAGGCGGCCGTTTCGCGGTTGCCGTCGGCATCGGCGTCAACGTCGTGGCATACCCCGAGGATCTGCCTTATCCGGCGACGTCGCTGCAGGCACTTGGCGCCAATTGCGATGCCGAGATGCTGTTCCTGGCGCTCTCGGATGCCTGGAGCGAGAATTTCAGATTGTGGGACGACGGGCGGGGACTTAGCGCGATCAGGAAACGCTGGTTGGCTCGCGCCGCGGGGCTCGGCGGTGAGGTTGCTGTCAGAATTGACGGCAATGTGGTGCGCGGCGTCTTCGAAACCATTGACGAGGACTGCCGTTTCGTGATCCGCGACGATGACGGAACTGTTTTGACGATCGCGGCCGGCGACGTGCATTTCGGCGCGGTCGCGTCGGCCCGTCTTTGACGACTTGATTTGATTGGCTTGGCCTGACTGGCCAGGAAGGAAAGGATTTAATGGCGAATACTGAGAACGCCGAACTCGTCTTCGCGCCGCTCGGCGGCGTCGGCGAGATCGGCATGAACTTCGCCCTCTATGGCTACGGGCCCGCGGACGCGCGCGAATGGATCGTAGTCGATGTCGGAGTCACATTTCCGGACAGCGCACATCCGGGCGTCGATCTGATCCTGCCCGACACACGCTTCATCGAGGAGAACCTCGACGGCTTGCGCGGCGTGATCATAACCCATGCGCATGAGGACCATTACGGCGCGCTGCTCGATATCTGGCCGAAGCTCAAAGTGCCGGTCTGGATGACGCCGTTCACCGCCGGCCTGCTGGAGGCCAAACGGCAGGGCGAGCAGAACGCGCCAAAAATCCCGGCAATGATCTACAGGGCCGGCGAGACGTTCACCATCGGGCCGTTCGAGATCGAAGCCATCCCGGTTGCGCATTCCATTCCCGAGCCGATGTCGCTGGCGATCGCTACGCCCGCCGGCACGGTAATCCACACCGGCGACTGGAAGATCGATCCGGCGCCGACGATCGGCCCCAAGACGGATGAGGCGCGCTTCCGCGCTTATGGCGACAAGGGCGTGCTGGCGCTGATCTGCGATTCCACCAATGCGCTGCGGGAAGGGGAGTCGCCGTCGGAAGTGGCGGTCGGCGAGGGCCTGAAAGGCGTCATCGAAAACGCCAAGGGCCGCGTCGCGGTCACCACCTTTTCCTCCAATGTCGGGCGCATCATTTCGATCGCCAAGGCTGCGCGGGATGCAGGCCGGCAGTGCCTTGTGCTCGGCCGCTCGCTGAAGCGCGTGATCGATGTCGCGACCGAACTCGGCTACATGGACGGCCTGCCGGAATTCATTGCCGAGGAGGATTACGGCTATATCCCGCGCGAGAATCTGGTGGTCATCTGCACCGGCAGCCAGGGCGAGCCGCTGGCCGCACTTGCGAAGCTTTCGCGCGACGAGATGAAGTCGGTGGCGCTGACGGCCGGCGACACGGTGGTGTTTTCGTCGCGCACCATTCCCGGCAACGAGAAGGCGATCCTGGAAATCAAGAACCGGCTGATCGACCTCGGCATGAAGATCATCGAGGACGGCGACGCGCTGGTGCATGTCTCCGGCCATCCGCGCCGCAGCGAGTTGCGCAAGATGTATGAATGGGTGCGGCCGCAGATCGGCGTGCCGGTGCACGGCGAGGCGGCGCATCTGGTGGCGCAGGGCTCGCTGATGTCGATGTCGGGCATCGGCCAGGTGGCGCAGGTGCGCGACGGCGATATGTTGAGGCTCTGGCCCGGTCCGGCCACGATCATCGACCAGGTGCCGTTCGGCCGCCTCTACAAGGATGGATACTTGATCGGCACCGATCAGGCGATGGGCATACGCGACCGGCGCAAGCTGTCCTATGCCGGACATGTCGCGGTCAACGTCGTGCTCGACGAGAAATACGAGCTAGCCGGCGATCCGGATCTGGTGGCGATCGGCGTCGCCGAGGCCGATGCCAGCGGCGAGGCGCTAGAGGACTTGATGCTCGATGCGGCAATCGGCGCGGTGGACTCGATCCCCCGCCAGCGCAGAAAAGACCTCGACCTTGTGCAGGAGGCCGTGCGCCGCGCCGTCCGCGGCGCCGCCAACGAAGCCTGGGGCAAGAAGCCGCTGGTGACGGTGTTTGTCACTAGATAAGGGAGTAGGGGAGTACGGGAATAAGGGAGTAGGGAAGAGCAAATAGCTCGGAGTTTTTCCTACCCCCTACTCCCCTAACTTTCGGAGCGCTTATGCTCGGACGCCTAAATCATGTCGCGCTTGCCGTGCCGAACCTGGCTGCGGCGACAGCTGCGTATCGCGATACGCTGGGCGCTCGGCTGAGCGAGCCGCAGGCGCTGCCGGAACATGGCGTCACGGTTGTGTTCGTCGATGTCGGCAACACCAAGATCGAGCTGCTGGAGCCGCTGGGCGTCGCTTCACCGATCGCGGCTTTCCTCGCGAAGAACCCGTCGGGCGGCATGCATCATGTCTGCTACGAGGTCGACGATATCCTCGTCGCGCGCGACCAGCTCAAGGCGAGCGGCGCGCGCGTGCTCGGCGACGGCAATCCGAAGATCGGCGCGCATGGCAAGCCGGTGCTGTTCCTGCATCCCAAGGATTTCTTCGGCACGCTGGTCGAATTGGAGCAGGCATGAACTGGGTTTCCTTCGTCGCACTGTTCTTCGTCACCTGGTGGCTGGTGCTGTTTGCGGTGCTGCCCTTCAGCCTGCGCACCCAGGATGAGGACAAGGACGTGACGCTCGGCACGGTCTCGAGCGCGCCGAAGGGACCGCATATGCTGCGCGCGGCGATCCGCACGACGATCGTCACCGCGATCGTGATCGGCATTTTCTACGGCCTGACAAGGGGGCTCGGCTTCGGTTTCGACGACATTCCGCACATCGTGCCGGACTTTACTCATACTGCCGGCCGTTAGCGCTCTGCCCAGTTTCCGCAAGTATTGATCAGCCCGCGCCCGTGCTGGTTGAAATCGGAAGCCGGCTTCCGATTTCAAGGGCTGACGCAGCATAATGCTGTTTGGCAGGTCGTGGTGCTAAGCAGATGATTGCACAAAAAAAATGCAAGGCACGAGGCCTTGCAATTTAAACGCGTCCGATCTGTTTCCGGTGTCCGGCGGCAGCGAGTAACCGCGCCTAGATCGCATCCTCCCAAGACTTTGACCGCGTAGGAGAGCAGATTTTTCTCCGCCCTCTCGGTTATCGGCGCACACTAGACCAAGGCAGGTGAAAATGTCACGAAGAATTTTGCCCCCAAATAGGCAATATCGTGCTGCACTGCACAATAGTGGGGCAGGGCTTGCTTGTGAATCGATCAAAAGGCCAGATGCGGCACTTGGGTGGCCAAAACGGGCCTTTTGATCATGCGCAGAACGCCGCAACACTTTGGAGCGCTCGGGTTTCCATTCGGTCATGAAATGGCTATGAAGCCCGGGCAAGCAGCCTCGGTTGCGCCGATTCCCGCGCCGCCATTTTTTCATTCAACGGACCACTCCATGCGTTTGTCGCGCTACTTCCTGCCCATTCTGAAAGAAAACCCCCGTGAGGCCGAAATCGTCTCGCATCGGCTGATGCTGCGCGCCGGCATGATCCGCCAGCAGGGGCAGGGCAGCTTCTCCTGGCTGCCGCTCGGCAAGCGCGTGCTGGACAAGGTCTGCCAGATCATCCGCGAGGAGCAGAATCGAGCCGGCGCGCTGGAAATCCTGATGCCGACCATCCAGTCGGCGGATCTGTGGCGCGAGAGCGGCCGTTACAATGACTACGGCAAGGAGATGCTGCGCATCAAGGACCGGCAGGACCGCGACATGCTCTATGGTCCGACCAATGAGGAAATGGTCACCGAGATCTTCCGCGCCTACGTCAAGTCCTACAAGGACCTGCCGCTCAACCTCTATCACATCCAGTGGAAGTTCCGCGACGAGGTGCGGCCCCGCTTCGGCGTGATGCGCTCGCGCGAGTTCCTGATGAAGGACGCTTACTCCTTCGATCTCGATTTTGAAGGCGCCAGAGCCGCCTATAACCGCATGTTCGTCTCATACTTGAGGACGTTCACGCGCATGGGCCTGCAGGCCATTCCGATGCGCGCCGACACCGGCCCGATCGGCGGCGACCTCAGCCACGAGTTCATCATCCTAGCCGAGACCGGCGAGAGCCAGGTGTTCTGCGATCGCGCCTATCTGTCGCTCGACGTGCCCGGCGCGGACACGAACTTCTCCAACGATGCCGAGATCGCCGGCATCGTTACGAAATGGACGACTCCTTACGCCGCCACCGACGAGATGCATGACGAAGCGGCATGGGAGAAGGTGCCCGAAGGCGAGAGGCTCTCAGCGCGCGGCATCGAGGTCGGCCATATCTTCCATTTCGGCGAGAAGTATTCGAAGCCGATGAACGCGAAGGTCACCGGTCCCGATGGCAAGGACCATTATGCTTCGGGCGGTTCCTACGGCATCGGCCCGTCGCGGCTGGTCGCGGCGATCATCGAGGCGAGCCATGACGAGAACGGCATCATTTGGCCGGAAGCGGTCGCGCCGTTCGATATCGGTCTGATCAACATGAAGGTCGGCGACGCCGAATGCGACCGCGTCTGCGACGGGTTCTACGCAGCGCTGACCTCGGCCGGCAAGGACGTGCTTTATGACGACACCGACCAGCGGCCGGGCGGCAAGTTCGCAACCGCCGACCTGATCGGTCTGCCCTGGCAGGTGATCGTCGGACCGCGCGGGGTGGCTAGCGGCGAGGTCGAGATCAAGAACCGCCGGAGCGGCGAGCGCGAGACGCTGCCGATTGCGGAGGCCCAGAAACGCCTGGGTATCGCCTGATGGGCGAGGCGGCTGCAGCTCGATCGCCGGCAGGCGCCTTTTCAGGCTTCGAGCGCATGGTGGCGTGGCGCTACCTGCGTTCGCGGCGCAAGGAGACGGTGATCTCGGTCATCGCCTCGATCTCGTTCCTCGGCATCATGCTGGGCGTCGCCACGCTGATCGTCGTCATGGCGGTGATGAACGGTTTTCGCGCCGAGCTGCTCACCCGCATCCTCGGCGTCAACGGCCATCTGATCGTGCAGCCGCTCGATTCGCCGCTGGAGGACTATGCGCAGGTGGCGAGCCGCATCAACGGCGTTGCCGGCGTCAAATACGCCATCCCGCTGATCGACGGGCAGGTGCTGGCGCAAGGCAATGTCGGCGGCGGCACCGGCGCGCTGGTGCGCGGCATTCGCGCCGAGGATCTCAACAAGATCTCGATTGTGTCCAGCAACATCAAGCAGGGCACGCTCGACGGTTTCGACACCGGCGATGGCGTGGCGATCGGCAAGCGCATGGCCGAGAATCTCGGGCTGGTGCTCGGCGACACCATCACGCTGATCTCACCCGAAGGCGACGTTACCCCGCTTGGCACCACGCCGCGCATGAAGGGCTACAAGGTGGCGGCGATCTTCGAGGTCGGCATGTCGGAATATGACAGCTCGATCGTCTACATGCCGTTTTCGGAAGCGCAGCTCTATTTCAACATGGACGGACGGGCGCAGACCATCGAGATCTATGTCGACAATCCGGACAATGTGGATGCGCTGAAGCCGTTGGTCGAGCAGGCGGCGCAGCGGCCGGTCGACCTCGTCGACTGGCGCCAGCGCAACGAGACCTTCTTCTCGGCGCTGCAGGTCGAGCGCAACGTCATGTTCATGATTCTCACGCTGATCGTGCTGGTGGCGGCACTCAACATCATCTCCGGCCTCATCATGCTGGTGAAGGACAAGGGCCACGACATCGCGATCCTGCGCACCATGGGCGCGTCGCGCGGCGCGATCCTGCGCATTTTCCTGATGACCGGGGCTGCGATCGGGGTCACCGGCACCATCGCCGGCGTGCTGCTCGGCGTCGTCATCTGCCTCAACATCGAATCGATCCGCCAGTTCTTCTCCTGGATGACCGGCAGGATCCTGTTCAATCCCGAGCTCTATTTCCTCAGCCAGTTGCCTGCGAAAATGGACCCGCGCGAGACCACCTATGTCGTCATCATGGCGCTCACCCTGTCTTTCCTGGCCACGGTGTTTCCGGCCTGGCGGGCAGCCCGGCTCGATCCGGTCGAAGCCTTGAGGTACGAGTGATGGCCGAAGCCATTATCGAGCTGAAGGGCGTCGAGCGGCACTATGTCCAGGGGCCGCGCAAGCTGACCATTCTGAACGGCGCTGACTTCTCGCTCAGGCGTGGCGAGATGGTGGCGCTGGTGGCGCCGTCGGGCACCGGCAAGTCGACGCTGCTGCATACGGCGGGGCTGCTCGAGCGGCCGGACGCCGGCGACGTGATCCTCAGCGGCCGCGCCTGCGGCCGGCTGTCGGATGACGAGCGCACGGCTATCCGCCGCAACGATGTCGGCTTCGTCTACCAGTTTCATCATCTGCTGCCGGAGTTCTCCGCGCTCGAAAACATCATGATGCCGCAGCTGATCAAGGGGCTCGGCCGCAAGGAGGCATCCGAGCGGGCGGCGCAGCTTCTCGACTACATGCAGATCGGCAAGCGGGCGCAGCACCGGCCGGCCGAGCTATCCGGCGGCGAGCAGCAGCGCGTGGCGATCGCGCGCGCGGTCGCCAACGCGCCGCTGGTGCTGCTGGCCGACGAACCTACCGGCAATCTCGACCCGGCCACCGCCTCTTACGTGTTCGATGCGCTGGAGGCGCTGGTCAGGCAGTCGGGGCTGGCGGCGCTGATCGCCACTCACAATCACGAGCTCGCCGGGCGCATGGACCGGCGGGTGACGCTGGCAGAGGGCAAAGTGGTGCCGCTTTAAGGCAAGCCGATATTAGGCTGGGGCCCGGCCTGTCGACCGCAGTTTCTTGCGCGTACAGTACCGCCGTCTCCGGTTCTCGGAACTTACTATCCTCGGCTCGGCCTGATCTCGACTTGCCCTCCGCGCGCTCAAAAAGAGCCTATCGTCTCGTCAACCTTTCCTTAACCGTGCGCAAACGGATCGCCTGAATTCGCCAGCATGCCTCTCGGCTGATCGTTGACATTCGAACAAAATTAGAACAAATTGCGAACATATTAACAACAGGAGAGAGTTATGGCCGATCTGGTTCAGGATGTCGTCTCGCTGGTCTGCATGAGCACCTTTCTCATTTCCATGGCGATCTGGATTGGCGCCATGTGAGCAGGCGGCTGGCGGCCGCCTCCCTGGGCGAACGAAGGGTCCGCTCTCTGTTTGGGACGGGCAGGAGCCCGCCCGTTGTTAAGCTTTTCTTGGCCGCACCCCCGCTAGCTTGGCTCGCAAAGACAGGGAGCAAGGGCAGTGTCGGTCATCGCCACGGTCACACTCGTGGCCGGAAATCTCGGACTGATCTTTCTCTTGATGACGGTGCCGCTCGGGCTGCGCACGGTTACGGTCAGCCGCGTGATCGAGGCTGACCGGAATCGCCTCTGGCAGGCGCTGTGGCCGTTCGGCAGCGACGCCGGCTGGTCCGGTGAAATCCTCTCTGCCGAACCCATGGACGGCGAGGGGACGACGTCGATCAAGCTGTCATGGGAAGGGCGCGACGGGCGGCCGATCGAACGCAAGGCGCGGTTCGACGATGTGGTGGAAGGCAGCCGTTTCTCGATGCGCGTCGTTGAGGACACGGCTCTCGATCCCTCGTTCTGGGCCGACTATCGCGAAACCACCGCGCTCGCGCCCGAAGGCGATGCGACGCGCGTTACGCTCACGCAAACCGACCGCTATCGCGGCGTCGCCTTCCTGATCTTCCGCTACTTCGCCATGCGCCGCGAGCTCGCCAAGTTGCAGGTCTGGGCGAGAACCGGAACGTATCGCAGGGGCGGCTGGTTCGAGCATCCGGTGAGCCAGATAGGCTTTGCCGTGCTTTCGGCCTTCATCCTGTGGCCGTTCTTCGGCCTCAACCTCGGGGGACTGGCGCTGGCTGTCATCCTAACTTCGGTGGTGGCGCTGCACGAGCTTGGCCACATGGCGGCATTCCGCCTGACGGGGCATCGCCGGGTGCGCATGATCTTCATTCCGTTGCTCGGCGGTATCGCCATGGGCGGCAGGCCCTATGACAGCCGCTTCGAGGTCGCCTTCGTGGCGCTGATGGGTGCGGGCTTCTCCGCTTTCCTTGTGCCTCTGCTGATCGCCGCCAGCGGCCTTGCCGGCAGCGAAGGACACCACCCGGCGGCAGTGCTGCTGGCGACGCTTGCCGGCTGCACGTCGCTGTTCAACATCGCCAATCTGGTGCCGGTGTGGAAGTTCGACGGCGGCCAGGTGCTGCGCCAAATCTGCCCGGGCCCGATCGCGCTGGCGCTTGCCTCCTTCCTGCTGCTGTTCGCCTTGCTGGCGCTCGGCTGGCGCGCCGGCTTCTCGCCCAGCTTCCTGCTCGTCGCCGGCGCGGTGTTCTCGGTCCTCAGCCTGCTCACGGTCGGCAGCGGCGTGAAACCGCGTCACGAGCTGAAGCCGATCCACGCCTTCGATCGCCTGGCCATGGCCGGCGCGCTGCTGGCGGTCTTTTCCATTCACGGCTATGGCGTGCTCTGGGCCTCCGCGCAACTGATGTAGCCGCGCCGGATTACCCTGCCTTTCGGGCCGGCTCGGCGACCGGGGCCGCGGCAGGCCCGAACACGTCCTCGAAGGCGG
Source organism: Mesorhizobium sp. WSM3864 (assembly GCF_002294955.1). NCBI lineage: Bacteria > Pseudomonadati > Pseudomonadota > Alphaproteobacteria > Hyphomicrobiales > Phyllobacteriaceae > Mesorhizobium > Mesorhizobium sp. WSM3864. The sequence goes on from NZ_NSGD01000001.1 coordinate 60,614, forward strand.
ATTTCAGCGCGAGATCGAGATCGGCCATGGTGACCGGAAGGCCGAGATCGACGAGGCTGGTCACGCCATGGTCCGAAACGCCGCAGGGCACGATGCCGCCGAAGTGGGAAAGCTCCGGCTCGACATTGATGGCAATGCCGTGAAAGCTCACCCAGCGCCTGAGCCTGATGCCGATTGCGGCGATCTTGTCCTCGGCGGGCGTGCCGTCAGGCAGGGCAGGCCGATCCGGCCGCACCACCCAGACGCCGACGCGATCCTCGCGGCGCTCGCCACGCACGTTGAAGGCGGCAAGCGTGCCGATGATCCACTCTTCGAGCGCGGCAACGAAGGCGCGAACATCCTCGCGCCGGCGCTTCAAGTCGAGCATGACATAGGCGACGCGCTGGCCGGGGCCGTGATAGGTGTATTCGCCGCCGCGTCCCGCGGCAAAGACCGGAAAGCGGTCAGGGTCGATGAGGTCCTCGATACGGGCGCTGGTGCCGGCGGTGTAGAGCGGCGGATGCTCGACCAGCCAGACCATCTCGCCGGCAGCGCCATTGCGGATGGCCTCGGCGCGCGATTCCATGAAGGCGAGCGCGTCGGGATAAGACGTCAGGCCGGGCTCGATGACCCACTCGACCGGCGCCGAACCGGGAAGGGGCAGGAACGACGTGGCGATCTGGCTGCGTTCTGTCATGGAACTTTCTCGATGCTCCCCTCATATGGCGGCAATTGGCTGAAACGTCCAGTTTCGCCCGGCCCGTGTCGAGGCTGTGGAGCATTGCGCCAGGAGCTTTGTCTGAGCATGTCGTTCTCCCAAAAACCGCCACGCACTTTTGGGCGACATGCATTAGCGAATATTCCGCACGGCACCCTTGTTTCGCCGGAAACGATTTGCTACAGGCCCCGGGCCGGACGGTTCCGGCTCCTACCACGTGCGGTCGTGGCGGAATTGGTAGACGCGCAGCGTTGAGGTCGCTGTGGGGCAACCCGTGGAAGTTCGAGTCTTCTCGACCGCACCATTCTCCCCCAAAAAGGCACTGCTTGGATGAGCCCGTGAGGCGGCGCGTCCGACGTTCTGCGGGCCAAAACAAAAGCGGCGCCAGATCCTGCGGACCGCGCCGCCGCTTTGGGTTTCAAGCCCTTCCGTTCTGAAAAAAACCGGGCCTATCCCGTCCAGCCAAGGCCGGCCGAGATGCAATTGATCGAGACGAGCAGGGCGTCGGTCGTCCGCCTTCGATCCGCCGTGCCGGGACTGGTCCGAACCTCGCGCAGCAGATCGACCTGCAGGCGGTGGATGTCGTCCATCTGTCGCCGCAGATTGTCGAAACGCCGCTTGAACATCGGAAAGCGCGCGGAAAGATCGCCGCCGGTGAGGTCACCGATCAGGCGTCGCGTCAGCTCGTATTCGGCTCCGATGCGGCCGTAGATTCGCCAAGCTGCATCGGCGTCGGCTACCAGGCCGGCGTAGAGCTGCGCGATCTCCATGTCGGACTGGTAGAGCGTCTTCTCGGCCTCGTCGACGATCAGACGGAAGAAGCGCGAGCGCTCGAACATGCGGGCCAGAAGCTCGCGCCCGGCCTCGCCGCGCACCGTGACAAAGGCGTTCAGCGCGCTGCCGATGCCATACCAGCCGGTCAACAGATGACGGTTCTGGCTCCAGGCGAACACCCATGGAATGGCGCGCAGGTCGGCAATGCCGCTGGCGCCGAAACGGCGATCCGGCCGTGAGCCCATCTTCAGCAGCGCCAGTTCCGCAACGGGGCTCGCCTGGTTGAAATAATCGAGGAAGCCGGGCTCGGCCATCAACCGGGCATAGGATGCCTGCGACATGCCCGCCAGAGCCTCGAGCGCTTCGTCGAACTCCGGCGTTTCCTTCGGCCCGACATCAGCGGGCGATCCGACACTGTGGGCCAGAACGCCGGCGGCGAGAACCTCGAGCTGGTTGAGGCCGGTGCCGCGATTGGCGAATTTCGAAGAAACGACCTCGCCCTGCTCGGTTACCCGCATCCTGCCGGCGACAGTGCCCGCCGGCTGCGCCGCGATCGCCCGGCCGGTCGGCGCGCCGCCACGGCTGACGGAGCCGCCGCGACCGTGAAAGAAACTGATCCTGACCTTGTGCTTGCGCCCGATTGCGGCAAGGCGCTTTTGTGCTTTCGCCAGTTCCCAATTGGAGGCGAGGAAGCCGCCGTCCTTGTTGGAATCCGAATAGCCAAGCATGATTTCCTGGCGCGCGCCAAAATCGCGCACAGTCCGCCGCACCAGCGAAACACCGAGCAAATCATTCAGGACGGCAGGAGCGGCCTGCAGATCGGCGATGGTCTCGAACAATGGCACGATGCGCAGCCTGATCGTGCCGCTACTACCAGGGGCGGTCGAAAGTCCGCAATATTGCGCCAGCAGATAGACCGCGAGCAGGTCGTCGGCCGAGCGGGTCATGCTGAGCACGAACGAGCCAACGGCGTCGGCATCCGCGCCCGAATTGTGCCTGGCGATGACAGAGAATGTCGAAAGCAGTTCGGCCGCCTCAGGCGAGAGCCGGCCTGCGTCGATCTCCGGTTGCTCGCCCTGGCTGAGGCTTGAGCGGAGGTGCGCCGACCATCGCGGCGTGCCGGGTGAGACCGGGTCGGCCGGATCTGTCAGCGCAAACAGCTCGGCCAGCACCCGGTTGACGACCGCGGAGTTCTGCCGGATGTCGAGCGAGACCGTACGGAAGCCGAAGCTTCCGGCTTGCCAGATGAGAGGCTGGACGAAGCGCCTGGCGACCGCGCGCCCACCGATCGATTCGAGAACGGAAGACAGTGCGTTGAGATCGGCACGAAACGCTTCCGCCGAGAGATATGCCGCCGTGCCGCCGTCGCGCGTCGCCGCCAGCCGGGCAAGCATGGCCGAAGCGAATTGGCGAAGCGGTTCATCGGGGTTGCGGGCGGCAATCGCTTGCGCCTGCCCGCTTTTGTCAAGCGCGGCTTGCAGCACCGGCTTGAAGCTCGGCGGCAGGTCGATGACGTTGGAGCTGGCGCTGAGCACCGTCACCAGCCGCTGCACCTGCGTCAGATACCAGCTTATGGCGGTATTGCGGTATTCGGCCAGGGCATGAGCGGTGACTGCGGCCGTCACATTTGGATTGCCGTCGCGGTCGCCGCCGATCCACGAGGCATAGCGCATGAAGGAGGGGATTCTGATCGGCTCTCCCGGATAGTGACGCTCGAACGCGCCTTGAAGCTTGCCGTAGAGCTGCGGCGTTGCCTCGAAGATGACTTCGCGAAAGAAGTGCAGGCCCCAGGCGATTTCGCCCTCGACCGTCGGGCGCTCAAGTCGCAGCTCGCCCGTCATCCACAGAAGCTCGATCTCGCTTTCCAGATCGGCGACCAACAGGTCGCGTTCGCGCGGCGCCCAGCGCGGCTGGTCGAGCTCGGTCAACTTGCGATAGATGCGGCGATGGATCTCCAGCACCGTGACGCGCTTGGCCTCCGTGGGGTGCGCGGTCATGGTCGGCCCGACACATAGCTCATCGAGCGTGGCCTGGACTTCCCCCGCCGAGCGGCCGTTCGCCGCCATCTGCGCGACCACGCTGGCGAAGGACCCGGTCACCTCGTCGGCGCCCGCGCCTTGTTCGAGTTCGCGCCGCGCCCGCATGGCAAGCAACTCGTCGGCAATCGTCAACAACTGGAACCACACGCCGCTCGCCTGAAGCGCCGGGATGCGTTGTTCCGCGGCAAGCGAGACAAGCGACCGACGCCCGCTCAGTACGGCGGCGACCTCGGGCTCACGAGCGCTTGCGACCTGAAGCAGCAGGCGCAACAGGAGGCTGCGCTCGTCCTCGCGAAATTTGATGCGTCTGCTCTGTTCCAAACCGCTTTCCTCGGCTGCACCGATTGCAACTGCAGCAGCGCCTTGAATGGAGGGCGGCGCCGGCTGTCAGGCGACCCGATCGGGGACGGGGCGGCCTTCGAAGAAGGCGGTCAGGTTCTCCACCACCTTCATGCCCATCGCCACCCGCGTTTCCTCGGTCGCGCTGCCGAGATGCGGCAACAGCACGACGTTCTCCAACTGCTTCAGCGCTTCCGGAACGGCGGGCTCGTCGGCAAAGACGTCGAGACCTGCACCTGCGATCTCGCGCCGTTGCAGTGCACCGATCAGGGCATCCTGGTCGACGACGTCGCCGCGCGCGGTGTTGATCAGGAAGGCGCCGCGTTTCATCAACCCCAGGCTTCGAGCATCGATGAGATGGCGGTTTTCCGCGCCGCCCGGACAGTGCAGCGAGACGAAATCGGATGCCGTAAGCACATCGTCCAAAGTCGGCAACTGCTCCGCGCCCATAGTGCGCGTCTCGTCATCATCGACCGGTGACCGGTTGAAGAATACGATCTTCATGCCGAAGCCGAAATGCGCGCGCCTGGCCGTCGCTTTGCCGATGCGCCCCATGCCGACAATACCCAAGGTCTTGCCCGACACTTTTGCCCCGGCCATGTGGGTCGGCGACCAGCCTCGCCACTCGCCGGCGCGCAACTGCCGCTCGCCCTCGCCGGTCCGGCGCGCGACGGCCAGCATCAGGCTAAGCGCAAGGTCGGCGGTGCAATCGGTCAGCACGCCAGGCGTGTTGGTCACCACGATGTCGCGGTCGCGGGCCGCCGCGACATCGATATGGCTGAAGCCGACGCCGAAATTGGCGATGATGCGGGTGCGGGCGGCGGTCTCGGGGAACACCGCAACCGGCAAGCGGTCGCTGACCGTCGCCAGGATCGCGTCGAAATGCGCGAAGGCGGACGTCATCGCGGCAGGGCTCAGCGGCTCGTCGCTGTCGTTGAACGTCGTGTCGAAGCGTTCGGCGAGGATCGCTTCGACGGCGGCCGGCCATCTGCGGGTGACAATCAAACGCGGTTTCATCGAGTTTCCTGCTGGTCGATGGCCGCCGCGACGTTTGCGCCGGCCCAGACTTCACCTTTTTGTGGAATGTGCGGCCGTGGGGGCCGTCACGCCGCCTTCTTGGTCCGCGCCAGCGTATCGGCCACGACCTCGCCGAAGGAGGCAGGCGTCGGCACGATGACGACGCCGGCGTCTTTCAGGATCTCGACCTTTTCCTGCGCCGACTCGCCGAAGGCGGAGATGATGGCGCCGGCATGGCCCATGCGGCGGCCCTTCGGCGCCGAGAGCCCGGCGATGTAGGCGATCAGCGGCTTTCGCATGTTGTCGCGCGCCCAGATCGCGGCTTCGGCTTCCTGTGGTCCGCCGATCTCGCCGATCATCACCACGGCGTCAGTGTCCTCGTCGCGCTCGAAGAGCTGAAGGATATCCTTGAAGGACGAACCATTGATCGGATCGCCGCCGATACCGACGCTGGTCGAGACACCGATCCCCAACGCCTTCATCTGCGAGGCGGCCTCGTAGCCCAGCGTGCCCGAGCGCCCGACGATGCCGACGCGTCCGGGGAGATAGATGCTGCCGGGCATGATGCCCATCAGCGCCTGTCCGGGCGTGATGACGCCGGCGCAGTTCGGGCCGACGAGCCGCATGCGGTCTTCGAAGCGGTATCGGCGCATGTAGCGCTTCACCTGCATCATGTCCTGGGAGGGGATGCCGTCGGTGATGCAGACGCAAAGCTTAATGCCGGCGTCCGCCGCCTCCATGATCGAATCGGCGGCGAAGGGCGGCGGCACGAAGACGATGCTCGCCTCGGCGCGGGTCTCGCGCACGGCACCCTTGACGGTGTTGAAGACGGGCAGGCCGAGATGCGTCTGGCCGCCTTTGCCAGGGGTGACGCCGCCGACCAGCTTTGTGCCGTAGCGCTTCATGTCGTCGGCGTGGAAGCTGCCGATCTTGCCGGTGAAACCCTGGACGATGACGCGCGTGCTGCGGTTGAGCAGGATTGCCATTTCTCGACCTCCCTCAGGCTGCTTTCTTGTTCTTGGTGGCTTCGCGCCAGGCGGCGACGGCCTTTTCGGCGGCTTCGGCCAGCGTATCGGCGACGATCACCGCCTCGCCGGAGTCGGCCAGGATCTTGCGTCCTTCCTCGACCTTGGTGCCGGAGAGGCGCACCACCAGCGGCACGTCGACGCCGACCTCGCGGATCGCCTTGATGACGCCCTCGGCGACCCAGTCGCAGCGGTTGATGCCGGCAAAGATGTTGACCAGGATGGTCTCGACATTCTTGTCGCCGAGCACGGCGCGGAAGGATTTCGCCACCCGCTCGGGCGAGGCGCCGCCGCCGATGTCGAGGAAATTGGCGGGCTCGCCGCCGGCGATCTTGATCATGTCCATCGTCGCCATGGCGAGGCCTGCGCCGTTGATGATGCAGCCGATATTGCCGTCCAGCCCGACATAGGAGAGACCGCGATCGCTCGCAAAAGTCTCGCGCGGGTCTTCCTGGCTCTTGTCGCGCAGTTCCGAGATTTCCGGGCGGCGGAACAGCGCGTTCTCGTCGAACGACATCTTGGCGTCGAGCGCGACGAGACTGCCGTCGCGGGTCACCACCAGCGGATTGATCTCCAGCATCGAAGCGTCGTAGTCGCGGAACACCTGGTAGCAGCCGAGGATGGTCTCGGTCGCCTTGCCGATCAGGTTGCTTTCTAGTCCGAGGCCGAAGGCGATCTCGCGCGCCTGGAAGCCCTGCATGCCGACGCCCGGATCGACGGTGGCGCGGATGATGGAATCGGGCTTCTTTTCGGAGATGTCCTCGATCTCCATGCCGCCGGCGGCCGATGCCACGATCATGACGCGCTCTTCCTTGCGGTCGAGCACGAAGCCGAGATAGAGCTCCTGCGCGATGTCGACGGCTTCCTCGAGATAGAGGCGCGAGATCAGCTTGCCGCGCGGGCCGGTCTGCTGGGTGACCAGCTTGCGGCCGAGCATGCCCTCAGCGGCGTTGGAGATCTCCTCGTCGTTGGAGCAGAGCTTGATGCCGCCGGCTTTGCCGCGTGCGCCGGAATGGACCTGCGCCTTCAGCACCCATTTCGAGCCGCCGATCTCGCGCGCCCGGTAGGTCGCCTGCTCGGGGCTGTAGGCAAGGCCGCCGCGCGGGACATGCACGCCGTGGCGGGCGAGCAGTTCCTTGGCCTGGTATTCGTGAATGTCCATCTTGTCCTCCCGGTAATCTAATGCGCTGCGCTATGCGTCTGGCTGGCGCGCTCGATCGCCTCGCTCACCACCAGAACATTGCGTGCCATGCGTTCCGAGGCAGCGTCGATCATCTTGCCGTCGAGCGCCGCCGCGCCCTTGCCGAGCGCCTCCGCTTCCTTGAGCACCTCAAGGATGCGGCGGGCGCGCGTGACCTCCTTTTCCGGCGGCGAGAAGACGTCGTTGGCCAGAGCGATCTGCGAGGGATGGATCGCCCATTTGCCTTCGATGCCGAGTGCGGCGGCGCGCCTGGCGGCTGCTGTGTAACCTTCGGGGTCGGAGAAATCGCCGAACGGTCCGTCGACGGCGCGCAAGCCATAGGCGCGGCAGGCGACAGTCATGCGCGACAGGGCGAAATGCCACTGATCGCCGGGATAGTCAGGGTTGAGGCCGCCGATGTTGACGGTGCGCGCCTTGTTGCTGGCGGCGTAATCGGCGACACCGAAATGCATCGCTTCGAGCCGGCCGGGCGTGGCGGCGATCGCCTCGACATTGGCCATGCCGAGCGCGGTTTCGATCAGCGCTTCGAGGCCGACCCGGGTCTTGAAACCCTTGGCCATCTCGATCTGGTTGACCATGGCCTCGACCATATAGAGGTCCGCCGGCACGCCGACCTTCGGCACCAGGATCGTGTCCAGCCGGTCGCCGGCCTGTTCCATGACGTCGACCACGTCGCGGTACATGTAGTGGGTGTCGAGGCCGTTGATGCGCACCGATACGGTCTTGCCCTTGGCGCGCCAATCGATGTCGTTCAGCGCCTGGATGATGTTCTTGCGCGCGCGCTCCTTGTCGGGCGGCGCCACCGCGTCCTCGATATCGAGGAAGACGAAGTCGGCGGCGCTGTTCGCCGCCTTGTCGATCATTTCCGGGCTGGAGCCGGGAACCGCCAGCTCGCTGCGCTGGAGCCTGAGCTTCTTGAGGTGGTTGATGGTGTGGCTCATCGTCCGTTCCTCACGCCGCCTCGGCGACCGGCATTGCGGCCGTGCGCCGGAAATGCTCGATCGCAGCCGCCACGCCCGAGCCCGGCGCTAGGCGCACGCCGCAATCAAGCAGCGCCATTTCGGCCGCCGACAGCGAAGCGCAGATCATCACCTCGTTCAGCCAGCCGAGATGGCCGATTCGGAAGACCTTGCCGAAGACCTTGTTGAGGCCGCCACCAAGCGATGTCTGATAGGTGCGGTAGGCGCGCTTGACCACGTCGCCACTATCGATGCCTTCCGGCACCAGGATCGCGCTCACCGTATCGGAGTGCCATTGCGGCGCCTTGGAGCACAGCTTCAACCCCCAAGCGTCGACCGCCTTGCGCACGCCTTCGGCGAGGCGATGGTGGCGGGCGAAGATGTTGTCCAGCCCTTCCTCGGCGATCAGGTCGAGCGAGGCGCGCAGGCCGCGCAGCAGCTGCGTGGCGGGCGTGTAGGGGAAATAGCCGGCGTCGTTGGCGCGGATCATGTCATCGAAGGAGAAGTAGCAGCGCCGGTGGGTCGCGACTCGCGACGCCGCCAGCGCCTTCTTGCTGACCGACAGGAAGCCGAGGCCGGCGGGCAGCATGAAACCTTTCTGTGAGCCGCTTACCGCGCAGTCGACGCGCCATTCCTCCTGACGGAAGTCGATCGAGCCGATCGAGGAGACCCCGTCGACGAAGAGGAGCGCTGGGTGGTTCACCGCATCGAGCACCGCTCGGCAGCCAGCGACGTCGCTGGTAACGCCGGTCGCGGTCTCGTTTTGCGTGCAGAAGACCGCCTTGACCTGGTGCGCCTTGTCGGCCCGCAGCCTTTCGGCATAGAGGTCGAGCGGGACGCCGGTTCCCCATTCGCAATCGATGACGTCGACGTCGAAGCCGAGGCGCTCGGCCATGTCGACCCACAGATGCGAGAACTGGCCGAAGCGCGACATCAGCACCCGGTCGCCCGGGTTGAGCACGTTGGTCATCGCCGCTTCCCAGGCGCCGGTGCCGGACGACGGATAGATGAAGACGCGGCCGGTCTCGTTCTTGAAAACCTTCTTGATGTCCTCGAACAGCGGCAGCGTCAGATTGGGGAAGGAGGCGGCGCGCATGTCTTCCATCGGCAGGTTCATCGCCTGCCGGACCTCTTCAGGAATGTTGGTGGGTCCAGGGATGAAAAGATGGGTAAACCCGGCCATGCGCAAACTCCTCCTGCGTTTTGGGATGCTGGAGGAAGTTTCGTGTCGATGGCGCCGAGCAACAACACCTTGCCGGGTAAGTTGTCGCCACGCGCGGGTAGGTCGAGCCTACCCGATCCGCCTACCCGAATGGCGATTTGGAGCCGCGTCGCTTCTCGTTGGCATAGAGCGCGACAGCCATGGCGCGGTTGCGCACGTCAAGCTTGTCGTAAAGATTTTTGAGATGGTACTTCACCGTGTTCTCGGAGATCCCGGTGCGGGTCGCGATCTGGAGATTGGTCCAGCCGTCGGAAAGCACCGCAAGCAATTCGCGCTCACGCACGGTGAGTTGCGACAGCGGCGTATCGTTGACCTTGTTGATGTCGATGTAAGGGATGCAGATGCGCCCATGCGCGACCGCCAGGATCGTCTCGAATATGATCGAGGGATCGTCGAACTGAAAGCAATAGCCCTGGGCGCCGAGCCGCACGCACTGCTTCAGGATGCCGATGTCATGATCATTGGAAAAGACCGTGATGCGCAGGTCGAGCTTGCGGTTCTGGACTTCCGCCAGGACATCGGCGCCATCCATGTCGGCGAGCTTCCAGCCGATGACGGCGACGTCGAACCTGGTGTTCGCCGCCAATTCCAGGAATTGCTTGCCGCTCGGCACGGAGCTCAACAGCTCGAAACGCCCGTCGCATTCCAGCATCTCGCGAAGCGCAGACACGACAAGCGGATTGCGCTCGGCGACGATAACACGCACGCGCTGCTCGCCAACTGCTTCGTTCGTTTTCCGGGACTTGAGGTTCAAGGCCTGCCGATTGTCCTGTCGATCTCGCGCTTGCCGGTCCACCTGGACCTGCATCATGGCAATTCTGCCCCAACAGCAAAAGGGCGCTCTTTCCGCAGCGACATGCGCTGTCGCGGCGGCTGAACCCGCAAATGCGGCGCGACCCGCCTTTACCGGGAGGCGTCGCGGGGACATTTCTCTGAATATTCCGCGCGCTACGGCTATATTTTCTCAAGACGAATCGTGTCTTGACCCTATCTGCCGCATAAGCATCGGATTTCCCGAAATGCGGTTTCCACTTTTCGGGCTCATGCTCTAGACCTGATTCACACCCTTTCCGGATTGCTGTTGGCGGGAGGCGCTGGTGGAAGGCCAGGACAGAGAGACGACCGGCGCCAGGACCGTCGAGGAAGGCGGCGCCGACATCTATGGCGAGGACGGCGCCGTCCGTTCTGCCTTCCTAACGCAGATCGGCGCGGCCATCGCCGATCGCGACACGCTCACCTTAAAACGCGAAGTCGACGACTTGCATCAGTCGGAACTCGGCGATCTGCTGGAAGCACTCCATCCCGAGCAGCGCCGCGCGCTGGTCGAATTGCTTGGCTCGGATTTCGACTTTTCGGCGCTGACCGAGGTCGACGAGGCGATCCGGCTCGACATCGTCGACAATTTGCCCAACGAACAGATCGCGCAGGCGGTGCAGGAACTCGATTCCGACGACGCCGTCTACATCCTGGAAGACCTCGACCAGGAGGACCAGGACGAGATCCTGTCGCAATTGCCGTTCACCGAGCGCATCCGGCTGCGGCGCGCGCTCGACTATCCGGAAGAGACGGCCGGCCGGCGCATGCAGACCGAGTTCGTCGCCGTGCCGCCGTTCTGGACCATCGGCCAGACGATCGACTACATGCGCGAGGACAAGAACCTTCCCGATCGCTTCAGCCAGATCTTCGTCATCGATCCGAGCTTCAAACTGCTCGGTGCCATCGATCTCGACCAGATCCTGCGCACCAAGCGCGCGGTGAAGGTCGAGGAGGTGATGCATGAGACGCGCCATGCAATCCCCGCCACCATGGACCAGGAAGAGGCGGCGCGGGAATTCGAGCAGTACGACCTGCTCTCGGCCGCCGTGGTCGACGAGAACGAGCGTCTGGTCGGCGTGCTCACCATCGACGACGTGGTCGACGTCATCCAGCAGGAGGCAGAGGAGGACCTTCTGCGCATGGGCGGCGTCGGCGACGAAGAGCTATCCGACACCGTGCTTGCGACCTCGCGATCGCGTGTGCCGTGGCTGCTCGTCAATCTGGTCACGGCGTTTCTCGCGGCCTCGGTGATTGGCCTGTTCGACCAGACCATCGAGCATATCGTGGCGCTCGCTGTGCTGATGCCGATCGTTGCCGGCATGGGCGGCAATGCCGGCTCGCAGACAATGACCGTCACGGTGCGGGCGCTGGCGACCAGGGATCTGGACATCTACAACGCCGCCCGGATCATCCGCCGTGAGGTGGGAGTGGGCTTCATCAACGGCATCGTCTTTGCGGTGCTGATCGGCATGGTTGCTGGACTGTGGTTCCACGACCCCAACCTGGGCGGCATTATCGCGGCGGCGATGATCATCAACATGTTCGCGGCGGCCCTGGCAGGCATTCTCATCCCGCTGCTGCTCGACCGCTTCAAGATCGACCCGGCGGTAGCCTCCGCCGTCTTCGTCACGACGGTCACCGACTGCGTCGGCTTCTTTGCCTTCCTCGGATTGGCCACTTGGTGGTTTGGCGTTCCTTAAGACAGTGCTATAATTGACTTTTACGTAAATGCCGTGCGACGTTGCCCTAGGGTCAGATGCCGATTCCGGCACAGACGGGGTTGATTGGAGAAAGGGCGACGCTTCTGCGTGGCGACGCTTGGACGTTTGGGCGTGGGAGCGAGAATGCGGGAATATTACACGATCACCGAGCTGACGCGCGAATTCGACGTGTCGACCCGGACGTTGCGGTTCTATGAGGACGAGGGGCTGGTGCAGCCGATCCGGCGCGGGCGCACGCGGCTGTTTCGCCCGTCCGACCGGCATCTGATCCGCCAGATCATGCGCGGCAAGCGGCTCGGCTTCTCGATCGCCGAAATCCGCGAAATCATCCAGATGTACAAGGAACCGCCCGGCGAGGTCGGCCAGCTCAAGCTGATGATCAAGCGCATCGAGGAAAAGCGCGAGGACCTGCGCCAGAAACGGCGCGACCTCGAGGAGACGCTTGCCGAGCTCGACCAGGCCGAGGAGTCCTGCGTGGAGCGGTTGGCGGAGCTGGGTGTCAACACGTAGCCCGCGGACAGCCAAAGAATTCAGCTAGGCTAACTGTCGCAGACGTTCGAGGTGGCCGGAGCTTTCGAACTTCGTCGCGGATGCTTCTGCTAAAGAGGTGCGGGGCCTGCTCGCACCCAGCAACCTTCATTGTCGATACAGCCTCAGATCCAGCGCCGGACCCGCTTGGCGTAATCGCGGTATTTCTTGCCGAACTTTGCCGCCAGTATCTTTTCCTCCTTCTCGATCGCCATTTTCTGCGTGGCGAAGGCGGCGAGGAAGGCGAACAGCAGGAACCAGACGATGCCGGTGATGAAGGAGACGCCGATCAACAGCAGCGTGTTGGCGAGATACATTGGGTTGCGGGTGATGCCGAAGGGCCCCGATGTCACCAGATGGTCGGGCTCGGCATTGGGATTGAGCGTTGTCCTGGCGCGCACCATGGCGCGGATCGCGGTAACCCAGAGCGCCGCCACGCCAAAGAGCGCTACCCAGCCGGCGCCGACGAGGATAGCGCCGAATATGTCCCCGATCCAGGGCAGCGGGTAGAGCATGCCGAGCACGACGCTCAGTGCGATCGCGACGACATAGATCACAGGCGGCCAGGGGATGATCCCGTGTCCGGGCTTTGCGATGCCGGTCATTGCTGGCCTCCCTCCATTTCGTCCTCGGTCGCGGCGGTGCAAGTGCTCGCCAGATCGGCCAGATGCGCTTTCCAGGCGCTGGACTGGTCGTTGCTGTAGAGCTTGTCGAGAGACCCTTCGCCCTTCAGCGTGTCCAGCATGCAGCCACAATAGCTGGAACAGAACTTGCTGTCCCGCTGCTGTTCGCACTGCGCCTGGCAAGCCGACAGGAAACCAGCGTCCTTGTCTTGTGGCGCCGCCGGCATGACCTGCGAGAACAGCCACACCGAGCCGAACAGAAGCGGCTGGTGGATGAGATAGAAGGCGAGGCTGTGCCGGCCGATGAAAGTCAGCGGGTTCGACCAGCGGCCGGGCATCCAGGTCGCCAGCCGGGCGAGAAGCCCGGATGCCGAAGCGAGCTTGACGACCGCAATGCCGGCAAGCACTGCGCCGAACCATGGAAACAGCGGCACATAGTCGTTCGAGCGCGGGTTGGTCGGCGACAGCCCGACCCACCACAGCGCCGGATGGTCGAAGACTTCCGACCGCAGATAATAGGGCGCCGCAATCACGGCCACGGCGACGATCGCCGTCAGCAATGTCGGCAGCCTGAGAAAAGCCAGGCCGAGCAGGCTTGCCAGCGCGATCTCGTGCAGGATGCCGAAGAAGATGAAGCCGTCCGGCGTGGCGATATAGGTGACGACCGAGATGGCGATCGCCGCAATCGCAACCATCGCAAAGCGCTTCCAGAAGCCAGGCCAACGGATATGGCGGCCATGTGCGAGGAACAGGCTGACACCGACCAGGAACAGAAAAGTCGAGGCGATGCAGCGGGCGTAGAGCTTCCACCAACCAAAGGCGGTGAGGCCCGGCGAGGTGTAGCCGAAGTTTTCGAGATCCCAGGTGAAATGATAGCTCGCCATCGCGATCAGCGCGATGCCGCGCAGGACGTCGATGGCGACGATGCGGCCGTGTTTCGGCGCATCCTGAACAGCGTCGCCGGTCGTCTGAAGGCTCATTGATCTCGCAATCCGATTCAGTCGTGCCAAACGACTATCACGGTTCGGGCGTACAACAGAGGGTGGATCGGCTGCTGCCATTCCGGCGGCATGGCAAGCCGCTTTAGGCCAGCGGCGGAAAGCCTTTGGCCGGCTTCGCTTTTCGGCCTCTCGGAGTCGGTTTCCTGCTACCGGTCCGCTACTGGTCCGGCCAGATTTGGCGAGCGATTCACTTTTCGGAGGGCCGATGTCCACCCATGTGCGCCATCCGATCTGGCTTCCGGCTCTCAGGCCCGCGGATGCGCGCACCTTCGCTTCGCTCTATGCGGTCGAATCCTTTGCTCGCGCCACCATCTCCAGCGTCATCCCGATCCAAGCCTACGAGATCCTGCACAATGAGCAGATCGTCTCGATCCTCTACACCATCGTGTCGCTGCTCGGGCTGTCGGTGACGCTGTTCATGCCGATGCTGATCCGCCGCTTCGCGCGGCGCTGGATCTACACGGGCGGCTGCCTGATGCTGGCGATCGGCTCGGTGTTCTTCGTTACCCACACGCTGCCGGGACAACTCGCCGGGATGCTGTGCCGTGTCATGGGGGCGAGCGCGCTGTCCATCACACTTAACCTCTACATCATGGACCACATCCGCAAGACCGACTTCATGCAGGCGGAATCGCTGCGCATGGCTTGGTCGATGTTCGCCTGGACCGGCGGGCCGACGCTCGGCATTTTCCTCTATACGCGCTTCGGGATTTATGCCGCGCACGGCGCGGTCGTGGCCTTCGCGCTGGCGCTGCTGGCGTTGTTCTGGACCTATCGGCTGGGCGACAACCCTTCGATCCGTCCCGGCAAGAGCCGTCCGATCAACCCGCTCGCCAATATCGGCCGCTTCGTCGCGCAGCCGCGGTTGCGCCTCGCGTGGCTGATCGCCTTCGGCCGCTCGTGTTTCTGGACGACCTTCTTCGTCTATGGCCCGCTGTTCATGGTGATCACGGGCGAGGGCAAGCTTGCCGGCGGGCTGCTGGTTTCGGCAGGCAATGCGCTTCTGTTCATGGCGATCTTCTGGGGCAGGGCGGGAAAGCGCTTCGGCGGCCGTCGGACCATGGCTTTCGCCTATTTCGCCATGGCGGCGATGCTTTTCGCGGCCGGCGGCGTCGGCGCCGCCGCGCCGCTGCTCACCGCCGCCTTCCTGCTCGGCGGCGCCTTGTTCACCATCGCGCTCGACGCGCTGGGCTCGACCGCCTTCATGCGGTCGGTGCGTTCCTATGAAAGGGCGCAGATGGCAGCTGTCTATCGAACCTATCTCGATTTTTCCGAGCTGACGCCGCCGCTGGTCTATTCGGTGGTGCTGACCTTCTTCGGTCTCGGCTCGGTGTTCGCCACGCTCGGCCTGTTGGCCGCCTTCTGCGGCTTCTTCACTTGGCGCTATCTGCCGAAGTCGTTTTGACCGGCTGCAACGCCGCATGGCGCCCACGCACCCACTCGTGGAAGCGGCGCAAATCGTACTCCTCGGGCATCAGCACGCCGGCCTGGTGGCGGATCGAGTGCAGGCCCTTCTGGTTGACCTCGCAGATCGCGGCGTCCTCCTCCAGCACCTGGGTGCCGAAGGCGACGATGTTGTCGATATCGGTTTGTGCCAGGGCATCGGGCGCGAACAGCCATTCGGCGGTGAGCTCCGTTTGCTCGGGCCCGAGCGGGGTCAACCGCACCGTGCGGACATAGTCGACATGGCCGACGATGAACATCGAGGGCAGCGAGGTTGCGTAGGTCTGGCCGGCGGCTCGCTCGGCCGGCGTCAGGTCGGCAAAGACCGGTCCATGGACGCGTCCGTCGCGCGACCAGGTCTCGGCGCCCGCGCGCAGGCCGCCGGAAAACTCCGGCGCATCATTATCCGCATAGCGCGCCCATTCCGGATCGTCATGCCTCGCGATCAGGCCGCGCCCATAGATCGGCACCAGCCGCGACAGGTCCTTGTGCACGCCAGGGCAATGCAGGCATTCGTTGAAGTTCTCCCAGAAGATTTTCCAGTTGCAGTTCATCACCTTGGTGAGCCGGTGCCCGGGGACGAGCGTCTCCAGCGGCCAGTTCGAAAGATCGCGGGAGGCGGAGTCGAAGGAGGCTTCCGCCGAGCCATCGGGCTCCACTGCGAGATTGATGAAGACGAAGCCGCGCCACACTGACAGCGCCACCCGGTAGAGCGGATAATTGTCCTTGTCGAAGCCTTCGGGCAGCGATTTCGATGGGATACGGACGAGATCGCCGCGCAGCGAATAGGTCCAGGCGTGGTAGGGGCAGGTGAGCAGCCTTGCCTTCAGCCGCCCTTCGCTTTCCTGGCAGAGCTGCGAGCCGCGATGCCGGCAGGTGTTGTGGAAGGCGCGCAAGCTCCCGGTCTCGTCGCGCAGCACGACGACCTCCTGCGAGCCGATACGCGCGGTTCGAAAGGCAAGAGGTCCCGCGAGATCGGCTTCGCGGCAAACCATGAGCCAGCTCCGATACTAGATCGCTTCGAGATCGAGCCGGTAAGCGTCGGCTTCCCGATAGGCGCTTGCAGGCAACGTCGGCTCGAGGCTGGTGAGGCCATTGTAGCGGCTGTGTTCGCTAGGATTTGGCTGCATGAGCGGCTCCCCTTGGCTGATGACAGCCGACACCCGGGCAGGACCGTTGTCAATTGCGCGGCCATTGTCGCTTCCGGGTGCTGCCCTTAAGGTCACTTCGTAATCGCCTGCGGTTTCGCCGGCTGCCCAGGATTGCAAAGTATGCCTGCAAGAACGATGTCGCTGACCGTGGAACTGGTCGCCCGCTGTTTTCGCGCGGTCGATGACCCGGGGCCCGACCCGGATGCCGAGCATCTCGTGGACAGCGACTATGAAGCCATGCTGGATGCATTCGAGGCCGAGCTACCTGCAACCGAGCCTCTCTGGCTGTTCGGCTACGGCTCGCTGATCTGGAAGCCCGAGATTGAGCATGTCGAGGAGCGCGTCGCCGTGGCACGCGGCTGGCATCGCTCCTTCTGCATGAAGATGACGCGCTGGCGCGGCACCAAGCAAAGCCCCGGCCTGATGATGGCGCTGGATCGTGGCGGCCAATGCAAGGGTGTTGCTTTCCGCCTGAACGGTGGTGACCGCCGGCAGGCGTTGGACAGGCTTTTTCGCCGCGAGATGACGCTGAAGCCGACCAGCTACCGACCTCGCCTGCTGCAACTCGCAACCGACAAGGGACCGTTGAGAGCGCTTGCCTTCGTTATCAATCGCAAAGGCACGACCTATGCCGGCCCACTCAACGAAGACGAGGTGGTCGAAAGGCTGGCGACCTCGTGCGGCCACTGGGGTTCAGGCACCGACTATCTCTACAACACCGTGAAGAACCTCGAACAGCGCGGTATTCACGACCGCCATTTGTGGCGATTGCAGCAGCTCGTTGCCGAGCGGATCGCCGGATCTTAGTCCGAAACCGGTGCCGCAATCACGCTGCGGCGTGACGGAATTTGGTTTGCCGGTCGCGACGATTCTGCCTATAGTCGATGGCGTCGTCGGTTCCGTTTTTGGAGCCAAGAGGGAATGCGGTGAGGGTGGAGTCTTTGCCCTAAGCCGTGGCTGCCCCCGCAACTGTGTGCGGTAGTCCTCTCCATAGAACCACTGAGGTTTGTCCTCGGGAAGGTGGGGAAGGGTGCGAATCCGCGAGCCAGGAGACCTGCCGGCGACAGGAAAGTTGACTTCGATGCCCTCGGGTGGAGGGCGAAAGGACAAGACATGAATACCGCTTCCGTCGCCCTCGGCGCCTCCGTCTCCTCGCAGTCGCGCATCATGCAGCTGGCTCTCGCCGCGCTGCTCGGCATTTTCGTCGTCGGTTTTGTCGGCTTCTCGCACATCGATGCGGTCCACAACGCTGCCCACGACTATCGTCACTCGATGGCTTTTCCCTGCCACTGACTAAGGCCCCATATCATGAATCTGTTTCGCAACGTCGTGTTCGTCGCGGCGATCGCAGGGCTCGTGGCGGGCATCGCGCTTGCCTGCATGCAGGCCTATGCGACCGTGCCGCTGATCCTCAAAGCGGAAGTCTATGAAAAGGCGGGCGGCGGTCATCACCACGACCATGCCGCCAACACTGGAACTAGCACTGCCATGAGCTCGGCCGAACCGGCGGGCAATGCGATGAGCAGCGCCGTTCCTGCGTCGACGGAAGCGGCGGCTCCGACCGAGGACGAGGGCTGGGCTCCGGCCGACGGCTTCGAGCGCTTCGCCTTCAACGTTGTCGCCAACATCGTCACCGGCATCGGCTTCGCACTGATCCTGGTCGCGGTGTCGGAATTCGCCGGTGGCATCGGCAGCTGGCGCCAGGGCGTGTTCTGGGGCCTTGCCGGTTTTGCGGTTTTCACGCTCGCGCCCGGCCTCGGCCTGCCGCCGGAACTGCCGGCCATGCCGGCGGCGGAACTTCTGCCGCGCCAGATCTGGTGGATTTCGACGGTGGCCGCAACCGCGGTCGGCCTTGGATTGATCGCCTTTCGCAAGTCGCTGCCCTTGGCAATTCTGGCGGTCGTGCTGATCGTCGCTCCGCACGTAGTCGGCGCGCCGCAGCCCGTCAGCTTCGAGACGGCGATTCCCGAGGGGCTGCACCATCAGTTCGTGGTGGCGGTGACCCTCACCGATCTGGTCTTCTGGCTGGTGCTCGGTGCGGCCGTCG
This sequence comes from Mesorhizobium sp. WSM3864, assembly GCF_002294955.1. Classification (NCBI taxonomy): domain Bacteria; kingdom Pseudomonadati; phylum Pseudomonadota; class Alphaproteobacteria; order Hyphomicrobiales; family Phyllobacteriaceae; genus Mesorhizobium; species Mesorhizobium sp. WSM3864. The sequence goes on from NZ_NSGD01000001.1 coordinate 79,217, forward strand.
GTGTGGTGCGCGGGCGCTTCACCGGTACATCGACCAGCCTGCGCGACAGCTTTGCCTGATCGTGCGGACGGCCATCTGACCTTCATCATCGGCGGTGCGCGCTCCGGCAAGAGCGCGCATGCCGAGTGCCTGGTGGCGGCAAGCCCGTCGCCTTGGGCCTATATCGCCACCGCGCAGGCCTATGACGAGGAGATGCGCGAGCGCATCGCGCTGCATCGCTCGCGCCGCGGCAAAGGCTGGGTCACCGTCGATGCGCCGCTCGACCTGGTCGGCGCGCTCGACGCCTTGCCCGATCACCAGCCGGTGCTTATCGATTGCCTGACATTGTGGCTGAGCAATCATATGCTGGCGGACCACGATATCGAGGCCGAGTGCCGGCGGCTCTCGGATGTGCTTTCGCAGCCGCGCGGACCGTGGTTTGTGGTGTCCAACGAAGTCGGGCTCGGCATCGTGCCGGACAATGCGCTGGCGCGCCGGTTCCGCGACGCCGCCGGGCGGCTCAACCAGCAGGTCGCGGCTGTCGCCGACAGCGTGCTGATGATGGTGGCGGGGCTGCCGCTCAAGGTGAAGTGACATGGGCGAGATCAAAGACACGATCATCGACGACAAGGATGCCGAACGCCATCGAGCCAAGATGGCCAAGCGCAAGGCGGTGCAGGATGCCGAGGTGGCCGGCAAGACGATCGAGAAGGGACTGCTGATCGTCAATACGGGGCCGGGCAAGGGCAAGACCACGGCTGCGTTCGGCCTGGCGCTGAGGATGCTCGGCTACGGCAAGCGCGTCGGCGTCGTCCAGTTCATCAAAGGCAAATGGCACACGGGCGAGAAGGATGCCTTCGCCGCCTTTGGCGATCGCGTCGTCTGGCACGCGATGGGCGAGGGCTTCACCTGGGAGACGCAGGACCTGAAGCGCGACATTGCCGCCGCCGAGGCTGCCTGGGCGAGGGCGCTCGAGCTGATTGCCGACCCGTCAATCAGCCTCGTGGTCCTCGACGAGCTCAACATCGCTCTGCGCTACGATTATCTCGAGCTGGAAAAGGTGGTCGCGGCGCTGAAGGCGCGTCGCGAGGGCTTGCATGTCGTCGTCACCGGCCGCAATGCCAAGCCGCTGCTGGTCGAGGCGGCCGATCTCGTCACCGAGATGGGGCAGACCAAGCACCATTTTGCGGCCGGCGTGAAGGCGCAGCAGGGGATTGAATTCTGAGGCGCCTTAGCCGCCGATCAAAATGGTCAGGTAGATCACCGTCGCCGACAGAATCGCGAACAGGCCGATCAGCAGCCCGTCGGCGACACGATAGAGTTCCAGCGCCTGCCTTATGTCGGTGCTTTCGGCCTCGCGCCTGCCGCCTTCGCCCATGAAGGCATCCTCGACGACCTCGCCGCCATAACTGCGCGGTCCGGCCAGGGCGAGCCCCAGCGCGCCGGCCATGGCGGCTTCCGGCCAGCCGGCATTGGGCGAACGGTGCTTCTTCGCGTCACGCCGCATGACCTGCCAGGCGTTGCGGGGGTCGGCGCCCTTGACGATGAAGGCCGCCAGCACAATCAGCAGGCCGGTGAGCCGCGATGCCGGCAGGTTGACCAGGTCGTCGAAGCGAGCGGCCGCCCGGCCGAAGGCCTGGTATTTCGGCGTGCGGTGGCCGATCATCGAATCGGCAGTGTTGGCGGCCTTGTACGCAGCACCCCCGGCCAAACCACCGACACCGGTCCATATGGCGGGCGCGACGATGCCATCGGAGAAATTCTCGGCCAGGCTTTCGATCGCGGCGCGGGCAACGCCCGCCCTGTCGAGCTTGTCCGGATCGCGGCCGACGATGCGCGAAACGGCGATGCGGCCGAGCGTCAGGCCACCGGTCTCCAGCGCATCGGCGACATCCTCGACATGCTCGGCGAGGCTCTTCTGCGACAGAAGCGAGGAGCTGAGAATGGCCGCGATGACCAGGCCGGACGGAAAGATCAGCCAGAGCAGGACATGCAGCGTCAGGCCGATGGCCGCCGGCACCAGCAGGATGACCAGAAGCGCCTGGACGCCGCGGCGGCGACGCAATTCGTCGGAATCGGTGGCGTGGTTGAGCCTGCGATCGAGAAAGGATATCAGCCTGCCGATCCAGGTTACCGGATGACCGATGGCGTTGAACAGCCAGTCCGGATAGCCAAGGGCACGTTCGATGGCGAGTGACAGGAAAGCGATCAGGATCGACATGAAGCTTCTAAGCGGAGCGGTTGCAGCGGTTGATCACGGCGGCAGCCTTGGCCGGGCAAGCGCTCTCTTTCCTCATGCGCCGCAGCCTTTCCTTGACCTCTCGACAGGTATCAATCCGCACTCCTATCCGCTTTTCGATCTGCCCGCCACCGCCCTGTCACGATTGCCCGAGCCAGGACGACTGCGCGAATTGGCCGAAATTGCGGCCAAGGCGTATGGCGCGCGGTCGGCGGCGCATGTCGTGGCCGCGCCCGGCACGCAGATCCTGTTGCCGCGGGTCGCTTCGCTGGTGAGGCCCGGCAAGGCACTGGTGCTGGGTCCAACTTATGCCGAGCATGCCAGGGTGGCCGCGATTGCAGGCCATGCGGTTGTGGAGGTGGGCGACTTCGACGCCTTGGCGGACGCTGACCTTGCGGTGCTGGTCAACCCGAACAATCCGGATGGGCGAGTGATCGAAAGGCACCGCCTGGTCGGCCTTGCTGCGCGGCTTCGCGCGAAGGGCGGCCTGCTGGTGGTCGACGAAGCCTTCATGGATGTCGGCCCGATTGAACACAGCCTGGCCGGCGATGTGGGCGAAGGCGGCATCGTAGTGCTGCGCTCCTTCGGCAAATTCTTCGGCCTTGCCGGCGTCAGGCTTGGTTTCGCGCTGGCCGACCAACTGACCGCCGAGCGGCTGGAGGCGCAGCTTGGACCATGGGCTGTCGCCGGTCCTGCACTTGAATACGGAATCCGCGCATTGGCGGACGCCGAGTGGCAGGATGACATGCGACAGAGCCTGGCAGCCGATGCCAAGCGCCTCGACGCGCTGCTCAGCCGATTCGGTATCGCGGTCGCCGGCGGCACCAGTTTGTTCCGCTATTTGTCTTTCTCTGATGCTGCCTCCCTGTTCTCCGCTCTTGGCGAACGCGGTATCCTGGTCCGTCATTTTGCCGATCGACCGCAGGTCTTGCGCGTCGGTCTGCCCGGCAGCGAAGAGGAGTGGCAGCGGCTGGAGAGCGCGCTTGCAGCGTGGGCCTCGCGGCGCGACGATGCGCCGAAGGAGTGCTGACGATGATCCATGTCTGTTCGCTGTCGAAGGTGGAGGAGACCGTTGCGAGAACCGGCGCGGAGCGCTTGCTGTCGCTGCTCGCTGACGGTACCGAGATGGTCCGTCCGGCCTCGATACTGGCCGAAAACCATCTGCATCTCGTCATGCACGACATCGTCGCCGCGCAGGAAGGCATGACCATGCCGGGCGAGGAGCATGTGCGCGCGCTGCTCGACTTCGCCTATCGCTGGGACAGGGCCAAACCGATGGTCGTGCACTGCTATGCCGGTATCAGCCGCTCGACGGCATCGGCCTATATTATCGCGGCGGCACTGGCGCCCAAACGCGACGAGGCGGAGCTGGCGAAGACGCTGCGCTTTCTCTCGCCGTCAGCGACGCCCAATCCAAGGCTGATTGCCGTTGCGGATATGTTGCTTGGGCGAGAAGGCCGGATGATCGCGGCGGTCGAAGCAATCGGGCGCGGTGCAGATGCCTTTGAAGGGATTCCGTTCGAACTCATCATTAGAGATTGAGCTCGCACTGTTCCGCTACGCCAGCCAGTCGGCAAGCCTCGCCTTACGCACATCCCTGGCCAGGCTGATGAAGCCATCGGCCTGATGCTCGGCGGTGAGCCGGCCTTTTTCGGCGGTGGCGATGCTGGCGTCGCCGACCACGCCGTTCGGATTGAGGTCGCTGGCGATCCAGGCGAAGGCGTGCGTTCCGGTGTGCCGCAGCAGGGCGAATTCCTTTTCAGCGCGACCGACATTGGAGACGAAGTTGTCGGCCTTGCCCATATCGACGAGATCTGGCCGGAAATGCAGCATCAGCGAGGTCTCGACATCGCCGCCATGGATGCCGTGACGGTCCTCGAGCTCGGTATACATGCCGGAGGGACGGCCGAAGCGCTGCCAGCTCGTCTTCACCGCCAGCATCTTTGCGCGCACGCGCAATTCGCGCGTGACAATGCCCATGATCTCCTCGTTGCCGCCATGCGAGTTGACGACGATCAACTTTCTGACCCCAGCGCGGGCGACCGAGAGGCCAAGCTCGGTCCAGGCGTCGACCAAGGTGGTGGCCGGCAAGGTAAGCGTTCCCGGCGCATGCAGATGCTCGTTCGACTTGCCCACCGCCTGCACCGGCAGGATGCGGATGTCGAGGTGGTCGGGCAGGCGCGCAATCACCGTCTCCAGCATGCCCATCATGATCGAGGTGTCGGTCGAGACCGGAAGGTGAGGGCCATGCTGCTCGATCGCCGCCACCGGCAGAACGGCAATCGTCGCTTCCGCGTCGATCGAGGCGTATTCGGTCGTCCGATAGTCGCCCCACCACACACGTCTTGTCGTCACTGTCGTCTCCCGATGGTCTGCTGTTCGGCCCGAAGGTCTAAAGCGCCTGGCCATTCCGGGCAACAGCTAGCCTGCTGCCAGAACCTCCACCTCGACCTTGAATTCCGGGCGGGCAAAACCTGAAACGATCATCAGCGTCGAAGCGGGCGCCGGATCGGAAAACAGGCGATTGCGAACGTCCATATAGGCTTGCAGGTGCGCGCGATCGGTGACGAAGGCGTTGATGCGCACGACATCGTTCAGCGTCAGCCCGGCTTCGCTTAATATTGCGGCAATGTTCTTGAAGCAAAGCTCGGTTTGCGCGCCGGCATCCTCCGGGACGGCGTCATCCGGCGCGATGCCCAACTGACCCGAACATAGCACAAGGCGCTTTCCCGCTGGAATTTCAACGCCATGGCTATAACGGGCAAAGGGCGGCTTGATCGACTTGGGGGCGAGATAATTGAGCATGGCATTCTCCTGTCGGCAGGCAGACTAAGGCCGGATTCATGAAAGCTTCAAGATGCGGTGCATGCCGCCGGGCCGATTATGGACAGGCGTCCAAAAAATGGGCACGATGCCATTTGTACAGCATGACCCGTCCGGTCTCGGCAATGACTGCCGCGCAAGCAGGCGGCCCAAGGCGGTGGCATGTGTCTTGCTTCTTGAACCAATGGAGTGGAGCCCAGCGCGCAGCGCGCCGGAGCCAAGAGAGGGTGATGTTTATGTACGGAAAAGAAAAAATCCTGGCGGGTGCGATCGCGCTGCTTGCGGCCAGCACGCTGGGCGCTGCGGCCAACGAGAAGGTCACCTTTGGCACCAACTGGCTGGCCGAGCCGGAACATGGCGGCTACTACCAGGCGATCGCCGACGGCACCTACGCCGCCTGCGGCCTCGACGTCACCATCATGCAGGGCGGCCCGCAGGTCAGCGGCCGGCCGATGCTGCTGGCCGGCAAGATCGATTTCTACATGGGCGGTAACCTGCTCTCGGCTTTCGACGCCGTGCAGCAGGGCATCCCGATGCGCGTCGTCGCCGCCGACTTCCAGAAGGACCCGCAGGTCATCATGTCCCATCCGGGCGAAGGGCTGGACAAGTGGGAGGACCTGAAGAACGCCGACCAGTATATCCTCGGCGACGAGGGCGCGCAGACCTTCTTCCAGTGGATGGTGACCGATCTCGGCTTCGATGCCGCCAAGCGCGTGCCATACACCTTCAATCCGGCGCCCTTCATCGCCAACAAGAAGTCGATCCAGCAGGGCTATGTCACGTCGGAGCCCTTCGCGGTGCAGAAACAGGGCGGCTTCGTGCCGAACCAGTTCCTGCTCGCCGACAATGGCTGGGATACTTATGCTACGACCATTGAGGTGATGCAGGACACCATCGACAAGCGGCCGGAGGTGGTGCAGTGCTTCGTCGATGGCTCGGCCAAGGGCTGGTACAACTACCTCTACGGCGACAACAAGGCCGCCAACGAGATGATCAAGAAGGACAATCCGGACATGACGGATGAGCAGATCGCCTTCTCGATCGAACAGCTGAAGAAGTTCGGCATTGTCGATTCCGGCGATACGGAAAAGCTCGGCATCGGCGGCATGACGGAAGCGCGCATCCAGAGCTTCTACGACAAGATGGTCAAGGCCAAGGTCGCGCAGCCGGGCATCGACATCAAGAAGGCCTATACGCTCGCCTTCATCAACAAGGGGGTCGGGCGGGAGCTGAAGAAGTAAGGCGGCCTGCCTGAGATGATCCAGGAGAAAGTGGCGCAGGCAACGGCATCGGGTGAGAGCCCGATGCTGCTTTCCTTACGCAATGTCGGCAAGGTCTTTTCCAACGGCGTCACGGCGCTGAGCAAGGTCGACCTGGCGATCCGCGAAGGCGATTTCCTAAGCCTGCTCGGGCCCTCGGGCTGCGGCAAGTCGACGGCGCTCAGGTTGATCGCCGGCCTGTCGACGCCGACCTCCGGTCAACTCGACTGGCGCGGCTCAATCGACCGCTTGAATATCGGCTTCGTCTTCCAGGAGCCGACGCTGCTGCCATGGGCCAGCGTCTTCGACAATGTCTGGCTGCCGCTCAGGCTGAAAGGCGTATCGCGCCCGGAGGCCAAGCCCGCGGTGATGGAAATGCTGTCGCGCGTGCACCTCACCGGTTTCGAGAATGCCGTGCCGCGCGAGCTTTCCGGCGGCATGAAGATGCGTGTCTCGATCGCACGGGCTATGGTGACCAAGCCGCGCATTCTTCTGATGGACGAGCCCTTCGCGGCGCTCGACGAGATTACCCGCTTCAAGCTCAACAACGATCTTCTCGAGCTTTGGCAGGACGAGCGGTTTACCGTCGTCTTCGTCACCCACAGTGTCTTCGAAAGCGTGTTCCTCTCCAGCCGTGTCGTCGTCATGGCGGCACGACCGGGCCGCGTCCACGGCGAGCTTGCAATCGAAGCGCCTTATCCTCGCGACGAGGCATTCCGGACCTCGCCCGACTATGCGGCGCTCTGCCGGCAGGCCTCGGACGTGCTGGTCAATGCCATCAACTCAACCGCCGGACCTCATCATGACGGCCATTGAAGACAATGCCCTGAAGCTCGACCCGGAAGAGGCGCGCCGCGTCCGCCAGGAGCGGCTGGAGCGGATCGGCAAATGGGTACTGCCGCTGGCGATCATGGTGCTTGCGATCTGGCTGTGGGATCGCATCTGCATCTGGAACGGGATCCCGCAATACATCCTGCCGCGCCCGGGCGTGGTCCTGCAGACGCTGCATGACGACGCCGGGCTGTTGTTCTCTTCGCTGCTGGTGACGCTCAGGATCACCTTCCTCAGCCTGCTGCTTGCCGTCATCGGCGGCGTCGGGCTGGCGGTGCTGTTCGCGCAGTCGAAATGGGTGGAGATGTCGTTCTTCCCCTTCGCCATCGTGCTGCAGGTGACGCCGATCGTGGCGATCTTCCCGCTGATCAACATCTACATCAACAACCAGACGACCAAGCTCCTGCTCTGTGCCTGGATCGTCGCCTTCTTCCCGATCCTCTCCAACACCACGCTCGGGCTGAACTCGGTCGACCGCAACCTGCGCGATTTGTTCAAGCTCAACGGAGCAACCCGCTGGCAGCAATTGCGCTATCTGCGCCTGCCGGCGGCGATGCCCTATTTCCTCGGCGGGCTGAAGATCGCCGGCGGCCTGTCGCTGATCGGCGCCGTGGTGGCCGAGTTCGTCGCCGGCGCGCAGGGGCAATCGTCCGGGCTTGCCTCGCGCATCATCGAGGCGGGCTACCGGCTCAATGCTCCCAGGCTGTTCGCGGCGCTGATCCTGATCTCGCTCACCGGCATCCTGATCTTCCTGGTGCTGTCGCTGGTGTCGCATCTCATCCTGCGCCGCTGGCACGAGAGCGCGCTGAAGCAGGAGCGCTAGGGTGCCTGAATGTTGATCCCAGCCTCTGGTCGTTACCAGCTCGCCAACGTCCGCGTTCATCAATCGCTGACGCCGGGCCTTGCCGCAGCCTTCGATGCCGATGGTTTTGCGCTTGCCGACATTGCCGTCGCCGACGGCAAGATTGCTAGCATCATTGCGCACGGCAAAGCCGAGCCGCCATTCGACGCAATCGACCTTGGCGGCCGCATCGTGCTGCCCTGCTTCGTCGACTGCCATACGCATATCGACAAGGGCCATATCTGGCCGCGCAAGCCAAATCCCGACGGCACATTCATGGGCGCGCTCAACGCAACTGGCGCCGACCGCGCCGCTCGCTGGACCGCGGAGGACGTGGCGAGGCGCATGGATTTCTCGCTGCGCTCAGCTTACGCGCACGGTACCAAGGCCTTGCGCACGCATCTCGACAGCGTGGCGCCGCAGGAGGAAATTTCCTGGCCGGTGTTCGAGACGATGCGGGAAAAATGGCGAGGCCGGATCGAGCTGCAGGCCGCCTGTCTGCTTGGCATCGAAGGCGTGCGCGACAAGGCCTGGTTCGAGCGTCTGGCAAAACGCGTCGCCGCGGCCAAGGGCGTGCTCGGCGTTGTCACTTACATGGTGCCCGACCTCGAGGAACTGCTCGACAAGGTGTTCGCTGAAGCCATCAAGCATGGGCTGGACCTCGATTTCCATGCCGACGAGACCGACGATGTCACGGCGATCTCGCTGAAGAAGATCGCCGAGGCTTCGCTGTGGAACAGTTTTGACGGCAACATCCTGATCGGCCATTGCTGCTCGCTGGCGCGCCAGCCCGACCTCGAAGTTCTCGACACGCTGGACAAGGTGGCGAAGGCCGGACTGGCGGTCGTGTCGCTGCCGATGTGCAACCTCTATCTGCAGGACCGGCGCAACAACTGCACGACGCCCCGCTGGCGCGGCGTGACGCTGCTGCACGAGATGAAGGCACGCGGCATCAAGGTGGCGGTTGCTTCCGACAACACGCGCGACCCGTTCTACGCCTATGGCGACCTCGATATGCTGGAGGTATACCGCATGGCGACACGGATCCTGCACCTCGACCACCCTGTCGGTGACTGGCCGAAAGCGATAGCGGCGACGCCGGCCGAGGTGATGCGGCTGGAAGGTGTCGGCACTCTCGCCGCCGGCGGCAGCGCCGACTTCATCGTCTTCAAGGGACGCAGCTGGACCGAATTGCTGTCGCGGCCCGAATCGGATCGCATCGTGGTGCGCGAGGGCAGGGCGATCGAGCGCCGGCTGCCCGACTATGCTGAACTCGACGAATTGATGGTGTGATGATGGATATCGCAGCGCTGAAGCGCGATCTCGAAGGCCTCAAGATCGACGACCATCCGGCCATCGTCCAGCAGAAGAGCCGCGACTTCTACTGGTACAGCCCCGTCCTCAAACAACAGCTCGACCATGTCACCGGCGACCTGATCGTGACGCCGAAGAACGAGGACGAGGTGATCCGCGTTTTGGCCGCCTGCCACCGGCACGACGTTCCAGTCACACCGCGCGGCAGCGGCACCGGGAATTACGGACAGGCGATGCCGCTGTCGGGCGGCGTGGTGCTCAACCTCGCCGAAATGAATGAAGTGAAGGCGATCGCGCCGGGCCGCGTGGTGACCGGGCCCGGAGCGGTTCTGGCCGACATCGATCGCGCCGCGCGGGCGCATTCCGCGCAGGAACTGCGCATGTCGCCCTCCACCTACAACACTGCCTCCATCGGCGGCTTCGTCGCAGGCGGCTCTGGCGGCGTCGGCTCGATCCGCTGGGGCGGATTGCGCGATCTCGGCAATGTGATCCGGCTGCGGACCGTGACGATGGAGGCGGAGCCGCGCGTCATGGACCTCTCGGGCGAGGACGTGCTCAAGGTGATGCATGCCTATGGCACCAACGGCATCATCACCGAGGTTGAGATGCCGCTGACGGCGTCCTACGATTGGGTCGATGTCATCGTCGGCTTCGACGATTTCATGGGTGCAGCGGGCTTCGGCAACGACCTCGCCGAGCAGGACGGCATATTGGCGAAGCTGATCACGCCGATCGCGGCACCCATTCCTTACGATTATTTCAAGCGACACCAGAAGTTCTTCCGGCGCGAGCAGAGCATCGTGGTGTGCATGATCGCGCCGCACGCGATGGATGGGTTCCTCGCGTTCGTCCGGGCCAGCAAAGGCGAAATCGTCTTCCGGGCCGACCAGGAGACCGACCTCAAGGGATTGCCGCCGGCCTACGAGCTGACCTGGAACCACACGACGCTGCGCGCCATCAGGGTCGATCCGACGATCACCTATCTGCAGGCGCGCTATCCGTCGCCGGACCATCTCGCGCACGTCAAGGCGATGGTCGACCGTTTCGGCGACGAGGTGCCGGCCCATCTCGAATTCATCCGCTTCGACGGCGCGATCGGCGCCGCCGGGCTGCCGCTGGTCCGTTTCACCACGGAAGAAAGGCTCGACGAGATCATCCGTATCCACGAGGACAATGGCTGCTGGATCTTCAACCCGCATCGCTACACGCTGGAAGAGGGCGGCATGAAGCAGACCGACGAGGTTCAGCTTGCCTTCAAGCGCGAGACCGACCCGCAAGGGCTGCTCAACCCCGGCAAGATGATTGCCTGGGAGAATCCGGGCTATGACTATCGCTCCGGCAAGCCGTTCCTGTTCAAGGGGCTGCAAAGGGCGAGGTGATCGCGATGAGCGCCTGGCGCTGCACCCTCCTCTGGCCTGTCGCCTTTGGCGACATCTCCCCCACAAGGGAGGAGATGTGGCATGGGACAACAGGGGTTTGTCGAGCTGACCTGCGGGATCCACTCCCGTGAACGTCCTCGTGCTCTACGCACATCCGGTGGAGACCAGCTTCAACGCCGGACTGCATCGGACGATCGTCGAGCGGCTCGGCGCGGCGGGCCACACGATCGACGACTGCGACCTCTATGCCGAGGATTTCGATCCGCGGATGACGCGCGCAGAGCGGCTCGGCTACCACGATCAGCGCGGGCCGAACGAGGCGGTCGCCGGTTACATCGCAAGGCTTCAGAAGGCGGAAGCGTTGGTGCTGTCGTTTCCGGTCTGGAATTACGGCTATCCGGCGATCCTGAAGGGCTTCTTCGACCGCGTCTTCCTGCCCGGCGTATCGTTCAAGCTGGTCGACGGCAAGGTTCGGCCGACGCTGCACAACGTCCGCAAGCTCGCGGCCATCACCACCTACGGCGGCAGTCGTTTTCGCGCCATGCTGATGGGCGATCCGCCGCGCAAAATGGTGAAGCGCACGCTGCGGGCCACCATCAAGCCAGGCGCCTCCGTCTCTTACCTCGCACACTATTCGATGAACCTTTCGACGGATCAGACGCGCAAGGCCTTCATGGCGAAGGTGGCCGCCAGCATGGATCAATTCTGATGCGCGTGCTGGTGGTCTATTGCCATCCGGTGCCGGAGAGCTATTGCGCCGCGATCCGCGACATGGCGATAGAGGTGCTGACGAGACGAGGCTGGGACGTAAGGCTGCTCGATCTCTATGCCGAAAAGTTCAATCCGGTAATGAGCTGCGAAGAGCGGCGGTCCTACAACGAGCGCGCGCCTGAGGATCCCGCGCTCAGGCCGCATTTCGAGCATCTGCAATGGGCCGAGGCGATCCTCTTCATCTACCCCACCTGGTGGTACGGATTGCCGGCGATGCTGAAGGGCTGGTTCGATCGCGTGTGGGCGACCGACATCGCCTTCAAGCTGCCGCGCGGCAGAGGCCGGATCCAATCGCTGATGACCCATGTGACCAAGGTCGGCGTCATCACCACCTGTGGCGCGCCGACCTGGTGGAGCGTCGTTGTCGGCCAGCCCGGCCGCAAGACGATCCTGCGCGGCATGCGCGCCATCTGCGCCCCCCGCTGCAAGACATTCTTCCTGGCGCACTACCTGATGGATTCCTCAACGCCGAAGAGCCGGACGGCGTTTCTGGCGAAAGTAAGGGCGAGGCTGGAAAGCTTTTGAGGATAGCTCTCTTCTCGCCGTTCAACGGGGAGAAGATGGCGGCAGCCAGATGAGGGGCGGCGCCAACTTGCAAAGGCGTGGCTCTGCCCCTGATCCGCCCTTCGGGCACCTTCTCCCCGTTGAACGGGGAGAAGGGAACACTGTGCTACATGCGCACCCGTTCAGCCTTCGGGTCGTACATTGGCCTCAACGATGCTTCCGCGGCGAAGCGTTCGCCAGCGATCTCGACCTCGTAGGATGAGCCCAGCACATCCGCCTCGCTCTCGCCCTCGCAGGGCACATAACCGAGCCCGATCGCGCCGCCGAGATGGTGGCCGTAATTGCCCGAGGTGATCGGACCGACGATCATGCCGTCGCGCAGGATCGCCTCGTTGTGGAATAACAGCGGCTGCGGGTCCTTGAGGCGGAACTGCACCAGCCTGCGGTTGAGACCTGCTTCCTTCTTCCTGAGCACCGCGTCACGGCCGATGAAGTCGCTCTTGGCCGTCTTCACCGCGAAGCCAAGGCCTGCCTCCAGCACATGGTCCTCGTCGGTGATGTCGTGGCCGAAATGGCGGAAGGCCTTTTCGATGCGGCAGGAATCCAGAGTATGCAGGCCGCAGAGCTTCAGCCCGACATCGGCGCCGGCTTCAATGATCGCCTCGAAGACATGGGCGGCCTGATCGGTCGAGACATAGAGTTCCCAGCCGAGCTCGCCGACATAGGTAACGCGATGGGCACGGGCCAGCCCCATGCCGATCTCGATTTCCTGGCAAGTGCCGAACGGATTGGCCTGGTTGGAAAAATCGTTGGGGCTCACCTTCTGGATCAGCTTTCGCGAATCGGGGCCCATCAGGCAGATGACGGCTTCGGCAGCGGTTACGTCGGTAATGACGACGAATTCGTCGGCGACGTGCCGCCTCAGCCAGGCGAGGTCACGCTGCAAGGTGGCGCCCGGCACGACGAGGAAATAGGCGGTCTCGGACAGCCGCGTCACGGTGAGGTCGCTCTCGATGCCGCCTTTGGCGTTGAGCATCTGCGTGTAGACGATCTTGCCCGGTTCGACGTCCATGTCGTTGGCGCAGAGCCGCTGCAGGAAGGCCCAAGCGTCGCGGCCTTCAACGCGGATCTTGCCGAACGAGGTCATGTCGAACAGGCCGACGCCGTTGCGCACGGCGAGGTGTTCCTCGCGCTGGTTGTCGAACCAGTTCTGCCGCTTCCAGGAATAGCGGTATTCGCGCTCCTGTCCTTCGCGGGCAAACCAGTTGGCGCGCTCCCATCCGGCGACTTCGCCGAAGACGGCGCCACGGGCCTTCAAATGCTCGTGCAGAGGCGAGCGGCGCACGCCGCGCGAGGTAGCCATCTGGCGGTAGGGGAAATGATCGGCGTAGAGCAGGCCGAGCGTTTCGGAGACGCGTTCCTTGAGGTAGCGACGGTTCTTCTGGAAGGGCTGGGCGCGGCGGATGTCGACCTCCCAGAGATCGAAGGGCGCCTCACCGTCGTTGATCCACTGCGCCAGGGCCATGCCGGCCCCGCCGGAGGAAACGATGCCGATCGAATTGTAGCCGGTCGCCATCCAGTAGCCGGAGAGTTCCGGCGCCTCGCCGAGATAGTAGCGGTCGTCGGGAGTAAAACTCTCGGGGCCGTTGAAGAAGGTGTGGATGCCGGCCGTGCCCAGCATCGGCATACGGTTGACGCCCATTTCGAGGATCGGCTCGAAATGGTCCATGTCCTCGGGCAACTGGTCGAAGCAGAAATCCTCGCGGATGCCGTCCATGCCCCAGGGTTTCGCCACCGGCTCGAAGGCGCCGAGCATCATCTTGCCGGCGTCTTCCTTGTAGTAGGCGCACTCGTCCGGCACGCGCAGCACCGGCAGGCGGGTGAGGCCGGGGATCGGCTCGGTGACGAGGTAGAAATGCTCGCAGGCGTGCAGCGGGATGGTGACGCCGTTCTGCCGGCCGAGCTCGCGCGCCCACATACCGGCGCAGTTGACGACGATGTCGGTCTCGATCGTGCCCTGGTCCTCGCCCTGCGCCCAGGAGACAGCGGAGACGCGGCCGTTCCGGGTGTGGACCTTGGTGACCTTCACGTTTTCGATAACCGTCGCGCCGCGTTGCCGCGCGCCCTTGGCCAGCGCCATGGCGATGTTGGCCGGGTCGCACTGGCCGTCGAGAGGCAAATGTACCGCGCCGACCACATCGGAGACGTTGAGATGCGGGTACATCTCCTTGACTTCGGTTGGCGAAATCTCGCGCACGTCGACATCGAATGCGCGGGCTAGCGAAGCCTGCCTATAAATTTCATGCTTGCGTTCCTCGGTCAGCGCCACGGTGATCGAGCCGACCTGGCGCATCCCGGTGCCGACGTCGGTCTCCGCCTCGAGCTTGACGTAGAGGTCGGCCGAGTATTTCGCCAGCCGGGTCATGTTCTGCGAGGCGCGCAACTGGCCGATCAGGCCGGCGGCGTGCCAGGTCGTGCCCGACGTGAGCTGCTTGCGCTCAAGCAGCACGATGTCGGTCCAGCCGAGCTTGGCCAGATGATAGGCGACCGAGCAGCCGGAGACGCCGCCGCCGATAATGACCGCGCGAGCTTTGGTTGGAATGGTTTTGGTCATGCGGCCTCGCGGCGGTAGTCGGAAGCGAAGCGGCGCACGCGAAGCGCTGCTTCCTGAAGGACAGGTTCAGGCTGGCAGAGGCTGATGCGGATGTGACCGGCGGCGGCCTCGCCGAAGCTCGAGCCGGGCATGACGCCGATCTTCTCCTTGTCGAGCAGCGCCCAGGCGAATTTCTCGTCGTCGGGCTCGATGGCCGATATGTCGAGCATGACATACATGCCGCCTTCGGAGCCGCGCACGGTGACTTCATTTGCGCCGCGAATGGCGTCGAGGAACACGGCGCGGCGCCCGGCGTAACGCTCGGCTATTTCGTCCACGCCGTAGTGGTTTTCGAGCGCCTCGGCGCAAGCGATCGAGATGAAGGCCGGCAGGCCGTAGGTGGTCACCAGGTTGAGATCGGTCATCAGCGCGATCATCGCCTTCGGGCCGGTGAGCCAGCCCATGCGCCAGCCGGTCATGCCGTGGCTTTTCGACATGGAATTGATGACCAGCGTGCGCTCGGACATGCCGGGCAGCGAGCGCGGCGAGATGTGCTCGCCGCCGCCGAGCGTCCAGTAGACCTCGTCGGATAGCAGCCAGAGATCGTGCTCCTTGCAGATTTCGGCCAATTGCTCGAGCCGTTCGCGCGAATAGACTGCGCCTGTCGGGTTGTTCGGGGTGTTGATCAGGATGGCGCGCGTGTTGGGCCTGAGCGCCGCGCGGATCCTATCGGCGCGCGGCTGGAAGCCGTCCTCGGCCGGCGTCTCGACCACGGTGAAGCTGGCGCCGGCGGCGCTGAAGGTGTTGGGGTAGGTGGCATAATAAGGCGCGACGACGATCGCGTGATCGCCGGGGTCGAGCACGCCCTGCACGGCGGCGTAGAGCGCGCCCTGACCGCCGGCCGTGGCGATGACCTCGTCGGGCTCCGTCAGGACGCCGGTGCAGGCGGAGGAGGCCGCCGCCATCGCCTTGCGCAGGCGCGGCAGGCCGGGAAGCGGCGTGTAGTGGTGGTTGCTGCCGCGGACGGCGTTGACGCAGGCCTCGATCGTTTGCGACGGCGTGTCGAAATCATGGTCGCCGACCGAGAGCACGATGATGTCCTCGCCGGCTGCCCTGCGGGTCCAGGCGGCGAAATGGACTTCCCAGCCGTCTTTGCCCGATGGCACGATGCCGGTAATGCGCTTTGATGGTTTTGGCATCAGGCTACTCCCGAGATGTGATGGCCGGCCTGGATGAGCCGGTCGCGTAGCGCAGCGATGTGAGCCGGCCCGACTTCACAACAGCCGCCTACAATGCTGGCGCCAGCCTCGACCCAGCCCATCGCCTGGTCGGCATAGGCGTGCGGATCGAGATCATGGCGCGCGTGCAGCACGTTGACCGTGCCGCCATGCTTGAGCGCCTCGACCGAGGTGAAGCCATTGGCATAGGCGCCAACCGGACCGCCGAGGGCCAGCAGCTCCGGCAATGCGGCGGCAATGGCTTCGGGCCGGCAGCAGTTGAGCAGCCGTGCCGCCACCGGCAGATCGCCGAGGGCGCTAGCCGCGGCGGCAATGCTCTCGCCGCTGCGCAGGCGGGGCGTGCCGTGGTCGGCGAGCGTCCAGGAAATCCAGACCGGCTTGCCGCTCTCGCATGCCGCGGTGACCGCCGCGCGGGCCTCGTCGGCGGAAGCCATGGTCTCGCACAGGAATAGATCGACGCCTTCTGCCTGTTCGGCGACGATGCGGCGGTAGATGCCGAGCGTCTCCTCGAAGGAGATGGTCAGCGCCGGCGCGTAGCTGCCGAACAGAGGCGAGAGGCAGCCGGCGATGGCGGCTTCACCCGCTTCGTCGCGCGCCTGCCGGGCGAGCTCGATGCCGCGCTTCTGCAGAGGCTTAAACAGCTCTTCCGCGCCCTCGCGCGCCAGGCGCTCGGGCGTGGCCGAATAGGTGTTGATGGTGATGACGCGAGCGCCGGCACGGATGAATTCCGCATGCAGGTCGCGCACCAGTTCCGGTTCGTCGATCAGCACTCTGGCCGACCACAAAGGCGTCGGTTCGGACTGACTGCGACGGACCAACTCCTGGCCCATGCCGCCATCGGTAAGAATGACGGATGTCATGCTCTCAACCTTTCGTTCTTCGGATCCCACAGCGGCTCGTCCTTCTGCACCACCGCCTTGAAACGGTCGCCGAAGATTTCGACCTCGACCGCCGTGCCGGGCTCGGTCAGGTCGGAACGCAGCATGCCGAGCGCGATCGACTTGTCGACGCGATGGCCCCAGCCGCCCGACGTCGTCTCGCCGACAATCTTGCCGTCATGCCAGAGCGTCGACATATAGGGCGCGTCGCAATCGCCGGGGTTTTCTACGACCAGCGTGACGAAGCGCTTCTTCACGCCCTGCTGCCTTTCGTTGAGCAGCGCCGCCTTGCCGCGGAAGTCGGGCTTGTCCCATTTGACGAAGCGTTCGAGCCCGCCCTGCAGGATCGAATAGTCGGTCGAGAGGTCGCCTTTCCAGGCGCGGTAGCCTTTTTCCAGCCGAAGCGAATCCAGCGCGTACATGCCGAAGGGCTTTAGGCCATGCCTCTGGCCGGCGGCCCAGACCGCGTCGAAGACGGTAGCCGTGTCCGCGACCTTGGTGTGGATCTCCCAACCGAGCTCGCCGGCGAAGGAGACGCGCACTAGCTTCGCCCAGCGGCCGGCGATGGTCGTCTCCTGATCCGTCAGCCAAGGCAGGGAGAGATCGGCGTCGCAGACGTCAGCAAGGATAGCGCGCGAGTTCGGGCCGGCGAGAATCTGGGTTGAGTATTCCTCCGTGCGATCGGTCAGCCTGAAGGCCGCATCGGCCGGCATGCGCGACTTCAACCATTCGAAGTCATGCCACTGCGCGACGGCCGCGGTGATTAGCGTCATCTGGTCCTCGCCATGGCGCACGACCGACATTTCGGTAACGATGCGGCCCTTATCGTCCGCGAAATAAACCAGGCCGATGCGGCCGGGCTTCGGCACGAGGCCGGTGACCTGCAGGGCCAGCCATTCGGCGGCGCCCGGACCTTCGAGGTTGAAACGCGAGAAGCCGGGCAGGTCGAGGATGCCGGCTGCGTCGCGCACAGCCAGGCATTCCTCGCGAACGCGCTGCTGCCATGGCCCGTCGCGGCGGAAAGTCAGCGTTGATTCTTCCGAAATGTCGTCGCCCGGTTGCGCATACCAAGTGGCGCGTTCCCAGCCATTATAAGCGTCGAACTGGCCACCCTGCGCTTTGACGCGCTCATGCAGCGGCGAGTGCTTGCGGTCGCGGCCGGCCGGCCAGGCGTGGCGCGGGAACTGGATGGCGTATTCGTTGCCGTAGATCTCCATGCCCTTGGCAACGCAATAGTCGGGTGCCGAAGCAAAGGCGGTGAAGCGGCGCGGATCGCAGGACCACATGTCCCATTCGGTCTGGCCCTCGGTCACCCATTCGGCCAGCACCTTGCCGGCGCCGCCACCTTGCGCAATGCCGAAGGTGAAGACGCAGGCCTCGAAAGCGTTCGGCACGCCGGGCATCGGACCGATCAGTGGATTGCCGTCCGGCGCATAAGGGATCGGCCCGTTGATCACCTTGGAAAGGCCTGCGGTGCCGAGGATCGGCACACGGGCAACGGCGTCGGCAAGGTAATGCTCGAGACGGTCGAGATCGTCCGGGAAAAGCTGGAAGGAAAAATCCTCCGGCATCGGATCGTTGTGGCCGACCCAATGCGCGCGGCAATTGCGCTCATAGGGACCGAGATTCATGCCGGTCTTTTCCTGGCGCAGGTAGTAGGAGGTGTCGACGTCGCGCAGCAGCGGCAGTTTCTTGCCCTGTTCCTTGGTCCATGCGGCCAGCTCGGGGATTTCCTCGAACAGGATATATTGATGGCTCATCACCATCATCGGCACTTCGCGGCCGAACATTTTTCCAACTTCGGCGGCGCGATAGCCGGCGGCATTGATCACGATCTCGCAGCGGATCTCGCCCTGCGGCGTCGCCACCACCCATTCGCCGTTTTCGCGGCGAACGCCGGTGACCGGGCAGAAGCGGATGATTTTCGCGCCCATGTCGCGCGCACCCTTGGCAAGCGCCTGCGTCAATTGCGCGGGATCGATGTCGCCGTCGCTCGGGTCGTAGAGCGCGCCTTTCAGCTCATGCGTCTCGATGAAGGGGTAACGGCGCTTGATCTCGTCGAGGCCGACGACGTCGATGTCCATGCCTTGATAGCGGCCCATGCCTTTGGCGCGCTGGAACTCCTGCATGCGCTCCTTGGTGTGGGCGAGCCGCAACGAGCCGGTGACATGGTAGTTCATCGGATAGTCGACCGCGTCGGCGAGGCCCCGGTAGAGCTCGGTAGAATAGCGCTGCATGTTCATCAGCGACCAGGACGACGAGAAGGTCGGCACGTTGCCGGCCGCGTGCCAAGTTGAGCCGGAGGTCAGCTCGTTCTTTTCCAAGAGCACGCAGTCGGTCCAGCCCGCCTTGCAAAGGTGGTAAAGTGAGGAGGCGCCAACGACACCGCCTCCGATGATCACCACGCGTGCCGTGGTCGGCAAACCGGCCATGTTCTCCTCCAACGTCCAAAGCGCGTCAGGACGCGCTTTTGATTCTTTGTTTATGCAGGCCTTGTCCCAAAAACCGCTGCACAGTTTTGGGCGGCATGCATTGGTTCAGTACACCGGTGGCGAAACCACCCAGATGACGACCGCCGGCTCGGCGCCAGGATTGCGCCAGCGGAACGGCTTGCCTTCGAAGCGGAACGAGTCGCCTTCGCTGAGCCGATGCCAGACGCCGCCGATCTCGAGCTCGAAAGTGCCCGACGCGACGTAGCCCGCTTCCTCGGTCGGACGGCGTGCTTCGGTTTTCAGTTCCGCGCCCGGCGCGAAGACCGAGCGCAGCATCTCGAAGCTACCGCCAAGATCGGGCGACAGAAGCTCCTCCACGAGGCCCGATTCGCTTGTACCAAGCGAGCGGCGGCTGCCGGCGCGCACAACCACGCCGCGCTCCTCTTCGGCAGGCACATCATGACTGAAGAACAGGCTGAGCGGCACGCCGAAGAGTTCGGCGAAGGCCCGCAGGTCACCAAGCGAAGGGATCGACAAGCCGCGCTCGACCTGGCTGACCCAGCCTACCGAGCGGTCGAGCTTCAGAGCAATCTCGGCAAGCGTCAACCCGCGGGCCTTGCGCAGCGCACGGATGTCGCCGGCCAGCAGCCGCTCGCCATTGTCCTGCTCCGATCTGATGGCGGTCGAGGTCACCCGCCCCTCGTGAAAAAATCTGCTCAAATTTCATGAGAAAGCAAGTGCATGAAAAAATCAAGTGAATTTTCATGCGACGCAAGATTTGCTTGCGCCATTTTGGCGGTTGATGCAAAGCCTCGCCATCGAATGGCGAGTGGGGCGTCCGGTCGAGGACCAGTTAGTTATTTGTGTCTGCCTATGGTCGTTGCGGGAATCGGGTTGCCGGATCCAGCCATGCGTGAAGGGACGGCCCATGCTGGAGAAGAATAACCGGAGCGCGCTCGACGCAGCGATCGTCGATGAGGCGATCATGTCGCGCCGGTCGGTACGCGCGTTTTTGCCCGACATGGTCGACGACAGCACAATCCGCGCCATCCTGACGGTCGCGGCAAGGGCACCCTCGGGCACCAACATGCAGCCCTGGCGCGTCTATGTGACCAAGGGCGAGGTGAAGCAGCGCATCAGCGACGCCATCCTCAATTCGGGCATCCGCGCCGAAAAGGCCGAATGGGACGAGTACCGTTACTATCCCGACCAGTTCTTCGAGCCCTATCTCAGCCGGCGTCGCGCCAACGGTTTCGGCCTCTACGGCGCGATCGGCATCGGCCGGCGCGAAGTCGACAGGATGCGGGCGCAGCACGACCGCAACTTCGTCTTCTTCGACGCGCCCGTCGGCCTGATCTTCACGGTCGACCGGCGGCTGAACAAGGGCTCGTGGATCGACTACGGCATGTTTCTGCAGAACATCATGGTCGCGGCACGGGGCAGGGGCCTGCATACCTGCCCGCAGGCGGCTTTCGCGCCCTATCACCGGCAGATCCGCCCGGTGCTCGACATACCAGACGAGGAGATCGTGGTCTGCGGTATGGCGCTTGGCTATGAGGACACGTCCAAGCCCGAGAACGAATTCCGCACCGACCGCGCGCCGCTCGAAGACTGGGTGACGTTCGCGAAGTAGCTCCGGCGCGGATCGCAGCCCGATGTGCTAATCCGTGCTGATATGCCCGCCATGGCCGCTGACATGGGCACCGTCCTGCGGGGTGAGCCTGAAATAGGCGAGCAGCGCGCAAAGCGTGATCAAGCCTTCGACAACGAACAGGAGCCGGTAGTCGTTGACGCTCGCCTGGCCGCCGCCGGCGAGCAGCGAGAGCATCGCAGCGGCCAGACCGACGCTGATCGCCACCGCCAGCTGCCAAAGGATGTAGTACAGGGCGCTGAAGCGCGAGAGCTGCTCGGGCGCGATGTCCGAGTAGGCGAGGTTGCCGGTCGAGGCCCACTGCACCGAACGGAAAAGGCCGAAGGCGAAGATGTAGGCAAGCACGATCCAGGTAGGCGTGCTTTCCTGCATCAAGGCAAAACCTGCGACCAGCAGGGCGGCGATCGGCGTGTTGACGATCAGAACCCGCTTGAAGCCGAAGCGGTTCAAGATGCGCGGCATGAAGAAGCGCATAAGCAGCGAGCCGATCGCCGCGACGAAGGTCAGCGATCCGGCCTGCACCGCGCTCATACCGAAGCCGAGCTGGAACATCAGCGGCAGCAGGAAGACAACGGAGCTTAGCCCTATCGTGTCGAGCCCGCCGCCGGTCAGAAAGCTGATGCGGAAGGTGCGGATACGCAGCAGATTGAGGTCGAGCAAAGGGTTTCGGGTCCGCAGACAATAGAAGGCGGCGACGGTGAGGATGGCGATTGCCAGGCCAAGCTCGACGCCGATAATGCTGGCGGCGGCGTCCTTCGCGGCAAGCGAATCCATGCCGAAGACGAGCAGCGCCATGCCGCCGCCGACTAGCAGGAAGCCGGGAAAATCGAAGGGCGTGCGGACCGGCTTGGTGGTCGTGGGGAACAGCGAGGCCGCGAGCAACGCGGCCGTCAGCGCGATCGGTATGTTGATGTAGAAGATCCAGCGCCACGAGACGTAAGTGGTCAGCGCGCCACCGACGAGGGGCCCGACCAGCGGGCCGGACTGGCCGGCGAGCGAAATATACATGTTGATCCTGAGCGTGCGGTCGCGCGGAAAGCTCGACAGGATCACGACCTGGCCGAGAGTGCCCATCAGCGCACCGCCGAAGCCCTGCAGCGCGCGCGAGCCGACAAGCATCCAGATGTTTTCCGACAGGCCGCAGAGCGCCGAAGCGCTGGCGAAGACGATCAGCGCAAAGCAATAGACGTTGCGCAGGCCGAAGCGGTCGGCCAGCCAGCCGCCGAGCGGCATCGTGACGATGAGGCTCGCGACATAGACGGTGATCAAAAGCCCGAGCTGGCTCGGCGGGCGGCTCAGGCTTTCGCCGATGCCGGGCAGCGCGGTCACAATGACATTCTGGTCGAGGCTGGTCATGAACACGCCGCAGGCGACGGTCGCCGGCAACAGCAGCGACGGGTCGCCCGCCGGAGCAAAGCGGGTCGTGGCTGTCGCCGTAGTCTCTGCGGTCATGGAAGGATGTTGTCGAACTGGTTGCCTGAGGCTCCGAGAGCCCGCGTTTCCTTATCTATCGTCTTCGCTGGCCCAAGGCTCAAGCGGCAGTTGTGGCCGTCGATAGTGCCACGCGCCGGCCCAACCAATCCCCGAGTGCGGCCTGCTCAGAGGCAAGTCGGCAGGGAAAACCGCCACGCAGTTTCCTGCAATTGCGCTCAGTGCACCTCGTAGCCGACTTCCTCGCTCGCGTGGCACAAGGCCTTCCAAAAGGAGCGCGCGAAGGAGCGGAACACATAGATGTCGAATTGGTCGCCACCGGTGCGCTGGATCTGTGCAAAGACATCGTGGTGGTTGGTCGAGCGGCCGGCTCCGAGCGGGAAGGCCGGCAAGGCGAAGTCGATAGCGAAGAATTTCGCCATCACCCACTCCGCTTTTGGCCCAGAAATGCGAATCGCGGTACGGCCATGCGAGAGATCGGTAATCGTGCCGATGGAGGGCGTGATGAGGCCCGTGAACGCGGAAGCCAAGCCCTCGGCCTCGTCAACCACCGTGAATTTGCCCGGCGCGAATCCGAACGCGGCTTTCGCGCCGTTGACGACGCCGCCGCCGGCTCCATCCGGCAGGGCAAGGCCTGTCACCTTGTATATGCCGGACATCAGCCGCTTCTCCTCGCCCGGCCATGCTGCGAGCTGCAGGATCGAGCCCGGCCGCGTTTCGGACAGGATAACGTCAACGCCATGCTCGAAATTGCCGTGCGAGCCTGGATGATAGACCGGTTCAAGCGGCGACAGGCGCTCAGGCAATTGCCGCTCGGGAAGTTGTCGTTCAACCATGCATGCGGCTCCCGTCCGGATCGTAGAAATGGTTGGAGACGATCTCGACCGGCCCGAACCGGTTGCGCAGCGGATCGGAGACGAAGGCGCGCGTGCCGTGGCGCCCCTTGCCGCCTTTGACCAGCGCAAGCGCTATGTATTTGCCGAGCGCCGGCGAATAGCAGCAGGCGGTGATATGGCCGATCGAATCGTGCGGGTTCTCTGCGTCCAGTTCCTCGACGATATGTCCGCCACCGTTGAGCGCGCGGTTGTCGAGAGCGATCAAGCCGACCAGTTCCAGCCGGTCCGGAGCGATCAGCCCTTCGCGGTCCATCATGGCGGAACCGATGAAGGGCTTCTTCTTCGACAGCATCCAGTCGAGATGCAGGTCGCGCGCCGTGGTGCGGCCGTCGATCTCCGCGCCGGTGACGTGGCCCTTCTCGATGCGCATGGTGCCAAGCGCCTCGAGCCCGTAGGCGACCAGGCCGAAAGGCTTGCCGGCCTCGATGAGAGCCTCCCAAACGCGCATTCCATAGCCGGCGCCGGAATAGACCTCGAAGGCCATCTCGCCGGAGAAGGAGAGGCGGCAAATCATCACCGGCACGCCGGCGATCTCACCGTGCACAATGCCCATGAACGGAAGCGCGGCGTTGTCGACGGCCGTGCCCTTCACGCAGGCAGCAAGGATCGCCCTGGCTTTCGGTCCCCCGATCGCGGCCCCCGCCCACTCGTCGGTGACGGAGGTGACGGTGACCTTCAGTTCCGGCCAGATCACGTCGAGGAAATATTCCAGATGCTGCATCACCTTGCCGGCATTGGCGGTGGTGGTGGTCATCAGGAAATCCTGTTCGCCAAGCCGCCATGTGGTGCCGTCGTCGAAGGCAAGCCCATCCTCGCGCAGCATCAGGCCGTAGCGGGCCTTGCCGACCGTGAGGGTGGAAAACATGTTCGTGTAAACGCGGTCGAGGAATTCCGCCGCATCCGGGCCCTGAACGGCGATCTTCCCAAGCGTCGAGACATCAACGATGCCGGCGCTCTCACGCGTTGCCGCGGCCTCGCGGACATAGGCCTGCTCGACCGTCTCGCCGGCGAGACCGTAGATCATCGGGCGGTACCAGAGACCGGCCGCAAACATGGTCGCGCCGTTGTCGATGTGCCAGTCGTGCATCGGCGTCAGCCGGTCGGGCTTCAGGTCGCCGAAGCGCTCGGCCGCCAGCGAGCCGATCGACACGGCCGTGTAGGGCGGCCGGAACCGCGTCGTACCGACTTCGGGGATCGGCTTGCCCAGCGCCTCGGCCATGATGGCGAGGCCCGGCACGTTCGAGTTTTTGCCCTGGTCGGTCGCCATGCCGAGCGTGGTGTAGCGCTTCAGATGCTCGACCGAGACGAAGCCCTCGCGGTGCGCGAGCCGCACATCCTCGGCGGTCACGTCGTGCTGGAAATCGACGAAGCTTTTGCCCTTGGCCTTGATCTCGAAGACCGGTGCCGGATCCGGTTCGCCCGGGACGGCCTCCACGACGGGTAGCGGAGCGGAGGACGCGCTTCCGCCGGCGGCCTGAATGCCAGCCGCGCGGCCTTCGGCAATCGCTTCCGCGGTCGAGAAACTGCCGGTGAAGGCGCCGGCGCCGATCCAGCGCTGCGTCGGCTGCGGCGGCAGGAAGGCCTGCCTGGCAGGGTTCCATATGGCCCTGGCTCCAGCCTGGCTGGCGAGATGGATCGTCGGCGACCAGCCACCCGACATCAACAGGCAGTCCGCATGGATGCTGCGCTCGTCGCCGCTCAGCGCGCCGTTCGTCAATTCGAAGCGCCGGACGTTGAGACCGGTCTGCGCCTTGCCGCCTTCGGTTGCAACCACGGCATGGCCGGCAAGCAGCTCTGCTTCGGCCTGGCTCGCCAGCCTGCTCATCTCGTTCGACACGTCGCTGCGGACATCGACGATGGCGACGACGGCGGCCCCGGCCTTCTTCAGTGCAACGGCGGAGCGATAGGCGCTGTCATTGTTGGTGAACAGTGCGATGCGTTCGCCGGGCAGCACGCCATATTCATTGGCGTAACGTTCGGCCGCATGCGCCAGCATGACGCCCGGACGATCGTTGCCGGGGAATACCAGCGGACGCTCGAAGGAGCCGGTGGCGAGAACCACCGTTTTGGCGCGGATCGCCCAGTAGCGCTGGCGCGGCTCGCCCTTGGCCGGAACTTCCTTGTGGTCCGTCACCCGTTCGAGCGCGGCCAGCGTGTTGCCGTCGTAATAGCCCCACACCGTCGTGCGCGGCAGAAGGCGGACATTGTCATTGCCTTCGAGCTGGCCGACGATGCGTGCCGCCCAGTCGGCTGCCGACGCCCCGTCGATGGTTTCGCCCGACCAGTTGGCGGAGCCGCCGAACTTTGCTTCGAGCTCGGCCAGGATCACGCGGGCGCCCTGGTCGGCCGCGGCCTTCGCCGCCGTCAGCCCGGCCGGGCCGGAACCGACGACCAGCACGTCGCAGAAGGCGTTCATGCGCTCGTAGCGCGAGGTATCGGGCGCGGTGCCGGCTCTGCCGAGGCCGGCGGCGCGGCGGATGAAATGCTCGCAGAACATCCAGAAGCGCGTGCCTTTCAACGGGCCGATCACCGGTCCCATGAAGGTCTTGTAATAGAAGCCGGCCGACAGGAGCTTGCCGCCGAGCTGGTTGAGCGCGCCGATATCCCAGGCGAGCGAGGGGGAGCGGTTCTGGCTGACCGCGACGAGCCCGTCATAGATCTCGACCATGGTGGCGGGAATGTTGGGCTCGCGCACCTCGCCGCGCAGCACCGTCACCAGAGCGTTCGGTTCCTCGACGCCGGCGGCGAGCAGGCCGCGCGGGCGATGGTATTTGAACGAACGGCCGAACAGCGTCACGCCATTGGCGAGCAGCGCCGAAGCCAGCGTGTCGCCGGCGTGTCCGGTATAGCGCGCGCCGTCGAAGGTGAAGCGGATGGTGCGCAGCCGGTCGATGCGGCCGCCGGTTTCCGTGCGGCGAGGGCTCACTGGTGGCCTCCCGCTTTGTGGCCCGCGGACTTGTGTCCGCCACGGGCAAAGGCAGTGCTCAAGATTTCATGGGTTAAGGTGTTTCGCACCACCCGCACATGCGCGCGGCAGCCGCCGGAATGCTGCCAGATCTCATTGTGGTCGCCGGCCGGGTTCAGCCGGTCGTAGACATAGGCATTCCAGGCGTCGAGATCCTGCGAGGCCGGCTGCGGCCGCTCGCGGTTGCCGTCGCCCTGGTAGGTGAACTCAATGACATCGCGCGGGCCGCAATAGGGACAAGTGATCAGCATATGATTCGAAACCTAATGCAGCCGCGGCGTCGCGCCCTGGCCTTTGTCGTCGATGATGAGGCCGCGATAGAAACGGTCGAGCGTGAAGGGCGCGTTGAACTCGTGCGGCTCGTCCTTGGCGATGGTCCAGGCAAAGCACCAGCCTGAGGCTGGTGTCGCCTTGAAGCCGCCATAACACCAGCCGCAATTGAGATACATGCCGGGCAGCGGGCCGGTGGTGATGATCGGCGAACCGTCCATCGTCATGTCACAAAGCCCGCCCCAGGAGCGCAGCATGCGCACCCGCGCCAGGCCCGGGAACAGTGCCAGCATCTCGCTCATCACCTCGTCGACGACGGGCAGGCTGCCGCGCTGGGCATAGCTGTTGTAGCCGTCGAGGTCCCCGCCATAGACGAGGCCGCCCTTGTCGGATTGCGAGATGTAGAAGTGGCCCATGCCGAAGGTGAGAACGGTGCCGATGATCGGCTTCAGCGATTCCGAGACGAAGGCCTGCAGAACGTGGCTTTCGATCGGCATATGCGAAATGCCGGCAAGCTGCATGACTTGGCCAGTGCTGCCGGCCACCGCAAGCGCCACCTTCTTGGCGCGGATATCGCCGCGTGTCGTCGTCACACCGGTGATGCGGTCGCCGTCGCGCAGGAAGCCGGTGACCTCGCAATTCTCGATGATGTCGACGCCGCGCCGGTCGGCGCCGCGCGCATAGCCCCAGGCGACGGCGTCGTGGCGCGCGGTTCCGGCACGCGGCTGCATCAGCCCGCCAAGGATTGGAAATCGCGCCGAGCCCGAAACGTCCAGGGCCGGAACAAGCCGCTTGATCTCATTGACGCTCATCAGCTCGGCGTCGACGCCGAGATGGCGCATGGCATTGCCGCGCCTTGCATAGTCGTCGAGCTGAGCCGGTGTGTGCGCGAGGTTCAGGCAGCCCCGCTGCGAAAACATGACGTTGTAGTTGAGGTCATGCGACAGGTTCTCCCACAGCTTCATCGAATGCTCGTAGAAGCGGGTGTTCTGCGGCAAAAGATAGTTGGAGCGCACTGCCGTGGTGTTGCGGCCGACATTGCCCGAGCCCAGCCAGCCTTTTTCCAGCACAGCGACATTGGTGATGCCGTGCTCCTTGGCGAGGTAATAGGCGGTCGAGAGCCCATGGCCGCCGCCGCCGATGACGATCACATCATAGGACGCCTTGGGGTCCGGCTTGCGCCAGGCCGGTTTCCAGTCCTGGTTGCCGTTGAGCGCGTTCTTGAGCAGCGAAAAGGCTGAGTATTCCGCCATTCTTCCTGTCGTCCTTTTGGTGCGAGCCGGCAGACTATAGAGCAGGCGAGAAGCGCAAAGCCAAGATTGCGCCATCGCTTTTCGACAGGCCGACTTCGATCCGCGCCGAGGCCCGCGGATGGAGACGTCTTGCCGCCTGATAGGCCGGTCTTTATCAAGGGCAGGATTTTCGAAGATTTTTCGGCCGTGAGTCGCCCGTCACGTCATGATTTTCCGACTGCTCCGCCTGATCCTGATCGCCATTGTCGCCGTCGCGGCGCAGCCCTCGCCCGGCGCGATGGCGCAGGCGATCGGCCAGGGCTCCACGCAGCTCATCGCCGACCAGACCAAGGCCATCCAGGATCTGACGTCCAAGACCGACGGACTGGAGAAGAAGTTAAGCGCCCCAGACCAGGACGACGCCGGCCTTGTCGATATCCGCTTGCAGCTCGAGGATATTTCACGGGCGGCGCTGAACAGCGCGCTCGCGTTCCGATCACGCCTCAACGACATCAATGCGCGCATCCAGGTATTGGGGCCGCCGCCGGCCCAGGGGCAGCCGCCGGAGCCGGCGATCGTCGCCAACGAGCGCGCGGCGCTTACGGCCGAGAAGGCCGAGATCAACGCCGTGGTCGCCGGTGCGCAGAACCTGTCCATCCGCATCAGCGGGCTGGTCGACAGGATCGCCACGCTACGCAGTCAGCTTTTCCGCAGCGTTCTGACGAAACGCTACGAGTTGAGCGATGCGCTGAGCCCGCAGGCCTTTTCCGACGCGCACGACCAGTTCACCGGCCTCTATAAGGCGGTGGCGTCCTGGCTCACCTTCGCATTGAAGTTCAAGTTCCAGGCGATGCTTGCGGCGACGCTGATGGCGCTGGCGCTGGCGGCCGTGCTGCTGATCGGCGGCAGGCGTCTCTTCGGCCGCATCTTCGAGGCCGATGCTTCGGTGGAAGAGCCGTCGTACCTGAGCCGGCTTTCGGTGGCGTTCTGGTCGACGCTGCTGCCGACCGTGGCGCTCGGCGCGTTCCTCGCCTCGACCGTGTTCTTCTTCAACTATTACAACGTCCTGCGCGGCGACATCGGCGAATTCCTCAACGCGCTGCTCTCGGTCGTCGCGGTGGCGTTCTGCGTCAACCGGCTGACCAATGCCGCCCTTGAGCCGCGGCTGCCGAACTGGCGGCTTATTCCAGTCGCAACCGGACCGGCGCGTTGGCTGGTGCGGCTGGCCACCGCCATGGCCGTGGTCCTCGGCTTCAACTACTTCCTGTCCGTCGTCAACGAGAAGATGGGCTCGCCGCTTTCGCTGACGATCGCCAGGAGCTTCGTTGCCACCGTCATCGTGGGCGTCATCCTGATCCTGATGGGTGTGCTGAAGCCTTTCAGGGCGAAGGACGGCTCGTGGCGCCCGTGGCCGGCCTGGCTTCGCTTCATTGCCATCGGGCTCGGCGTCTCCACAATCGCCGCGGCACTGCTCGGCTATATCGGTCTTGCGCTTTTCGTCTCTATTCAGGTCGTCGTCACCGGCACCACGCTGATCACCGCCTATATCGGCTTTCTTTCGGCGCGGGCGATCGGCGAGGAGGGCGGCTTCGCCGACACTTCGGTCGGGCGCTGGCTGTCAGCCAATTCCAGCTATGAGGACACCGCGCTCGACCAGCTCGGCCTGGTGGTCAGCATCGCCATCAACCTGATGATCGTGCTGGTGTTCCTGCCGCTGATCCTCTTGATGTGGGGCTTCCAGCCCGGCGATATCGAAACCTGGGCCTTTAAGCTCGCAACGGGCGTGACCATCGGGTCGGTCACCATCTCGGTGCTCGGCATCCTCACCGGCATCGTCGTCTTCGCCATCGGCTATTTTCTCACGCGCTGGTTTCAGGGCTGGCTCGACGGCTCGGTCATGGCGCGCGGCAAGGTTGACACCGGCGTGCGCAATTCGATCCGGCTGGCGGTTGGCTATGCCGGCGTCGCGCTTGCAGCGCTGGTCGGCATATCGGCGGCGGGCATCGATCTTTCCAATCTGGCGCTGGTCGCCGGCGCACTTTCGCTGGGTATCGGCTTCGGCTTGCAGAACGTCGTCTCGAACTTCGTCTCCGGGCTGATCCTGCTTGCCGAGCGACCGTTCAAGGTCGGGGACTGGATCGTCGCCGGCGACATCAGCGGCACGGTCAGAAAGATAAGCGTGCGCGCCACCGAGATCGAGACGTTCCAGCGCCAGTCGGTGATCCTGCCGAACTCGAACCTCATCAACAATGCGGTCGGCAACTGGACGCACCGCAACAAGCTTGGCCGCGTCGACATCAAGGTGGGCGTCGCCTATGGCAGCGACGTCAAGCGCGTCCACGCCGTCCTGCTCGGCATAGCCCGCGCCCATCCGATGGTGCTCAAGAACCCCGAGCCCTTCGTGCTGTTTGCCAATTTCGGCCCGGCTGCACTGGAATTCGAGATCCGCGTGTTCGTCGCCGACGTGTTGAACGGCAGCATCGTCCAGAACGACATCCGATTCGCGATCTTCGACATCTTCGAAGACGAGCACATCGAGATCCCGTCGGCGCCCCGCGCCGTGGTCGAGAGCAAGAAGCATGAGCCATGGCCGATCGACGACGACAAGATCGAGGCCGAATTCGCCGAACGCGAGCGGCTGGAAGCGGAGGCCGCGGCCGAGCAGGCGCGTCTGGCTAAAACCAAGAGAAGAGGCCGCAAGCCCGACCCCGACTAGCTTTGGCGGCCGCCGAAGCCGATTGTGGCATGAATGCGGCATTCAGTTGCGGTTCACGTTACATCTCATATAAGCTCTCACGCAAAGGGCGAGAATGCCTTGCGAAATTGAACAGAGGCGGTGTGGAAACACCGGAATTGCAATGTGGAAGTCTGTCGTTGCCGCCGTCGCTTTCCTGGCCCTTAGCGGTTCGGCTTTTGCCGCCAGCGCGGTCAACAAGGACGCCCAGACGCGGACCCTGATCGTGACCGAAGGCGGCGGCAAGACCGAGCTGGCGCTGGCCGCCGGCGAGACGGTGGAGTTCTGCCCGAATGGCTGCTTCGTCACCCTGCCCAATGGTGATCTCGAAGCGCTGACCGGTTCGGAAACGGTCGAGATCTCCGGCGGCGTCGCGCGGATCAAGTAAGAACTCCTTGAATATGGTCGACAAGGCCGGGCGTTTGTCCGGCCTTTTATCGTTTCCGGACGCTTGCCGCCCCGGCATGATCAAGATCGAGGTCGGAGCGCTCGCCCGCGGCCGAGATCGGCCAGCTCGTGGTCAAGCTTTAAGACCGTCGGCTACCAGGTCGGCCTCCAGGCCGAGGACATCTGGGCTTTCGCCGAGCGAAATCGCATCCCGAGCCGAGCTGGCGCGCCGGGTCGCGCGGCATCCGCGACGTGTCGCAAACAGGCGGTAGCTCAATCCGCGTCCTCTGCATATTGTGGCGCAATTCGTACGGGCGCCGGCGCGCCCGCTTTAGCACTTTGGAGTCGCGGGCATGGCAGAGTTTCCGAAAAAGGCGAAGGTCGTCATCGTCGGTCTTGGCGGTATTGTCGGCGCGTCGGTCGCCCATCACCTAATCGAGCGCGGCTGGGACGACATCGTGGGCATCGACAAGTCCGGCATCCCAACCGATATCGGCTCGACCGCGCATGCCTCGGACTTCTGCTACACGACCAGCCACGATTTTCTCTCCTGCTGGACGACGCTCTATTCCATCGATTTCTACGAGAAGATGGGCCATTACGCGCGCATCGGCGGCCTCGAAGTCGCGCGCGTCGGCGACGACGGCCGCATGGACGAGATCAAGCGCAAGATTGCTTCCGCCAAGGCATTCGGCACCCGCGCGCGCCTGATCGAGCCGGCCGAGATCAAGCAGAAGTTCCCGCTGATCGAGGAGCATCTTGTGCAGGGCGGGTTGTGGGACCCCGACGCCGGTCTCGTCATCCCGCGCTCGCAGACGGTGGCCGGCAAGCTCGTCGACCAGGGTGTCGCTTCCGGCAAACTCCAGGCTTTTGCCAACACCTCGGCCAAGGACCTGATCGTCGAGAACGGCCGCATCAAGGGCGTCGCGACCGAGCGCGGCACGATCGAAGCCGATTATGTGGTCGTCTGCACCGGCATTTGGGGCCGGCTGACCGCGGCACTGGTCGGCGAAGACCTGCCGGTCATGCCGATCGACCACCCGCTGACCTTCTTCGGCCCGTATAACGAGTTCGCCGGCACCGGCAAGGAGATCGGCTGGCCGCTGCTGCGCGACCAGGGCAACTCGGCCTATATGCGCGACACCGGGGATCCCAAGACCGCGGAGGGCGGGCAGATCGAATGGGGCTATTACGAGGAGACCAATCCGCGCCTTTGCCATCCGCGCGACCTGCTGGAAAAAGACCAGGCGCGGCTCTCGCCCTCGCAGCGTGACCTCGACATGGAGCAGATCATGGCGCCGCTGGAGCGCGCCATGGAACTGACGCCGATCCTCGGCGAGCTCGGTTACAATGAAGGCCATTCCTTCAACGGCCTGCTGCAGGTCACCACCGACGGCGGCCCGTCCATGGGCGAAAGCCAGAAGGTGAGGGGCCTCTGGTACGCCGTCGCCATTTGGGTCAAGGACGGCCCGGGCATGGGCAAGCTGATCGCCGACTGGATGACCGACGGCCGCACCTCGATCGACCATCATGCCATCGACTATGCGCGCTTCTACCCGCACCAGACGAAGGAAGAGTTCATCTGGGATCGCTGCACCGAGACGGCGATGAAGGTCTACAATCCGGCGGTGCATCCGCGCGAGCCGTTCTCCAAGGGCCGCAACATCCGCCGCTCGCCGTTCTGGGAGCGCGAGAAGGAACTCGGCGGCTACTTCATGGAACTGGGCGGCTGGGAGCGCGCCCACGGCTATGCCGCCAACGAGCATCTCCTGGAAAAATACGCCAACCGCGTGCCGGTGCGCGAGAACGAGTGGGACAACCGCCATTTCTGGCGCGTCTCCAATGCCGAGCATCTGGCGATGAGCGAGGATTGCGGCATCGTCAACCTGTCGCATTTCTCGATGTACGACGTCGAAGGCCCTGACCATGTCGCGCTGCTGGAATGGCTGTGCGCGGCCAAGATCGGCGGCGACAACAATATCGGCAAGGGCATCTACACTCACTTCCTCGATGAGGAGGGCATGGTGCGCGCCGACTTCACCGTGATCCGCATGGCCGATCGCTGCCGCGTCATCGACGGCGCCGACGCCGGGCCGCGCGACTTCCGCTATATGCAGCGCACCGCGCAGGACAAAGGTTTCGATGTCACTGTCACCGATGTCACCGAAAAATACGTCACCATCGGCATCTGGGGACCGAATGCGCGCACGACGCTGCAGAAGGTGGTCGAGGACCCGAACGGGCTGACGCCGGAGAATTTCCCGTTCGCGGCGATCAAGCCGATCAGGATCGGCGGCAAGGACGTCACCGCCTTCCGCATCTCCTATGTCGGCGAGCAGGGCTGGGAACTGCATATGCGCTACGAGGACGGGCTCGCCGTCTGGGACGCGCTGCGCTCGACCGGTGTGATGCCGTTCGGCGTCGAGACCTACGCCAACACGCGCCGCATGGAGAAGAGCTTGCGGCTGCAGAACGCCGACCTCTTGACCGAATACAATCTGCTCGAGGCAGATCTTGCCCGCCCGAAGGTCAAGGAGAACGACTTCTGCGGCAAGGCCAAGCACCTGGAATATCGCGCCCGCGAGCATCAGCCGGCTATGCTCTGCACGCTGGTGATGACCGAGAACACCGATTCCAAGGGCGTCGCGCGCTATCCGGTCGGCATCATGCCGGTGCAGGATCCCGCGACCGGCGAGACGCTGGTCGACGAGCTCGGCCGGCGCTCCTTCACCACGTCGGTCGCCTACGGCCCGACCATCGGCAAGAACATCGCGCTCGCCTATCTGCCCTGGGCCTACTGCCAGGAAGGTCGCAAGCTGCAGGTGGAGTATTTCGGCGAGACCTATCCGGTCGAGGTGGCCGGCGTCGGCTACAAGCCGCTTTACGACCCGGAGAATCTCAAGCCGCGCAGCTAAGCGAGCGCGCGTTCGTCCGGATTGGTGGAAGGCCCGGTCGACGCCGGGCCTTTTTGCTTTGTTCATGCGCGATTATCGCTTACCGTTGTGTCATGTCCGCTTTGGGCCGAACAAGGCATTGGCTTTCCGGCGCCGCCGCGCTGGCGCTGCTCCTCGGCCCGCCCACGCGATCGAGTGCGATAGAGCCGGTCGATGTCGAGCTGGTGCTCGCAGTCGATGTTTCGCTCTCCATGTCGCCGGCCGAACTCGAGATCCAGCGCCGTGGCTATGCGGCGGCACTGACGGATGACAACGTGCTCAAGGCCATCGCCGACGGCGTCCACGGCAAGATCGCGGTCACCTATGTCGAGTGGGCCGGCACCAGATGGCAGCGGGTCGTCGTACCGTGGACAGCGATTGCCAATCGCGCCGACGCCGAACGGGTGGTTGCGCAGATGAACGCGCGTCCGCCGGACAGCGCGCGACGTACTTCGATCTCCGGCGCACTGGCCTTCGGCAGCGACCTTTTCGCCGAAAGCGGCTTTCAGGGGACCAAGCGCGTCATCGACGTTTCGGGCGACGGACCCAACAACCAGGGCGCGCCGGTCGACATCACGCGCGACGAGGTGGTGAGGCAGGGCATCACCATCAACGGACTGCCGCTGATGACAAGGGGCGGGTACGGCGGCGCCTTCGACGTCGCCAATCTCGACCGCTACTACAGCGACTGCGTGATCGGCGGGCCGGGCGCCTTCATGATCCCGGTCAACGACTGGACGCAATTCCCGGAAGCGATCCGCCGCAAGCTGGTGCTCGAGCTCGCCGGCCCGGCTTCGCGGCAATGGGCGGCAGAAGAGGCGGCTCACCCGCCGGTCGTGCTTGCCGACGACAGGCCGGCCGCCGATTGCCTGGCCGGTGAGAAGATGTGGCGCAACCGCGGCTGGATGATGGATAGCCGGTGACGGTCGGCAAGCTCCGCCGGAGCGGGGTTCGGACTTGCTTCCTCGTGTGGCACAATGGCAAAATGTGATCGGGCCGGCGCCATCGCGCAACGCGATGAAATGAGGAAATATTACATGAAACGTTTGGTCATCCTGGCGGCACTTGCGTCGACAATATCTGCCGGAAGCGCCAGCGCCCAATTTTACGGCGAGGCCGCCTGCGTGCTGTTCGAGAATCCGAACTTCCGCGGACGCTCGCTTGCAATGGGTCCTGACGACGCCGTCAATTTCCGGGGCGGCTTCTGGAACGACCGCGTTTCCTCGGTGCTGGTGCGGCGGGGCTGTACGCTCGTCGCCTATGAGAATGCAGGAAGGCGC
The DNA here is from genome assembly GCF_002294955.1 of Mesorhizobium sp. WSM3864. Lineage (NCBI taxonomy): Bacteria > Pseudomonadati > Pseudomonadota > Alphaproteobacteria > Hyphomicrobiales > Phyllobacteriaceae > Mesorhizobium > Mesorhizobium sp. WSM3864. The sequence goes on from NZ_NSGD01000001.1 coordinate 114,077, forward strand.
GGCCGCTCGATCGAGCTCAACCGCAGGGTCCGCGATTTCGGAGGTTCCGGCTGGAACGACCGCATCTCGTCCGCGGAGTGCTATTGCGACCGATATTGAGCTGGTCGAACCTGCCAGCGGTCATAACGCAACGCTCAAAAACAGCCCGGAATTCTCGGCGCTGAAGGCGCAGTTGACCGAAGACATCCGCATTGAGGCGATACGGACCGCACAGCCGCCGTAGGTTTTCGTAGCCTTGTCGCTTAGGCGGCCAGCAACTGCTTGCGGTCGACGCGCTCCTGCTGCGGCGAGCGGGCATAGAGCTCGCGGTAGCATTTGGAGAAGTGCGAGGCCGAGACGAAACCGCAGGCGACAGCCACTTCCACCACGGGCAGCGACGACTGGATGAGCAAATGCCTGGCGCGGTCGAGCCGGATCTCGAGATAGTAGCGGGCAGGCGAGCGGCCCATCTCGGTGCGGAAGAGGCGCTCGATCTGCCGGCGCGACAGATCGACATGGTCGGCGATCTCGATCAGCGACAGCGGCTCGGAGAGGTTCGCCTCCATCAATTCAATGATGGTCAGCACCTTGGAATTCTGCACACCGAGACGGGCGCGCAGCGGCAGGCGCTGGCGATCCGTCGGGCTGCGCACGCGGTCGGTCAGCACCTGCTCGCAGACGCGGTTGACGAGGCTTTCGTCGAAGTCGTCGCCGATCAGCTTTAGCATCATGTCGAGCGCCGCGGTGCCGCCTGCGCAGGTGTAGACATTCTGGTCGATCTCGAAGAGGTCGGCGAAGACGTTGGCCTTGGGAAAGGCCTCCGAGAAGCCCGGCAGGTTTTCCCAATGGATGGCGCAGCGCTTGTTGGAGAGCAGGCCCGCGGCCGCCAGGATGTGCGCGCCGGTGCACAGGCCGCCCACGGCGACGCCGCGGTTGTATTCCTCGCGCAGCCAGGCGAAGGCCGACTTGTTATGATAGCGCTCGACATTCATGCCGCTGCAGACGATCGCCATGTTCGGGCGGTCCGGCCCGGCCATCTTCCTGCGCTCTTCCTCGAGCGAGGTGTTGACGGCGCATTCGACGCCGTTCGAGGCGCGCACGGGCCTGCCGTCGATACTGGCCAGGCGCCAGCTATAGGCCTCGTAGCCGAGCATCCGGTTGGCCGAGCGGAGCGGGTCGAGCGCCGTTGCGAAGGCGATCATGGTGAAGTCGGGGATGAGGAAGAACACAAACGATCTCTTGATCGGGTGCTTGACGGCATTCACGGGAAACCTCACGCGGCCATGACGCGAACAGAATGTCGCTAATAGCATAGCGACATCAGGAAAAATCATTCCTGTCAATCGGCTAGACGGCTAAGCGACGATTAAATTTGCGACACGGGTCGCAAACGGGCAATCGTCGATGGCGCGAGACTGAAGATTGCCACTTCAGGTTCCAACGAATGCGCCGTCAGAAGAAAAACGCCGCCACGGCGGAGCCGGGCGACGTTGAATTTCATTCAGCGCGACGGCAACCAGGTGCCGTTCGAAACTGCTGTCTCAGGCAACGAAGCCGAGGCGAGCGGCAGCCATGGCGCCGGTCTGGCCGGGCATGGTCTTGGCAAGACGCTGACGCTCAAGAGCGGTCGTCAGGTTCATTTCGCGACGGGGGAACAGGCGGGCAAAGAGCTTCATCATCATCTCCATTTGGTTGCTCAGACGGGTCGCCTTCGCTTAATGGAGTGGGGCAGCTCGTTTTTGCTGGCGGTGATATAGGCCTGCTCCAGCCAAAACTAAATCGCAAAAACGAAGCGCTTGTTATGAAAAGCGACATCCCACGCGACATTTTTGAGCTCTGCGCTCGAAATTTACTATTAGTTACAGGGCTTTAATTCGAAACGGACGTCGCTATGCGAGTGCTTCATATGCGTCATGCGACGGCCGCATGGCTGGAAAAGTCATTTGAGTACAAACAAAATGGCCTGCCGGTCTGACACGCGGCAGGCCCTTAGCACGTGATGCACACTTATTTACTTGGCTCCGGCCCAGGTTCCCACGCCGTAGCGCAATCCAGTCTTGGCATCGGCGGCTTCCGGCCAGCCGATATCCTTCTGCAGTTCGATCGGCAGCGCATGGATTGCGCGTTCGGTCTGGTAGCGAGCGCGGGCGGCGCTGAATTCGGTCGCGAGCCGACCGATAGACGACAGGATAGACATTTTCTTTCTCCTCGATTCGGGCAGGGAGGCGCCCGGCAATGGGTTACGTCAGGTCTGTTTCAGCTTCATTTCATGTCGAGTGCAGGCCTGTATCATGGTCGTTCGATGGCTGCTTTTGGCAGCATCCTGCATCGATCGAGTTGACTATGCGCTCGAAGTGATGTTCAATCAAACGAAATGGAATGATCATTTGCATCAGAAAAATTGAAGGCAAGCTCCGATGAACGCCCCACTCAACCATCCTTTGCCGCTGCTCGATCTCGACGTGCTGCGCACCTTCGTGGCGATCGCCGAGACCGGCAGCTTCACCACCGCCGCCAATGCGGTGTTCCGCACCCCCTCGGCCGTCTCCATGCAGATCAAGAAGCTCGAAGACATTCTGGGCCGTTCCGTCTTCGCGCGCGACGCGCGCTCGGTGACGCTGACCACGGACGGCGAGATGCTTCTCGGCTATGCCCGGCGGCTTTTGTCGATCAACCGCGAAGTGGTGTCGAAGTTCATCATTCCCGACATTGTCGGTGTGGTCAGGCTTGGCTCCCCGGACGACTATGGCGAGCGCGTGCTGCCCCACGTGTTGAAGCGCTTCGCGCAATCGCATCCGTCGATCGCCGTCGACGTCACCATCGACCAGAGCGTCAATCTGCGCCGCCGCATGGACGACCGTGCGCTCGACATCACGTTGCTCACCAATTCCTACAAGACCAGCGCGGTCGGCGCCGAGGTGCTGCTAACCGAGCCGATCGTCTGGGCCGGCGCCAAGGGCGGCTGCGCGCATCTGCGCGAACCGCTGCCGGTTTCGCTTTGGGAAGAAGGCTGCGCCTGGCGGGCCGGCGCCCTGGAAGCGCTGGGCCGGGAAGGCCGCAACTACCGCATCGCCTATATGAGCGCTCATACCGCCGGCCAGCGCGCCGCCATCATGGCCGACCTTGCCGTCGCGCCGCTGCCGAAGTCCTTCCTCGGCGACGAGATGGTTTCGCTGGGCGCGAAGGACGGCATGCCCGATATCGGCACCTACAATCTCGCCATGGTGGTGGCACCCGATGCCAGCGCGCCGGTGAAGGCGGTTGCCGACCACATCCGCGCGACCTTCGAACTGTTCCGGGAAACCGGCAAGTTCTGAGCTATTCGGCCGCCGGCGCAGGTCGCGCCGCATAAGTGGTTCGGCGCGATGCATGGGCTCGCTGCGGTAGGATCTCGGCTGTGAGGAAGTCGACGATGCTGTCACGTGCGCGCCGCGCTTCCGGCATATCGATCAGCGGCCAAACGTGGAACATGCCTTCCTCGTATACGACATCGACCTCGACGCCTGCGGCGCGCGCCCGTTCGGCGAAGATCAGATTGTCGGGGCTGAGCAGGTCGCGCGAGCCGGTGAGCAGCAGCGTCTTCGGCAGCACCGAGAGATCGCCGTAGAGCGGGCTGATGTGCCAGTCGGAGCGGTCGATGCCGGCGCTGTAGAGCCGGATCGCCTCGAGCCCGCCGGGGATGCCCAGCCAGGGGTCGTTGCGTTCGGCTTCGAACACTTCCGGATTGGACAAGGACATATCGAGGCCGGGCGAGATCAGCACGTGGCGCGCCGGCGAGGGCAGGCCTTCCTCGGCGGCCATCATGGTGAGCACGACTGCCATGTTGCCGCCGGCGGAATCGCCCATGAAGACGATGTTCTCGGCATTGGTCTCTTGCAGCATGCGCCGGTAGACGTCGCCGACCATGCCGAACATGTCATGGAAATTGTGCTCCGGCGCGATCGGATAGATCGGCACGGTGATGCCGAAGCCCAGCCGCTCCGCCATCTCGGCAATCAGCACCCAGTGATAGGACGTGATCTGAAAGACGAAGGCGCCGCCATGCAAATAGAGGATACGCCGGCGCTCGCCCGATTTCGGTGCGATCTCATAGACGGGGAAACCATCGACGCTGGTCTCGGCGATATCCAGCCGCGCCTTCAGAAGAGCCGGCGGATGATAGTCTTCGGTCTTGCGGGCGTAGGCGATCCAGCGCTGCAGATTCTCGGGACTGGAAAAGGCCTTCTTGCGGCTGTGCCTGAGAATGAACGAAACGACGTGGCTTTTCAAACTGGGCATACGGAACACGGATCGGTCGAGCCGACTAAGAGAAATTCCCCCTGCTATGCGAAGATTGTAGTCAGGTTGAAAATGTCAAGGTTCGCAGCGGGCACATCGGCGTGATGCGACGCCGGTCGCGTCAACGGCGCCCTGGCAGCAGCGCGGCGCGCAACTTGTTGTCGCCGATCGCCGAGGCCGCTTGCCGGCCTCGGCGCTTGCCGAGCAGCTTACATTTGTCGGCGAAGGTCATCAGCGGGCGGTGCCCAGGAGCAGCGCGTGCAGGGCTGCCTGCGGGTCGCTCGGCGGCGAAGCCGGCCAGCCGATATCCTTCTGCACATGCACGGGCAGGTCGTTGAGCGCGCGGATCGCCTTGCTCCGGGCATGAGCCTGCCTGATGGTCACGCCGAAGCGGCCGAGGTTATCGAACATCGACATAGTGGGTTCCTCCGGAAGGTCGCGCCGGCTCGAAGACATTTCGCGCCAGCCCTTCGATGGCGGGCTAAATGCGCCCGGCATGTTTCCGGCGGATTTCACGAAAACAGCGTTCCGGTTTCCGGATCGATGGATCCGGAAACGTTTGCATGCATACGAACCAAAGAGAGGCTTCGGGCGAAGGGAACCTATTCGCGCCCGCGCCGCGCCGCCCGTTCCTCGCGCGAGCGCCGGCGCGGGGTGGCGTCGCCCGCGGTGCCATCCTCGCCGACCGTCTTGCGCGGCGGCAGCTTCACTGTGGCCGCGAGCTTCGGGAAAGGGTCAACCTTGTTCGGCAGCGCCATGGCGTAGACGAAGTGCTCCTGGAATTTAGGCTCCAGCGCGGTTTCGATCTTTTCGATCCTGCTCACCGTCTCCTCGATCTCACGGCGGTAGCCGCGATTGAGGAGCGCCATGCGCGCGCCGGCGCCGGCGGCGTTGCCGACGGCCGAGACCTTGTCGAGATCGCAATCGGGAATGAGCCCCAGCACCATGGCGTATTTCGGGTCGATGAAAGAACCGAAGGCACCGGCGAAATGGATGCGGTCGACATGGTCGGTGTGCTGCTTTTCCATCAACAGCTTGGTGCCGGCGTAGAGCGCCGCCTTGGCGAGCTGGATGGCGCGCACGTCGTTCTGGGTGATGGTGATCTTCGGCTCGCCGTCCTTCAGCACATAGGAGAAGGTGCGGCCGTTGGCGACGATGCGCGGCGAGCGCGCACCAAGCGATCCGTCGACGACGCCGTCCTCGGAGATGATACCGGCGAGATACATCTCGGCCACCACTTCGATGATGCCGGAGCCGCAAATGCCGGTGACGCCGGTCGCCTGAACGCTTTCGGCAAAGCCCGGCTCATCCGACCAGAGTTCCGAACCGATGACGCGGTAGCGCGGCTCAAGCGAGTCGGGATCGATGCGCACGCGCTCGATGGCGCCGGGCGCCGCGCGCTGGCCGCCGGAAATCTCGGCGCCCTCGAAGGCCGGGCCGGTGGGAGAGGAGGCCGCAACGACGCGCGTGCTGTTGCCGAGCACGATCTCGGCATTGGTGCCAACGTCGACGATCAGCATCATCTCGTCCTGGCGGTGCGGACCCTCGGAGAGCGTGACCGCGGCTGCGTCGGCGCCGACATGGCCGGCGATACAAGGGAGCATATAAAGGCGCGCGCCCTGGTTCAGTTTCAAGCCGAGATCGGAGGCCTTGATGCGCACGGCGCCGGAAACGGCGAGCGCGAACGGCGCGCCGCCGAGCTCGGTCGGATCGATGCCGAGAAACAGATGATGCATGATCGGATTGCCGACGAACACCGCGTCGAGGATGTCGTTGCGCTGGACATTGCCTTCCGCACAGACCTTGTCGACCAGTCCGGAAACGGCCTCGCGCACGGCGACCGTCATGCCCTCGCGGCCGTCCGGGTTCATCATCACGTAGGAGACGCGGCTCATCAGATCCTCGCCGAAGCGGATCTGCGGATTGGAGGTGCCGGAAGAGGCGGCGACGCGGCCCGACAGCAGCGACACGAGATGCATGGCAATGGTCGTCGAGCCGATGTCGCAGGCGAGCCCGTAGGCCTCGTTCTTCAGGCCTGGCCACAGCGCGATGACGCGCGCGATGTCGCTGTCCGCATCCTTGTGGATGGCGGCGGTGGCGGTCCAATTGCCCTTGCGCAGAATGCCCTGCACTTGCGGCATGAGATAGAAGTCGAACTCGACGTTCTTGAAACCCCAGTCCTTCGTCAAGGCGATCTTGAGTCGGTCGAGGTCGCCGAGCGGCTTGTGCATGTCGGGCTCTTCAATCTCGACATAGCACATGCGGATTGCCGTATCGCGAGCGATAACCCTGGTGTCAGCTGCCTTGCGGATGGTCTGGGCGTTGATGACCGTGTCCTGCGGCACGTCAATGACGAGGTCGCCGAGAATCTGCGCCGAGCAGGAGAGGCGGCGGCGCTCGGGCAGGCCGCGCACGCGCTCGTAGCGCTCTTCCTTGGCGCCCTTGGGCGAGATGTGGTCGTTGGCAGAGACGATCTTGTGCTTGGCGAAATTGCCTTCCTGCACCTCGATCTGGCAGCGCCCGCAAGTGGCGCGGCCGCCGCACACGCTCTCGACATAGACGCCGAGCTGGCGCGCGGCGTCCAGCACCGGCGTGCCAACGGGAAACCGCCCGCGCTTGCCTGACGGCATAAACAGCACAAGCGGATCGGTGATGTTGGGCGGGGGATTCATGCTGGCACGCGTCTCGATGGCAATTGCCGATACCGTTTAACGGATCGTTTTACTGTTGGGTGGAGTGTACGTTGGTCCAGGGGCCAAACATGTCGGATATTCTGCTGCCCGCCATCTTCACCGCTTTCACCATGGTGCGCGTGCTCAAAGGCCCATGGCTGCGCAATCCGCAATATCTGGCCTCCGGAATTCTCGGCGCGATCGTCGGAGCGCTCCTGCTCCACGCATTCTGGCCCGCCTACGACGATGATGTCATCGTCGGCGGCGGCACAGGCATCTTCGGATCCTGGGCTGGAATGGCGTTGTTCGACGCCATATTGGGCGTCGCCTGACCGCAAAGCAGACTTCTCCGACCGCATCGACGATGCGACCGGATCAGGGCTGTTTGCAATGCGGCTCACGATTGCGCGCTTACCCCCTGGCCATGCGGGCTTCACGACCGCCGCGGCGACGCCCGCCGGCAGCGGCGGCGCCATCGCCAGGGGCGGTGACCGCGACCGGAGCCGCGACCGCATGGCCGCCTTCGGCCGGCTTGTAGTCCTTGTAGGTGCGGATCCAGTTGGTGCAGTTCTCGTCGGTGCCGTTGAGCACGTTGGCGCCGCGCACGGCCTCCATCTCCTGCGGGCGGACCGGGTTCATGATGGCGCTCGTCATGCCGGCGCCGATCACCATCGGGATGAAGGCGGCGTTGATGCCGTGGCGATGCGGCAGGCCAAACGAGATGTTGGAAAGGCCGCAAGTGGTGTTGACCTTGAGTTCCTCGCGCAGCCGGCGCAGCAGTGCGAACACCTGGCGGCCGGCATCGCCCAGCGCGCCGATCGGCATCACCAGCGGATCGACGACGACGTCATGCGCGGGAATGCCGTGATCGGCGCAGCGCTCGACGATCTTCTTGGCGACCGCGAAGCGGACGTCCGGATCCATCGAGATGCCGGTCTCGTCATTGGAGATGGCGACGACCGGAACGTTGTATTTCTTGACCAGCGGCAGGATGGCTTCGAGCTTCTCTTCCTCGCCGGTGACGGAGTTGACCAGCGGGCGCCCCTTGGCGACCTTCAGCGCCGCCTCGATCGCGGCGGTCACCGAAGAGTCGATAGACAGCGGCAGATCGACCAAGTTCTGCACGATCTCCAGCGTCTGCACCAAAAGCGCCGGCTCGGTCGCATTGGGGTCGACGGCGGTGACACCGGCATTGACGTCGAGCATGGTGGCGCCGCAGGCGGCCTGCTCCAGCGCATCCTTGATGACGGTCTCGAAGTTGCCGGCCACCATCTCGGCGGCCAGCTTCTTGCGGCCGGTCGGGTTGATGCGCTCGCCGATCACGCAGAAGGGCTGATCGAAGCCGATGACGATTTCTCGGGTCGCCGAGGCGACGATGGTGCGGGTCATGCAATCTCTCCGTCGGGATATAAAGAGTTCTTTATATCGTTATCTGGTCTTGTTCAAGCGGACGGGTGCCGGCCGCGCCTTGGACTTTAAGTTCATGTATGTCGTTGCCCCAAACCGGTTCTCACTTTTGGGCGACATACATCAATGCGCGGTCTTCACCATGTCGACCTGGGTTTCGGTAATCTCGTCGTGCAGTATGTGGTCGAGCCGCTCCGCGACGATCTGGTCGTCGCGGCGGATCTCCCGTTTCCAGGGCTGGCGGCCTTTCAGCACGCCGGATTCATCGACGATCTCGGCGACATATTCTTCCTGGCGGTAGGCCATCACATGGACGCCGGCGACGCCCGGAATTTCCTTCACCTCGTTGATGATGTCGATGCAGAGCTGCTTGCCTTCCTTCTTCTGGTCCTGCGCGCCTTCGAGCCGCTTGATCACCGCATCGGGGATATGGATACCCGGCACGTTGGAGCGGATCCATTTGGCGGTCTTGGCAGAGGCGAGCGGCCCGACGCCGCACAGGATGAAGACTTTTTCGGTGTGGCCGAGGTCGCGCGCCTTTTGCATGAAGGTTCGGAACATCGGCACATCGAAGCAATATTGCGTCTGCACGAATTGCGCGCCGGCGGCGATCTTCTTGCCGAGATGGATGGGACGGAAATCGAAAGGCGGCGCGAAGGGGTTTACGGCAGCACCGAGGAAGACCTGCGGCGGCGTCGTCAGCTTGCGGCCGGACAGGAACTTGCCGTTGTCGCGCATGATGCGGATGGTTTCGAGCAGCGACATGGAATCGAGGTCGAAGACCGGCTTGGCGCCCGGCTGATCGCCGGCCTGCACGCCGTCGCCGGTGAGGCAGAGCATGTTGGCGACGCCCATTGCCGCGCCGCCCAGCACGTCGCCCTGAATGGCGATGCGGTTCTTGTCGCGGCACGCGATCTGCATGATCGGGGCGTAGCCCATGCGGGTCAAAAGCGCGCAGATGCCGACCGAAGACATGTGGCAATTGGCGCCGGAGGCGTCGACCGCGTTGATGGCGTCGACCCAACCGTCGAAGATCTTGGCGCGGTTGTAGACGTCTTCAGGGTCGGCGCTGTCGGGCGGGTTGAGCTCGGTCGTCACCGCGAACTCGCCGCGGCGCAGCACGCGCTCCAACCGACCGCGCGACGAATGGCCGGGCAGGGGATCGAGCGGCAGGTGAACGCCGGCCGGGTTCTCGTCGCGCTGGTGGCGGATGCTCATGCTGAAGCTCCGGGGTTCTGCGGGTTCTGGGCGGCTTCACGCGCCGCGGCCGCCTGCGCGGTCACCCTGAGCCAGGCCGAGGTTTCGCGCAGCGACTGATCGACCGGCTTCTGCACGGTGAGGATCTTGTCGCCATGCTTCATGTTGCGGGAGCCTTCCCAGGCCTTGACCCAGACGCAGGGCATGTCCGGCTCGACCTCGCAATTGCCGTTGGCGCGCACGCCGCCGCACGGGCCGTTGCGCAGCTGCTTCGGGCAGTTCATCGGGCACGACATGCCGGTGGAGGAGAGCACGCACTGGCCGCACATGCGGCAGTCGAACATGAAGCCCTTGACGCGTTTCTCGACGAATTTCACCGGCGCTTCGACGCGGCCGTAGCCGATGCCCTTCCACAAAGGATGCAAGAGCAGGAAGACATCGGCGAACCTGCCATAAAACCATTCGAGCAGTCGCGAATGGCGGATGGACCACAACCTCACGGCAAAAGTGCGCTGAACGCGGCGTTGCGGCGACACGTCCGCGGGCTTGTAGTCGGACTTCGGCGCTGCCTTCTTGACCAGGGTGGCCTGGGTGACCGCCGGCTGCTTCTCAGACATTTTCTTTCCCGCCAGCCTTGACCAGAGCGACCAGCCGCTCGCGGTCATATTTCGTATCGAGTTCCTGGTAGGCCTTCTCAACCTCGGCTTCGATGTCGTCGCCGACCGGAACCGGATCGGCCTTGCGCCATTCGGCGAGGTAATCGTCGGTGCCGCCGGCGCCGGTGCGCATGGCGCACATGTCGATCGCCTCGGTGAAGCGCAGCGGCAGCTCGCGCTTGGCGTTCTGCCGGCCTTTCTTGACGATGACCTGCGCAGGGATATCGCGCCAATAGACGACGATCAGATCGGCCATGAATTCTCAACTCCTCGATGTTGGGAGCATTGCCGCATGCGCCCTTGTGCCGCTTGTTATGGGACGACGCGCGCGCCTTCAAAAGCGACGCTGGCGATGACGCAAAGCGAGTGCTGAATTTCCGACGCTGGCAGATTACCAGACGCACTTCGTCAGGCCGGTCCAGAGGTAGAACCAAATCGTCGGGTGAAACCACTGTTTCGAGGGCAGGCCGGGATCGATCATCGTAAGTTTTCCCGCCAGCGTCTCGGCCACTGCCTGGACGCAGATGTCGCGGGAAAATGCCGCCTGCCGCAGCGCGTAGCTGGCGATGGTGTCGCCGCGTTTCGACTTGCCGCGCGCCTGCTTCAGCACTCCGCCGGTGTCGACGCCGGCATCGACCAGATGCACGGTGGTGCCGAAATTCCCTCGATCACCGGAGGCCAGCGCCCAGTAGCCGCCATTCATGCCACGATATTTCGGGGTAATGCCGGCGTGATAGTTGAGCACCGGGCAAGGCACCTTCGCGAGCATATTCCTCGACAGCAGCCGGCAGCCAGCGAGGAGCACGACGCCCGGCCCGATCTTCTCAATCGCCTGAAGGCATTCCGGACCGTTGGCGGAAGGCACATGAATGATCGTCTGGGTCGGGCGAGGTTCTGTCTCGAGCTTTTCCTCGGCAATCAGCCGTGCAGCATGGCCGGCAAAGAACCGCTTGCCAAGCCTGGTCAGCAGCATCGTGCCGAGCTGGCCGATGGCCGAGATCCAGCCCTGGCGGCGGGCGCGGCCGAGCAGCAAACGCTTTTTTGATTCAGGGGTTTCGAGGATGACACTGACAGGGCCGACGCGATCGGCGATGGCGTTGACGATGGCCCAGATATGCGGACCGCCTTCGGTGACGACCACAATCCGTCGCGGACTGGATTCCGACGTTGCCATGGCAAGCACCCGCTCTCAAAGTCGGGCGCATGCTAGGGAGAGCGGGTTAACCCTTAGTGAGCCAATGGTCGACGCATGATCCTGGTCCGAAAAGTCTGCAACTTTTCGGGCTCAGTCAGCGCTTGAATTCCATGATGTCGAGTTTCGATTCATAATAGGGCGCGGGGAATTCGATGCGCCACTCGGTGGCACTGTTGCGGAAGGCATAGCCCACTTGGTCGCTTTCGGCGCCGCTGCCATAGGGCTTGGCCTTTTCGTCATTGACCGAAAACGAGCCGAGATAGATGGCGCGCTTCTCACCGTCGTCGAAGAAGCGACCGGTGGTGCGCTGCGAGCCGCTGATCTTCTGCAGCCGCCAACCCGAGCCGTCCCCGGTGACCTTACACTTGAACCAGCCATAGATGACTAGCGGGCTCAAGCCGCCGGCCTTGATGGTGCGACATTTCCAGTTGCCGGTCAGATCCTTGTCGGAGAAAGCGACCAGCGGCTTCGCGAGCAGCGCATCGAGTTGCTTGACCTCAGCCGGATCGCCGGCCTTTGCCTCTTCGAGAGCCGCCTTGCGCGTTTCGCCATATTTATCCAGTCGCGCCTTGTCTGCGGCGGTGATCAGCTTCTGCAGCTCGCCGTCGGCATAGGCGGGCAGGGCGAAGCCGATAAGGCAAAGGGCGGCAAGCAGCAGGCGAGGGATCATGGGCGTTTCCCGAATCGGTGGCTGGAACAGCTGTTTGGTCTGCTTGGGGCACAACTTACCCGTTCGCAGGCCGCTGTCATCCGGCTTAACAGCGGAGGCGAGGGGGCTTCGTCTGCAAGTCGATTTTCCGATCCGCAGGCCGCCGTTGAAGCAGCCCTGCGAGAGCCTCAAGCGTTGGCTGCCGCCCGTGCCAGTTCACCCGTGAGATCGCCATAGCCGGTCGAGCGGCGCTCGTAGGCGAGGTCGAGCATGGCGGCGGCTTTCTCGGCAACCTTGTCGAGTTCCGGATCGTCGGTTTGCGCGAGATAGATCAGCTTCTCGTAATTGCCGAAATAGTCCTTGATAAGCTCGGGATGCCTGTCGAGCCCGAGCGGCTTGATGAAGAAGGCGTCGAATTGGCGGCAGAGGAAGTCGGTCATGTAGAACGACATCATGTCGCCGTCGGCGACCTTCGCGTAGGCGTCCATGCCCTGGTAGAAGGCGAAGCAATGGGGGCCGGCCATGCGCTCCACGCCATGCTTCTCGATGACGCGGTCGAGCATGCCGCCGGTGCCGCAATCGGCATAGCCGACGAAGATGTGGTTGTAGCCTTCCGCCTTGGCCTTTTCGATGGCCTTGTCCATGGCCGGCGCGATGCGGTCCGGATAGAAGTGGAACTCGGCCGGCAGGCAGGTCAACTCAAGGTGATCGAGCTTTAGCTGTTGCTTGACGGCCAAAACTTCGCGCGCAATCATCCCGCAGGCGATGACGAGCAGCCTGTCTGTTTGATTCGGTTTCGTTTTTTGCGTTTTGACCATGAACCAGTCGAGCCGGTTTTCGCTGCGGGGCTAATTATCTGTTGAGGGAGACACCCATGAAACTGCTTCGCATCGCGCCGATTGCCATCCTTGCCTGCGCGCTTGCACTCACCGCCTGCGCCAACACCATTCGAGGCGTCGGCAAGGACGTCAAATCGACGGCGAGGGCGGTCAAAGACACTGTCGCCAACTGATCGTTCAGCCTCATCATCATCTGGGAACAAAAAAGCCGCGCTGCAAGGCGCGGCTTTTTTCGATCCATCCTGATGCCCTGGGATCAGGCGGAAGCGCGAACGTTGTGCTTGCGCTTCATGAAGTCCTTGGCGGTCTCGACCGCCACAGCGGCATCGCGGCAATAGGCGTCGGCGCCGACGGCCTTGCCGAATTCCTCGTTGAGCGGCGCACCGCCGACCAGCACGACGTAATCGTCGCGAATGCCCTTTTCCTTCATCGTGTCGATGACGACCTTCATATAGGGCATGGTCGTGGTGAGCAGCGCCGACATGCCGATGATGTCGGGCTGATGCTGCTCGATCGCTTCCAGATATTTCTCGACCGCATTGTTGATGCCGAGGTCGATGACATCGAAGCCGGCGCCTTCCATCATCATGCCGACGAGGTTCTTGCCGATGTCGTGGATGTCGCCCTTGACGGTGCCGATCACCATCTTGCCCTGCTTGGGCGCGCCGGTGGCGGCAAGCAGCGGGCGCAGGATGGCCATGCCGGCCTTCATGGCATTGGCCGAGAGCAGCACTTCCGGCACGAACAGGATGCCGTCGCGGAAATCTTCGCCGACGATGCGCATGCCTTCGACCAGCGCCTCGGTCAGCACCGTGTAGGGCTGCCAGCCGCGCTCAAGAAGGATATGCGTGCCTTCCTCGATCTCTTCCTTCAGCCCGTCATAAAGGTCGTCATGCATCTGCTGCACGAGTTCCTCGTCGGAAAGCTCGGAAAGGATGATCTCGTCGTCGGACATTTTTTCCTCGGGCTCCTTGCTGCTCGGAATGCTTGCTGCAGCTCAAAAATCGATGCGCCAATACCTAACCCGCGAGGGCAAGGTAGCCATAGCTGATTTGCGACTTCCCGCAAAAGGAAAGCGACTGAAAAGTTGGCGGTTTTCTTGTCGATTTTGCGACAGGCGTTGGCGCTGGCGGGCCGTTTCCAATAGGGTGCATGGCTACGATCCGGAAAGAAGCGGCGGCGAACCGGCCGCGAGCCAATTCAGGCCCAAATCTAAAATCTATAGGAAGAACGATCATGAGCGATAACGCGGCAGTCGAGCAGGAAGCGTCGGGCGGACGACGCGGACGCGGCGCCAGCGGCGGCGCGGCGGCCAGGCGCGCGGCGCGCGCAGGCGGCGGTCCGGGCACCCAGCTCACCTATATCAAGCGCAAGATTAACGTCTACGAGGTCCTCGACGAGGAAGGCCTGGCGCTGATCGAGAAGAACACAGACACGGTGCTGGAAGAGATCGGCATCATCTTCCGCGACGACGCCGAGGCGCTCGCGCTGTGGAAAGAGGCCGGCGCCGATGTGAAAGGCGAGCGCGTGCATTTTCCCAAGGGGCTTTGCCGCTCGCTGCTCAAGACCGCGCCTTCGATCTACACCCAGCATGCGCGCAATCCGGAGCGTTCGGTGCAGATCGGGGGCAAGGGAACGGTGTTCGCGCCGGTCTACGGCCCGCCCTTCGTGCGCGACCTCGACGGCAACCGCCGCTACGCAACGCTTGAGGATTTCCAGAATTTCGTGAAGCTCGCCTATATGGCGCCGTCGATCCACCATTCGGGCGGCACGGTATGCGAGCCGGTCGACGTGCCGGTCAATAAGCGCCATCTGGACATGGTCTATTCGCATATCCGCTATTCGGACAAACCGTTCATGGGCTCGGTGACGGCGCCGGAGCGGGCCGAGGATACGGTGGCGATGGCCAAGATCGTGTTCGGCGAGGATTTCGTCGAGAAAAACACGGTGCTGACCAGCCTGATCAACGCCAACTCGCCGATGGTGTTCGACGAGACCATGCTCGGCGCGCTGAAAGTCTATTCGCGCCACAACCAGGCCTGCATTGTCACGCCGTTCATCCTGGCCGGCGCGATGAGCCCGGTGACGGTTGCCGGAACGCTGACGCAGATCCTGGCCGAGGTGCTTGCCGGCGCCTCTTTCACGCAGCTGATCAGGCCCGGCGCGCCGGTGCTGTTCGGCACTTTCGCCTCGTCGATCTCGATGCAGTCGGGCGCGCCGACTTTCGGCACGCCGGAACCATCGCTGGTTTCCTATGGCGCAGCGCAGCTCGCGCGCCGGCTAGGCCTGCCGTTCCGCACCGGCGGCTCGCTCTGCGCCTCGAAGGTCCCGGATGCGCAGGCGGCCTATGAGAGCGCAAACACGCTGAACTCGACCATCCTTGCCGGCACCAACTTCGTGCTGCATTCGGCCGGCTGGCTCGAGGGCGGTCTCGCCTCCTGCTACGAGAAATTCATGATGGACATCGACCAGCTCGGCATGACGCAGAAATTCGCCGAGGGCGTCGACCTGTCGGAGAACGGCCAGGCGATGGACGCCATCCGCCAGGTCGGTCCGGGCAGCCACTATCTCGGCTGCGACCACACGCAGGCGAATTTCCAGACCGCCTTCTACCGCTCCAACATCGCCGACAACAATTCCTATGAGCAGTGGCTGGCCGAAGGCGAAAAGACAGCGCCGCAGCGCGCCAACGAGCTCGCCCGCCGCTGGCTGGAAAGCTACGAGGCACCGCATCTCGATCCGGCGATTGACGAGGCACTGAAGGATTTCATCGACAGGAAGAAGGCCTCGATGGCCGACGCCTTCACTTGAAAGGAGCCCGAGTCAGGCCGGGCTAAAGTCGCCAACATCATCCATAAGGAAGTCTGGCGGAGCGCGTTCTCCGACCCGGACAAGAAGGGATGACTTTTTCGCGCGGCACGATCGAAGGGACCGCGGCCGCGCTTGCCGCCCACGGCCTGATCCTTCGGGGCGGCTTTCGCTTCGCTAGTGATGAAGCCGTGCCTGCGGGGCTTTCAGGCGCGCCTGCGAAGTCCGCCCTCTTGGTTGGGCAGGCCGGCGCCGCACCCTGGCCGCACTTCCAGCGCTGGCTCGGGCAGCGGGCCAGCGGGATCGTCAACCCGCTCGACACCTGGTCGCGGGAGGTGATCGGCGCGGTGGCGCAAGCGTTCGGCGCTCGCGCCGTGTCGCCCTCCGACAGGCCCTATCTGCCGTTCCAGCAATGGGCGATGCGGGCGGAAGGGTTGAAGCCGTCGCCGCTCGGCATCCTCATGCATCCGCAGTATGGGTTGTGGCATGCCTATCGCGGCGCGCTGCTGTTCGAGGAAGAGATTTTCCTCCCCGAGCCTCGAGAAGCGATTCATCTCTGCGACACATGCGTCGAAAAACCCTGCATGAATTCCTGTCCGGTCGATGCCTATTCCGAGCAGGGTTTTGCCCATGAAGCCTGTCTTGGGCATGTGCGCGGCCCCGGAGGCGGCCTGTGCCGCACGAGCGGCTGCCTCGACCGCAACGCATGTCCCTACGGGGCGGACTATCGCTATCCGCCAGAGGTGCAGGCCTTTCATATGGCGGCCTTTGCTCGGCTGTAAGATGAAGGCCAACCGCACGAAATCTTGAACGCCAGGCTCCGGGATTGTCTTGCCGGGCCGCTCCAGCCGGATATCTATCGCGCGGACAGACGACGGAGAGCAGCATGGCCAAGCAAGAGATCGAGATCGAAACCCGGGACGGGAAGGCCAAGGCCGGGCTGTTCCGACCGGCGGCGGCGGCCAGGGCCGGCGTCATTCTCTACATGGATATTTTCGGCCCGCGGCCGACGCTCGACCAGATGGCCGAACGCCTCGCAGGGCATGGCTATGCCGTGCTGGTGCCCGATCTGTTCTATCGCAGCGTGCCCTATGGACCGTTCGACCCTAAGACTGCGTTTGCTGAGGATAAGACCAGGGCTCAACTGACGGCGCTGAGCGGTGGCACCACGCAAGAGATGACCATCCGCGACAGCGCGGCCTTCCTCGATGCGCTCACTGCCGAAGGCCTGGACGGGCCGGTCGGCGTCGTCGGCTATTGCATGGGCGGCGCTCGGGCTCTCAATGCCGCCGCGGCCTATCCCGACCGCATTGCTGCCGCGGCCAGCTTCCACGGCGGCAATCTGGCAAGCGACGCGCCCGACAGCCCGCACCGGAAGGCGGCGTCGATCAAGGCACGCATCTACGTCGGGGTCGCCGGCGTGGACCGCAGCTTTCCGCCGGAGCAATCGGCCCGGCTGGCAGAGGCGCTCAGGGTCGCCGAAGTCGACCACACGATCGAGAACTATGTCGGCGTCGGTCATGGCTGGTGCGTCAAGGACCACAGCGTCTATGACGAAGCGGGCGCCGAGCGCCATTGGAAGCGGCTCATCACGCTGTTCGCCGAGACCTTAGGGTAGGGTGCGGAGGCTGCCGCAAAAAAATCTTTCCATCGCCCCAAGGAATCGCCATTAGCCTTCGTCCAACAGGCAAATGACGGCGATGATGCTGGACGACAGCGAAGCCTCCGATGCCGAATTGATCGGGCGGGCGAGGGGCGGAGACAGGGGGGCTTTCGGCAAACTGCTCGAAAGGCACTATGGTTTCGTCTATCGCGCCGCCTATCGCTGGTGCGGCCGCAAGGCCGATGCCGAAGACATCGCCCAGGATGTCTGCGTGCGGCTCGGCCGGGCAATCCGCGACTATCAGGGCAACGGCGCGTTCACGACTTGGCTCTACGCCATGACACTGAACGCTTCGCGCGACATGATGCGCAAGCGCGCCCGCGACAGCGCCAAGACCGAGGCCTTCGGCACGTATGCGCTGATTGCGGGACAGGGATCGGCGGAAATCCAGGACCCGGCAGAGGCGCTGTGGGCGGCGGTGCGCATGCTGCCGGACAAGCAGCGCGACGCGGTGCTGCTCGTCTATGGCGAAGGGTTGAGCCACGCGGCTGCGGCCGTGGTGATGGCGATCTCGGAGGCGACGGTTTCCTGGCACATCCATGAAGCGAAGAAACGGCTGAAGCTGCTCATGCGCTCAGCCGGGGAAGTGTGACCATGGTCGACGACAACGAACTCGAAAGGCTGCGCAATCTGGCAGTTCCGGCGCCGGACAGCGAAGCGCAAACGCGTGCGTTGGCCGCCGCGATGCAGGCCTTCGACTTGAACGAAAAAATTTCGACCGTCCCCCAAGGATCGCCGGCAGGTCTTCGTCTCACGGAGCGAGCACAAAGGCTCTGGAGAGAGATCATGCAACGGAAACTCATTGCCACCCCGGCCCTGACCGCGCTGGTCGCGCTGCCTATCGCCGGCTATGCCGCTTTTGAGATGCTGAGGGAGCAGCCGCCCGTTATTTCAAACGGGAAGGTCACCGAAACGGTGGCCGACAAGCCGGTTGCGCAGAAGCCGATACCGAACCAGCCCGCGATCAGCGAGCCGCTGGCGGCCGCGCCTGCCAAGGAGAAGAAGACCGGCGCCGACAGCGAGAGGCGTGTCGAAGACGAGGCGCAGGTCGCACCGGCATCGCCGCCGAAAACTGAATTGAGCCGATCCGATGATCGGACCAGGCAGGAATACGGGGCGTTGAAGGACTTTGCCAAGCAAGCACCACAGGCGCTGCCTGTGCCGCCGCCTGCACCTGCGGAGGTTGACCAGCTGGCCGCCGGCGGACGCGCGGATGCCCAGGCGCCGGCAACCGCCATGCAACCTGCAGAGATGCCGGCTGGCGCCGTCGCTGGTTCCAGGCCGATGGTTCAGCCGGCGCCCATGCCGGCCGATCAAATGCAGCCGCAAGAGCAAAACCGCGACCGCATCGAGACCTTCAAGACCAATCCGGTTCACCAAGCCGCCCAGGATCCGGTGTCGACCTTCTCGATCGATGTCGACACGGTGTCCTATTCCTTCGTCCGCCGCTCGCTGAAGGAAGGTATTCTGCCCGACCCAGGTACGGTGCGGGTCGAAGAGATGATCAATTACTTCCCCTATGACTGGAAGGGGCCGGACTCGGCCGCGACGCCGTTCAATTCGACCGTCACCGTCATGCCGACGCCCTGGAACGAGCGCACCAAGCTGATGCATGTTGCGATCAAGGGTTTTGACGTGAAGCCGGTCGAGGCGCCGAAGGCAAACCTGGTGTTCCTGATCGACGTTTCGGGTTCGATGGACGAGCCGGACAAGCTGCCGCTGTTGAAGTCGGCGTTCCGGTTGCTGGTCAGCAAGCTCAAGGCCGACGACACCGTCTCCATCGTCACCTATGCCGGCAATGCCGGCACGGTGCTGATGCCGACAAAGGCCGCGGAAAGGCAGAAGATTCTTGCGGCGATAGACAATCTGGAGCCAGGCGGTTCGACCGCCGGCGAGGCAGGCATCAAGGAAGCCTACAAACTTGCGCAGCAGTCTTTCGTCAAGGACGGCATCAACCGCGTGATGCTTGCCACCGACGGCGATTTCAACGTCGGCCAGACCGATGACGACGACCTCAAACGGTTGATCGAGAAGGAGCGCAAGACCGGCGTGTTTCTCTCGGTGTTCGGCTTCGGCCGCGGCAATCTCAACGACCAGATGATGCAGACCATCGGCCAGAACGGCAATGGCACGGCCGCCTATATCGACACGCTTGCCGAGGCCGAGAAGGTGCTGGTCGAGGACGCGTCCTCGACGCTGTTCACCATTGCCAAGGATGTGAAAATCCAAGTCGAGTTCAACCCGGCCAAGGTCTCGGAATACCGGCTGGTCGGCTATGAGACGCGGGCGCTCAAGCGCGAGGATTTCAACAATGACCGCGTCGACGCCGGCGATATCGGTTCCGGCCATTCGGTGACGGCGATCTACGAGGTCACGCCCAAGGGAAGTGGCGCCGAGCAGGTCGATCCGTTGCGCTATGGCGAGGCGAAGGTCGACAATGGCGGCGTTGCCAATGCGGGCGAATATGCCTTCGTAAAAATCCGCTACAAGCTGCCGAACGAGAATGTCTCGAAACTGATCACGACACCGGTGACCGCGGCCAACGAGGTGCCGTCCTTCGATGAAGCCGGCGTCGACCAGCGCTTTTCGGTAGCGGTTGCGGCTTTCGGGCAGAAGCTGCGCGACGAAGATCAGACGGCGAATTTCGGCTACGACCGGATCCTGGAGATCGCCAACGCCGCGCGCGGCGTTGATCCGTTCGGCTACAGGGCGGAATTCCTGTCGCTGGTGCGGCTAGCCTCGTCGCTGGGCACCAACAAATAGGGCGGGTGCCGGCCATGGAACAAAAAGCCGGCGGAGGACCTGCCGGCTTTTGCCGATCGTTAAATTGCGCGGCTTTTCCGGAACTTGATCGCAATGCCCTCCTGTTAGTCAAAGCTGATAGAAGTGAGGGGCTGGAATTGCATATCACCGGGAATGTGACGCCGACTGCGGGCAATCTTCAGACGCGAGCACCGTCCGCTCCGTCGGCGGAATCCGCGCGGATCAGGAATAATGTCGATGCGGCCCGCGACACGGCGCTCTCTGCGCTCAACAACGACCGCTTTCGCGTGATGCTGGAGCAGATCAGCGACCCGCGCGCGTCCGGCGCGTTGATGACGATGGGCGCCGACGGCAAGAACAGCGCCGCCACCGATCTCGGTACGGCGCTGTCGCGTTACGCTGAAAACAGCGAATAGAGCAGGCCAATTTCAGGCGCGGCTGCGCCGGCGTTCGCGACGGCCTTCGCCTGCCTCGGCAGCGCTCGCTATCTTGTTGCGCATCGGCCCGATGCGCTCGACGATGGACTCGACTGTCGGACGCGCCGACTTGGTGTGCGCGTCGAGCGCCTTGCGCATCGCGGCAAGGTGAGCGAACGAGGTGCCGCAGCAGCCGCCGACGATCTTGGCGCCGGCATCGACTGCCAGCCGGACATAGTCGGCCATCAGTTCCGGCGTGCCGGAATAGTGGATCTCGCTGCCGCGGAATTCCGGAATGCCGCAATTGCCCTTGACGATCACGGTGGCTTCCGGCTTCGCGTCGGTCATGTCGAGCAGCGAGGCCAGGATGTCGGCTGCGCCGACGCCGCAATTGGCGCCCACCCCAAGCGGAGCCTGCGACAGTCCATCCGCAACGCCGTGGATGTCCTTGGGCAACAGCCCCATCATGGTGCGGCCGGCCGTATCGAAGGAACCGGTATAGGTGTAGGGCAGGCCGACACGGATCGCGGCTTCGGCCGCGGCGCGGATCTCATCCGGCGCCGACATGGTCTCGATCCAGGCGACTTCGGCTCCGCCGGCCTTCAAGCCTTCGATCTGCTCGGCGAAGGCATCCACCGCTTCCTCATAAGACATAGCGCCGAGCGGCACCAAAAGCTCGCCGGTCGGGCCGACGGAGCCGGCAACGATCACCTTGCGGCCTGCCTTGTCGGACACCGAACGGGCAATTTCCGCGGCGCGCTTGTTCAAGTCATGCACGCGGTCCTGAGCGTGATGCAGCTTCAGCCGATGACGGGTGCCGCCGAAGGAATTGGTCAGGATGATGTCAGCGCCGGCATCGACGAAATTCTGATGCAGCGCGGCGATGGTGTCGGGCGCCGTCTCGTTGAGCAGCTCGGGGGCTTCGCCGGCCTCAAGTCCCATCGCGAATAAATTGGTGCCGGTGGCGCCGTCGGCCAGCAGCACGCCTTTTTCGGCAAGCAATGCGTCGATCGGATTGGTGGCGGTCATGGCTCTGGCTTTCGCATCTTGAATTCAAATAACGATATAAAGAAGTCTTTATATCTAGTCAATGAATTTGCGCCCCCGCTCTTGCATGAGTTTCCTAAAACGGACGGGTCGGCCAGGTTGGTCGCCGCATGCCAGCATGGCGATGATGGTCACGTTCAGACAGAGCCTGAGGGGAAAGAGATGCCGGCCAGCTTCTGCGTGAAGCTCGCCGCCTCATGCGCGTTGATGTCGGCGGCTCGGATCAGATTGTCGAAGTGGCTGGTCAGGGTACGGACCGGCTGGGTGGCGTTCAACACCAGATACATATCGCCGACATAGATTGCGGCGCGGTACGGCCCGAAGATCGTATAAGGGATCGAATAGCGCATGCGGCCGTCATAGAGGAACAGGCGGAAGGTCGGGTAAAGGTCGTCGAGGAGCGTTGCCATGTGCAGCAATTGCCGGCGGCGCTCGGCTTCCGGGAACCGGTCCCAGACGCCGAGCCCGCGAGCGAAAATCTCCAGCGTATGGCGCGGCATGCAGACCTCCATGTCGGTCTCGGGCCGCCTGTTGTAGTCGATGCGGTATTGCGTTTCGCCGGCCTGCGCCTCGCGGCTCTTGTTGGTAATGCCGGCCTCGTATTCGACAAGGGCCTCGGTGCGCAGGAGGTCCGGAATGCCCGCCGGCACGTAGCGGATCTTGGTGCCGACCGCCTCGGCGTGCCATTTGGCAAGTAGCGTGCGGTCAAAGCCGTCCGGCGCCTCCTCGATCTCGAGGCTTTCGCGAATCTCGCCGGTGACGCCTTCGTCCTGGCTAAGGCCCAGCAGCCAGTCGAGCGATACCTTGAACTCGGCGGCGATGTTGAGAAGCGTCTCGGCGCGGGGCAGGCGCGGCGAGGCGCCCGACAGGAGTTGCGACAGCGCCGAACGATCGATGCCGACGGCGCTCGCGAAGGCCGACTGGTTCAAGTCCGAGCGTGTCAAGAGCAATTTCAGGCGCTCTCGGAAGACCGTCGACAGATCACGCTTGTCCATCACGCCGCTCCTTTCCAGTGGAGGAAAAATTTGCGCCCAGGCCTACTGGGTAGGTGCTCAGGCGCAAATGAATCCCCAAATCTGTTTACAATATATAACATCTGCAGCCAAAAATGCGCATTCGCAACAGGTTGTTCACTTTGTCGCGTTGCGACAACGGCAGGCTCCTGACACAATGCTGTCAGGAATCAAAGTGGTTCCGGCGACTGGAAGGCAGTGGTCGATAGCATGACTGGCATACGCAAGAGACACAGCAGCACACCGGCCGTGGAATGGCCGACAGTATTCCTCACACTGTTCTGTTATGGCGCCTGGCTTGCCACCGGCTTCCTGCTTTGGCCTTCCTATTCGCTGCTGGCCCTTGTCGCCTTGGCCTTGATACTGGCCCTGCAATCCTCGCTGATGCACGAAGTGCTGCATGGCCATCCGACCCGCAACGCCAGCATCAACGAAGCCTTCGTCGTCCTGCCGATCGGGCTGGTCTGGCCGTTCCGCCGTTTCAAGGCGATCCATCTTCGCCACCACGCCGACGAGCGGCTGACCGACCCGCTCGACGATCCGGAAAGCTATTACCAGGCGCTCTGGATGCATGCGGAAATGCCGCCGGCGATGAAGTTCCTGCTCAAGATCAACAACACAATGGTCGGCCGCTTCGTTCTCGGACCTTGGCTGTCGTCGATCGGCTTCTTCCTCGACGACGCCAGACAGATGGCCGCCGGCGACAAGGCGATCCGCAAAGCCTGGCTGCTGCATGCCGTCGGACTTGCAGTGGTCGTGCCGATCGTGACCTTCGGCTTCGGCATCCCGCTCTGGCTCTACATCCTGGGGCCGGTGTGGCTTGGCCAGTCCCTGATTTCGGTGCGCACCTATGCCGAGCATCAGTGGTCGGAACACCCGGAGGGCCGCACGATCATCGTCGAGCGGTCGCCGCTCTCCTTCCTGTTCCTCAACAACAACCTGCATTTCGTGCACCACAAGAGCCCGACCGTCGCCTGGTACAGACTGCCGAAGATGTTTCGCGATCGCCGCGAAGAATGGCTGCGGATGAACAACGGCTACGTCTATCCGAACTATTTCGCGCTGATCAAATCATTTGCCTTCAAAGCCAAGGAGCCAGTGGTGCATCCGGTGCTGCGCCGCGCGCCCGAACCCGGCCGCGCCTTCAAACCGCGTATCAGAGCGCGTAATGTGAGTGGACTTGGCACGGCTCCGGTGCCGGCTGAGCCGCCCAAAGAGTAATTTCGAACTTTCGCGACTGCTTTATCGCCGCGGAATTCAGGCGCCGATGACCGCCTGTTTTGAAAGCTGTTCGTCATGAGCAAGTTGATTGCGGCTCTGCCGATGTATGACTGGCCGGAAGTTCGTGGCGAGATCGACGCGCAATGGGCGCAGCTCCGCGACGCTTTTCGACGGAGAGGTATCGACGCGCCGGAAAGAATGGCGCGCAGCAATCGCGACCTGCCGCCGGTGTCCGGCGGCATCCAAGACGGCGCCGGAAAGCTGATAGCGCCCGACCCCGCGACATTGCCCCCGGACGAGTTCGATTTTCACCAGCTCTGGCTGAGCCCGGCGCTGCTTTTCGGCCAGACCTGCTGGGGGCCGATGGAGCTCGGCCTGGCCAGGCATGTGCAGGTGGTCGCTCAGCCAAGCTATGACGCGTTCGAGGGCGGGCAGGGCGAGCTCTATTCCAGCGCGCTGGTGATGCCGGCTGATGGCGGGCGGTCGGTTGGCTCGCCCGAGGATGGCAAGGCCGTCATCCCGCTCGATCTCATCCGCGGCAAGCGCTTCATCTTCAACAATCCGGATTCGATGTCCGGGCTGCTCGGGCTGACGCGCGACCTGGAGGCGATCGGCGAAAGTCTGGGCGTCTTCGCCTCGTGCGGCGAAAGCGGCGGCCACCGGTCGTCGATCGTCGCCATCGCCGAGGGCAGGGCCGATATCGCCGCCATCGACTGCCAGAGCTGGGCATTGGCGCAGCGATTCGAGCCGGCGGCGCGGCGCGTGAAAGTCGTCGGCTGGACGACTAGGCGGAAGGGATTGCCATTTATTTCGGCCAGGGCCACATCGGCGGACGTCGTTGCGTCCATGCGCGAGGCCATCGCCGACTTTGGCTTGGACGGGTCAGCTGCCAAGCAGCTTTTCGTCGAGCGGGTAGGCTGAGAGTTTTTCGTTGCCGGTCTCGGTGATGAGGATCTGCTCCTCGATCTTGACGCCCTCGCGGCCGCCGAGCCTGCCGATATAGCTTTCCACGCACAGCACCATGCCGGGTTCCAGGACGCCATCCGGCGTGTCGTCCGTCCAGTCGCTGGCATGCGGCAGGGTCGGATATTCGTCCGCCAGACCGACGCCGTGGTAGAGCACGCCGTAGCGCGCCGGGAAGCAGTCTCCAGGCGGCACGGCGGAGCGTTCGACGAGATCGCGGAAGGAAATGCCCGGCCGCATCAATGCCGTGTTGTGGGCGATCTGGTCGGCGGCGATGCGGAACAGGTCACGCTGCTCGTCGGACGGCCGGCCATCGCCGCAGAGCCAGGTGCGCGATAGGTCGGCGCAAAATCCATAGGGACCGATGAGGTCGGTGTCGAAGGCGACGAGATCGCCGTCCTCGACGATGCGCGACGAGCATTCCTGGAACCAGGGGTTGGTGCGCGGCCCGGACGACAGAAGCCGGGTCTCGATCCATTCGCCGCCGCGCGCGATGTTGCCGCGATGCAGTTCCGCCCAGAGTTCGTTCTCGGAAATGCCCGGCTTCAGCGCCGCTTCCATCTCGCCCATCGCCGCCTCGCAGGCGACAATGGCGCGGCGCATGGCGAGGATCTCGTCGGGCGACTTTATGAGGCGCGCATTCTCCATCACCGCCTCGCCATTGCCGACCGTGATGCCGCGGCGGGCAAGCTCTTCGACGCCTTCCGGGTTGATGTGGTCGACGGCGATCCGCCGATTGCCGCCGCCGTGCTCGGCAAGGAGCTCGGCGATGCCGGCTGCCCAGCGGCGGACCTTCTTGTCGGTCAGCTCGCCGCTATAAAGGTACATCCACGACACCGCCGGTCGCACCTCGTCGACGACGCCGGCGTGATCCGACAAATGCTCGCAGGAGAAATAGTCGAACAGCACCACAGGACCTTCTGTGGCGACGAAACAGTGGCGGGTCGGATTGTGCGCGACCCAGAGCTGCATGTTGGTCGAATCCGTCGCGTAGCGGATGTTGACCGGGTCGTAGAGCAGGGCGCCGGCATAGTCGCGGCGCCTGAGTTCGGCGCGGATGCGCTCGAGCCGATAGGTTCGCATGGCAGGCAGGTCGGGAGCGGCAATGCCTGCCGCCGCCCATTCGGCTTCGGCTACCGCGCCATAGCCCAGAGCGTGCTGGTTGAGCGCGCCAGCCTTCTCGCGGGAGGCGGCGCGGAGCGCCTCGACGGAACCGGGTTCGAACGGCATGATCTTGCGGTGGCGGCCGAAACGTTGTGTGTCCATGCGGTCCCCCTGTCTGTCTATTGCGGCTTCATCTTGTGCAGCCTGGTGATCGTGACCTGGCGCGGTGCGCTCCCCAACTGCGGCACCGCGATGCGCCGATGGACGGTATCCATCACATAGCCGGCCTCGGTGATCCTTTTGAAGATGACGGAGGCCGGTTCCTCGTCATCCGCGAGCACAAGCACCGCGGGCTCGCGGATCGATCTGGCGAAATCGGGTATCTCGTCGTCGAGCACGATGAGATCGGGATCGACGAGGCGGAGATTGCCGATCCAGAACCAACTCGAGACCACAGTGCCGACCGGTCCGTCGGCTGTCAGCTGACGATGGAGCGAAGCGTAGTCCATGCGCACGATGCTGCCGCGGTTATCGCCGCCGTGGACCTGCATGTACCAGCTTACCGGAAGCACGAGGGTGGCCATCACGGCGCCGACGAAGACGATTGTCGCCTGCGTCTTCCTGCCCCTTTCCCCCATCGCGTCCAGCCGCATGGCAATGGCGACCGGCAACAGCACGAATACGGGCAGCATCCAGCGATCGCGAAACTGTGTGATGCCGCCCGCCAGCACCACCACGAGCGTGATCAGCAAGGCGAAGGCTATCGCCCGCCAGACCAGCGTCTCTGGCCACGGTGCGGCCTCGGGCGGTGGAGCGGATTGCTTGCGCGCCAGGAAAAACGCGACGGCAAAGATCGTGGCCGGCAGCCCGGCGAAATTGAGCATCGCATTGCTCAAGCCGCGGATGCCGCGAGACAGGGTCTTTGCCGCGCTGCCCCCTTCGGCGACGCCCAGGCCACCGCTGTGCGCCAGCAGGTCTCCGAGATGCGTGAGGCTCCAGTAGAATGTGGGGAGGCAGGCAAGGATCGCCACAACCACACTGATCAGGAAACGGCGATCGAAGATCGCCTCACGTGTTTCGCGGACGGACAGCGCCGCAAGGAACAGCGCAGCGAGAAAGATCACCTCATTGTATTTCGACAGCATTGCGGCGGCCGTCGCCAAGCCAAGCAGCACATACGCGGTAGTCGAGCGCCGTTTCTGCAACTCGGCGACTGCCAGGAGCAGCAGCGATGAAAAGCAAAAAACCGCGACCGAGTGGGTGAGGGCATGCTGCATCTCCCATACGATCTGTGGAAACAGCAGCAGGCCGAACATGGCGGTGGTCGCCGCGCGGGCTGAATAGCCCAGGCGGCGCACTGTGGCGAAGGACGCGACCAATCCACCGGCCAGCAGCGTGTATTTGACGATCTTGAGCGCGAGAATGCTGGTTCCAACCAGCGAGGCCGTGAGGATGCCGAACCAGGTGTATAAAGGCGGCTGCGAGCCGCCATAGCCGGCCGCGAGGAAGCGCATCGCCATCAACTGTTCGGAGTCGTCGACGCCGACGCCGGTGCCCACGAAATGGGACGAAAGCGGCATCACCACGATCTGGACCAGGCAATAGGCAAGTGCAAACGCGATTGCGGCACTGAAAGGGCCGACCCGTTCATCGCAGAGCCAGTCGGTCCATTTCTCCAGCTGCCGCAAGGGTCGTCTTCTCATCTGATGCGTTGGTGGCCGGTTGCTATATAGCCGGCCACCAACACGATCCGAAAGCGGTACATTACGGCTTCCTGGAATCAGGTGCGCATCTTCTCGCCGCTCGGGTCGAAGGGCGGCTCGACGTTGATGCGGGCCGGGCGGCGGTGGCCGAGGATCTCGATTTCGAACAGGCCGGCGCTCTCGTCCTCGGCAAGGGCCGCCGGCACATAGCCCTGCGCCATCGACTTTTGCACGTAATGCGCATAGCCGCCCGAAGTCACCCAGCCGACAACGCGCCACTCGCCATCGACGATGCCGCGCACGGCCGAAGCGCCTTCGGCGGCTTCGGAGCCGCGCACTTCCTTGCCCGTCTCGTCGAAGCGCGGCGCGCCGTAGCCATGCGGCTTCTCCACCGTGCCGTAATCCTTGCTGACCTTGGCCCAGATCGGCTCGTCGCCCATCACGTCGGCGTCGGCAGCATCGACGATGAAGGAGACGCGGCGCAGCTTCGGCCTTTGCGCCTGCTCCCTGGCAGCCGCCTCGCGGCCAATGAAGTCGTTCTTCTCCAGCTTGATGAAGCGGTCCATCGAGCCTTCGAACGGCCCGTAGATCGGACGCAACTCGCGGAACCAGGTTGGGAAGTTCTTTTCGAGACGCATCGACAGCAGCGCGCGCATGCCGAAATCGACGAGGCCGAATTCCTCGCCTGCTTCCTTGATCGCCTTGTAGACGAGGCGCTGATAGGCGGGGGCCATCCAGATCTCGAAGCCGAGGTCGCCGGTATAGGTGATGCGGTTGACCATGCAGGGCGCGCCGCCGACCGCCATCTCGCGGAAGTCCATGAAGCGGAAGGCCTTGGTCGAGACGTCGACGTCCACAAGTTTCTGCAGCAAATTCCGCGCGCTCGGTCCGGCGATCGACAAGCCGACCAGTGTCTGGTCGAAGCGGTGGATGCGCACAGAACCATCCTTGGGCAGGTGCTTCTCGAACCAGCGCATATGGTATTTCTGCGCGGCCGAAGAGCCCCAGATCATGAAACGGTCCTCACCGGTCTTGGCGATGGTGAAGTCGCCGATCAGCCTGCCGAACTCGTTGACCATCGGGGTGAGCACAATGCGGCCGGTCTTCGGCATCCGGTTGGTCATCAGCCGGTTGAGGAAATCCTCGGCGCCCGGCCCGGAAACTTCGTACTTGGCAAAGTTGGCGATCTCGGTGACGCCGACCCGTTCGCGCGTCGCGCGAACTTCCTCGCCGATCGGGCCGAAATCGTTCGAGCGATGGAAGGAGACGATGTCCTTTGGCTCGGTGCCCTTGGGCGCGAACCAGAGCGGGGTTTCCAGTCCCCACGAGTCGCCCATGACCGCATTGTTGGCGAGCATCGTGTCGTAGAGCGGCGTCGTCTGCGCCGGCCGGGCGGCCGGCAGTTCCTCGTTCGGGAAGCGGATCGAGAAGCGCCGCGAATAATTCTCGCGCACCTTGGCGTTGGTGTAGCGCAGCGTCGCCCATTCGCCGAAGCGGGCGACATCCATGCCCCAGACGTCGAAGCCCGGATCGCCGTGCACCATCCAGTTGGACAGCGCCAGGCCGACGCCGCCGCCCTGGCTGAAGCCGGCCATGACGGCGCAGGCGCACCAGAAGTTGGTCAGGCCCTGGACTGGGCCGACCAGCGGGTTGCCGTCGAGCGCGAAGGTGAAGGGGCCGTTGATGATCTGCTTGATGCCGGCCTTCTCGATGCCGGGGAAATGCTTGAAGCCGATCTCCAGCGACGGCGCGATGCGATCGATGTCAGGTGGCAAGAGTTCATGCCCGAAATCCCAGGGCGTGTTGACCGGCGACCACGGCTTGCAGGCTTTTTCATAGGTGCCGAGCAGGATGCCGTTGCGCTCCTGGCGGGTGTAGATCTCGCCCTTGAAGTCAAGCACGCCGATCATCTCGCGGCCGGTCGACCTGTTGAATTCCTCGACCTCCGGCATCGGCTCGGTGAGCAGGTACATGTGCTCCATCGCCAGCACCGGCAGCTCGACGCCGACCATGCGGCCGATCTCGCGCGCCCACAGCCCGCCGCAATTGACGACATGCTCGGCTTTCACGGTGCCTTGCTCGGTGACGACGTTCCAGGTGCCGTCGGCTTCCTGCGTCAGCTCGACGACGCGGTTGCGCAGCACGATCTCGGCGCCGAGTTTTCGCGCGGCCTTGGCGTAGGAGTGGGTCGTGCCGGAGGGGTCGAGATGGCCTTCGACCGGATCCCACATGGCGCCGACGAAATTCTTCTCGTCCATCAGCGGGAACATCGCCTTGGCTTCCGACGGCGTGATCAGCTCGGTATCCATGCCGAGATAGCGGCCCTTGGCGTGGGCGAGCCGCAGGAAGTCCATGCGCTCGGGCGTGTCGGCCATCATCACGCCGCCGGTCAGATGCAGCGAGCAGGACTGGCCGGAAAGCTCCTCGATCTCCTTGTAGAGCTGGACCGTATAGGCCTGCAGCTTGGCGACGTTCGGGTCGCCGTTCAGCGTGTGGAAGCCGCCCGCCGCGTGCCAGGACGAGCCGGAGGTCAGCTCCGAACGCTCGATCAGTATGATGTCGGTCCAGCCGGCCTTGGCGAGGTGGTAGAGCACCGAGCAGCCGACGACACCGCCGCCGATGACAACCGCTTTAACGTGGGATTTCATGAAGATAGGTCCGTTTTTGCAGAGACTGAATCGAGTGAGCGGGGCGTGAAAGATCAAAAATCGGTCGGCGCGCCGCCTTCGGCGCGACGCTTCTCGACGAAGTCGTTGAGCTCCTCGCGGATGGCCGGGTCCATATAAGGCTCTTCGTAGGCCGCGAGGCGCTCCTTCCACACCTTGTTGGTGCGTTCCAGCGCCGTCGGCGAGCCCGCCTCGGTCCAGGTCTCGAAATTGCGCCAGTCGGAGACGATCGGCGAGTAGAAGGCTGTCTTGTAGCGCTCCTGCGTGTGCTGGGTGCCGAAGAAATGGCCGCCCGGGCCGACCGACTGGATGGCGTCGAAGCCGAGCGCGTCTTCGGAGAGATCGAGCGGGGTGAGAAATTCGGCCACCATCTGCAGGAGGTCGATGTCGAGGATCGTCTTTTCGTAGGAGCAGCGCAGGCCGCCTTCCAGCCAGCCGGCGCCGTGCATCATCAGATTGCCGCCGCCCTGGATGGCGCCCCAGAGCGAAAAGACGCTTTCATAGGCGGCCTGAGCGTCGACCGTGTTGGCGGCGCAGGTGTTGGAGGTCCGGTAAGGGATATTGTAACGGCGGGCGAGCTGGCCGCCGGCGAGCTGCGCCTTCATGTATTCGGGCGTGCCGAAGGCCGGTGCGCCCGACTTCATGTCGACATTGGAGGTGAAGCCGCCATAGCCGACCGGCGCGCCTTTCTTCACCATCTGGGCAAAGGCGATGCCGGAAAGCGCCTCGGCATTCTGCTGCACCAGCGCGCCGGCGATGGTGACGGGCGCCATGGCGCCGGAGAGTGTGAACGGCGTGACGATCACTACCTGGCCCATGCTGGCCATCTGGATGATGCCTTCCATCATCGGCACGTCGAGCTTGAGCGGCGAATTGGTGTTGATGATGGTGAAGACCGACGGCTCCTCCATCAGCTGCTCGCGGCTGATGCCGCGCGCGATGCGGGCGATCTCGATGCCGTCGACATTGCGTTCCTTGCCGAGCGAATAGATGTGGAAGACCTTGTCGGTCAGCGTGGCGAGGTCGCGGATGCATTCGAGATGCCGAACCGAGGGATGGATATCGATCGGCTCGACCGGATAGCCGCCGGTGCACTGCAGGATGTTGTGCATCTGCGCCAGGCGCAGGAAATTGCGGTAGTCGACCTGGTTGCCGGGGCGGCGGCCGCGGTCGAGGTCGGAGCAGTTGGGCGCCGAGGCCATCATCGACAGGATGACGTTGTTGCCGCCAAAGCGCAGATTGTGCGCCGGGTTGCGGGCGTGCAACGTGAACTCCGGCGGACAGTGCGCGATGAGCTCGAGGATCATGTCGCTATCGAAGCGAACGCGCTCGCTGCCTTCGCGAACGTCGGCGCCATGCGCCTTCATGATGCGGCGGGCTTCGTCATGCAGCACGTCGACGCCGATCTCCTTCAAAACGCGCAGTGAGGCGAGGTGGATCGATTCCAGTTCGTCGTCGGACACCAGCCTCGTGGGCACCAGCGGGTTCTTAAGCTGCCGGAACGGCGGCTGCTCGAAGGCTGCCGATCCGCCGGCGCGTTTGCCAGCACGGCCGCCGCGGCGGGCGCGATCTGTTGCCAATGCCGGTTCGGCGGGATGAAGGGCGGCAGTCATGAGAGGCCTCGTGGGGATGCGAAAGTGGTCGGCATAATGGACCGGCGGCAATGCTGCCGGTAAGGAGGCGGCGACCACTAGGGCGAGGGAAGCGACATGACGGAAGGGCAGATTGGCCCGCCGAATTGCCGCCGCCAAAGCATTCCCTGCCGGCGTTCCTGACAAGGATTGGCTGGAACATGCGCCCTTGCCGTCAGTTGGCCCTTACGGCTGTCGCCGGCAGCGGCTAAGCCTCCGTTGAATGGAGCAGGAATGATGGCTCTGGCGAAATCAGAGACCGGCGAGACGGTGCAGTGGGCGGCGATTACCGGCGTGATCGCGACCGTGTCGGTGTTCGCCATCGCGCAGGGGCTTTCCTATCCGCTGTTGAGCTTCATCCTGCAGCGTCAGGGCGTGTCGCCGGCGGTGATCGGCCTGTCGGCCGCGATGACGCCGGTCGGCTTCATCCTGTCCTCGCCACTGATTCCGGGGCTGGCGCGCCGGTTCGGAGCAGGGCGCACTGCCCTCACGTGCGCCGGGCTCTCGGCACTGGTGCTGGCGCTGATCGGCTGGACGCAGGACGTCTATTTGTGGTTCCCACTGCGCTTCCTGGTCGGCGTGGTCACCAACCCGCTTTATGTGCTCAGCGAAATCTGGGTGATCGCGCTGGCGCCGCCGTCGCGGCGCGGGCGCGTCATGGGGGTCTATTCGACCATCATCTCGGCTGGGTTCGCGGCCGGGCCGCTCTGCCTGCTGGCGGTCGGCACGGACGGTTGGCCGCCTTTTCTGGTCGGCATCTTTGCTTTTCTTTTCTGCGGCGCCTGCCTGGCGGTCGTGGTGAAACGTCTGCCCAGGGTCGACGAGGCAGGTGAAAAAGTTTCGGTGCTGGGCTTCATGCCGCTCGCCTGGCTGCTCCTGTCGGCGGTCGTCGCTGCCGCCGGTTTCGAGCAGTCGGTGCTGGCGCTGCTTCCCGTCTATGGCACCCACTTCGACATTCCCGAGACGCGCATGTCGGCGCTGCTGTCGACGATGATCGCCGGCAACATCGCCATGCAGGTGCCGCTCGGCCTGCTCGCCGAAAGACTGACAGCGCGCCTCGTGCGCTTCGGCTGTGTCTCGGTGACGGTTCTTGGCTGCGCGCTCTTGCCGGCGCTCATCGAGACGCCGCTGATCTGGCCTTGCGTCTTCATCTGGGGCGCGGTGTCCTACGGGATCTACACGATGTCGATCATCGAGCTCGGCGAGCGTTTTACCGGCTCGGCGCTGGTCGCGGGCAATGCCGCCTTCTCCTTGATGTGGGGCGTCGG
Source organism: Mesorhizobium sp. WSM3864 (assembly GCF_002294955.1). Lineage (NCBI taxonomy): Bacteria > Pseudomonadati > Pseudomonadota > Alphaproteobacteria > Hyphomicrobiales > Phyllobacteriaceae > Mesorhizobium > Mesorhizobium sp. WSM3864. Next base: position 147,215 of record NZ_NSGD01000001.1, read on the forward strand.
TGGCATCCTCGTGCCGCCGCTGACCGGCGGCGTGATGGACCTGATCGGCGCCGCGGGGCTTCCGGTGACGCTCGGCACGATCTGCGCGGCGCTGGCTGTCGCCACCATCATTCGCCGGCGGGTGATGTAGGGCCGGCTGGCTGAGCGCAGGCAGCGCTGCTCTTGAATGTTGGCGCGGCGAACGCGATGTAGGCAGGGCCGCCAGACCCGGAGACCAGCATGACCAGCCCGATGACCCAAACCCAGCCTGAATTGCCGGTCGAGGATCCTTTCCTGTGGCTGGAGGATCGCAACGGCAAGGAAGCGCTTGAGTGGGTCCATCGCCAGAATGCGACGACTGTCGCCGAACTGCAGGGCGATCCATCCTATCAGGCGGCATTCGAGACCGCGCTCGACCTGATGACGGCCGAGGACAATATCCCGGTCGGATCGGCGCTCGCCGGTTACGTCTACAATTTTTGGCAGGACAAGACCAACGCGCTGGGCTTGTGGCGCCGCACGACGGTCGCCTCCTACAAGACCGACAAGCCGGAATGGGAAACGATCCTCGATTTCGATCAGCTCTCGGCCAAGGAAGGCGTGAAATGGGTGTTCGGCGGCGCGAGCCGGCTCTATCCCGATTTCGACCGCTGCCTGCTGTTCATGTCGCCGGACGGCGGCGACGCCAGCGAGATGCGCGAGTTCGACATTGCGACCAAATCCTTCGTCGAGGACGGGTTTCGGGCACCGGCTTCGAAGTCGGGGTTTTCCTGGCTGGACGGGGATACGGTGATCGTCTCGGCGGCTTTCGAGGACGAGGACAAAACTCAGTCAGGCTATCCGCGGGTGATCAAGCTCTGGCGGCGCGGCACGAAGCTGGAGAAGGCGACGCCGATCTTCGAGGGCGAAAAAAATCATCTCGCGGTCGGCGGCGGCGTGGAGTTCGATGGCGACAAGAAACATGTCATGCTCGGCAAGACCATCGACTTCTTCACCTCGCACAGTTTCCTTCGGCTGGCTTCGGGCGAGAACCGGCGCATCCCGCTGCCCGACGACGCGACCGACACCGCGATCTTCAAGGGACAGCTCGTCTTCGGCGTCCGCAGTCCGTGGACGGCGCCGGACGGCACGCGCTGCCTGCCGGATGGGCTCCATTCCGTGGATTTCGACCGCTGGATTGAAACGGGTTCGTTCGAACCGGTCGAGACGCTGCTCAAACCGGAGCCCCGCGTTTCAATCGCAGGTCTCGCGAGGACGCAGGACCGGCTGTTCATCAACCTGATGGACAATGTGCGCGGCAAGGTCGTCGTTTGCGACCGCACCGGCAATGGCTGGTCGGTGAAGCCGGTCGACCTGCCCGACAACGGCAATGTCGGCATCAGCCATGCCGAGCATTTCGGCTCCAGCGTCTCCTTCTCCTTCACCGATTTCCTGACGCCGAGCTCGATCATTTGGTCGGACGACAATGGCGACTCGCTTCAAACCGTGAAATCGCAGCCGCCGCGCTTCGATGCATCGCCCTATACTTCGGAGCAGTTCGAGGCGCGCTCGAAGGACGGCACGATGATCCCGTATTTCGTCGTCAGGCGGCGCGACCAGATGGGACCGGTGCCGGCGCTGCTCTATGGCTATGGCGGCTTCGAAGTGCCGCTCTTGCCCGGCTATGCCGGGATCCGCGGCAGGCTCTGGCTGGACAAGGGCAATGCCTATGTGCAGGCCAATATCCGCGGCGGCGGCGAGTTCGGCCCGGCCTGGCATCAGGCGGCGCTCAAGGGCAAGCGCCAGAAAGCGTTCGATGATTTCGCCGCGGTCGCCGAGGATGTGGTCAGGCGCGGTATCACCACGGCGGCACAACTCGGCATCCAGGGCGGATCGAATGGCGGCCTGCTCACGGGCGTGTCGCTGACACAGCGTCCGGAGCTGTTCGGCGCCGTCATCATCGACGTGCCGCTGCTCGACATGCTGCGCTACACCGAACTGCCGCCCGGTGCCTCGTGGATGGCGGAATATGGCGATCCGTCAAAGCCGGAGGAGGCGGCATGGCTCGCCGCCTATTCGCCCTATCAGCGTGTGGCGACAGGTGCCGTTTATCCGCCGGTGCTGCTGATGACCTCGACCGCGGACGACCGCGTCCATCCGGGGCATGCGCGCAAGATGGCGGCGCGGCTGCAGGCCGCCGGTCACGGCAAAACGCTGTTCTTCGAGGAGACCGAAGGCGGCCATGGCGGGCGCGGCGATCGCCGGCCCCAGGCCGCGCAAACGGCGATGCGCTACGTCTTTCTACAGCGCACGCTTGCCGGTCCAGCTTGAATTGCTGGCCGTTGGCGGCTTAAGGTGCCGCCATGGTCCGCATCAGCACATCAGACGCCTTCGGGGTCGCGGTGACGCCGTCACCGCGCACGCTGCGCGCCGAGCTTTTGCGGCTGTGCGCCCGCATCGGCTATTCGCCGCCCCGTTTCCTCTGACGAATCCGCCCCGGCCACCGCCGGATTGATTCAAGAGGAAAGACAAACCCATGACCTATCAGAACTATTCGCTGAAGCAGCTTCAGCAGATCGATGCCGCGCATCACCTTCATCCCTTCACCGACCATAAGGAACTGCGTGAAGCGGGCTCTCGCATCATCACCCACGCCAAAGGGCCGTTCATCTATGATTCCGACGGAACGGAAATCCTCGACGGCATGGCGGGCCTCTGGTGCGTCAATGTCGGCTACGGCCGCGACGAACTGGCGGAGGCCGCCTACGCCCAGATGAAGGAGCTGCCCTACTACAACTCCTTCTTCAAGTGTTCGACGCCTACACCGGTGCTGCTGTCGCAGAAGCTGGCGGACCTGGCGCCGGAGCATGTCGGTCAGGTCTTCTACGGCTCGTCCGGCTCCGAGGCCAACGACACAGCGCTGCGGCTCGTGCGCCACTATTGGGCGCTCGAAGGCAAGCCTGAGAAGAACCGGATCATCTCGCGCAAGATGGCCTATCACGGCTCGACGATCGCCGGCACCTCGCTCGGCGGCATGGAGCCGATGCACAAGCAGCTCGGCGGCGCGGTGCCGAACATCGTCCATGTGATGATGCCCTATGCCTATGAGCTCGCGCTGCCCGGCGAAAGCGACCATGATTTCGGCCTGCGCGCCGCCAAGGCCGTCGAGGACGCCATCCTCGAAGCCGGCGCCGACAAGGTCGCCGCCTTTATCGGCGAGCCGGTGATGGGTGCGGGCGGTGTGAAAATCCCGCCGATCAGCTACTGGCCGGAGGTGCAGCGCATCTGCCGCAAATACGACGTGCTCTTGATGCTCGACGAGGTGATTACCGGCTATGGCCGCACCGGCGAATGGTTCGCGGCGCAGACCTTCGACGTTGAGCCCGACACCATCACCACCGCCAAGGCGCTGACCTCCGGCTACCAGCCGCTGTCGGCGCTCCTGGTCGGCGACCGCATCAGCAGGACGCTCGTCGAAAAGGGCGGCGAGTTCTACCACGGCTACACCTATTCCGGTCACCCGGTCGCGTGCGCGGTGGCCCTGAAGAACCTCGAGATCATTGAACGGGAAGGTCTGGTCGAGCTCGTCAGGACCGACACCGGTCCCTATTTCGCGCAGGCGCTGCAGGAGCGCATCGCCGGCCACAGGCTGGTCGGCGAGGTGCGCTCGATCGGTCTTATGGGTGCGATAGAGATCGTCAAGGACAAGGCGACCAAGGAACGATACCTGCCGTCGGGAAGTGCGGCGGTCGTCGTGCGCGATCACGCGATCTCGCAGGGCATGATGCTGCGCGCCACCGGCGACACGATGATACTGTCGCCGCCGCTGATCTGGACGCGCGACACCATCGACATGGCCTGCGAGCGCATCGCCAAGGCGCTCGACCTTGCGGAGGCGGATTTGCGGAAGCGCTGAGAAAACACAGCCGGGCGCCCTTGCTGGAGGTGCCCGGCGACCCGAATCTGCAGCGAAGCCTTGCCCAGACGCAAAAACCGCGTCCCAGAAGGGAACGCGGCTTTGCCAGATACGCATGGCGTTTCGCTACTCGAGACCTGCGAAACTTACGGGCTCCGGTACGCGAGACCTGATCCGGAGCGCCGGGCGGTTGCGATGTCCGCCTCGCAGTCCGTTTTAAAGGCACATCGTTACCGGTGAGTTAGCGAGACCTTAAGCAAATCTAAATTTGCCGGATTTCTGTCGAAAAAATTTGCTAATAACCCTTTGCAAGCAGCTGCTTAGGTTTGATCGCCGCGCAGGAAATTTATGATGCCGGAAAAGTCGGCGCCTGCGTTGCCCTGCGCATTGAACAGCGCGTAGAGCTGCGTCGCCTCGGCGCCCAGAGGCGTCACGGCGCCGGCGCTTTGCGCGGCTTCCTGCGACAATTTCAGGTCCTTGAGCATGAGGGCGGCAGCAAAACCCGGCTTGTAGTCGCGGTTGGCGGGCGACGCCGGAACAGGGCCGGGCACCGGGCAGTAAGTGGTCAGTGACCAGCACTGGCCGGAGGAGGTGGAGGCGACGTCGAACAGCGCCTGGTGCGACAGGCCGAGTTTCTCGGCGAGCACAAAGGCTTCGGCGACGCCGATCATCGAAATGCCGAGAATCATGTTGTTGCAGATCTTGGCGGCCTGGCCGGCGCCGTCACCGCCGCAATGAACGATGCGGCCGGCCATCGGCTTCAGGATCGGTTCGGCAGAGGCGAATGCTGCATCCGACCCGCCGGCCATGAAAGTGAGCGTGCCGGCGGTGGCGCCGCCGGTGCCGCCGGACACAGGCGCGTCGATCGAAGGCAAGCCGTGCCTGGCGGCAATGGCGTGAGCCTTGCGTGCCGATTCGACATCGATGGTCGAGGAATCGATCAGCAAGGCGCCTTTCTTCGCCTTGGGCGCGATGTCCTCGTAGACCGACAACACATGCTTGCCGGCGGGAAGCATGGTGATCACCACGTCGGCGTCCTTCACCGCGGCGACGGCATTGGCCATGACGGTGACGCCATGCTCTTTTGCGATCGTGAGGTTCTCCGGCACGAGGTCGAAGCCTTGCACCGCATACCCCGCCTTTACGAGGTTGGCAGCCATTGGGTTGCCCATATTGCCAAGGCCGATGAAGGCGATCGTTGCCATCGTTGTCTCCCGAAATTTGCTGCTTCAGCGGCCGATCAGCGTACGCGCGATGATGACGCGCATGATCTCGTTGGTGCCTTCGAGGATCTGGTGGACGCGCAGATCACGCACCAGCTTCTCGATGCCGTAATCGTGCAGATAGCCGTAGCCGCCATGCAACTGCAGCGCCTCGTTGGCGACGTCGAAGCCGATGTCGGTGACGAAGCGCTTGGCCATCGCCGACCATTTGCCGGCATCCGACGCCTTGAGATCGAGCTTCGAGGCGGCGGCATAGAGGAAGATGCGGGCCGCCTGCAGCTCCGTCTCCATGTCGGCCAGCCTGAACTGCAGGGCTTGGAACTGGTTGATCTTCGATCCGAAGGCCTTGCGCTCGCTCGTGTAGGCGAGCGCCTTGTCGAGCGCCGACTGCGCGCCGCCCAGCGAGCAGGCGGCGATGTTGAGCCGGCCGCCGTCGAGCCCGGCCATGGCGATGCCGAAGCCCGCGCCTTCGGTGGCAAGCAGGTTCTCGACCGGCACCTTGCAATCCTCGAAGATGACGTGGCGGGTCGACTGCATATGCCAACCCATCTTATGCTCATTGGCGCCGAAGGAGAGGCCGGGCGCATCCTTGGGCACCACCAGGGTCGAAATGCCTTTGGGCCCGTCGCCGCCGGTGCGCGCCATGACGACATAGAGGTCGCTGTCGCCAGCCCCCGAGATGAACTGCTTGGCGCCGTTCAAGACATAGTCGCCGCCGCTCCTCACCGCTCTCGTCTTCAAGGCGGCGGCATCCGAGCCGGAGCCGGGCTCGGTCAGGCAATAGCTCGCCAGCCATTCCATCGTGGTCAGCTTCGGCAGGAAGCGCCGGCGCTGCTCGTCGCTGCCGAAGCGGTCAATCATCGAGGCCGCCATATTGTGGATGGAGATGAAGGAGGAGAAGGCCGGATCGGCATGCGCCAGCGCCTCGAAGATCAGCACCGCATCGAGCCGACCGAGCGCCGAGCCGCCGACATCGTCGCGGACATAGATGCCGCCCAGGCCGAGCGGCCCTGTCTCGCGGATCACGTCGGCCGGAAAGTGCTTTGCCCGGTCCCAGTCGAGCGCGTTCGGCGCGACCCGATCGGCCGCGAAGGCCTCAGCCATCTCCTTTATGGCGCGCTGTTGCTCGGTGAGTTCGAATTGGCCAGTGCCCGCATCGACTGCCGCGTCCATGGCGTGCTCCCTGTCGTTTCAGGCCTTGTGGCCTGTCGTTTTTGGCTTTGCGCAGCGATCAATTTAGACCAATGATGCCGCCGCGCAACCCAGCCCGCCGCGGACCGGCTGTGCATGGATTGATCAACGGAGTCTTGCGTGCCGACAATTTTCGATCAGCTGCTGGACCGGTTCCACTTCTATCTCGCCGGCATCGACAGCGATCTGGTTGCGGACGCCGTCGCGCGCATCGATTGGCACATGCCCTCTCGTTCGCGCGAACCACGTGCGCTTCGTTGCCTCCGCCATCTCGATCGGATTGCGGAGCTTGCGCCGCGGGACGCCGGGCCGCTGACGCGGTTCATCGCGGACCATCGCAACGAGCTGTGCTGGGGGCAGACTTATACCGCTGCCGATTTCGGACAGCTCTTCATCGACAATTACGGCTGGCTGGAGGTGTTCGGCACGCGGGGGCATTTCGTCAATGACGAGGTCGCCGGCGGCCTGCTGATCCTCGGGCCCGACAGTGTCTACCCAGACCATCACCACACCGCCGAGGAGATCTACATTCCGCTGACCGGCGGCACCGAGTGGCGCATGGGCGAGGCCGGCTTTCGGGTTCGAGCGGCGGGCGAAATCATCCACCATGCGTCCAACGTCAATCACGCCATGCGTACCGGCAAGGAGCCATTGATGGCGCTCTATATCTGGCGAGGTGGACCGCTCGCGCAGAAATCGATCATCGGCTCGGAGGGCAGGGGCTGATGGCGAGGGCGATCATGCTGCAAGGCACTGGCTCGGATGTCGGCAAGACGGTGCTGGTGGCGGGGCTCTGCCGGGCAGCAAAAAAACGCGGACTGAAGGTCAGGCCGTTCAAGCCGCAGAACATGTCCAACAACGCCGCCGTCGCCGACATCCCCGGCAACAACAAGACCGGCGGCGGCGAGATCGGCCGCGGGCAGTGGCTGCAGGCGCTGGCCTGCGGGGTGAGGCCGACCGTGCACATGAACCCGGTGCTGCTCAAGCCGCAAAGCGACATCGGCTCGCAAGTGGTGGTGCAGGGCAAGGTTTTTGGCGAGGCGCGGGCGCGCGACTATCAGGCGATGAAGGCAAGGCTGATGGATGCGGTGCTCGATTCCTGGGCGAAGGTCGGCGAGGACGCCGACCTCGTCATCGTCGAGGGCGCCGGCTCGCCGGCCGAGATCAACCTTAGAAGCCGCGACATCGCCAATATGGGCTTTGCCACGCGTACCAACGTCCCGGTGGTGCTTATCGGCGACATCGACCGCGGCGGCGTCATTGCTTCCGTCGCCGGCACGCATCTGATCCTGCCGGAGGAAGACCGGCGCATGATCGCTGGCTATCTCATCAACAAGTTCCGCGGCGATGTCTCGCTATTCGACGATGGGGTCAGTGCCATCGGCAAGTTTACCGGCTGGCGCTGTTTCGGCGTCGTGCCCTGGCTGAAGTCCGCGGCAAGGCTGCCGTCCGAAGATTCGGTTGTGCTCGAGCGCCTTGCCTCGGGCGAAAGGCGGGCACTGAAGGTGGCGGTGCCGATGCTGGCGCGGATCGCCAATTTCGACGATCTCGATCCGCTCAAGGCCGAGCCGCAGGTCGAGGTGGTGTTCGTGCCGCCGGGAAAGCCGCTGCCGGAAGATGCCGGGCTGGTGGTCATTCCGGGCTCGAAATCGACCATCGGCGATCTGATAAAATTCCGCGAGAATGGCTGGGATCGCGACCTTGCCGCGCACCGCAAACGCGGCGGCCATGTCGTCGGCATCTGCGGCGGATATCAGATGATCGGCCGCAAGGTTCGCGACCCCAATGGCATCGAAGGCAGCGTCATCGAGACGGAGGGCCTTGGCCTGCTCGACATCGAGACGGTGATGGAACCGGAAAAAACGGTGCGCAACTCGAGCGCTCATTCGGTGCAGTTCGGCCTGCCGCTCGAAGGCTACGAGATCCATCTCGGCCGCACCACCGGCCCGGACACGGCGCGGCCTTCGGCGATCATCAACGGCTTCGAGGACGGCGCGGTCTCCGCCGATGGCAAGGTTATCGGCACCTATCTGCATGGGCTGTTTGCAGCGGACGCTTTTCGCGCGGCCTACCTTGCGAGCCTCGGGGTCAAGGATGGGGGCATCGACTATCGCGCCGAGGTCGAGAAGGCGCTGGACGAGGTCGCGGCCGAGCTGGAGAAGCATCTCGACTGCGATGCGCTTTTCGGGCTGGCGCGGTAGGTCCTCCCGTCGATGCGCATACGCTTGCCATTAGCGAAAGCTTCCGTCGCATCGTCATCCTCGGGTCTTCGCGTCCGCTTCGCTCCCGCTCCGCCCGTGGATGACGAAGTTCAGGCGTTTTCGCCAGCCGCAAATGCCGGCGCGGATAGCAACTACGCCTTCTCGCCCGCCTTCGGCCAGTAGGTGCCGAAGGACCAGACATTGCCTTCGGGGTCGAGGCAGATGAACTCGCGACTGCCATAGTCGCGGTCGACCAGTTCCTGGGTGATCCTGGCGCCGGCCTTCTTCGCCTTGGCATAGGCGGCATCGGCGTCATCGACGGCGATGTAGATGGACTTGCCGCCGCCACCGCCGGGCTCGCCGACCATCTTGCCGTAATCGTCGTCGCGCGCGGTGCCCAGCATGATCATCGAGGACCCAAAGGTCAGTTCCGCGTGGTGAACGATGTCGCCATAGCCATAACGGGCGCGCAGTTCGAAGCCGAAGGCCTCGCTGAGCCAGTCGATCACGCTAGCGGCGTTCCTGTATCGAAGGACTGGATAGAGACGGGGTGCTTCGTTTGTTGCTGGCATGACAATATCCCTGTGCCGGTTGAATGAATGCCAGTCTGTGCGAAGGCGGTTTCCACGTCTTGAAGAAATGTTACCTCGCCTGAGGCTTAGATCCGCGCGGCGAGCCCAGACGGCGTTTCGCCGGCAAGCTGACGGAATTCGCGCACCAGATGCGCCTGGTCGGCGTAGCCGCAATCGGCGGCAATGCCGGCCCAGTTGTCGTCCTGCCGCTTCGACAGCGACAGCGCGCGGTTGAAGCGCACGATGCGTGACAATGTCTTCGGGCCGATGCCGATCGCGTCGGTGAATTTCGCCGCCAGATGCTTGCGGCTCCGGCCGATCTCGCTGGCGAGCGCCGAAATGCGGGTGCGGCCGCCCGATGCGATGACCGTTCGGTAGGCCCAGGCGATTTCGGGCGAAAGCGCATGCGCGTCCGCGAGGCGGCCTGCGATGAACCCCTCGGCAATGTCGAAGCGCTTGTCCCAATCCGACGCTTCGCCGAGCTGTTCGCGCAGCGCGATGCCATCAAAAGCCCATCGCATCGTCCAACCCGACCATGCGGTCGCGCAACTCACTCATCGGCAGGCCGAAGAATTGCCTGGCGCCGAGCGGCGTGAAATTGACCTTGACACAGCAGGCGGCGCCGAAGGATTCGATCATGACCGGGCCGGCATAGAGACCGGCGGCGAAGCTGGCGTAGCGATCGCTGTCGCCCGGGCTGCGGCCGAGCCCGATGGCGAAGGCTCCGGCGAAGCTGATCACCAGCGGTACGGTCAGCGAGGCATATTCGACCATGCGGAAATGGCCGGGCCATATTTCCCGGTAGCCGCAGATATCCGTGACGATGCCTGCGAGCGAGGCGGCGGGTTTGCGCCGCACCATCTCGAAATGGAGGGCGGGAGAGCGAGTATCCTCCCGATGGCGCTCCGTCTCGTCGGACATGCCGCGAGCCTAGCAGAACACGCTCGCAAAAATCAAAAGCGCCCGGCAGGGCCGGGCGCTCCGAGTTGCCTGGAGATTGGTGTTGGCGGTTAACGCAATTCCGGACGGAAAACCGCTGCACACTTTTCCTGGAATTGCGTCAAGCGCCGCGCATCAGGCAGCCGCCGGCGAGCACGACATAGGCGATGAGCATGATCCACACTGACGCGAGAGGAATGAACGCAAGAAGGCCGAGAGCGGCGAGTAGGCCGATGGCGGCGATGACCAACGAAATAATGAACACGATCTGCGTGGGCGCACTAAGATTCATGTCCGGTCCCTCCAACATGATTCGCAACACCCGAATTCTACCAGCAGGACAGTCACACACCAATGAGTTGGCGTAGAGGATTGGCCGGGTCGGCAAGCAGCTTCACCGCCAGCGCTACACACACGATCACCAGCAGCGGCTTGATCAGTCTTGCGCCGATTTTGATGGCGAGGCCTGCGCCGAGGCGGGCGCCCAGAAACTGGGCGACACCCATCATCAGACCGATCTTCCAGTCGATGACGCCGACGGCGGCGAAGACGACGAAGCCGCCGATGTTGGAGGCGAAATTGAGCAGCTTGGTGTGCGCGGTCGCCTTGAGCAGACCATAGCCGGCAAGGCTGACGAAGGCGAGCATAAGGAACGAGCCCGTGCCTGGGCCGAACAGACCGTCGTACAAGCCGATGGCAGGCACAATCGTTAGGCCGAAGAGGAGCGGCGACAGACGTTCTGCGCGGTCAACGTCGTTCATGTTGGGTTTGAACGCGAAGTAGAGAGCGATCGCGATCAGGAGAACCGGCAAAAGGGCACGCAGGAAGTCGCCGGGCACGATCGTCGCCAGCAGGGCGCCGATGGCGCCCCCAACAAGGGCCAGCAGCGCGGGAGGCAGTTGTCGGCGCAGATCGACCTGGCCATTGGCGGCATAATGGATCGTGGCCGAGCCGGACCCGAACATGCCCTGCAGCTTGTTGGTGCCGAGCGCTGCCACCGGAGAGAAGCCCGCCAGGAGCAGCGCCGGGATGGTGATCAGGCCGCCACCGCCGGCGATCGAGTCGACGAAGCCCGCCGCGAAAGCGGCTGCGGTGAGCATGAAGACAGTCTGCAAGGTAAGGTCGATCATCGGGCTGTGGGTCAAGGCGGGGGGACGGCTGCTTCCATCATGCCTAGACAGTTTGCGCAAGACCGATTCCACGCTAACAATTTCAACGGAATCGCAAAGGGAGGCTTACGGCGATGGCGCTGCTCGACCAGATACGCTCGATCTTCGACGGCGACCCGGGCGTGCGCAAGGTAGCGGACGATCCGGTGCTGTCGGCCGAGCTTCTGATGCTGTTCCGGATGATCCTGGCCGACGGCGCGGTGTCGGAGAGCGAGATGGTCGCCTTCCGGCACATCTGCAAGGAAGCCTTTGGCATTCCCGAAGCCTCGATCGACAGCGTCGTCGAATATCTCAACGACTACGGCTACGAGACCAACGGCTCACAAGCGATCGCGCTGTTCCGCGACCTCGATGTCGAGCGGCGAAAGCTGCTTGCGCGCCACATGGCCGAGATCGCGAAGGCGGATTCCAAGCTTGCCGAGAGCGAGGTGAAGCTGCTGCGTCGCACGCTCGACCTGCTCGACATCAGCCCGGTGGATTTGGTCAAACCGGAGGGCTGAGCGCGGGCTCGCCGCTTACCCTTGTTCCTGCATGCGTCGCGCTATGGCACGGTGAAGGTCCGGCGCCGCCGCGACCAGCGCCTGCGCGGCTTCCGAGCGCGGGCTGTCGAGCACATCGGCCGTCCTGCCGCGCTCGACGATCTTGCCCTCATGCATGACCAGCACCTCGTCCGACATGGCGCGGGCAACCGTCAGGTCATGGGTGATGAACAGATAGGCGATGCCGAGCTTCTGGTTAAGCTCGGCGAAGAGGTCGAGGATCTGGGCGCGGATCGACACATCCAACGCCGAGACCGGCTCGTCGGCGACGACCAGTTTCGGGCGGGTGATGATGGCGCGGGCGATCGACAGGCGCTGGCGCTGGCCGCCCGAGAATTCATGCGGATATTTGTCCATGTCGCGCGGGCCGAGTCCGACCTCATGCAGCGCATGCGCGACCAATTCGCGCCGCTCGGCTTTCGACGGCTGGGTCTCGAGAAGATGCAACGGCTCGGCGACCAGCTTCTCGACCTTCTGGCGTGGATCGAAGGAACCGTAAGGGTCCTGGAAGACAACCTGCATGTCGCGCCTGGCCGGCTTCAGTTCGGCCTCTGACTTGCCGGTGATGGTCTCGCCGCGAAAGCGGATTGAGCCCGCCGTCGACTTGTCCAGTGCCAGGATCATGCGGGCGAGCGTGGATTTGCCGCAGCCGGAACGGCCAACGAGGGCTACCGACTGGGCCGGCTCGATGGTTAGCGAGACATCGTCGACGGCGCGAATCGGTTCTGCCGCCCGGAACAAGGATTTGCGCCGACCCGGATAGTCGCGGCTCAGGCCTTCGACTTCGAGCAGCGGCCTTGCCGAACCGGCAAGGTGTTTTTTGGGCCGCGCCGGCACATGCATGGAAGCCAGCGCCAGCTCGCGCGTGTAGGGGTGGTGTTGTGCCGACAGCGTGCGCGCGGTGTCGCCGGCCTCCATCACTTCGCCACCGCGCAGGATGGTCAGACGGTCGGCCATCTCGGTCACCACCGCGAGATCGTGCGAGATGAGCAGCAGGCCCATGCGGTTTTCGCTGACGAGGTCGCGCAGCAGGTCGAGGATCTGCGCCTGCAGCACCACATCGAGCGCCGTGGTCGGCTCGTCGGCGATCAGCAGTTTTGGCTTCAGCGCGCAGGCGATGGCGATGACGACGCGCTGGCGCTGCCCGCCGGAGAGCTCATGCGGGTAGCGCGACAGTGGGAACTTGGCTTCCGGCAGGCCGACACGGTCGAGCATTTTTCGCGCGCGATCCTCGGCCTCGGCGCGGCCCGCCCTGGTGTGCCAGCGAATGCCCTCGGCCACCTGCTCGCCGATGGTCTTGACTGGATTGAGCGCCGTCATCGGCTCCTGGAAAACCATGCCGATGTCGTCGCCGCGCAGCGCGCACATCTGGTCCTCGCTCGCTGCAAGGAGGTCGATGCCGTCGAAAGTGACGCGTCCGCGGGCTTGAGCTAGATGCGGCAGCAGGCTCATGATCGTCAGCGCCGTCATCGATTTGCCGGAACCGGATTCGCCGACCAGGCCGACCACCTCGCCGGGCGCAATCGCAAGATCGACCTGCTTCAGGATCGGCGTTCCGCCGATGACAAGCGACAGGTTCTCGATCTGGAGCAGGCTCATCGCCGCCGCCGCGATTTCGGATCGAGGATGTCGGCGATGCCGTCGCCGAGCAGGTTGAGCCCAAGCACGGTCACGATGATCGCCATGCCGGGAAAGATCGCCATCCACGGCGCCGTCACCATCCGCGTCTGCGCGTCGAACAGCATGCGGCCCCAGCTCGGCATTGGCGACTGCGCGCCCAGGCCCACATAGGAAAGCCCCGCTTCGGCGAGGATGCCCAGCGCAAACTGGATCGTGCCCTGTACCAGCAGCAGTGTCGCGATGTTGGGCAGGATGTGCTCGATAGAAATCTGCGTCATGCCCTTGCCGGCAGCCCGTGCGGCGAGGATGAATTCGCGCGGCCAGATCGCCAAGGCGCCGGCGCGGGCCACGCGCGCAAAGACCGGGATGTTGAATATGCCGATGGCGATGATGGCGTTGACGGCGCCCGGGCCGAAAATGGCCGTGATCATGATCGCCGACAGCAGCGCCGGGAAGGCGAAGACGAGATCGTTGATGCGCATCAGCGCCTCGTCCGCAAGGCCGCCCCGCGCCGCCGCGAAGGCGCCGAGCGGCACGCCGATGCCCATGCCGATACCGACCGCCACCAGCGCCACCGCGATCGAGTTGCGTGCGCCGACCATGATCATCGAAAGGATGTCGCGACCGAAATGGTCGGTGCCGAACCAATGCGTCCACGAGGGCGCCTGCGTCTTGTCTGCGATCACCAGCTTGGTGACGTCGTAGGGCGTCCATACAAAGGAGAGCAGCGCGATCGCGGCCACCAGCAGCGTGATGGCGAAGCCGATCAGAAATGAGCGGTTGCCGAAGGCTTTGGCCAAAACCCCGGCAAGCGTTTCCTCGGGCAGGTCGACGCGCACCGTCATTGTCGCCCCCTGAGCCGCGGATCGACAACGGCGTAGGAGAAATCGACCAGCAGATTGACGGCGATCACGGCGGCGACCAGCAGCATCACGACGCTCTCAACGACGATCAGGTCGCGCTGGGTGATGGCCTGGAACACCAGCCGTCCAAGCCCCGGCAGATAGAAGACATTCTCGATGATAATGGTGCCGGCAAGCAGGAACGCGAATTGCAGGCCGAGAATGGTGAGCACCGGGATCATGGCGTTGCGCAGCGCGTGGCGCCAGAGCACGGCGCGGTAGGGCAGGCCCTTGGCGCGGGCGGTGCGGATATAGTCTTCGTTGAGCACCTCGATCAGCGCCGAGCGGGCGACGCGCGCCAGGATCGCCGCCTGCGGTAGCGCCAGCGCCACCGCCGGCAGCAGCAGCGATTTTACCGCCGGCCAGATCCCGGCGCCCCAGCCAGGAAACCCACCCGCCGGCACCAGCCGCAGCCAGACGGCGAAGAGATAGATCAGCATCAGCGCGAACCAGAAATTCGGCACGGCAACGCCGAGTTGGGCAGCACCCATGGCGACTGTGTCGCCGGCCCGGCCCTGGCGGCCGGCGGAAAACACCCCGACCGGAATGGCTATGACGGTCGACAGCGCCAGCGCGATTAGCGCCAGCGGCAGAGAAACGACGACGCGCTCACCCACGAGGTCGATGACGGGAACCGAATAGGTGTAGGAGCGACCGAAATCGAGGCTGAGCAACCCGCCCGCCCAGTGCAGGTAGCGCAGGACAAGCGGCGCGTTCAGGCCCATCTGGTTGCGCAACAGCTCGACCTGGTCGGCGCTGGCGTTGAAGCCCAGCATCAGGCGCGCCGGGTCGCCAGGCAGGATTTCCATGACCGCAAACACCACCATCGAGGCCAGCACCAGCGTGATGGCCGCGATGATGAGGCGCTTGAGGAGATAGGTGGCCATGGGAGGCGATCAGGCGACCGCGCCGGCCGTCAATCCGTCCACTTCACCTTGGTAAGGTCATTGGCCTGAATCGGTGCATTCTCCCACAGGCCCTGCAGCTTCGCGTCCCAGACCCCGACCTTCGGCAGCTCGTAAAGGAAGCCGACCACGGCGTCGTCGGCCAGGATCTTCTGCGCCTCTGCCAGCAGCTCTTTCCGCTTCGCCTCGTCCGAGGTCAGGTTGAGCTTGGCGATGATGGCGTCGAAGGCCGGGTTGTCGTAGTTGAAGTAATAGTCCTTGCGCGAATAGATATCGATGTCGTTCGGCTCGGTGTGGGAGACGATGGTGAGGTCGTAGTCCTTCTTGGTGAAGACCTGATCCAGCCATTGCGCCCATTCGACGGGGATGATCTCCAGATCGATGCCGACATCGCGCAGTTCGGACGCGATGATCTCGCCGCCAAGCCGCGCATAGGACGGCGGTGGCAGCTTTAGCGTCGCCTTGAAGCCTTTTTCTAGGCCGGCTTCCTTCAGCAGTTCCTTGGCCTTGTCGACATTGTGCGGATAGAGGCCGGTGAGGTCGACATAGTCTTTGTTGGCGGGCGACATATGCGAGCCGATCGGCACGCCGAGGCCCGCCGAGGCACCGTCGATGATCGCCTTGCGGTCGAGCGCGAAGGAGATGGCCTGGCGCACCTGGAGCTTGTCGAAGGGCGGCTTCTTGTTGTTGATCGAAAGAATCGTCTCGCCTTCGGTGGAGCCGATCACCACTTTGAAACGCGGATCGTCCTTGACCTGAGAGACGCTATCGGGATCGAAGAAGGGGAAGGCCTGGATGTCGCCGGAAAGCAGCGCCGGCACGGCGGCGGCGGCGTCGGGTACGATGCGGAACTCGACCTTGTCGAGCGCAACCGGGGCACCCCAGTAATTATCCGACTTCACAAGCGTGATCGACGAGCCCTTGGCCCAGCTCTGGAACTTGAAGGGGCCGGTGCCGACCGGCTTTTCCTTGTTGGTGTCGGCCGATTTCGGTGACACGATCACTGCGTCGCCCCAGCCCATATTGTACAGGAAGGAGCCTTGCGGGTTTTTCAGCGTGACCTTCACCGTCGCCGGATCGACGACATCGACCTTGTCGATCTGCGCGAACAGCCCCTTTTGGGCGTTGACCGAATTGTCGGCCCGGGCACGGTCGAGAGAGAATTTCACGTCATCGGCGCTGAAATCGCTGCCGTCGTGGAATTTCACGCCGGTGTGCAGCTTGAAAGTGTAGATCTTGCCGTCATCCGAGATGGTCCAGCTTTCGGCAAGGTCGGGGATCACCTCGCCGTTCGGACCGATGCGGGTGAGACCTTCGAAGACATTGGCGTAGAGCACCTCGTCGATGGCGGCGGCGGCGCCCGCGGTCGGATCGAGATGCGGGGGTTCGAGCGGAATGCCGATGACGAGGTCGGTGCGGGCCGAAAATGCCGACGTGGCGGCAGCGAAAGTAAGCACAGCGGCGGCCAAAATGGTCTTCCACAGTTTCATTGCCGAACTCCCATGCGGTCAAACGGACAAGCCCAGCGGATAGAAGCGTGATTTGGCCTGTGAGTAAATTGCGTTTCGTGCTGCCGGGTGGCGCCAAGGGAAATGTTTTTCCCGATCAGCCGGTCGTACCGCGCAGCAGCACGTCGAGGCCGATCGCCATCACCTTGGCCGCGTCCACCATGTCGGCGATGCCCACCCATTCGTCCGGCCGATGCGCGAGATCGAGGATGCCGGGGCCATAAGCGATGCAGTCGTAGATCTGGCCAATGCGGGCAACATGCTTCTGGTCGTAGGTACCGGGCGAGATGACGTATTCCGGCTCGCGGTCGAAGATTTCCATGATGCCCTTGGCGACGGCTTTCACCACCGGCGCGTCGCGCTCGGTCATCAGCGGCAGCACCTCCATCAGGTCGCGGATCTCGTAGTCGAACTTTTCTCGCTCGCGCTTCAGCCGGTCGAGGATGCCGGTGACTTCACCCTTGACGGTGGTGAGGTCTTCCTCGAGCAGGAAGCGGCGGTCGATGGTCAGCCGGCAGGAATCCGGCACGTTGGGCGAGGGCAGTCCCGGCCGGAAATCCTCGGTCTGGCCGCCATGGACGGAATTGATGTTCATGGTCGAGCGCCGGGCGCCCTCGGGCACCACCGGCATGCGCGTCACCTTGCGGTCGAGCGCCGGGAAAAGCTCGTCCTCGAAGGCCTGCACGACGGCACCCATATGGCGCACCGCGTTGTCGCCGAGGAACGGCATCGAGCCATGCGCGATCTCGCCCTTGGTCTCGATCTCGGCCCACCAGACCCCGCGATGGCCAAGGCAGATGCGGTCCTTGTTCAGCGGCTCGGGGATGATGACGTGGTCGACCTTCGGCTTCGAGAAATAGCCGAGCTTCGCCAGATGGGCGACGCCGCCGAACCCGCCAGATTCCTCGTCGACCGTGCCGGATATCTCTATGGCGCCGGGAAAGTCGGGGTAGACCTCCATGAAGGCTTCGGCGGCAATGACAGAAGCCGCCAGCCCGCCTTTCATGTCGCAGGCGCCGCGGCCGTAGACCCTACCTTCCTTCACCAGGCCGGCGAAAGGATCGACGGTCCAGCCTTCGCCGGCCTCGACCACGTCGATATGCGAGTTGAAATGGACGCAGGCACCGGGCGAGCGGCCGTCGAAGCGGGCGACGACATTGACGCGCGGGTAGCGGTCGGTGTCGCCGGGTGTGCCTTCTGCGCGAATGAATTCGGTTTCGAAGCCGAGCTTCTTGAGGCGTGCGCCGAGATACTCGGCACATGGCCGGTAGGCCTCGCCGGGCGGATTGACGGTCGGAAAGCGGATGAGCTCGGCGGTCAGCGCTATCAGGTCGTCGACCCGGTCATCGACGGCCCGGAGGAGTCGTTCATTCATCCTGCCGATTGAAAAAGCAACGCGGCGCTTTTGCAAGCTGCCTTTCGCGGTTGCCGGACAATGATTGAGGGCAGGCTCGCGCTTAAACCGTTGAGAGTGGGTGGCGGCCCAGCAACTATGACGGGAAATCATTCAAATTCGCGAATCGAATTGGCGAATTTGTCAAGGAGTGTGTGGTACTTAACGCACCTGCCGGCAAAAATGATGGAAAAGAACCACGTGATGGCAGGGGGCAATCGAAGGGGGTTCATCGCATGAAAAAATCCAGCCTCATGGCGGCCGTGCTGGCAACCACGTTGCTCGGCACGTCGATCGCAAGCCGGGCGGCTTCGCTGGTCGCCAATATCGACGTCTCGACGCAGACGATGACCGTCAGCAGATACGGCCAGGTGCTGTATCGCTGGAAT
This sequence comes from Mesorhizobium sp. WSM3864, assembly GCF_002294955.1. NCBI lineage: Bacteria > Pseudomonadati > Pseudomonadota > Alphaproteobacteria > Hyphomicrobiales > Phyllobacteriaceae > Mesorhizobium > Mesorhizobium sp. WSM3864. The sequence goes on from NZ_NSGD01000001.1 coordinate 165,640, forward strand.
GTATCGACGGCCCGTAGGGGCTACTTCACACCGCGCGGCAGCTACCGGCCGCAATGGACCGCGCGGATGTGGTACTCGCGCAAGTACGACAATTCGCCGATGCCGTATTCGGTGTTCTTCCGCGGCGGCTACGCTATTCACGGCACCGGCGCCGTGAAGTATCTCGGGCGTCCGGCCTCGCATGGCTGCGTGCGCCTGCATACGGCCAATGCCGCGACTTTCTATTCGATGGTGAAGGAAGCCGGCTACGGCAACACGCGAATCGTCGTCACCGATTGAAACGGGCCGGAGAGGGCTGACTACGCCGCAGGCAGCATCTGATGGCTGCGCCTGCTCCTTTCGGAGCGTTGCAGCAATGCCGCACATGCTTCGAAAACAAACAGCTTATACTAGCGTGAGCATCGCCGAAGCTGGTTTGCATGACGGCGCAGTGGTAAGTGCGAAGCGTTGTTCTGGCTGCTTGGGGACTTTAATGTATCGATTTCTATTGAGCGCTGCGATCGCGGCAACCGCAACCTCGGCTTTTGCTGCCGATGCACCCGTTCTTCTGGACCAGGAACTCGCGCAGCCGCATATATCAGGTTATGGCGAAATCTATCTCGGAGGTCTCTATTTCGCGACCCCCGGGGACGACTCGGATGGCACGACTGCCGGCGGCGCCGTTCGGGTGAATTTCCCGATCGACGCCCGCTGGAACATCCAGACCGACGGGGTGATCGATTCGCTTTGGGTCGAAGGCACGAACATCTACAGCTACGGGGGTGCGATCCACGGTTACTGGCGCGATCCGAGCTCATATGCGCTGGGTGGATTTGCGACGATAAACGGATTTGGCGGCAATAACGGCATCGGTGACTTAGACCTTTATACCTTCACTGTCGGTCCAGAGGCTCAGGCCTATTTCGGCAACGTGACGATCTACGGGCAGGCCTACTACGGGCAGTTGCGGGCCAGCGGCGAGTCCGAACATTTCGACAATTGGGGCGGCCGGGGTGTCGTGCGGTATTTCGCGCAAGACAATCTCCGCTTCGACGGTGAACTCGGCTTCTCGCGGCTGTCCGGTTTTGGCGGACATTTCGATACGGTCACGGCGGCATTGCAGGCTACTTATCGGTTCTCGGGGACCCCTTGGTCGGTATTTGGCCGCTATCAGCTGGATCACCTGACCTTCTCGGAGGCTTCAGGCAGCGTGAACATCCACAAATACGTGGTTGGCCTGCGGGCAAGCTTCGGCTCGGACACACTGCTTTCCGAGGATCGCAACGGTGCCACGATGGATACGTTCCGGCCGAACTTCACCATCCCCGCTCCGCTTTGAGACAGCTGAACCTGGAGCCGCGTGGACTTAGTCCTCGCGGCTTTGCGTTGCGCATGGGTCGCAACAGGGCTAGGGGAAAGCTATTTCAAAGCGGTTCCGTGTTTGATCCAGACGAAAGCGATCTGAACGTTCTGGGCCGCTTTAGCTGACCTTGGCCTGCTCACGCCGCTTACGTCGGCGGCCGCTCATCTCCCAGCGCTTGTGGAACCACATCCACTGTCCGGGATCCTCGCGCACCCAGCGCTCGACGACGTCGGCGAGCAGCTGCGTGGCGGCGTGAACATCGACGCTGCCGGTTTCGGTGCGCGGCAAGTCGAGCTTGTCTTCGATTTCCAATCGGAAACGGTTTCCCGGCAGCCTGACGCAGCGCGCCGGATAGACATCGCAGTCATAGTGGCGGGCGAGCATGCCCAGCACGGGATTGCTCTGGCAGGGGCAACCAAAGAAGGTCGTCTCGACGCCGTTCGTGAATTTCTGATCGACCAGCACGCCGATATTGCCGCCGTTTTCCAGGATGGCGGCAAGGGCGAACGATGCGCCGGTCGAGGACGGCAGCAGGCCTCCCATGCTCGAGCGGCGAGTCGAGTGGATGTAGTCGGCAAGGTAGGGATTGTTGGGCGGGCGGAACAGTGCCGTAATGTTCATGCCGAAGGTGGCGGCGGCGACCGGCAAAAGCTCGAAATTGCCGAGATGGCCGGTGAACAGGATATGCGGCTTCTTTTCGCCTGCGATTTCGACGAAATGCTCGATACCGCTGACCTCGACCCGGCCCGGCTTGGCGGCATTCGGGTCAAAATCGAAGAGGGCATCGAGGAAGATGTATTCGGCGGCAAGCCGGGCCATGTTGCCCCACATGTCGGACGCGATGGCCTCGATTTCGGCATCGCTCTTTTGCGGATAGGCAAGGCGCAGATTGTTGACGGCTACCCTGTGCCGTCCGACCATCGGCCCGATGCGGCGGGCGACGCGGTCGGCGAAGTTGAGCGCGCTGTCAGGCGGCAAAAGGCGCAGCAGGCCGATGATCGCCATGGCAAGCCGCGCCACCAGCCAGTGCTCCATTTGGCGTAGCCGCCGGCCATAGCGGAACATGAAGTCCCGGCGGGCTTTCTTGAGCACCTTGCCGACCATCTTGTCTTAGGAAACGCGAAGAATGATCTTGCCGAAGACGTCGCGGCCTTCCATGCGCTTCAGCGCGGCGTCGATGTCGTCGAAGCCGACTTCGGTGTCGATCACGGGCGCGACGAGACCGGCCGCCATCTTCTGCATGGCATCGGCCATGTTCTCCATGCGGCAGCCGAAGGAGCCGAGCAGCTTCAGCTGTTGCTGGAAAAGCTGCATCAGATTGACCTGCGTCGAGACGCCGGAGGTCGAGCCGCAGGTGACGAGGCGGCCGCCGCGCTTCAGGCACAGCATCGAGCCGGCAAAGGTGTCGGCGCCGACATGCTCGAACACGACATCGACGCCCTTCTTCTTCGTGAGCTTGCGCACCACGCCTTCGAAGCGATCCTCGCGATAGTTGATGACATGGTCGGCACCAAGCGCCTTCGCCTTGTCGATCTTGTCGTTCGAGCCGACCGTAGTGATGACCGTGCAGCCCATGCGCTTCGCCAATTGGATGGCTGCGGAGCCGATGCCGGAGCCGCCGGCATGGACGAGGATGGTCTCACCGGGCTCCAGTTTCGCGTTGTCGAACAGCATATGCTCGACCGTGCCGAAGGTGACGGGTGCGACGGCAGCGCCGATCTCGGAGACACCGGGCGGCGCAGGCACCAGGAGACGGGCAGGCAGGTTGATCTTTTCCTGCGCGAAGCCGTCGAGATGAAAACCGTGGACGCCGGAGACGTGCTCGCAAAGATTGTCGCGGCCCTCGCGGCAGGCACGGCAGAGCCCGCAGGTTCGCGCGCCGTAGATCGACACCAGTTGCCCCGGCAGGAGGGTGGAGACGCCGGGTCCGACCGCCTCGACCTCGCCCGAGGCTTCGGCGCCGACGACCAGCGGCAGCTTGCGCCTGGCGAAGGCCATGCCGCGCCAGCCCCAGACGTCGATATGGTTGAGCGCCACCGCCTTGATGCGGAGCGTCACTTCACCTTGCGAAGGCGGCGGGGGAGGCGGAAGGTCCACCGTTTCAAGGCGGCGGTCCTCGATAAGTTGCAATGCGCGCATTTGGCCTGTCGGTGCTTTGGGAGCGGGAAAACGTCCGCTTAGACCGGTTCCCGCGCCATGACAAGGCAGGTGTTCTGGCCGCCGAAGCCGAAGGAATTCGACAGAACCGTGCCGACCTCGGCGTTGCGCTTCCTGTTTGGCACCACGTCGAGCACGATTGCCGGATCAGGATTGTCATAATTGATCGTCGGCGGGATGACGCTTTCGCGCATGGTCATCAGCGAGAACGCGGCCTCGACCGCGCCGGCGGCGGACAGCGTGTGGCCGATCATCGACTTGTTCGACGAGATCGGCATCGAGCCGATCCGCTCGCCGAACACGGTCGACAGCGACAGATGCTCCATCTTGTCGTTTTCCGGCGTCGAGGTGCCGTGCGCGTTGACGTAGTCGATCTCGTCCTCGCTCAGGCCGGCATCGGCGAGGGCGGCGCGTACCGCGGCGATGGCCGGCGAACCGTCAGGCTTGGAGCGGGTGCGGTGGAAGTCATCGGCGCGCTCGCCGCAGCCACGCATTGTGCCGAGGATGGTGGCTCCCCGGGCAAGTGCCGCCTCCAGCGATTCCAGCACCAGCGCGCCGGATCCTTCGGCAAGGACAAAACCGTCGCGGTCCTTGGAGAAGGGTTTCGAGGCCTTTTCGGGAATGTCGTTGTGGGTGGAAAGCGCCGAGAGCAGCGAGAAGCGGATCAGGGCTTCGGCCGTCGCGGAGCCGTCGGCGCCGATCGACAGCGCCTTGTCGCATTCGCCGCGGCGGATGGCCTCGACACCGAGCTGGATGGCGGTGGCGCCTGACGCGCAGGCTGTCGACAGCGTGATCGGCAGGCCGCGCGTGCCAAAACGATCGGCCAGGCGATCGGCGATCGAGCCGAACTGGGTGGTCTCGAAAATGCCGAGCTCCTTCAGTCCGCGCGCCACGCGCAGCAATCTCTCGGAACCGCTTTCCTTCTTGTCGGAATTGTAGAGCGAGAAGCGGTCGGCCCAATCGAGCTCGACCGGCGGCGAGGCGAGAAAGAGCGGGCCGCCGAAATCGCCGGAATCGAGGCCGGCCTCCGACACCGCTTCCTGGGCGGCCGTCTCGGCCAGCTCGTAGGTGAGGGGACTGGCACCCTTGGAGCTCGACGGCAGGAAATCGACCATGCCGGAGATGCGGGTGTTCAGATGATCGACGGGAAAACGGGTGATCGGATGGATGCCGGATTTGCCTGAGGTCAGCGCCGCCCAGTTGTCGGCCTTGCCGACGCCAAGCGAAGTCACCACGCCGATGCCGGTCACGGCAACGATCGGCCTGCCCATGTGATCGCGGAGATTGGCCATGTTCTGTCTGTCTCGCTCTAAGCGGCCTTGATCAGCCCCAGGCCCTCGAATTGGTGATAGCCGATAGCCGTTGCAAGGACGGAGCTGGGGGCGCCTTCGAATGGCTGCTCCACTGTGGCATCGAAGACAGGGTAGGGAGCCTTGCGGTCGACGGCGAGCGCGGCAAGCGCCACGGCGAAGGGGAACTGCGCTTCCTTCATGTGGCCGGTGAGCGTCGAGAAGGCGCGCACTGCAAGCGCCGGGTCGGCATCGAGTGCCGCCTTTTCGGCCGCCGTGGCGGCATGGGCGCCGGAGGCACCGGAAATCGTCAGCAATTGGCCGGCGGGCAGCCCCGCCTGCTTCAGCAAAGCGGCGATGTCGGCATTCAGCTCGCCGCGCCGGCGCCGGGCCCGGCCGGAAACCACAGGACCGAGCTCAGCATAGATCCTGCGACCGCGGCTCTCCGCATGCTCGCGCTGTTCGAGCACCAAGAAAGCGCCGCCCGAGCCCGTCACCACGCCGCCGCCTTCCGCGCCCTGTCTTTGCCAGACCGGCCTCCACGGGCCGCGATGCAGATAGCCGGCGAGTTCATAGCCGAGCAGCATGTCTGAGTGCTCGGTCTGGAACGCGCCGCCGACCAGCACATGGGTCGACTGGCCCGAGCGGATGCGCGCGGCGGCCGTCTCAACCGCCGAGACGCCGGCGCCTTCCTCGCCCATGAAGGTGCGAGACGAGCCGGTGACCTTGTGCACGATGGAGATGTTGCCGGCGAGCAGATTGGAAAGCTGGGCGAGGAAAAGCGTCGGCCGCAACTCCGTGGTCAGCTTCTCGTTGAGCAGCACGTCGCGGTCGTTGCGGCTCTCGGATGCTGCGAGTATCGCGCTGTCCACGGCCTCGTCGCGCTCGCCGCCGCCGGCCGCCACAACCATGTCCATGGTCGCGCAAAGCTCGTCATTGCCCTTGATCCCGGCGTCGTCCAGCGCCAGGCCGGCGACATAGGTGCCGAGCCGCTGCCAGGTTTCCATCTGGCGCTGGTCGCCGCGCTTGGCGATCTGCAGGTTCCAGTCGATCTCGGGCAGGGGATGAATTGTGTAGGGCGCAAAGCGCGTCGCATCGAGCACCGGCTCAACGCCCGGCCGGGTCAGCTTCTGCCAATGCGCGTCCGGTCCTTCTCCCAGCGAAGAGACAAGGCCGATGCCGGTGATGACGACGTCGCGCGGGCTGCTCATGAGCGGCTTTGCTGGTCAGGCTGGAGGCGGGGCAAGGTCGCGCTCGTCAGGCGGCCTTGGCCGCGACCAGCGCGTCGATCTTGGCGCACAGGTTCTGCATGACGAAGTAGTCGTCGGTCGAAGCCTTGCCGTCATTGACCTCTTGCGTCCACTTCTCGAGCGGCACCTTGATGCCGAATTCCTTGTCGATGGCAAAGACGATGTCGAGGAAATCGAGGCTGTCGATGCCGAGATCGTCGATGGTATGGCTTTCGGGCGTGATGGTGTCGATATCGATCTCGCTGGTGTCGGCAATGATCTTGGCGACTTTCTCGAACGTGGTGGACAAGGGCTCTTCCTTCGGTTGCGGGCGGAATCTGTCCGCATCTTGTTTTGGCGCTGTCTAATCGGTTTTTCCGGGCAGGAAAAGGCCTGACACGCCGGGCGCAGATGGGATGCCGGCTTTGTGGACGCAAGAAGGGCCGCCGGGCAACCGGCGGCCCTTCCCATTTTACGTGGCGTAAGCTCAGCCTTCGCGGAGCTTGACCAGATCGTTGAGCAGCCCGCCCGTCCCGTTGTGGACAGTCAGGCGCTCGACCTTGCCGGCGATGGCCTCGAGAGCCTCAAGCTCCTTCAGCCGCAGCATCACCGGATTCTCGGCCATCACCTTGGCCGTGTTGAGCAGCGAACGCGTGGCGTTCGTCTCCTCGCGGCGGCGGATGACGTTGGCTTCGGCCTGCTTCTCGGCCGAAACCACCTGGTTGAGGATCTCGCGCATCTCGCCCGGCAGGATCACATCCTTAAGCGCGATATCGCTGACCTCGAGGCCGATCGCGGCCATGTCGGAACGCACCTTGGCGGCTGCCTCCTCATCGACCGTGATCTTCTTGTCGAGGATCTGGTCGAGGGTGAGCGCGCCGAGCGTCTTGCGGAAGGCGTACTGCAGGGCGCGGTAGAGGACTTCCGAGAAGTCCTTCACCGTGCTCACCGCCGTCACCGGATCGACGACCCGGTATTCGGCGGCGATGTTGACGCGGATCGTCACGCGATCCTTGGTCAGCACTTCCTGCCCGGCGACATCAAGCGACTGCCGCTTGAGGTCGACGACCTTCACCTGGACCATGCGCCCGACATTCCAGAAGGCGTGCACACCCGCGGCAAGCGTGCGGGTGTAGACGCCGTCCACGAACAGCAGACCGACCTGACCGTCCACGACCGGATGCAGGAACATGTGTTCCGTCTTTCGGGCCTGGCCGATCCGGCGCATCAAGGCCGGATCGACGGCCAGATCGGCCGCCGTGTCGACGGAGGTCACCGTCCACGGGCCGGCATCCGTCCACAGCACGAGCTTGCGATCCGGAGCGAGAACGGCATGAAGGGCGCCGTCGCGCTCGATCACGGCAATGTCGGTGCGCCCGGTGCGAACCACGGTGAAGTGACGCGCGGCCACATCCGGGAGCTTGTCGAACAATGCCTTCTCGTAGGCCGAAACGAATTCCGGGTTCTTCAGGTCGTGCCTGGAGATTTCCAGGTTTCCGCGCCGGTTGTCGAGCCAATGTTCGCCCGGCATCAGGACAGCCTGGATCTCGCCCTTGTAGAGGGCGACGGCACGTTCATTTTCCTTCACGAGGACGCGCTGGCGTCCCAGAACCTTTTCGAGAATGGTCTTCATTGTCTTACTCCTGTCGGGCATGGCCCCATGCGAGGCGTCACGTCATGCGTCGATCGTCCTTTCGTTTCTCGTTTCGTTTCCCGGCACGGATGATCCGGAGACCGGTGGCATCGCCAGGCGGCGGGCCTTCGGGAGCGGATCGCGGGGCGGCAAGGCGGGCGCCGGCGCCCGAAGGCTACTTTGCCGGCATTGCCGCGCCTTGATCGTCACCGCGAGCCTGGCCGCGAGCCGATGGCATCGGACCGTTCGATACGGCATCGGCCCGAAGGCTTAGCCGTCCGTCAGGTCTTCTGCATTCCGGTCCCCGGACCGTTTTGGATAACACCACCCAAAGGTGTCAGCTTAACAGGCCGTTGGAGAAGGAATCGAACCTTCGACAATCAGATTATGAGTCTGACGCTCTAACCAAACTGAGCTATCCGTGGTGCTGATGAAGGGACTCGAACCCCTGACCTCCGGACCCAAATCCGGCGCTCTTCCTCTGAGCTACATCGGCGATCCCAACACTCCGAAACGGCGCCGTACACAGCGCGGCAAAGCCGGCTGCGCGGGCGGAGACGAAAGCTCCAACCGTTGTGCTCGCTTCGGTTTTCGTGACCGGGAGCGCGCCTATAGACCCTGCGACGGCTTGTCGCAAGCGGCATTGTCGCGGGGGCTTGCGGCTTCTTGCGGCTGTGTCATTTCGGCCACAGCGCTGAGCTGTGCAGACCTATGCCGTCAGAAGGTGACGCGGCCGAGCACTTTGAGGCCATCGCCATCCGGCGCCACGACCACGGCCTCGCCCTCGCGCGGCGCGACGCCGGTGAGCGCCTGGATGTTTTCCAGATGCGTGACCAGCACCAGATTGTCAGAGCCGGAATAGCCCCGGATCTCCTTCATCACCGCCTCCATCTGAGCGGCCTTCTCAGCCGAGTCGGTCTTGAGCAGGTCGAGCGGCGCAAATGGTTTCGGTTCGGCCTCGAAAGCGATGCGGGCGGTGTCAAGGCAGCGGCAGTAGCGGCTGGAGAGCACACGCTCGATGGGCGCCGCGCGCGCCGCGAACAGCGCGCCGATGCGGCTTGACTGCTGCTTGCCGCGCTCGGACAGGTTGAGCTGGGTGGCGCAATTGCCGATGTCGAAATTCGCCGGATCGGTGGTCCCGGTGACGAAGGCATGCCTAAGCAGCACGATATGGCCGCCATCGCGCAGCAGTGCCCAGCCGGCGTCGGTTGCATGGGCGAGGGTGGGAACGGCAAGCAGGAAAAGCGCCAGGGCAAGTCGCAGCATGTGAAGTCCTTATGGCGGCCGGAGAGGCCGGGGCCATGTTCGGCATATAGGGACCGCAAAGCCGGCTGAAAAACAAGCAGAGGACCAACGGTCGGCCGGATAACGGCCGATTGCACGGCGCTCGAGGCTTGCCTATCACGCGAAGGATGTCTCCGCCCGAACAATGACGCCGCTCACCGAAACCGTCCTCTTCGTCTTCAGTCTCGTTGCGCTCGGCTATCTCGCCGGCCTTACCGGCTATCTGAAGCCGGCAAGTGGTGAGGGCATATCCGAATTCGCCGTCAACGTGGCTATGCCGCTGCTCTTGTTCCAGACGATGGTGAAGTCCGATTTCCATGGCGTGGCGCCATGGTCGCTGTGGAGCGCCTATTTTGCGGCGGTTGCCGTCACCTGGTCCGCCGGGCACCTGGTCATGACGCGCCTCTTCGGCCGCGATGCCCGTGCCGGCATCGTCGGCGGCGTGTCCTCGGCCTATTCCAATGTCGTGCTGCTTGGCGCGCCCTTCATCCTCGGCATATTCGGCACCAGCGGCTTCGAGGTGCTGTCGCTGCTGGTCTCGATCCACCTGCCTGTCATGATGATGGCGTCAATCGTGCTGTTCGAGATGTTCGGCCGTCGCGGCGAGGAGTCCGTGCATCCGTTGCGCGTCATCCGGAATTTCCTCAGGCGGCTGCTCGTCAACCCGCTTATCATTGGCATTCTCGCGGGGCTCGCCTGGCGCTTCACCGGCGCGCCGATGCCGCCGCTGATCGGGCGGCTGGTCGACGCGCTGGCCGATACGGCCGGGGCGGTGGCGCTGTTTGCGATGGGGCTCAGCCTGTGCCGCTTCGGCATATCCGGCAACATCCGCCCGGCGCTCGCGCTGTCGGCGCTGAAACTCTTCCTGATGCCGGCCTTGGTGCTGCTCGCGGTCTGGCTGCTCGGCCTGCCGCCGCTGACGGCAAAGGTCGCCGTCGTCGTGGCGGCACTGCCTTCCGGCATCAATTCCTATCTCATCGCCGTCCAATTCAACACCGGCCAGGCGCTGGCGTCCAACCAGATGACGATCGCCACGGCCAGCGCGGTGCTCACCACATCCTTCTGGCTGACGGTGGTCCTGCACGTGTTCGGCTAGCGCTCGTTTTTGCTGGCCCAACCCCCATATGCCATCTTGTGATTGCTTGCCGGGCTTTCCCTAGGTAAGAGCAATGCGCCGGCGTGCAGCCTTGCACGCCCCCGAATATCCAGAAAAACGGCCGATCAGCGCGCCGAAACGGAGGCCAGACCATGCTTCAGAAAACCAGTCATTTCATGCGCCAGGCCAATCTCATCAACGGCGAATGGGTGCAGGCCGACAGCGGGCAGACCATCGACGTCAACAATCCGGCGACCGGCCTGAAGATCGGCACCGTGCCGAAGGCCGGCAAGGCCGAAACCCGCCGCGCCGTCGAGGCCGCCGATGAAGCATTCAAGAGCTGGCGCAAGACTACCGCGCTCGAGCGCTCGAAGCTTCTGCGCAAGCTGCACGACGCAATGATGGACAATCAGGACGTGCTGGCCGAGTTGCTCACCATCGAGCAGGGCAAGTCGCTGTTCGAATCCAAGGGCGAGATCGGCTCGGCCGCGAGCTATATCCTGTGGTTCGCCGAGGAAGGCCGCCGCACCTATGGCGACATCGTGCCGTCGCCCTGGGGCGACCGCCGCATCCTGGTGACGAAGGAGCCGGTCGGCGTCATTGCCGCCATCACGCCGTGGAACTTCCCGTCCTCGATGCTCGCCCGCAAGCTCGGACCGGCGCTGGCCGCGGGCTGCACGGCCGTGGTCAAACCGGCCTCGCAGACGCCTTATTCGGGCCTCGCCTGGGGCGCGCTCGCCGAAGAGGTCGGCTTCCCCAAGGGCGTCATCAACATCCTGACCGGTTCGGCCGGCGAGATCGGCGACGAGATCTGCGCCAACCCGCTGGTCAAGAAGATCACCTTCACCGGTTCGACCGAGGTCGGCAAGATCCTGATTCAGAAGTCGTCGACGACGGTCAAGAAAGTGTCAATGGAACTCGGCGGCAATGCTCCGTTCCTGGTCTTCGACGATGCCGACATCGATCGCGCCGTCACCGGCGCCATCACCGCGAAGTACCGCAATTCCGGCCAGACCTGCGTCTGCACCAACCGCTTCCTCGTCCAGGCGGGTATCTATGACAAGTTCGTCGAGAAGCTGGCCGCTGCCAGCAACAGTCTGAAGGTCGGCTCCGGCCTGGAAGAAGGCGTGCAGCAGGGGCCGCTGATCGACGAGAAAGCGGTCGAGAAGGTCGAGGAACTGATCGCCGATGCCACCTCGAAGGGCGGCAAGGTCGTTGCCGGCGGCAATCGCCATGCGCTCGGCGGCTCGTTCTTCCAGCCGACGGTCATCGCCGACGCCACGCCCAAGATGCGCTTCATGAAGGAAGAGATCTTCGGGCCGGTCGCCCCGGTGTTCAAGTTCGAGACCGAGGAAGAAGCGATCGCATTGGCTAACGACACCGAGTTCGGCCTCGCCTGCTATTTCTACACCGGCGATCTCGGCCGCGCCTTCCGCGTCATGGAAGGGCTGAAATACGGCATGGTCGGCGTCAATGAAGGCCTGATCACCACGCCCGAGGCGCCGTTCGGCGGCGTCAAGGAATCGGGCCTCGGCAAGGAAGGCGGACATCAGGGCATCGAGGACTATCTCGACACCAAATATGTCTGCATCGGCGGCCTCGGCCTCTGACACCGCTCGACTGGTGGGGCAGGCATCAGGCCTGCCCTTGCCGGAGACGGCCGGCGTAGTCCACAGATCAATGAACTGACGTTTTCGGGCACAGCGATGAAGGACGGCGAGGTCTTCGGCACGACGCAGGCGGGCGAGGCCGTTCGCCGCTTCACCATCCGTGGCGGTGGTCTCACGGCCAACATCATCGGGCTTGGCGCGATCATCCAGGATCTGCGGCTCGCCGGCCATGATGCGCCGCTGGTGATGGGCTACGACCAGTTCGAGCCCTATGAGACCGACCGCGCCTATTTCGGCGCCGTCGTCGGCCGCTTCGCCAATCGCATTCGCGACGGCCGCTTCACCATCGCCGGCAAGCGCTACCAGACCGAGCGCAATTTTCTAGGGAAACACACGCTGCATGGCGGCTCGGAGGGCTATTTCCACCGGCCATGGTCGGTCTCGCTGCACGGGCGCGATTTCGTGACGCTGACACTGCACGATCCCGATGGCACGATGGGCTTTCCAGGCGCGCTGGACGTCACCTGCACCTACCGGCTGAAGATCCCCGGCACGCTCAGCATGGAACTGACCGCCACATGCGAGGAGCCGACGCTCTGTAATCTTGCGCAGCACTCCTACTTCAATCTCGACGACGGGGGCGCGGGCGACATTCTCGACCACCGGCTGATGCTCAATGCCGGCGCTTATACGCCCGTCGACGCAGAGATGATCCCGACCGGCGCGGTGAAGCCCGTCGACGGCACGCCCTATGACTTCCGCCAGGCGCGGCCGCTGCGCATGGAATCGGAAGGCGAGCAGCTTCCCTACGATCTGAATTACTGCCTCGCCTCCAGCCGTGGACCGCTGCACCAGGCAGCCTGGGTGCAGGGCGCCAGTTCCGGCGTCGAAATGGAAGTCTGGACCACCGAGCCCGGCCTGCAGCTCTATATCGGCCAGTATGTCGCGCCGTCCTCCCCTGGGCTGGACGGGCGCGGCTACAAAGCCTTTTCAGGCTTCTGCCTCGAAGCTCAGACCTGGCCCGACGCGCCGAACCGGCCCTATTTCCCACAGGCCACGCTTTGGCCGGGCCAGATCTACCATCAGGTGACGGAATACAGGTTCCGGCTCCCTAGCTAGATCCCAAAGGCTGTTCTTAGAATCTCGAACGGCGCGAGCGCGCCGCGCACCTGTACGACGGCCGCAGCCACCCGATGCGCGCGCCGAACCGCGTCGACTGGGTCGTGACCGGCAAGCCGGGCGGCGAGATAGCCGCCGTTGAAGGAATCGCCGGCGCCGGTGGTATCGACAGGCGAGGCGACATGCACTGCCTCGATTGTTTCCGAGGCGCCGTCCACGGCAATCAATGCCGGCTGCTCGCCGTTCTTGACGACAACCTCGCCGACCACTCCTCCGAGACGCCTGGCAGTTGTTTCCGGCGCCTCATCGCCAAACAGCATCTGCTCATCCGGAAAAGTGGGCAATGCGATATCCGCGACGGCGAGCGCTTCCAAGATCGCAGCCTCAGCGGTTTCACGGCTCGGCCACAGCCTGGAACGGTAATTCGGGTCAAAGGCGACCAGCGAACCCGCCGCGCGTGCTGTCGCGACGGCCGAAAGCAGGGTTTTGCGCGCGGCATCATCCAGAATTGCCAAAGTGATTCCGGAAAAATAGACAAGCGCCTGGTTTTCAAGACTTTTCGCCAGTGCCGCTGCATCGGAGGCAAGCTGGCGCGCGGCAGCATCGCTTCGCCAGTAAGTGAAGGCGCGCTCGGCTCCGGTGAGCGTGATGGCGTAAAGGCCCGGCCTTGCGCCGGCAATGACCGGGCTGCTGCCGATACCGATGCCGTTCTGGGCTAAGAACGCGATCTGATCGCGGGAAAAAGGGTCGTCACCGAACGCCGAGACATAGGTCGCGGGCCGGCCGGGATTGAGCGCATGCAGCGCCCATAGCGTATTGAAAGTGTCGCCGGCAAAGCCCATACGCCAGTTCGGTCCTGCCTGGCCCGACAGTTCGAGCATGCATTCGCCGATCGACGCGACACCATTGGCTTCCATATGACTTGTCCTCCTAAAGCTTTGGTGCTGTAGCTTTTTGCAGCCGGCAGCGCCATGCTTGGCGCAGGCCGATTTTTGCGCCAGAAGCGATTTCCCACAGGCGGGAGGGATGCTGCGCGCAGCCTGTGACGTTATCAGCCGAAGAGGAGCCGGTTTGGCATCGATATGGCGTTACATTCTTGCGGGTCTCGGTCTTGCTGCCCTGCTGGTCGGCATCCTGACAGTCGTCTATCTGACGACGCCGCATTCGGCACCAGGCCCCGATAAGTCGCGTTCGAAAAAGACGGCGAGCGGCCTGTTCGTTGCGAGCTTCGAGCCGGAGCGCGGCGTCATTCGGCAGGGCGAGCTGCAATCCTGGTTGCTGACGCTGAAGACCGCCGCCGGCGCTCCGGTGGAGGGGGCCGCGATCACCGTTTCCGGCGGCATGCCGCAGCACAATCACGGCCTGCCGACCAGCCCGCAGGCGACCGACTATATGGGGGCGGGACGCTACCGCATCGACGGCGTGAAATTCACCATGACCGGCTGGTGGCAATTGCGCTTCGCGATCTCGGCGGCGGCGGGTTCCGATTCCGTCGTCTTCAACATCGTGTTGTGAGCGGCCGATGAAGCGTCTTCTCCGCCTCGCAAGCCTGTCCGCTCTGGCTGCGCTCGCTTGGCTTGGCGGTTGCGGCGAGCCCGAGTTCAGCGACGCCGAGAAGAAGACCATCGCCTCGCTGGCGTTGAACACGCTGCCGGCGCTCAAAGCGGACACGACGAACCAGTATGCCGATGTGCCGGCCGCTGCAGCGCTCGGATCGACGCTGTTCTTCGATGTCGGCATGAGCCGCGACGGCACGGTGTCCTGCTCGACCTGCCACAAGATCGACCGTCAGTTCCAGGACGACCTGCCGCGGGCGGTCGGCGTCGGCCACACCAATCGCCGAACCATGCCGCTGGCCGGCGTGGCGCGCGATCCTTGGTTCTTCTGGGACGGACGTCGCGACAGTTTGTGGGCGCAAGCGCTGACACCGCTCGAAAACCCGCTGGAGCAGGCCGGCAACCGCGCGGCCTTCGCGCATTACATCAAGGACCGGTTCGGCGAGCGCTATGAGCGCATTTTCGGGCCGCTGCCCGATCTTTCCACCGTGCCGGCCAATGCCAGCCCTCTCGGCACCGAGGCCGAAAAGGCGGCATGGAACGCCATGCCAGCCAGCCAGGCCGAAGACGTCAACCGCGTCTTTGCCAATATCGGCAAGGCAATCGCGGCCTTCGAGCGCTCGATCGAACCTGGGCAGTCGCGTTTCGACCGCTTCGCCATCGACCTCGCGACCGGCACCAAGCCGCAAGGCGATGCTGCCTTCTCGCCGGAAGAGATCCTCGGGCTGAAGCTGTTCATCGGCAAGGCCAATTGCGTGACCTGCCATAATGGGCCGCGCTTCACCGACAGTTCGTTCCACAACACCGGCGTGCCGCCGGTCAAGGATCTGCCGCCCGACCGCGGCCGGGTCGATGCCGTCGCTCAAGTGCAGGCGGACCCGTTCAGCTGCTTCGGCAAGTTCCGCGACGGCGATGAAAGCGCCTGCCGCGAATTGCGCTTCATGGTGAAGGACGGGCAGCAACTCGTGCGCGCCTACAAGACGCCGTCGCTCAGGGGGGCAGCTACGCGTGCGCCCTACATGCATGCCGGGCAGTTCTCGACCCTCGACGAGGTGGTGGCGCATTATTCGAAAGCGGCGTCCAGCGTCGAAGGCGTTTCGGAGATCCACCCGCTCGAGCTCTCCGATCGCGAGCGCGCGGCTCTGGTGGCGTTTCTGAAGACTCTGTCGGAGTAGAGTCTTAATTTTGTGCAATTCCGGACGGAAAACCGCTGCGCATCTTTCCTGGAATTCCGCTAGCGATCCTTCACGGTCTCCATCGCTACGAAGGTCGAAGTCTGCGCCACGTGGGGAAGGGCCGAAATGCGCTCGCCGAGCACGCGGCGGTAGGCGGCGATATCGGTGGTGCGGACCTTCAGGAGATAGTCGAAGCTGGACGCCATCATATGGCACTGCTCGATCTCCGGCACGCCCTGCACCGCGCGGTTGAACGCGTCGAGCGCCGCCGAGCGCGTATCCGACAGCTTCACCTGGACGAAGGCGACATGGCCTTCGCCCATGCGCTCCCGGTCGATGATCGCGCGATAGCCTCTGATGTAGCCCTCCTTCTCAAGACGCTTCACACGGGCCTGCACCGGGGTCTTCGACAGCCCGACCTTCAAAGCCAGCTCGGACATTGAAAGCCGGCCGTCGCGCCCGAGCGCGGCCAGGATGTTGCGGTCAATGCGGTCCAATTGGTCTTCGTTCATCGGTCTTACGGTCAAAATGGCGGGAGCTAAGCCTATACGATAGCTCGAATGGACTGTCACGTCGATTTCTTTGGACCGACCTGGGCTCCCAGCTGTGCTAGCTTGCGCCAATCGGTCCGGCGACCGCCAGACCCGCTCGCTAACGCTTGCTCTCATGGATCCGACATGCCGCTCGATGCCATCCGCCAGCAGATCCGCGCCAACTATTTGCCCGACGAAGACGAGGCGGTGAGGCGACTGTCCGCGGCTGCCGGGCTTTCGGCGGAAGAGCGCAAGGCGATCTCGGCGCGTGCGGCCGATCTGGTGCGCGCGGTGCGCGGCTCGAGCGACCCTCGGCTGATGGAGGTTTTTCTTTCGGCCTATGGCCTGTCGACCAAGGAAGGCGTGGCGCTGATGTGTCTCGCCGAGGCGCTGCTGCGCGTTCCCGATGCCGAGACGATGGACGATCTCATCGCCGACAAGATCGCGCCCCATGACTGGTCGGCGCATTCGGGCAGCTCGAGTTCCATTTTCGTCAACGCCTCGACCTGGGCGCTGATGCTGACGGGCCGCGTGCTCGATGAAGGCGAGGGCGGTATCGAAGGCACGCTGCGCGCCATGGTGCGCAGGCTCGGCGAGCCGGTCATCCGCAAGGCCGTGGCGGCGGCGATGCGCGAAATGGGCGAGCAGTTCGTGCTCGGCCGCACCATCGCCGAGGCGGTCAAGCGCGGCCGTCCGATGACGCAGAAGGGCTATCTCTATTCCTTCGACATGCTGGGTGAGGCGGCCCGCACCGAGGCTGATGCGCTGCGCTATCACCGCGCCTATGCGGATGCGATTTCCTCGCTCGACGCGGGGTCCAATGGCCCGGACATTCGCTACAACCACGGCATTTCGGTCAAGCTTTCGGCACTGCATCCGCGCTATGAGGTGGCGCAGAAGGAGAAGATGCTGCCGGTAATGGCCGAGCGGCTGTTGTCGCTGGCGCTTGCCGCGCGGCATTCGCGCATGGGCCTCAACATCGATGCCGAAGAGGCCGACCGGCTCGATTTGTCGCTCGACGTCATCGAACGCGTGCTCGCCGAAACGGAGCTTGCCGGCTGGGATGGTTTCGGCGTCGTCGTCCAGGCCTATGGCCCGCGCGCGGCCTTCGTCATCGACTGGCTCTATGCGCTTGCCAAAAAATACGACCGCAAGATCATGGTGCGGCTGGTGAAGGGCGCCTATTGGGACACCGAGATCAAGCGGGCACAGACGCTTGGGCTTGCCGGCTATCCGGTCTTCACCCGCAAGACCAACACCGACGTCTCGTATGTGGCCTGCGCGCGAAAACTGCTGTCGATGACCGACCGCATCTATCCGCAATTCGCCAGCCACAACGCGCACACGGTGGCTGCCGTCCTGTCGATGGCGAAGGATCGCGACTCCTTCGAATTCCAGCGTCTGCACGGCATGGGCGAATCGCTGCACGAGACGGTGCGCAAGGCCGAAAGGACGCGCTGCCGCATCTACGCGCCGGTCGGTGCGCATTCCGACCTGCTCGCCTATCTGGTGCGGCGGCTCTTGGAAAACGGCGCCAACTCCTCCTTCGTCCACCAGTTGACCGACGAGGAGGTCGAGCCGGAAGAAATCGCCCGCGACCCGCTGGAGGCTTTAGAGAAACAAGGGCCCGCCGCCAATCCGGCGATCGCGCGGCCCGCCGCGATCTTCGGCGCCCACCGGTGCAATTCAAAAGGGTTCGACATCAGTGACGCGGTGACTCTTGCAGCCATCGACAGGGCACGGGCGGAATTCGCGGGAGCGGATCGCTGGCATGCCAAGCCGATCACGCGCGCCGCCGGCTACGGCAAGCCGCGCCAGATCGTCAACCCGGCCAAGCCCGATGAGGTCGTCGGCACCGTGCATGAGGCGGCGGCCAAGCAGGTCGCGACGGCCGTGCGTATCGCTGTGGAGGCGCAACCGGCCTGGGCAAAAGGCCCGGTTGCCGAGCGCGCCGCGATCCTCAACCGCGCCGCCGACCTCTACGAGGCCAATGCCGCCGAGTTCTTCGCTTTGGCCACTCGAGAGGCCGGCAAGTCGTTGGCCGACGGCGTCGCCGAAGTGCGCGAGGCGGTCGATTTCCTGCGTTACTATGCGGCCGAGGCGGCGAATGCCGAAGCGGGCACTGAAGCCCGTGGCGCGATCGTCTGCATCTCGCCGTGGAATTTCCCGCTGGCCATCTTCACCGGCCAGATCGCGGCAGCGCTCGTCACCGGCAATTCGGTGATCGCCAAGCCCGCCGAGCAGACGCCGCTGATCGCCTTCCGCGCCGTCGAGATGCTGCGCGAGGCCGGCGTGCCGGAGGATATCATCCAGCTCCTGCCGGGTGACGGTGCGTCGGTCGGAGCGCCGCTCACCGCCGACCCGCGCATCGCAGGTGTCTGCTTTACCGGCTCGACCGAGGTCGCCAAGCTGATCGAAAAACAGCTGGCCGAAACGGCGGCGCCCGATGCCATGCTGATTGCCGAGACGGGTGGGCTGAACGCCATGATCGTCGATTCCACGGCGCTTCCCGAGCAGGCGGTTCGCGACATCCTCGCCTCCGCCTTCCAGAGCGCCGGGCAGCGCTGCTCGGCGCTGCGCGTGCTCTACGTGCAGAAGGATGTCGAGAAGAAGATGCTGGCCATGCTGAAGGGCGCGATGGAGGCCCTCAATGTCGGCGATCCGTGGCTGATCTCGACCGATGTCGGCCCGGTCATCGACGATGAGGCGCAGGCCTCGATCAGCGACTACTGCAAGAAAAAGGGGCTGGAGGGGCGCCTCATCGCCAAGCTCGAAGCGCCGGCTGCCGGCCGCTTCGTCGCGCCGCATGTCTTTCGGGTCAAAGGCATCGAGGAGATGGAGCGCGAAGTGTTCGGCCCGGTGCTGCATGTCGCCACCTTCGACGCCGACGACATCGACGCGGTGATTGCCGGCATCAACCGCAAGGGCTACGGCCTGACCTTCGGCCTGCACACCCGCATCGAGGGCCGCGTCCAGCATTTCGTCGACGGCATCCATGCCGGCAACATCTATGTCAACCGAAACCAGATCGGCGCCGTCGTCGGCTCGCAGCCCTTCGGCGGCGAGGGTCTGTCCGGCACCGGGCCGAAGGCCGGCGGGCCGCATTATCTGCGCCGCTTCCGCAAGGGCCCCCAAGCCGGCACGGAAGTCGGCGACGGCCACAAGGTGACGGCGACGGAACTCGCCGACAATCTGCCGGACCCGACGCTTGGCGGCTGGTCGACGCGACCAGATCGCGTGGCGATTCTGAGAAAACATCTGCGCGGCAAGGGGGCTGCGGCCATCGCCGCCGCAGCGAGCCTCGATTTCGGGCAGGTCGACCTGCCGGGCCCGACCGGCGAGGCCAACACGCTGTCGCTGGCGCCGCGCGGACGGGTGCTCTGCCTCGGGCCGGATGCCGAGACGCTGCTTGCGCAGACAATCCAGGCTTTAGCCGCCGGCAATGCCGTTCTGGCAGTGGCGCCAGGCGCGCCGGCGGCGCTGTCGGCGCTGACCGGCAAGGGCCTGCCGCTGGCGGCGATCGACGGCCGGCCGGACCCGGTCGAGGCACGCTCGCTGCGCGTCGACGTCGTTGCCTTCTCCGGCACGCCGGAAGCGGCGCGCATCGTGCGCAAGGTGGTTGCCGAGCGCGCCGGGCCGATCGTGCCGCTGGTCGGCGAAGTGCTTAATCCGGCGGCTTATGCGCATGAGCGCGCGGTCTGCGTTGACACGACGGCGGCCGGCGGCAATGCCAGCCTGCTTGCTGCGGCCTAATCAGGTGCGGAAGGCCGCCGCGTTAGCGGCGGTCAGGCGCCCTCGACGACCAAAAACCCTTCGAACTCGGGGTGGCCAAGATAATGCACCTTGGCGGTGCCGGCGTTGCGATGGGCGGCGCGAAAGTTCTCCGACTTCGTCCAGGCGATGAAATCGCGGAGGCTTTAAAAAGGGCCGATCCGCGCCTTGAACACCCAACTTGATTTTCCGGTCTCGGGTGGAATGGGAGGGAACGGGGCTTGCTTGCGCACCAGCGTCAAAGCGAACTGATCGAGCTCGGAGGACCCTGAACTTTCAGCGAGTTGCAGGTCGCTGACGCTGCCGTCGGCCGCGACGACGAAAACCACCCTGGCGTTGTTGCGAGCCTTGGCCTGGATCGATTTCGAAACGCGACGGTTGGCGCGCGCAAGTTTCTTCTGGATTTCACCGCTGTAGTGGGATTCCAGGGCATTGCCGGCAGCGGCCTGTTTCTTGCCCTTGCTGGCGGCAACAGGCGCGTCGCGTGTATCGCCATCCGCCGTGCCGCCGGTTGCATTGGTCTGGTCTGCCGCTGCCGATGGGGCTGGGGCGCTCGATGTCGCACTGGGGACCGGTGGCTGTTGAGGCTCGGCAAGGGGCGCTTCAGCGCTTTGCAGTTCGGTCGCGGGCGTAGGTTTGCTGTCGTCGGGGACAGTCTGGTCATCCTCGCGTGGGCTGGTGGCCGCCACGATATCCGGCGCGGAAGCGGCTTCCTTGACGGCTTGCGGCGGAAGCTGAGGCGTCGAGGGTTCGCTTGCTGGTTCCTGCGCTTCGACCGGCGGTGCGGGCTGCGCGGCCTGGCGTTTCACCGGCTGCAGTTCGGGCACCAAGGTGACATCCACGGCGCCGGACGACTGGTCGTCCAGGGCGCTGCCGGTGACGTTGGCGCCGGACTGATCTGTGCCCTCGGCCCGAATCGCGTCCATGGAGTCGAATATCCCGGCAGGCGCGAACAGGAACGCGGCCGCCGCAGCGCCATGGAGCAGGCCGGAAGCGATGATCGCCACCGGCCATTTGCGATGCCCGGCCGAGTGCCGCGGCTGCATGAGCGGCTCGGCCGGCGTGATCGCCGGTTCGCTGCCTGCATCGGAGGAGTGATTGATGTCCTGCATGTCTCGCGCCGAGACCTGCTGTACGCGATAAGAAATTGTCAAATCAAGATCGGTTGCCGCCTATGGCCCACGCCATGGCATCTCCTGGCGGGCCGGATGCAATCCCCACCTCTATACGCCGAAGGCGATGGCGGTTTTAGTCGAGGTCTTCAGGTCGCGCATGCAGGCCGTCGGCTCGACGCCGGTTCCAGCGCATTCCGTCGCGCTGTTGATCAGCACGCGGCCGAGCTTGCCGCATTCGGCGCCCGCGAGATAGAAGCGCGTGACTTTAGTCTTGCCGAGCGGCAGGTCCTTGAAATCGAGCACGGTGAGGCGGTCGACAACGCCTGACTCATTGAACAGCGCGATCTCGAAAGCGGCCTTCGACAGGTCGGCGCCGAGCGCGTTGTTGACGACGAAGGTCAGCCGGCAGCCCTTGTCCGAAGGCTGCACGGCGTTGAGTTCGAGATTAAGGGCCGGCGCCGGCGCGGACTGGGCGCATGCCGGCACCGGGCCGAGCGACATCGCCAGCGCCGATGTCAAGAGACGGAGCGATGTCGTCAAGTTCATGGTTCTCAGCCTCCGAAACGCATGGTTGCCGCAAGCTTCAGCGTGACGCCCGGTTCGTAGAGGACGGCAGTCGTGCTTGCGTTGAGCGGATTGGTGTATTTGACCTCGAACAGATTGTCGGCGCGGACGTCGAGCCTGAGGTTGTCGGTCGCCTGGTAACTGGCAAAGGCATTGACCAGCGTATAGTCCTTGGCCACCGGATTGCCCTTGGGCTTGCCGTTATATTGCACCTCACCGCCGACGGTGAGCCTGTCCTCGAGGAAGCGAAGGCCGAGCTGCGCCGTCACCTGCGAGGAGGGGATGGTGGCAAGGTCGGCCCGCTCGCCCTCATACGAGATGGTGTGGCCGTTGACGATCGAGGCCGAGAAGCCCGCATAGCCCCAGCCGGCGTCATAGACGCTTTCCAGTTCGAAACCGTTGATCTTGGCCTTGGCGAAGTTCTGGTACTGGAAGCAGATCGGGATGCCGGGGCCGAACGGGCAGCCGCTGGTCGGGTCGAAGGCCGACAGCGTGACGCCGTCGATATAGTCTTCGACATTGTTGTTGAAATAGGCGGCCTTGAGCCGCAGAGCGTCGCCGCCTTCGAAAATGTCGTTCTGCTTGTAGTTGACGCCGAACTCGACGGTCTTGCCGGTCTCAGGCTTGAGATTTGGATTGGGCAGGAAGGGGAAGGTGACGCCGGCCGGATGGTTACCGCTGATCAGCGTCTCCGTCAGCGAGGGTGAGCGGTAGCCTTCCGCATAGGTGCCGTAAAACTGCAGGCCGGCGAGGTCAGCGCTTTCGAAGGGCGATACGCCGACGGTGATGCGCGGCGACAGCCGGTCGCCTGATGTCTCGTGCTCGGATTCCTTCAGGCTGTACCTGTCGTAGCGCAGGCCGGTGATGACCTCCAGCCATTCCCAGGTCAGCTTGTCCTGGACATAGGCGCCGGAGACGTTGCGCTTACCTGACGGCGTGTAGAAGCTGTCGCCGCCGTCTGTGCCCCCGGTTTCGACGTCGTCGCCGACCCAGTCACCGCCGTAAGTCAACTCATGCGCAATGCCGGCGGTCTCGAATCGCGACGTGTTCCATATGTCGATGCCGGTCGTCCCGACATCGAAAGTCGAGAGCGACCCGGCGGGCAGCACCACGGGCAGGCCGGTCGTCGGATCGAAACGGTTCTGCGGGAAGAGCGTCGTCAGATCGAGAAGCGTCTTGTTGTAAGAGGCGTTGATGTGGAGATCGAGCCAGCTTTTGGCATCGTCGGTGATGTTGTAGCGGGCGGTGAAGGTATTCGATTTCAGGTCGACATCGTTGGCCGGAACGCCGCCACTGGTCTCCGTCCACCCGTCCTTCGAGCCGATCCAGCCGAGCTTCAACTCGCTGTTCTCGGTCGGGCGAATGGTGGTCTTGAGCAGGCCGCTCAGCACGTCGAAGCCGGTGCCGGCAACGGTGTCGCCGCCACCGTTCTTGTAGTCGCCGTAGTCGCGGTAGACGATGTTGCCCAAAACGTCCCAGTTCTCGTCGAAGCGATAGGCGCCGCTAGCGCTGGTGGTCCAGCCCTTGCCATTCGTTTCATAGCGACCGGTCAGCGATCCGGCCCAGGTCTCTTCCGGCTTGAGGAAATCTCCGGCGTCCTTGGTTTCGAAGAACACCACTCCGCCGATGGCGCCGGAGCCATAGGTGTTGGCGACCGGGCCGCGGATCACGTCGACCGATTTGATGAGCTCGGGATCGACATAGAAGGTCGACTGCGTGCCGTGGTCGGAGCGCTGGAAATCCTGCCTGGCGCCGTCGACGATCACCGCCACGCGGCCGAAATCCTGCAGGCCGCGGATGTTGATGCTGGAGCTGACGCGTCGCGCGTCGGCCTGCACTGCAACTCCCGGCACGCCAAGCAGCATCTCGTTCGGCCTCGTCGCCATGCGGCGCTCAAGCTGTTCCTTGTCGACATGGCTGGCCGAGGCCAGCGACTGGATCGCCGTCTCGCCGGTGCGGCTAATGACGAGGATCTTGTCGAGCAGCGTCGAGTCGCCTGCACTTTTCTGGTCAGTCTTCTTTGTCTGGTCGCTCTGCTGGTCAGCCGCCGGCTGGGTGGCCTGTTGCGCTTTGGCCGCCGGCATACAGAGCGCGATTGCCGCCGCGCCAGCCAGCAAGGCCGCCATTTCCTTCGCCATCGGCCGATCTGTCGGCCGTCCCCAATTCACCAACCCCATGCCCCAACTCCAGATTCTCAGGCTCGATGCTGGCTGGCGCGGGGCTCGCTCGCATTTTTGATCGCGTCCGGCGTCTTAAATGTTGACTCATTTAGTCCGGTAATGCACGACTAGTAAACATGAGAAATCGAGTCAAGAATTTAATCGGCATTTGACGAGGCGACCGGCCCGGTGGCCGGCACAGGAAAAAGGGACCGAATGAGATGAACAGCCATAACCCAAGCGACTTTCGCTACCGCGGCCGCCGCTCCGACGACGTGCCCGCGCGTTTTGACCGCGTGGCGATGTCAGTGCGCACGCTCTCCAGCAACGCGCTGTTCCAGGGCGAGCATGAGATCGGCATCGAACATCACGGCGCGCTCTACCGTCTGAAGATCACCCGCCAGGGCAAGCTGATCCTCAACAAGTAAGCACGATCGGCAGGCGAACAGAGCAGACAAAAAAGTGGGCAGGTGAACGATATGGACCGACGCGTGAAGCCGTCGCTGGACGAGATCCGGCGGGCGCGGGAAGACAATCCGAAGATGCGCGAGCGCGATTCGGCGGCCCAACTCGGCATTTCGGAAGCAGAGCTGGTCGCGGCACATTGCGGCCATGGCGCCGTGCGCGTGGAGCCGCGCGTCAACGACCTGCTGAGCGGCCTCGAAGCGGTCGGCGAAGTGATGGCACTGACCCGCAACGAAAGCGCCGTGCACGAAAAGATCGGCGTCTACGACAAGGTCGTCACTGGCAATCACAATGCCATGGTGCTCGGCGAGAACATCGACCTGCGCATCTTCCCGAAAGTGTGGGCACATGGCTTTGCCGTCGAGAAACGCGACGGGGGCGAGATCCGCCGCAGCCTGCAGTTCTTCGATGCGGCCGGCGAGGCCGTTCACAAGGTGCATCTGCGGGCGGCCTCGAACCTCTATGCTTACCAGAAGCTGGTGGCGAGCCTTGAATCGTCGAACCAGGAGCCGACGATCGCAATCGCCTCAAGCCCGCCGGAGGACGAAGTGGAGGTGCAAGCCTCGGTAGCCAGCATCGACGACCTCCGCGACCGCTGGAGCCGGATGACCGACGTGCATCAGTTCTTCGGCATGCTGAAGACGCTGAAGCTCAGCCGCCGTGAGGCGGTGCGCATGGTCGGCCAGGACTATGCATGGCTGCTCGACAATGATGCCGTCAGCGCCATGTTTCACCACGCGGCGGAAGGCGAGATGCCGATCATGTGCTTAGTCGGCAACCGCGGCTGCATCCAGATCCATTCCGGCCCGATCAAGTCGGTCAAGCCGATGGGGCCGTGGATCAACGTGCTCGACGAGACCTTCCACCTGCATCTGAGGACCGATCACATCCATGAAGTCTGGGCGGTGCGCAAGCCGACCAAGGATGGCTATGTCACGTCGCTCGAGGCTTATGACGCCAAGGGGGGCATGATCATACAGTTCTTCGGCAAGCGCCATGAAGGCGAGGGCGAGCGCGAAGACTGGCGCTTCCTGGCCGAGAACCTGCCCCGTATCCCCAGCCCGACCGCTGCATGAGGCGAGACTCGATGCGTGTCGTTCACCGTTTCCGCTCTACGCTTGCGCCGCTGATCGGCGTTCTGCTTGCCGCCGCCGCTCTGCCTGCCGGAGCCGATGAAGGTAGGGCCGTCTTCTCCGACACCTCGCGGATTGCCTCCATCGGCGGCTCGATCACCGAGATCGTCTATGCGCTCGGCGAGGAAGGTCATCTCGTAGCCCGTGATTCGACCAGCTCTTTCCCGCAAGCCGCGCAGAAATTGCCTGATGTTGGCTATATGCGCGCGCTGTCGCCGGAGGGCGTTCTGTCGGTCAATCCATCGGGGATTCTAGCCCTGCATGGCAGCGGCCCGAAGGAAACCGTCGACGTGCTGAAGAAATCGAGCGTGCCCTTTATCGAGGTGCCGGAGCGCTACAGCCATGAAGGCATCCTCGAAAAGATCCGCACCGTCGGGAGGGCGCTGGGGGTCGAGGCCAAGGCGGAGAAGCTCGCTGCGGAGACGGACGCGAAGCTGAAGTCGGCCGAAAAGCAGACGGCCGCGATCAAGGAGCGCAAGCGCGTCCTGTTCATGCTGTCGATCCAGGGCGGCAAGATCCTGGCCGCGGGCAGCGATACGGCCGGAGACGGTATCATCAAGCTTGCCGGCGCCGTCAACGCGGTCGAGGGTTTCTCCGGCTACAAGCAACTGTCCGATGAGGCGATCGTCACCGCAAGGCCCGATGTGCTCCTGATGATGAAGAACGCCGGTCCGCCGATCTCGGAAGATGAGCTGTTCGCCAAACCCTCGATCGCCTCGACGCCCGCGGGAGCTGCCCGTAAGCTGATCAGCATGGATGGCGGCTACCTGCTGGGCTTCGGGCCGCGCACGGCTGAGGCGATCCACGACCTCGCCGTCTCGCTTTACGGCAATCAGGTCGCGGACTGAGCGGTGATGGCCGAACAGTCGATTGCGGGGCCGGCGGGCAGGGTGAGGGCATCCGATGGCGACCGCTCGGCGCGGGCAAGGATCGTCATCCTGCTTTTGTCTGTCACGCTTGCGCTGTCCATATTCCTGTCGCTGACCTCGGGCGCTTCGGACGCGTCCGCCGTTCGCGTCATCCGCGACTGGCTGACCGGAGGCGTGCCGGCCGATACGGCGCTCGCCGCGCGCGACCGGCTGATCGTCTATGACATCCGCATGCCGCGCGTGCTGCTCGGCGTGCTGATCGGCGCCGCGCTCGCCGTCTCCGGCGCGGTGATGCAAGGACTGTTCCGCAACCCGCTCGCCGATCCCGGCCTGATCGGCGTCTCGGCCGGATCGAGCCTTGGCGCGGTGGCAATCATCGTGCTCGGCACAACCTGGCTTGCGCCTGTCACGCTCGCCCTCGGCACGCTTGCCCTGCCGCTGGCAGCCTTCTTCGGCGGCCTGGCGGTGACGCTGCTGCTCTATGCCATTGCGACGCGCCACGGCCGGACGTCAGTCGCCACGATGCTGCTCGCCGGCCTGGCGATCGCCGCCCTTGCCATGGCGCTCACCGGCTTACTGGTCTTCGTGGCCGACGACAGGCAATTGCGCGACCTCACCTTCTGGCAGCTCGGCTCGCTTGGCGGCGCCACTTGGCCGAAAATCGGCACGGTCGGGCCGGTGATCTTGCTGGCATTGGCGACGATGCCGTTCCTGTCGCGCGGCCTCGATGCGCTGGCGCTCGGCGAGGCGACCGCCGGCCATCTCGGCATTCCGGTTCAGCGGCTAAAATACACGGCTATCGTTGGCGTGTCGGCGGCGGTCGGTGCGTCGGTCGCCGTCAGCGGAGGCATCGGCTTCATCGGCATCGTCGTGCCGCATCTGTTGCGCCTCGCCATCGGTCCGGAAAACCGCTACCTGTTGCCGGCCTCGGCCTTGCTCGGCGCCTCGTTGCTTCTGCTTGCCGACGCGGTCGCCCGCACCATCGTCGCTCCGGCCGAACTGCCGATCGGCATCGTCACGGCAGTGGCCGGCGCGCCGTTCTTCCTGTGGATCCTGCTGCGCAAGCGCGGCGTCATTGATCTGTGAGCAGCCGATGATCGGGGCCCGGGACATCTCCGTAGCGATCGGCTCCAGGCGCATCGTGTCGCACGTGGATTTCACGGCGCGGCCGGGCGAGGTAACGGCAATCGTCGGACCCAATGGCTCGGGCAAGACGACGCTGCACAAGGCGCTGACGGGCGAGCTCTCCTATACCGGCACTGTCATCCTCAATGGCCGAGACCTGGTTTCCATGAAGCCGGTGGAGGCAGCGACGCATCGTGCGGTGCTGCCGCAATTCACCACGTTGTCCTTTCCCTTCACGGTGCTAGAGATCGTTCGTCTCGGCCTGATCGGCGGGCGTTCCGGGGTGCTGCCCGGCGAGGATGCGCACTTGCCCGAGCGGGCGCTGGCGCGTGTCGATCTCGACGGCTTTGCCGGCCGTTTCTACCAGGAACTTTCAGGCGGCGAGCAGCAGCGCGTCCAGCTTGCCCGCGTGCTTTGCCAGGTCTGGGCGCCGGTTCTCGAGGGCAGGCCGCGCTACCTCTTCCTCGACGAGCCTGTCTCCAGCCTCGACGTCAAGCACCAACTGATCATCATGAATATTGCGCGCGATTTCGCCCGGCGCGGCGGCGGCGTGGTGGCGATCCTGCACGACCTCAATTTGACGGCCATGTATGCCGACCGGATTTTCGTGCTCTCTCGTGGCCAGCTGGCTGCCGCCGGCTCACCGCAAGACGTGCTCAATGACGAGCTGATCGAAAAGGTGTTCGACTGCCGGCTCAAGGTCGGCGCACTGCCTGCTGGAAGCGTTCCGTTCGTGTTGCCGCAATCGGCAGCTTAGGCGGCCGGGGCGCGCTGCTCCAGGAGGTCGATGCCAAGCAGGTGGCGCACATTCGGGCGCGCCGCGACGAGGTCGGCGATCGTGTAGCGGGAGAGCACGGCGAAGAAGGCGTTGAGCGCTTCGCGCAGTGCCGAATTCAAGGCGCAGCTGTCGACCAGCGGGCATTCGGCGGCGTCGTTCTCGAAGCACTCGGCCATGGCGAAGCTCTCTTCGGTGACGCGCACGACGTCGAACAGGCTGATCTGCTCTGCCGGGCGGCCGAGCCTGACGCCGCCATTGCGGCCACGCACCGTCTCGACCAGGCCGGCCTCGACCAGCGGCTGCAGGATCTTGAACAAAAACAGCTCCGAAACCGAATAGGCGGTGGCGATCTCGGGGATGCGGCTCAGCCGATCGCTGTTCGCGGCGCAATACATCAGTATGCGCATCGCATAGTTCGTCTGGCGCGTGAGCCGCATGGTGATCCTCGCGAGATTAGCTTGGGCCGAATATGGCCCATAGTTTGGAGCAATTCCAGACTGGACCGCTACATAGCTGAATTATCTTGTCAACTTTTTGTGCGAGTCCGCCATCGCATCGCAATGCGCTTTGAGCGAGCGTTTCGCCGGCGCAGGCCCTAGATAAGTCCGGGTGCAATAGGGAAGGCCTTTCCATGTCACAATCAGCTCAGGCCCTCGCGCCGGTTCGATTCGACGCCGATGCGCAGGCAAAGCTCTCGGCATTGCGGCGGACCAAGTTCGTCGCCGCGGCAGCGCTTGGCCTATGCATCCTTGTCTTCGCGCTCGCCAAGTCTTTAGAGGTCACCCATCCGTGGCTCGGCTTTGTTGCCGCGTTCGCCGAGGCGGCGATCATTGGCGGGCTGGCCGACTGGTATGCGGTCGTGGCGTTGTTCAGGCGCCCGCTCGGCCTGCCGATCCCGCACACGGCCATCATTCCCGAGAACCAGCACCGCATCGCCGACAATCTCGGCCGGTTCATCGAGGCCAATTTCCTTGCGCCGGAGCCCGTGCGGGAAAAGCTCGCCGAGGTCGACTTTGCGGCCCTCGTCGCCGACTGGTTGGCCGACGCCGAACGCGCCGCCGACCTGTCGCGATTCGTCGCCCGCCTGGTGCCGCAGACGCTGACCGCCGTGGAGCAGTCCGGGCTGCGCGACTTCGTCACCAGCCGCTTGCTGGAGCAGATCGAAAAAGTGCCGCTGGCGCCTTTAGCCGCGGAGCTGTTGTCGGCGCTCACCGACGACCGGCGCCACCAGAAACTGTTCGACGAGTTCACCAGGGTGGTCGGGCGCTTCCTGAACGACGAGAAGGCGCTGGCGACGATGCGCGAAAAGATCCGTGAGGAACTGCCGTCGCTGTTCAACCTGTTTCGCGCCGACGCCTATCTGCTCAAGAAGATTGTCGCTTCCGCCGGGTTGCTGCTGGAGGAGGTGCGGGCCGATCCCGATCATCCGGCGCGCGCCGAGTTCGACCGTTTCGTACTTCGCTTTGTCGAGCGGCTCAGGACCTCGAGGCAATATGCAAGGCGCGCCGAAAAGCTGAAGCGCGATTTCCTGGGCCGTCCAGAAGTCAGGGCTCTCGCCGGCGACACTTGGGCAAGCCTGCGCTTGTTCATCGAGCAGGACGCCAACGCGGCCAATTCGACGATTCGCGAGCACCTCGCCAACCTGTTCGTCGAGGTCGGACGACATTTGGCCGACGATGCCCAGATCAGGGCCGACATGAACCAGGGTTTTGTTGTGGCGCTCGCCTCCTTCGTCGAAAGCCAGAAGAGCGGCGTGTCGAAATTCATCGCCGATCAGGTCAAGCGCTGGGATCTGGCCCAGCTGACGCGGCTGATCGAGATCAATATCGGCAAGGACCTGCAGTATATCCGCTTCAACGGCATGGTGATCGGCGGTCTGGCCGGCTTGGCACTCTATACGGCGGAGCGGCTGCTTCTCCTCAATTGACGCGGACCGGGCGCGCACTATTCTCCCTAGTGGGCGCTGTAAAAGCGGCAGATCGGGAGGCGACGACATGGCAAGACAACCGGAATCCGACTCGTTTCTGGACATCTTCAGCAGGTTCGGCCGCGACTTGAAGCTGCCGAAGGTCGACATCCAGGCGATCCTCGATCACCACCGCAGGAATCTCGAGGCTCTGGAGAAGTCGGCCAGGGCAAGCGCCGCCGGCGCGTCATCCATTCTGTCGAGACAGCACGAAATGGTGCAGGAGGCGCTCGGCGAAATTACCCGGATGGCACGCAACTACCAGCCTCCGGGCAATCCGCAGGAGTTGATGACGAAGCAGGTGGATTTCGCCAGGAAATCCTTCGAGACAACGCTGAAGAATGCCGGCGAGGTCGCCGACCTGGTTCGGAAATCCGGCACCGAATCGGTCGAAATCCTGCGCGACAGGATCAAGGACGCGATGGCGGAAATCCGGGCCGGCTACGACGGGAAGTGAGCAATCCAGGACGCCTATTCGGGTTTTCCGGATCGGGTTCAGGCGGCTGAGCAATCGGCGCGTGCGGCTGCGCGTTCGCGGCTTGCCGTAAATCCGTCAACTCTGAGGGTGAAATCGAGGCGCCGCGAATTGACAGGAGCCGCCGGTTCATGGTCGGGAGATTGGCAGAAGCCAGCAGGAAAGCAGGAATGACGGAAAATCGGCCGAGGACGCCGCCGACCTTTGAACAGTTGCGGACAATGGCCGGCCAGGAGATCGGCGTCTCGGACTGGACGACGGTCGACCAGCAGCGCATCGACCAGTTCGCCCAATGCACGGGCGACCACCAGTGGATACATGTCGATCCGGAGCGCGCGAAGCGGCAGAGCCCGTTCCGCACTACGATCGCGCATGGCTATCTGACGCTGTCGATCATCGGCGCGCTGGCGCTGGAGATGGGCATCGTGCCGGAAAACACGCAAGCCGCCTTCAACTATGGCTTCGACAAAGTGCGCTTCCTGGCGCCGGTGAAGTCCGGCGCACGTATCCGGCTGCGCACGACGCTGCTCACCATGGAAGACCGCGGCCCCGGCCAATATCTGATGAAGGCCGCGAACACCGTCGAGATCGAGGGCGAGCAGAAGCCGGCGCTGACTGCCGAGACGCTGGTGATGATGTATGAGCGCCGCAAGCGGGCAGGCGCCTAAGTTCTGCCGCTGCCGGGCTGCGTCGCGCCTTTGCGGCGGGACGCGGCCATTGCCCTTTCAAGCACTCTGAAGTTGCGCTCATCGGCGCATTGGGCGACGTTGAAACGCATGAAGCGGCCGGCGGAGTGCGACAGGCTGAAGGCGTTGCCGGGCGCCAGCACGACATTATCCGCCAGCGCATGGCGGGCGACATCGGCGGCGTCGATGCCGTCGGGCAGGCGGCACCACAGGAACATACCGGCCGCCTGATCGATCCAGGGCATAACGTCCATTGCTTTCAGCCTGCCGGCTGTTTCGGCCATTGCGCGCGACAGGCGGGTGCGCAACTGCTCGACATGCTTGCGGTAGCTGCCGTCCTTCAGCAGAGTCAGCACCAGTTCCGAGGAGAGCCTCCCGCCGCCGAAAGTCGTGGCGATCTTGAGGTCAATCAGCCGTTCCATCCAGTCGCGGGGCGCGGCGATGAAGCCGCATCGCACCGAAGCCGACAGCGTCTTCGAGAAGGAACCGATCTGGACGACGCGGCCGAGGCCATCGAAGGCCGCGAGCCGCGGCGCCGGCGTGTGCTCGAAATCGGCGAAAATGTCATCCTCGACGATGGCAAGATCCGATTGATCGGCAAGCTTGAGCAGCCGGTGCGCTATAAGCGGCGAGAGCACCGCGCCGGTCGGGTTGTGAAGCGCGGAATTGGTGATGTAGAGGCGCGGCTTGTGCTCGGCGAGCGCTTGCGCGAAGAGGTCGATATCGGGCCCTGAGGGTGTCATCGCGACACCGACCACTTTGGCGCGGTGCGCGCGCAGCAACGCATGGAAGTTGAAATAGCAGGGATCGTCGACCAGAACCGTATCGCCCGGCTCGAGGAGCAAGCGGCACAATAGGTCGATCGCCTGCGTCCCGGACTCGGTGAGCATGATCTGGTCCGGCGAAGCCTCGACGCCGTGCGCCGACAGGCGGCGGGCAAGCAGCTGCCGCAGTGCCGGCAGGCCAAGCGGCGTGCCGTAGTCGGCAAGCGTCGCATCGTCGGCTCGGGCGGCGCCGCGCAGTGCTTGCCGCAACGCGGCCTGAGGCATCCAGGAAGCCGGCAGCCAGCCGCAGCCCGGTTTCAGCATATCGTCGCCTGCCTCCAGTGCTTGCCGCGAGACCCAGAGCGGGTCGACGGCGCGGTCGAGCCGCGGGCCGATCTCGGCCAGCGACAGCGGCGCAAGCGGGCCGGCGGCAAAGAAGCCGGAGCCCGGCCGCGAGCGGATCGTGCCTTCCGCCGCAAGCCGCTCATAGGCCTCGACCACCGTAGATTTTGACACCTGCATCGTGCCGGCGAAGGCGCGGATCGAAGGCAAGCGCGCGCCCGGCGTCAGGATGCGCGCGGCGATCCGCTGCCGGATTGCCGACATGACGGCTTCGACGAGCGTTCCGGCATTCGTCGCCTTCGGGTCGGGCGTGTCCATCTGTACTTCCCTGTCGACCAATACAGTTTTGCGGAATTGTACCCCATTGTCT
This sequence comes from Mesorhizobium sp. WSM3864, assembly GCF_002294955.1. NCBI lineage: Bacteria > Pseudomonadati > Pseudomonadota > Alphaproteobacteria > Hyphomicrobiales > Phyllobacteriaceae > Mesorhizobium > Mesorhizobium sp. WSM3864. The sequence goes on from NZ_NSGD01000001.1 coordinate 198,245, forward strand.
CTGGCAACGCCATGCGCTGCGCCGGTACAGAAGCGCAAACGGAGCGGATGATGGATAAGAGTTTCAACGGCTGGCTCAACGGCTTCATCGGCGTTCTGATCTTCAGCGGCTCGTTGCCGGCGACGCGCGTGGCGGTGGTCGATTTCGACCCGACCTTCCTGACATCGGCCCGTGCGGCGATCGCTGGCCTGCTCGGCATCGCAATGCTGTTCCTATTCCGCGAGAAGCGCCCGGATCGCGGGGATCTGGTCTCGCTGGTCGTCGTTGCGCTGGGCGTCGTGGTCGGCTTTCCCCTGCTGACGGCGCTGGCGCTCACACATGTTACTGCGGCGCATTCCATCATCTTTGTCGGCCTGCTGCCGCTGGCGACAGCGATCTTCGGTGTGCTGCGCGGCGGCGACCGTCCGCGCCCGGCCTTCTGGCTGTTTTCCTGCCTGGGCAGCACGCTCGTCGCGGGTTTCGCGCTGTCGCAAGGCGTCACCGCCTCACCGGTCGGCGACGGGTTGATGCTCGCAGCCATCATCGCTTGCGGGCTGGGCTATGCGGAAGGTGCGGCGCTGTCGCGCAAGCTCGGCGGCTGGCAGGTGATCTGCTGGGCCTTGGCGCTGTCGCTGCCGGTCATGTTGGCGTTGAGCTTTGCGACCCTGCCGCCGTCTTTTGCCGCTGTCGGCTCCGGCGCATGGATCGGCCTCGCCTATGTCTCGCTGTTCAGCATGCTGATCGGCTTCGTGTTCTGGTATCGCGGCCTGGCGCAGGGCGGCATCGCCGCGGTCGGGCAATTGCAACTGCTGCAGCCCTTCTTCGGCCTGGCGCTCGCGGCGAGTCTGCTGCACGAGCAGGTCAGCCCGCTGATGGTGGTTGTCACGCTCGGCGTGGTGGCCTGCGTGTTCGGGGCGAAGAAGTTCGCCAGGTAGGAAGCCTACTCAAAACTTCGTCACCACGCCGATGCCGATGCCCTCGAAGCCGCCCATCGCCATCAATGCGGCTGGCGCCTCATCGAGGCTGATCCTTTTGCCGACCAACAGTTCGGGCTTCAGCTTGCCGGTGCGGATCATGTCCATCATGGCGGAATAGCGGTAGGCCTGCATGCCGTGGCTGCCGAGGATTTCGAGCTCGAAGGCGATGACCTTGTCCATCGGCACTTGCGGGCGGGCATGGTCGCCCAGCATCAGCCCGACCTGAACATGGCGACCGCGCCGGCGCAGATTGGCGATCGAGTTGAAGCACGTGGTTGGATGGCCGAGCGCGTCCATCGAAATATGCGCGCCGCCGTTGGTGATCTGCTTGACGGCCTTGACGACATTGGGCGTGGTCGAAGCGTTGATGGTCGCGACCGCGCCGATCTTTTTCGCAAACTCCAGCTTCTCGTCGGTCAGGTCAATGGCGATGACATTGGCGCCCATGGCGCTGGCGATCATGATCGCCGAGAGACCGACACCGCCGCAGCCATGCACCGCCACCCACTCGCCGGGCGTCACTCGGCCCTGGTCGACGATGGCGCGGAAGGAGGTGACGAAGCGGCAGCCGAGGCTGGCGGCAGTGGCGAACTCCATCTCGTCCGGCAGGCGTACGAGATTGGTGTCGGCATGCTCGATGCCGACATATTCGGCGAACGAGCCCCAGCCCGTGAAGCCAGGTTGGGTCTGGTGCTCGCAGACCTGATGGTTGCCGGAGTTGCATTCGAAGCAGCGGCCGCAGCCGACGGCGAAAGGCACGGTGACGCGGTCGCCGGCCTTCCAGCGGCTCACCTGCTTGCCGGCGGCGACGACGACGCCCGCCAGTTCATGGCCGGGGACATGCGGCAGCGTGATGCCGTCGTCATGACCCATCCAGCCATGCCAGTCGCTGCGGCAAAGACCGGTCGCCTCGACCTTGATGACGACGCCATCCCCCGCCGGCTTGGGGTCAGGCACGGTCTGGATCGTGGGAGCTTCGCCGAATTTTTCGAAGACGACAGCTTTCATGGGAGTGCTTTCTATCCAGTTCAAAGGGCAGGGCGATTTTGGGTAATAGGTCCCAAGCTAAGTCGGCCATGGTGGTTGGTCGAGCAATGGTTGCCGCTTCCAAAACCACTCGCCGGCTTCGGCATCCCATGGCCAAACACCGGAGTTTGTCGGAAGATAAGCTGCATAATCCCGTCGTAAAACCATAGGCCCCAACCGAAATATTCAGGGTAGTGGTCGGGATGGACCGCACCGAATTGACAGTCGAAGCCACCTCCCAGGAAACCCGGCGCCCGCTCTCCAACCTTGAACCTGTCGCCGCTGCGCACTCGTCGGCAATACTCGTTGATGATGGTCTGCGAAAGCTCCGGCTTGAGCCCGATGACGACCAGCTCAGGGGCTTTGAAATTGTACTCTATCCCCACCGAGTAAGCGAATGGCGGGTGCTCGCCGTCCTCCAGCACGTAGAGAATATGACAGCCATACTCCTCGATATCTGCGAGCGTCTTAGCTTCGTCGGGATCCCTGGCTACTCTATTCGGCATCGATCTGGTTCTGCGGCGCAGCCTTCTGGAACGCCGGCAGCGCCATGCAGGCGGCGTGGATGCGCGAGATCACCGGATAGGCCGCCATCTCGACGCCGAAGCGGGCATTGTTGGTGACCTGGGCGGCAAGGCAGATATCGGCGAGCCCCGGTGTATCGCCATGGCAGAACCCGCCGGTCTCGGGCGAGGAGGCCAGAATCTTTTCAAGCGGCTGGAAACCTTCATTCACCCAATGCCGGAACCAGTTGACGACATCCTCGTCGCCGGCGCCGAACAAGGTGCGCAGCGAGGTGAGCACGCGCAGATTGTTCACCGGATGGATGTCGCAGGCGATCATCTGCGCCAGCATCCGGACCCTGGCGCGTCCCAGCGCATCCTTGGGCAGCAGCGGCGGCTCGGGCTCGATCTCGTCGAGATATTCGATGATCGCCAGCGACTGGGTTAAGAGCGTTCCGTCGTCGAGCACCAGCGCCGGTACCAGCCCTTGCGGATTGACCGCGAGATAGGCGGGCTCGAGATGCTCGCCATGGCGCAGATGGTGGGGCACATAGGTGTAGACACGCCCCTTCATCTCCAGCGCGATCCGCACCCGGTAGGAGGTGGAGGAGCGATAATAATTATGGAGGACGAGGTCGCTCATCGCTTCGGCTGCCCGATGGTGACCTCGACGGCGCCGATGCCGTCGACGCCACCAGTGATCTTGTCGCCCGCCTGAACCGCACCAACGCCGGCCGGCGTGCCGGTGAAGATCAGGTCGCCGGGCTGGAGCTCGACCGCTTCGCTGCAGATCGAGACGACATCGGCGACGGGCCAGATCAGCTCGACGAGGTCGCCGTCCTGTTTTATGTCACCGTTTACAGCGAGCCAGATGCGGCCCTTTTCGGGATGGCCGGAATTTGCGACGGGAAGCAGCGGGCCGCAAGGCGCGGAGAAGTCGAAGGCCTTCGACCAGTCCCAGGGGCGAGCCGCTTTCTTCGCCTGGTCTTGCAGGTCGCGGCGAGTGAGGTCCACGCCGACGCCATAGCCCCAGACATGCGCGAGCGCCTCGGTGAGGGGGATGCGGAAGCCGGCCTTGCCGATCGCCACGACCAGCTCGATCTCGTGGTGGAGATTGCCAGTCAGCGGCGGGTAGGGGATCTCTGCGCCGCTGTCGACCACGGCGTCGGCCGGCTTGGTGAAGAAGAAGGGCGGATCGCGCTCGTCATTGCCGAGTTCTCGCGCATGCGCCGCGTAGTTGCGGCCAACGCAGAAGATGCGGCGCACGGCAAACCGTTCCGCCGAGCCGGTCACCGCGACCGAAGCGATCGCGGGCGGAGGGAGGACGAAGTCTGCCATAGGCGGTCTCTGCGTTGGATATGAATCGATCCGCACATTCGGCCGATTTCGGCAGGCGGGCAAGGCATTAGGCCACGAAACATTGCCGACTATGGCGGCTTCACCAAGCGGCGGCAGGACCCGCCCGCGGCCCCTTTTTCTTTTGTGTTCGCAATCGCTTGGCAGGAACTGCCTGTGAATTCGCTGCTTCGCACTTGCACAAGATTATTCCGCACTGCAAAATAAATGCGGCGGGGAAAACGAAGCGGTTCCAGGCACGGCTTGCCGGGGACCTCGAGTTGCAAGGGACGGGCATGACCGACATCTCCGCGACGGCCGGCGTCCTGCCGCGGGCCGCAGCCGACAAAGCGGCACGGGCAAGGCTGGCCTATCTCGACGGCTGGCGCGGCCTGTCGATCGCCCTGGTGCTGATCGGCCATTTCTTTCCGATTCGCGGCATCAACCTCGGCGTGCTCGGCGTCGAGTTCTTCTTCGTGCTGAGCGGCCGGCTGATGGGAGAAATCCTGTTCGTCGAGCGCTTTCCGCTGAAGAAATTCTTCAAGCGCCGCTTCGCCCGCGTCTATCCAGCCCTGCTGGTGTTCGTGATTGCCGTCATGATCGGGCTCTCCGGCACCTTCATTGCCTTCAAATGGAAGGCGGCGCTTACCGCGCTGACATTCACCTACAACTATGCCGGCATTCTCATCAATCGCGCGGGCGCGCTCGACCATATCTGGTCGCTTGCCATCGAGGAGCATTCCTATGTCATCCTGGCGCTGATCAGCGTGGCGGTTTCCAGGCGCGCGAATGTCGTGCGCTTGCTTGTCATGCTGTCGCTGCTCGCTATGGCCAACGGCGCTATTTCCTACTGGGTCTTCGGCATGGACTACGAAACCAGCTACTGGCGAACCGACGTGCATATCGCCTCGATCCTGCTGTCGGCGGCTATCTGCCTGCTCAAGGCCGATGGACACCTGCCGGCATTCCTCAGGAACCGGCATCTGGCGCTGGGGGCCGCGGTCGGGGGTATCTTGCTGTTCCTCGATCCGGTGCCGACGCCCTTGCACTATCTGTTGGGCGTGCCGCTGCTGGCGCTCGCCGTCAACACGCTCGACTTCGCCGGCGGCTATCTGACCGGCCTACTGTCGTCGCGGCCGATGGTGGTGCTGGGGCTGTGGTCCTACTCGCTCTATCTGTGGCAGCAGCCCTTCTACAAATTCGTCCATGACCGCGACGTGGCGCCGATCCCGATGCTGGCCGCAGTCTTCGCCTGCGCCCTGGCGAGCTACTACATCGTCGAGAAACCGGCGCGCGGCTGGCTCAACCGCAATTGGTGAGGAGGTCAGGCCTTGCCGGTTTTTTGTGCGGCGAGATAGCGCCGAAGCCCGGCTTCGCCGCGAGGTGTGGTCCAGCGGTGATTCCACGCGAAAGCCGGCCTGAGCAAGGGTGCCAGGAGTTTGAGGATCGGCCTCTCCACGATGACCTGCCAGGTGAGCTTCACATGCGTTCCGCTTCCGGCTGGCGACAGTTCGGCCCGCCACAGGCCGTCGAAATCGCCGAAGGTCTTGACCACCACCAGCCGGCCAGGCTCGAGCTCCGCGGCCTCGATGATGAAGTTCAGCTCGTAGGGCAGGGCGCCTCGCGCCCTGGCTCTTGCCCGTGACCCGACGACGGCCTTGCCTTTCTTGTCGAGCGGCTCGACTTCCTTGTAGGCGTCGCCCCACCAGAGCGGCAGCAACTCGGCGTCGGACAGAACGTCCCACACTTCCTGCGGCGTGGCATCGGGAATGTTCCAACTCTCGTCGAAGCGGAAGACGTTGCTTGGCATGATGTCACGCCCCCGGCACGCGAAGACGATACATTAGCTGCAGCTTCTGTTTGTGGCCAGTGCGGCGGCCGCATGAGACCTTGTTTGGCTCATGGTTGAAAGCCTCTGGCTTCCAGGGCCATGCGCTAGTCGATCGGCTTGGCGTAGTAGCGCACCGACTTCCTGCCGCCGTGGATCACGGCATCGCCGACCTCGCCAAAGCCGAGCGCCGCGTGAAAGGCATCCGATGTGGGGTTCGGGGGATCGGCATTGACCTCGCAGGTTACGATCGTGTGGCATGCGCGCCTGACATGCTCGAACAGATCCTCGTAGAGACGGCGGGCATGGCCGCGGCCGCGCGCTTCGGCCGCGACCACCACCCGGTCGACATAGACGAAGCGGGGGTAGCGCTCACGAAACCAGAGGAAGTTCGGGCTTTCGTAGCTGGCATCCTGATCGAAGCACATGATGAAGGCTTCGAGCGCCCCGATGCGGCGCGTATAGAAAGCCTGCCCGATCAGGAATGACAGGCGCTCCGGCTCCAGCCAGGACAACTCGGCGGCATGCTCGTTGTTGAGAGCAAGAATGGCGGCCTCGTCGGCAGGCGAAACGCGTTCGATCGGCGAGCGATCTTTCGACATCGTCACTTCCCGCATCAGACCCTCGCGGCCGCGATCGTTGCCGCCGCCAAGTCCTGGTCGGTCACCGTGTTGCGGTACTCGCGATCGAGATCGGTGCCGCCCATGCCGACATGCGGGTTGCGGTAGCGCATGGCGCTCGGCACGTCGGCAAGCGCGGCGAAATGCATCTCGGTCAGTCCGGTTTGCCGGCGGACCTCGCCGATATTGTCGGGCGCCAGCCCGCCGCAGCCGAGGATGATGATGCGTGCGCCGGCCTGGCGAACCAAGCGCGCGAGCAGATCGAAGCCCTCCAGCGCCGTGTCGCGTTGCCCGCTGGTCAGCACGCGGCCGACCTTGCAGCGGATCAGCGCTTCGAGCGCCTCGGCCGGGTCCCGCGTCATGTCGAAGGCGCGGTGGCAGGTGACGTTGAGGGGACCGGCGGCGCGCGCCAGTTCGCTCATCCTGGCTTCATCGATTGCGCCGTCAGCGGTCAGGCAGCCGACGACGACGCCGGCGACGCCGAGATCGCGCAGCGCGCCGATATCGGCCAGCATCGACTGGTATTCCGCCTCGCTGTAGAGAAAATCGCCGCCGCGCGGACGCACGATGACATGAAACGGAATAGTCGCACGTTCGAGTGCTACGCGCACCGTGCCGAGGCTCGGCGTAATGCCGCCTTCGACGAGGCTGGCGCAAAGCTCGACCCGGTCGGCGCCGGCGGCCTGCGCGGCAAGCAGCCCGTCAATGCCTTCGACGCAGAGTTCTATCAGGGGCCTTTGAGCGGCGGTCACCATCATCCATCCATGTTGAAGAGAAAGCGCAGCCCTAGCATCGGGGCGATCGAGGCGAAAGCCGCATCAATCGGTCCAGCAAGCGAAGCGGTCACTTTGCGCTTCCGGTTTTGTTCGGCTCGCAGTTATTGATTGCTCAAGCCTTGGAGCGCCGCCCTACCGCGGAACAGCTGAGCCCCGTTGCCTCGCTACTGCTTCAGGATTGTGTTCTTGGCGCCTTGTTCGACTTGGTCGATCACCAGCAGCTTCACCGGATCGCTGCCGATATTGGTCGCCTGATGCCATTGGCCGATCATCTCGACGATGAAATCGCCGGTCTTGTAGGTGTTGCTGTTGCCGGTCTCGACATTGGTGACCTTGAGGGTGCCTGCCTCGACATAGGCATAGCGCGGGAAGGGATGCTTGTGCACCGGCAGCGTCGCGCCGGGCGCGATCTGATAGGCCGAGACCTGGACCTCGACATTCTTCTGCGGCAGCTTGATCGGCTGGCCGGATGCCGTCGTCGTCTTCGACGCCAATGGCGTCACGACAACAGGTGTGGCCGAACTGTCCAGAGCGTCGGCGGTGGTTGCATAAAAAGCGGCCGCCAGCAGCAGCGCCGATGCCGGAATGTTTCGCACGATTTCCTCCCGAAATGATCGGCAAAATCGCCTAAGCGCTGTCGACACGCAAGGAGAAAGGGTTTTGGGCTTCCCGGGCTGTATGAACTATCAGCTGCCAGGTCCTTCAAATCTGCCCCGCACTTGGGTGCTGCCGCACCCAGTCCCTTGATAGACCGGAATCATCCCCTAGTTAGTTTCCCTGGCGTAGTCGCGAGTTTGCCTTGAGGGTGCTGCGTCGTTCTGACGGCATGCGGCGGAAGGACGGCCGGCCGAAGCTCCTTTGGAGGGTGCCGTGCGTCAATATTTGGGATCCAGCTTGGCCCATTTCGCGTTCGCGTGCTCTGTCGCGATAGCTTGCGCGGGAGCGGCGGCCGGCGGCGAGCGCGGCCAAGGTCATAACGCTGGTGGCGATCACGGGAATAACGGAGGTCATGGCGCTGGCAGCAACAACGGTCAGCACAACGGAACTAGCGGCGATCCCGGTGGCTCCGGCGGCAGTCCGCCGTCTGACCCACCGTCCCCACCTTCTAACGATGACGGAAGCAGCCCCACCACAACCGGGTCAGTGACGTCAAGGGCGGGCGTAGCCGGCAACGGCGGAAGGTCGCTCGACCTTCCGCCCGCCCTGCTGCCCTTCGAAGACAGCGCTATTCCACTGGCAGTCCATCCAATCGAAGTGCTGCCGGGTGTCCCGGACAACATCGTTCGTGCCTGCCGTGAGGCAATCGAGCAGGCCGCAGCTCAGTTTGGCGCGACCAGTGTGCGCGTCAGCAGTGCAGGTTCCGTACGGCGGTTGAGCCGTCAGAGGATATCGGCTCCCGTCCAGGTCAGCATCGACTACGGATATCAAAACGGCGTCGAGACGCGCCAGGCGCCGGTCGGCTGCGAATTGAACGCGAAAGGCAGCGTGATCGGGCTGACATAGCGCACAGTGCGAGCCCTCGCCGTTTACGTCCGAGTTCATGCCGCCCAGCGCCCGATTTTCCAGGGCAGTCGTTCCAGCTCAGTCCAACGTCGAATGGCTTGGCCGGAGGGAAAACGGAAGCGTGATGGCACGCACACGGATTTCGCGCGCCGGTTTGCGAACCTTGCTGGACGTAGACTTCTTTTGGCTGACAGCTTTCGTCTGACCTGCGCTGGCCGATGCGCGGCCAGTGCGCGGCTTCAGCGGAGGCTCGATCTGAGCGTCGCTTCGCTGAGCCCGAAGCTTGTCATTATCGGCGCGCGCGGCGGCCAGCTCGCGGGCGAAAGAAACCGTCGCTTCACGTTGCTTGTCCAGAGCCTCCTTCAGCCTCATGGCGGCCTGTCCCAAAAGTTGGCGGGCTGTGTCACGCTCGAGGCGGGCTTTGTTGAGGTTCTCTCCGACCGACATTGCTGAAGCGCGTTCGCGCTCCAGCGCCTGCGCCGTCTCGCTAGCAGTCTGCTCAGCACGTTCTCTCGCTGCGACAGCCCTGTCTCGCTCCTGCAACGCCGCGTCGCGCTCCAGCCGGGCTTTGTCGAGGTCCTCACGGGCCGCGACTGCCGAAGCGCGTTCGCGCTCCAGCGCCTGCGCTGTCTCAGTTGCAGCCTGCTCGGCATGCACTTTCGCCGAGACAGCCTTAGCTCGCTCCTGCTCAGCCGCGTCGCGCTCGAGGCGGGCTCTGTTGACGTCCTCTTGGGCCGATATTGCTGAAGCGCGTTCGCGTTCCAGAGCCTGCGCCGTCTCGGCGGCAGTCTGCTCGGCACGCTCTTTGGCTAAGACGGCCTTGGCTCGCTCCTGTTCGGCCGCGTCGCGCTCGAGCCGGGCTTTGTCGAGGTCCGCACGGGCCGCGACTGCCGAAGCCTGTTCCCGCGCCAGTGCCTGCGCCGTCTCGGCAGCAGTCTGCTCAACCCTTGCTCGCGTCGTGGCGGCACCGGTCCGTTCCCGCTCAGCCGTGTCCGCGATCGCGGCCTTGGACTGCTCCATTTCAGCGATGTCGCCACGAAGGTCCTCCGACTTCCGGCGCTCCTCGTCAAGCATCCCGCTCGCTTGCGCCAGCGAAGCCTCGGCTTTGGCGCGATCCCCGGCGGCTTTGGCTTCCAGCTGTTCAATTTGCGCTCGCGCTTGCGCTAGGTCGCGCGCCATCTGTTCGGTTCGCTCCCGTTCGAGGCGAGCAGCGGGCATCTGTATAAAGACATGGTCGATGGTTTCGCTGATCCGCGCGCGGACATCTTGCGCAATCCACCGCAATGCCTCGAGCGTGCGGGCTGCCACAAGTTCGTTGCGCAAACGCTCCTCGTTGGCGTCGTCGGCGGCTGCCATGCTTGTCTTCAGCACCTCGATCTGCTTGCGCGTCTCAGCGAGCGCACTCTCCAGAGAGGCACTCCTGGCGCGCTCCTCCTCCATCGCTCGGTGCTCCTGGCCAGCCAATTCCGTGGCAGCTGCTGCCTGAGCACGAGCTGCCTCGACCTGTGCTTCGGCAGCGTTGAGATCCGGGTTCGGCAATTCGCCGCTCGTGGGTGCGTCGGCTGATTCGGGCATATCCAATGCCGTGCTGGCAGGAATCTCCAAGCGGCGTGAAAGATCGGGAAGGGAGTAGCTATCGGCCCGCGAAACAGCGGGGGCGCTTTCGACCGGCTTTTGTCTCGTCAACGCATAGCCAAGCGGCACGGCCAGACAAATTGCGGCGACGCTCAAGCGTAACAAGGGGCTCGTCGGCCTGCGAACACGGGGAGGTAAGGCCATGGCGAAGCTTGTCGCCGGAGCGAAAGCATTGGGCAGGTCCTCGCGCGAGTTCTCGCCCGCTTCGGGCGTCGTGTTGAGATAATCCTTTCGCACCCCGGACTTACCGGAGTTTAGACCCTGAACATCCGGGGCCGGGGGCACGGCGGCCCGGGAAGAAGCCGCCTTGGCTGCAAGATTGCGTGGGCGATCCCAGGCCCAAGAAGCCTCATCGAGGGGAATAGGCGTGCTTTCGCTCAGGTAGCCATACTGGTGACGCCGTCTCGCTGCGATGAGGATACGCCGGACCACAAGGAAGAAGCCTACCAATACAAATATTGTCATCCCGCCCAGGAGAGCGAGACCTGTGTCGTCTGCGTAAAACCCGGCAAGATCTGACATTGCCGTACCTGCGCGGTTTCCGATGTAACTTTAAGCTCGTGACGCGGTGTGTGGCTCCTCGCCCTGGCTAACTGCCTGCCTTCGAAGTTGTCATCGCTTCGGCCCCAGTACTGGGGGAATTTTGTCGATGCATGGCTGGGCGCCGGTCGAAAGCCAGCTCGCGCCTCTCCATCTTCAACGTCCCGGGGAGTTCTCCCACGGTGCGCGCCATGCCACCATTTCGGAGTCTGGAAGCTCCATCGTAAAGTTTAAGCTAGGTCACAGACCTCGGTGGTCAACCATCTGGGCGACAGTTCGGCCATGCAAAATGGCCATCGCGGTGCCCGGCACGAGCGCCAAGACTCCCGCGGCTACCTCATCAAGCTCGACGAACTGGTGACGATGCCGAAATCGGCAGGCCACTTGGTCCTGCTGCTGAGAGAGGATCTGGCACTTGGCGGATCTCAGTAGATCGTCATGAGGATCGGCAGGTAACTGCCTGCTCGCAGTTGTTCGATTGCTTCAATGGCGGGATAGGCTGCGGGGAAGTACAGTCCATCCTGGAAGTTGCGCTTGAGCGCTTTCGGGGAGAAGACAACTTCGGCAGAGTCCGTATATTGGGACAGTTTCGGCCAGAACAGCGGCGTATAGCGCGCATAGGAATCGTATTGCGAGCCGAAGATCGTCTTCAGGTGTTCGGCCTCTTTGGCTGCCGTGATGACCAAGATCCAATAGCTGGAAAATCCCAGCGCCAGAGCGACGGCGATCGATCCATGGATCAATCCGATCCCAGCTGCTCCAAGCGTAGAAAAGAGATAGAGCGGGTTTCTGGTCAACGAGTAGGGGCCGGAGGTAATCAACTCCAGATTCTTCTTTGAACCGATATAGAGAATGCTCCACATTCTGCCAACGAAGCAGGTGAGGACCAGGCCGAGACCCGCCATCTGGATCAGTTCATGTACGCCCCCACCCAATCCGGGGTGCGAAAACAGGATAACGGTTGCAGCAACCAGCCCCGCTGCCCGAGCGGCGTTTATTCGCATCCTTTGATTGACTGACTGAACTCTCATCGAGGCCCCCGGCAATGAAGAGGCCGCGTTTCTGGGCTCCGCATTTTGACGGCACCCCCCGATATGCGGCTCGCTTGCGCTTGCCAGGCTTTGCTGGCCGTGCGGTTGAACAGGAGGGGTATCGATCATTGGATCGTCTCCTCGGTAAGCTGAAGGAAGACGTCCTGGAGCCGCCCGCCCTCGGCCTCGAAGGCGAGAATCGGCATCTCGGCGCGGATCAGGACGTTCGGGATTTCGTTGTTGAGATGGCGGCTTGGAGGTGTTTTGGTCGGATCAAGAAGTTCGACGCGCAGCCAGCCCGCGTCTCCGTTGACAAAATGTCCCGTGATGGGCTGCAGAATGGTCGTCAGGATGCGGATGGAGGTCGCTTCTGTGTCGATCGTTCCGCCTGCGCGCCGGCCGGGTTCTTGGCTTCCTCGGCCCAAACGGCGCTGCAGGCAAAACGCCTTTCGTGACCCATAGGACTTGTTAGGGTCTTCGGGCGCGAAGACGTGAGCAGATGAGCCGGGCGCTACGGCGACACTTCCGCGAGACATTCAGTGCAGGCTCCCTCGTGCCTGCCAGCACGCTTTCAGGTTGACGCGCCTATTTATCGCTGCAGTCGTTAGGCTTTACGATTCGGCAGTTGAGCTGACTCGCTTGCGAAGGGATTACCCCTTTTTGCGAAGGGGCCTCGTCCGTGATGTCCGACATCAACGCCAGAGTGGGCTTAACCGACAGCGGGATTTCGGCTCATTGTAGCGCTTGAAGGAAGTCGTCGCCGAGCAGGCGCTGGAGCTGCGGCTGCAAAAAAGGCATGATCGCGACGGGAGCGACGACGGTCCCCGGAACGGCGCCACCTCCGCTGGGGGCGTCCGGAACTTCGCATGAGCCGCTACGGCTTTCGGTTAGGCCGGCAAAGCCGTTTTGGGCTATCGGTCCGCCGGCGCGCTTTGTCCTATCTTGGGTTTCCAATGTCGGGCAACGGTCGCTCAGGCTGCCTTAGCCAGCCTACGCTCCGCTGGGTAGCGCGGCGCGTGGGTCCCGCAACACTTGCCATTGGTGGGTCGCAGTGCCGCAGGCGAAGCTCGCGCAAATACGTACAGCCGCACACCGCCGCAGAGCCACTAGGAGTAAGCCAACTCGGCGCCGCGGCAGAGGCGGCAAAGCGGCACTGCTGCTTGTCTGGTCGACTCCAGTGTTGGTGCTCCGTGAAAGCCGATGAGGTCATATGAAGGAGGTCCCCCATGAAACCTGTTCGTTACTGCCTGGCGCCCGGCGCATTCGTCCTCGTGCTTGCCGGGGCGGCCGGCGCGTCGGCCGCGGAACAGCCGATAGCCTGCAAGAAGGTGCCGTTGGTGGTGCGGGACATGTTCCACAAGGATTTTCCCGTCGCCAAGGTCAAGGCATGCGCCCGCGAGGTCGAGAACGGAGAACTGGTTTTCGAGATAGCAAGCGTCGAGGGCGCAATGACGCGCGATGTGCTCTACCATCGCGATGGTAAGGTCATCGTCGTCGAGGAATCAATTCCGATGGAAGCGGTGCCTCAGTCGGTGCGCGCGGCCGTTGATACGAAATTCGCAGGTGGAAAGATCAAGCTCGCGGAGAAGCTGATGCGCGACGGCAAGGTAAGTTACGAGTTCCAGATAAGCTACAAGGGCAAGAACGTTCAGCCCGTCTTCGATCCGGATGGAAAGGAAGTGAAGGGCTGATGGACGCAACTCTTGTGCTGAAGGGTCACTGAATAGCTTCAATCAGCCTGAGGGAAGGAACAAGTTCGGCGCATGCAGACGGGCTTGCGGACCTCACTCGAGTTCAGCAGAAGGCAGCCGTCAACAAGCGTCGGACATCCGGACGATCGAGCCTACCTGCCTAACTTCACGTGTCCACCGAACTGGAGCGTCGCGCGCACACTGAAGGTGTGCGTTCTCTCGTCCTCAGCATTCTCCGCGAATGTGTAGCCGGCGCCGAGGTTCCATTTCGCCGCGCCGGACGGCGCGTCTTCTTCCCCGGACGCATAAATCACTTCGAAATCCGCCAATTGCTCGCGGGTGTCCGGACCGTCGGCGACAAAGTTCCGCTGCTGCGTGTAGGTGGCTATGTAGGTCATAGGTTGCACTTCCAGCGCGACAGAGCCGGTGAGAAGCAGAGCGTCGTCCGGACCGCCGTCGAAATGCTTGAGGTAGGCCGATTCGCCGAGAAGCCTCAGTGTGTTCCCGTTAAGGTCGAAGCTTCCAGTGGCGGCAGCAAGGTAGGCCAATTCATTGCCGGTCCCCGGCAGCGGTTCCTCTTCTTCTTCTTCCTCCTCCTCCCCTGTGTCGGCGGACAGCCCGGGCTTCTGGTATCGGATGCCGAGCCGATAGCCGAATTCACCGTCCTTGTAACAATCGCCCTTTTCCGCCCCTTTGCAGCCATCAAGGGTAACCGAGAATGAGGATAAACCGGTGGTGTTGCCGGCACCGCCATCCGCCAGCGTGGTCCGTCCACGGTTGGTAAAGAGCGACTCGCTGAGGAACGTCCGGTCGGTCGTGAATACCGTCGCGGCCAAGGCATTGTTCAGCCCAAAGCCCTCGAAGCCAACAACAGCTTCGCCACCCAGACGTTCGTCAGCGTCAAAAACAGACGCCAGATCCGGGGCGTGTATCCCCGGCAGGGCTTCGCTGGCCAGGCTGAACACCGTGTCGAACTTTCCGGCCCTCACGGTCAGGGGATCGACCTTAGCGAGAGCATAGAGCTCACCGACATAGGTGCCGATCCCTTGAAAGGCCGCATTCTCCCCGGGTTCCGGGTCGACCACGGGCTCGGTAATGATGGCACTCACGAACCGAAGATAATCCGTCGGCGCGTAGAAAAGATCGAGCTCCAACTTCGGAAAGAACACATCGGATCTCAGGAAAGACGGATGTGCGCCAAATATCCAGTCGTTCTGCAGCTCCGCGGTAGCCTCGTACCCCGCGCAGGGCGCAGCGCATTCCTCGGCCAGAGCCGGTATCGTTTCTTCGGCCAGAGCCCGCTCGTGCTCCTCTGCCAGTGCCGAAGCCGAAGAGTACAGCAGCCCTATGCCACTAAGTGCTAAGATAAAAAGGCGAATGACCTGCGAGCCCCCATGAGATGCACCACGCGTCGATGATATCCGATGAGTCCACTGTGGCAACTGCGATTTCGTCATTTTGTCCCTTACAAACGCGACTTGTCCGATACAAACGCAAACGTGTCGCATCTCTACAACACTTCTTTGCTATTCCGCGCCCGGTACGCTCGCCGAGGACCGCCGGCGCAGCAAATTGGCGGTCCCGCTTCGCCTTCCTCGTTCGCATGGCACTCCCGGACCGAAGCAAACTGCGCCACGGCACGCCCAGCCTTTTGCTGGAGGCGCACTCCCACGCAACCGACGCGAGCACTCACGCGTGAGTCACGATCATAATAAATTTGTATGAACTATTTCTCTACTCCGAAAGTTAGAGGTCGCCGGATATACGGTAAAAGCGCCTTGCAATATTGATTAATTATGCGGCGCCCTCCCGCATGATACGCTTTGGGACTGTCTCTGATCTGTCGCAGGCGCGGTTTCGCGCGCCGCGGAATCGTGGGGGATTGCCGTGCTGCAAACGCTCGTCAAGCTGAGTCTGGAATTTCGGCATCTGGTCATAGCAGCCGCGATACTCCTGGTAGCGGCGGGTGCCGTTCTTCTTCCCAAGGCCAGAATCGACGCTCTTCCCGAGTTCGGGGCGCCGGTCGTGGAGGTGCAGACCGAGGCGCTCGGCTTGTCGACAGGCGAAGTCGAAAGCCTGGTGACCATCAATCTCGAAGAGATTCTGACCGCGACGCCGTTCCTCAAATCGATTCATTCCAAGTCGGTGCCGGGGATGGCTTCGGTGTTGCTCACCTTCGAGCCCGGCATGGATCCAATGAAAGCCCGACAAATGGTGCAGGAGCGTCTTACGATGGCTTGGGCCCTGCCCAATGTCTCGAAGCCACCCACCATGCTGCAGCCCAAGTCGGCGGCAGGCCGTGCCATGATCGTCGGACTGTCGTCCAAGACCGTGTCGCTGATCGACATGTCGGTGCTGGCCCGGTGGACGATGACGCCGAAGCTGCTCAGCGTGCCGGGCGTCGCCAACGTCGCGATCTGGGGCCAGCGCGCTCGCCAGCTTCAGGTGCAAATCGAACCTCAGCGCCTCGAATCGGCTGGCGTCTCGCTCGATGAAGCCGTAGAGAGCGCCGGGGATTCGCTCTGGGTCTCGCCGCTCAGTTATCTGGAAGCGTCAGTACTCGGAAGCGGAGGCTGGATCGACACGCCGAACCAGAGGCTCGGCATCCAGCATGTGCAACCGATCAGCAAGGCCAGCGACCTGACGAAGGTTGCTGTCCCGTCTTCCGCGCTCAGGCTAGGAGACGTGGCCGAGGTCGTCGAAGGCCATCCGCCGCTGATCGGCGATGCGATGATCAACGGACAGCCTGGCCTCATTCTCGTCGTCGAGAAGCTTCCCAACGTCGACACCAAAGCGGTCGTAGCGGGGGTCGAAGCTGCGCTCGCGGAGTTGAGCCAAGGCATGCCGGGCATCGACGTCGACGCCTCCCTCTACCGCGCCTCCGACTACGTCGACAGCGCCTTGGCCAATCTGGTCCGGATGGTGATCGCCGCCATGGTGGTCGTGTCAGTAGCCCTCTTCCTGTCCTTGACGCCGGTCGGCGCGGCGAGCATCGCCGTCGTCGCGATCGTCCTGTCGTATGTCGCGGCACTTGTCGCTCTCTATTTCAGCAGCCCCATCTTCAACCTGATCCACCTGGCCGGCCTCGCGGCCGCGCTTTCCCTCGTGGTCGACACCGCGGTAGTGGCTGCCGAGGCCATCGGGCGGCGCCTCCGCGCCGGTGGCGTCCGTCCGCTCGCCGCGCCTCTATTCGATGCGATCGGCGAAATCGGCAAGCCAATGATCTATGCAGCGGTGATCGGTCTGCTGGCGGTCGCTCCGATACTCGGACTCGACGGCGAAACCGCGGCATTCTTCCGGCCGCTGGCTCAGGCCTATGGCGTCACGGTGGCCGCTGCCATGGTCGTCGTGCTCTTGGCGGCGCCCGCCCTCGCGATGGTCTTTTTCCGCTCGGGCAGCGCAGCAGGAAACAGGTCCGAACCTGTGGTGGCGCGGCTGTTCGGTGCAGCCTACGGGCGGCTGCTGGGCAAGTTCTCGGCGACGACCGGTCCTGCCTATGCGATCGTGGGTCTCGGTGCGTTGGCGCTACTCGCGGCGACGCCCGCCCTGAAGTGGTCGCCGTCGCCGTCCTTTGACGAAGGCACCGTCCGCGTTTCGTTCAAGGCCGCGCCGGGTGCATCCTTGCCCGCCATGATCCGGACGATGGCGCGACTGGAATCCGAAGTCCGCGCAATCGACGGAGTCAGCTCCGTCGCTGGCCATCTCGGCAGGGCCATCACGGGCGACCAGGTCACCGGCATCGAATCCGGGCAGCTCTGGATTGGCCTCGACGAGCGGGGGAACCGAGCCGCGGCACTGTCGCAAATTCGCAACACGATGGAAGGCTTCGCGGACCTCGAGGTGAAGGTTGAAGGCTATCTGGCCAGTACGGCCGGGCGGATCTTCGC
The DNA here is from genome assembly GCF_002294955.1 of Mesorhizobium sp. WSM3864. Classification (NCBI taxonomy): domain Bacteria; kingdom Pseudomonadati; phylum Pseudomonadota; class Alphaproteobacteria; order Hyphomicrobiales; family Phyllobacteriaceae; genus Mesorhizobium; species Mesorhizobium sp. WSM3864. The sequence goes on from NZ_NSGD01000001.1 coordinate 215,576, forward strand.
CGACGCCGGCGAACCAGTGGTGGTCCGCATCGAAGGGGCCGAGACGGCCGTGCTTGAAGAGCAGGCAAAGCTCGTCGCGGCGAGAATCGCCGCCATTGACGGCATCAACTCCGTACGTCTCGACAAGAACGCTTTCTCGCCCGAAATCGAGGTCAAGGTCGACGTTGCGGAGGCGGCCGCACGTGGACTGAAACCGGGGGACATCCGGCGCGCGGCAGCGACGGTCTTCGCCGGGCTCGAGGTTGGCAATCTGTTCGAGCAGCAAAAGGTCTTCGACGTGGTCGTTTGGGGGACTCCCAACGCACGAAGCAGCATCGCCGACGTCGAGAATCTTCTGATCGAAACGCCTGATCGCCCGCATACACGCCTCGGCGATATCGCCGAGGTGCGGATGGTGCCGCAGTTGAGCACCATCGAGCGTGACGGCGTCACGCGCAGCATGGACGTTCACGCCAGCGTCGCAGGCCGCAGCGTCACGGCAGTGGCGGAAGACGTGGCGGCAGAACTCAAGAAGGTGCAACTCCCCTTCGAATACCATGCCTACGTTCGAGGCGAGTATGCCGAGAGCCGTGCAGCCATGCTGCAGGTGGCGCTCTTCGCAGCGTCGGCTGCAGTCCTGATCTTCTTCCTGCTGCAGGCGGCGCTGCAAAGCTGGCGACTGGCGACCGGCATGTTCCTTTCGCTGATGGCAGTGTCGGGTGGCGTCGCGGCGATCCTCGTGGCGGTAACGGGCACCGTTTCGGTTGGGGCGCTTGCCGGACTTCTCGCCGTCCTCGGGCTTGCACTCCGCAACGGTCTGGTTCTGGCCAGCCGCGTCGATCAGACCGGGGAAGGTGACGAATCCTGGCCGGATCTTGTCGCTGCGGCCGCGCGCGAGCGCTTCGCGCCCATGCTGACGAGCACGCTGGTCACCTGCCTCGCCTTCCTTCCCGCAGTGGTCATGGGCAGCGCCGCCGGTCTGGAGATTCTGCATCCAATGGCATGGGTTGTGATCGCAGGCGCAGTCATTTCAGTCCTGATCAATCTGTTCGTCCTACCGGCCATGATGCTCCATTCCGGCCCGGTTTCACGACGCCTTGGAGGAGTTGCACATGCTTCGCAATAGGCTTTTTCTTACGTCATCCCTCGTCGCCGGTGTGGCTTTCGTCGTGGTTGCCACGGGATCCTTCGCGGCCGCGGAGTCGCCCGCCGGCGCGCCTGCCAAGCTGGTAGAGGTCGCAGGTTCACCATTTCCACGCGTGGTTCTGACCGAACAGGCCTCCAAACGACTGAGCATCCAGACCGAAGCGGTGCGCGAGGAGATGGCGAAGCGGTGGATGATGATGAACGCCCAGGTCGAGATTGCGAGCGGTGAACCGTCGGTGAATGCAATTACGGAGACGGCTTCCATCGCGCCGGCCGGTGAAAGCGGCCAAGCACGGCAATCCCTGATCAAGGTGCCTGTGGACGCGGCTAGCCAGATGTTGATCGCGGTTGTCGCCGACGAGGATGACGACGACGAGACCGGCGACCACGACGAGTTTGCCGAGATTTTCGGCGTCGCCAACCCGGCGGACGAGGATAAGGATGGTCTAGTCGTCGTGCTGCTGACCGGCCAAGGCCGCTCCGGTAAATATTACAAGGCGCGGCCGGTGGCGGTGACGGACCGGGACGACGGGCGGTTCTTTGAATTCCTCGAGGCAAGCAGCGGCGTCAAGCCCGGCGATCATGCGTTCGTGGCGATGAAGGCGCCGGAGAGCGGCAGGATGGCGAAGATCGTGCCCTACTCGTCGGTTATCTACGACGAGCACGGGAACAGCTGGCTCTACTCCAACCCGGAGCCGCTCGTCTTCGTCCGCCAAAAGGTGGCTGTCGAGCGCGTCCTCGGCGACATAGCAGTTCTGTCGGACGGACCAGCGAGCGGTACGCCGGTCGTGTCGGTCGGCGCGGTCGAGCTGATGGGGGTTGAACTGAAGTTTGGCGGGCACTGAGCGGGCGTGAAAGACATTCCGCCGCTTGCGAACGCCTGAGTTAGCCGGCGTCCAATCATCCGAACAAAGGACAGGGCCATGTTCCGCTGGATCATCGGCACGAATCTGAAATACCGGTATCTGGTACTGGCCGCGGCAGCGCTGATGGTGCTGCTGGGTCTGGACGTGTTCCGCAAGATGCCCGTGGACGTCTTCCCGGAATTCTCCCCGCCGCTGGTGGAGATTCAGACCGAGGGTATCGGCATGTCGACCGCCGAGGTCGAGGAGCTGATCACCATTCCCCTCGAGGATGCACTGCGCGGCACACCGGAACTCGACGTCATCCGCTCGAAGAGCGTGATGTCGCTGTCCTCCATTGTCATGATCTTCAAGCGGGGAACCGACATCATGCACGCGCGGCAGCTCGTCCAGGAGCGCGTGCAGCTTGCGTCGGCCAGACTGCCGTTCGGCTCGAGCCCGCCCGTCATGCTGCAGCCCTTGTCGTCGACCAGCAGGACCATGAAGATCGGCCTCTCGTCGAAGGAGCTCACTCAGCTCGACCTGTCGATGACCGCCTACTGGAAGATCCGCTTCCGCCTGCTGCGCGTGCCCGGCGTCGCCAACGTGGCGATGTGGGGCGAAAAGCTCAAACAGCTGCAGATCCAGGTCGATCCCGCGCGCATGCTGAAACGCGGCGTGACGCTGAACGAGGTCATGGAGGCTTCGGCCGATGCGCTGGACTTCGGCCTGCTGCCGATGGCGAGCTCAGCCAAGAGCCAGACCGTAGGCTTCATCGACACCGCCAACCAGCGGCTGTATGTCGGCGCCGACGTAGCGTCCAGCGTGAAGCTGGAAGACGTCAAGAGAATTCCGGTCGAGTCAAAGGCCGGCGAGCAACTGGTGCTGGCGGACTTTGCCGACGTCACCTGGGGGGAACCGCTGCCGATCGGCGACGCTGTGATCAATGACGGTCCCGGCATGATGCTGATCGTCGAGAAGTTCCCGTGGGCGAACACGCTGGAGGTCACGCGCGGCGTCGAGGCAGCCTTCGCCGAAATGAAGGACGGCCTCAAAGGTATCGACGTCGACCTGCAGATCTTCCGCCCGGCGACGTTCATCGAGCTCTCGATCCACAATCTGACAATGGCCTTGCTGGTGGGATCGGTCCTGGTGGTCTGCGTTCTCGGCGCCTTCCTGTTCGAGTGGCGGGTGGCGCTCATCAGCCTGCTGGCGATCCCGCTCTCTCTGGTCGCCGCGGGACTTGTTCTCTACTGGCTCGGGACGACCATCAACACGATGGTGCTGGCCGGCTTCGTCGTGGCGGTGGGATCGGTGGTGGACGACGCTATCATCGACGTCGAAAACATCACACGGCGATTGCGCGAGAATCGCCGCAGCGGCGCTGGCAAATCGGTGGCATCAGTCATCCTGGAAGCATCGCTCGAGATCCGCAGCCCGATCGTCGCCGCAACCCTCATCATCGTCATCTCGGTCATTCCTGTGTTCTTCATGGGCGGTCTGTCGGGCACTTTCTTCGTGCCGCTGGCGACGTCCTATTCCATCGCGCTCCTCGCTTCGATGGCAGTGGCGCTGACGGTGACGCCGGCACTCTGCCTTATCCTGCTTCAAGGAGCGCCGATCGAGCGCGTCTCGCCGCTGGTGGGGTGGTTGCAGCGAGGCTATGCCGCCATGCTGTCGAGGATCATCGCTGCTCCTCGCGCGATGTTTGGGATCACCGCGTTCGTCGTGGTCGCGGGATTGGGCGTTTGGCCGCTGCTCGGAACCTCGCTCCTGCCCTCCTTCAAGGAACGTGACTTCCTCATGCACTGGCTGACGCCGCCCGGGACATCGCACGCCGAGATGTATCGGATGACGGTAGCTGCCAGCAAAGAACTGAGATCCATTCCCGGAGTGCGCAACTTCGGCGCTCACATCGGCCGGGCGCTGGTGGCCGACGAGGTGGTGGGCATCGACTTCACGGAGAACTGGATCAGCGTCGATCCAAAGGTCGACTATGACAAGACCCTGAAAGCCGTTCAGGACACGGTCGACGGCTATCCCGGTATCTATCGCGACGTCCAGACCTACCTTCGCGAACGCGTGAAGGAAGTGCTCACCGGATCGAGCGAGTCGATAGTGGTTCGGATTTTCGGGCCTGACGCGGCGGCGTTGCGCGAGCAGGCGGTGAGGGTCCGCGACGCCCTGGTCGGCATCGAGGGCCTGATCGACCTACACGAGGAGCCGCAGAAGACGGTACCGCAAATTCAGGTCACCGTGGATGTCGCCAAGGCGGCTTCCAGAGGTCTCAAGCCCGGCGATGTTCGTCGCGCTGCTGCCGTGATCTTCGCCGGTCACGAGGTGAGCGACGTTCATCGCATCGGAAAGGTGTATGACGTCATGGTATGGTCGACGCCCAAATCGCGGCGCGGCCTCGACGACGTGCAGAACGTTCTCCTGGATACTCCCGACGGCGGTCAGGTCCGGCTCGGCGACGTTGCCGAAGTCAAGATTGCCCCGGTGGCCAGCACCATCAAACGCGAGAACGCCTCGCGCCGCCATGACGTGCGTGCAAATGTGCGCGACCGCGACCTGGGCTCCGTCGTCCATGAGGTTGAGCAGCGCCTGGCCAAGATCGAGTTTCCGCTCGGCTATCATGCCCAGCTGCTGGGCGAGGCGGCGGAACGCAACGCTGCGCAAAACAGGCTCGTCTATGCCTCTGTCGTCGCCGCGGTCGTAATCTTCATGCTGCTGCAGGCCTCCTTGAGAAGCTGGAGGCTCGCTGCCCTGGTTTTCCTTTCACTGCCGGCCGCTATGGTCGGCGGGGTCATCGCCGCCTATCTGGGCGACGGCATCATCTCGCTAGGCGGCCTCGTGGGGTTCCTGACGGTGTTGGGCATCGCGGCCCGCAACGGGGTGCTTCTGATCCACCATTTCCTGCATCTGGAGCGCGAGGAGGGCGAGCCCTTCGGACCGGAACTTGTCCTGCGCGGCGCGCGTGAACGCCTTTCGCCCATTCTCATGACGACGCTGGCGACCGGTCTTGCGCTCGTCCCACTGGTTGTTACCGGCAACATTCCCGGGCAGGAAATCGAACATCCGATGGCCATCATCATTCTGGGCGGGCTGATCACGTCAACGCTTCTGAACCTCTTCGTCGTGCCTGCCATCTATCTCAGACTCGGTTCGCTGCAGGCGCGATCGCCGGCGCGGACCACAGGTCTCGGCCTGGAACCATCTCTCCTTTGATGCAAGGCCCGAGATCTAGACCAGAACGTTCGTGACTCTACCGCATCCAATCCACCGGCTATACCGTTGGCGATCATCTCGATCGCGCAGCGAAAGAGCATGACAACTTACAAAACTCGGAGGACTTGGAGCAGCAAGGAACGCGTCCGTGTTCACAAAGCAGGCGGACAGAGCCGGGGCTAGCCGGCGGGGGCTAGGAAACGAAATACGGCACCGGCTGACGGCAACTATACGCTCCTGCCGCTATGATGGGGCACGCATCCATAGGTGAAGCAGCGTCGCTAATTCCCGCGCGGTCTGGGTTTTGGTCCTGGAAGGCTTTCGCACGGATTTGCGGCCAATCTCGCGATTCGCGGATCTCTTAGCCAGACAGTCTTCTTTCTTCTTTCTAGAATCTCGTTGCGGCCCACATCGACGGCCGATTGGCCTTTCGCGGCAAGGGCATAGTCGGCTCGGTTCGTGCGATAGTCTTCCTTTTGGATGGACATCTTTTTCCTCCCGGTCCGCGGCTCCCTCCACTAGCCTGGACGGAGAACACTAGCTGCCGATGCATGGCAGGAGTCTACAAATTGAGGATTGTATTAAAATGATACACTCCACCCGCTCGTCTCACGCGCGCGCCACCCAGCATTGCCCTGAACCGGCCTGTATGCCGCGCCTATTATCCTCGTCCTCGCTTTCGGGATGCTGTTCCGGACCGCATCGTCCGCTTGCTTTTCAACGTGCGCTTGGCAGCCTTGGTCATAGCCGTGGAAAGTTTCTTGCGCATTTGCCGGGGCGGCAACAAGGCCGGGTTGTCGCCGTGCAAGATGGTCACACCACAGCACCGGCTCCCAGGCGGGCAAGGAGGGCGACTTATGCTATACGTTGCGTTCTTGGTCGGATACGAGCCGATGGATCAGGAAAGACTTCTGGCCGCAGTCCTCCTAGCTGATGTCGTGGGCAGCACGCCGCTCTATGAGCGCATCGGCGACGATGCCGCTCTGCAGCAGATCTCGGATTGCCTCGACGCGATACGCGAGATCGTCGCCCGGCACGGCGGTGACTTCATTTACTCGAAGGGCGATGACGTGCTCAGCCTGTTCGACAGTTCGGAGGCGGCGCTGAGGGCCGTCTTCCAAATCAGCAGCGAACTGACGAAAGGGCCGTTGCACGCCCGGATCGGATTGCATTTCGGGGCGGTCATTCGTGCGCGGGGCGCGGTATTCGGAGACGTTATCAATGTCACAGCAAGGTTGTCCACCACGGCCAACCCCGGGGAGGTGCTGATCAGCCAGAGCTTCTTCGAAGCCCTTTGCGCGGATAGCCGCAGTGCCCTGCGGCTCCTCGACAAAATGGCTTTCAAGGGAAAGCAAGAACTGTTCGATGTCTATACCCTGGGGAGCGAGGATCGGGCCCTCAGTACGCAAATCGTCAGCCGGGGCACGGTTATCGAGAGACGCTCCGCCCCGCCGCGGCAGATCAATCTGGTCATCCGCTATGGAGATCAGTTGCGATCCTGCCGAAACAACGAATTGGTGACGATCGGCCGATCCCCGGAATGCAACATCGTCATCCAGCGGCCCTGGGTCTCAAGGCACCACGCGACCTTCACCATTTCGAATGGCAAGGCCGTGCTTATCGAGCGAAGCTCGTCGGGTACATTTGTGTCGATGGGACCCGACCATGAGGTATTCGTGCGCCGCGAAGATATTCTTCTCTTCGGCTCCGGCGTCATCTCGCCTGGACGGAGATCGTCCCTCGACGACGCCGAAATCCTTTACTACGAAATTTTCTCAGACTGACCCGGCCCGGCTTGACCGTTGCCGCATGCTGCCGGATCCAGCGCCGCGCGCTTGCAGAATCGGAAGTTTATTCAGTGAAATTCAATGGCGATTGGCTCCCCGGGCCGGATTCGAACCAGCGACCAACCGGTTAACAGCCGGTTGCTCTACCACTGAGCTACCGGGGAACGGAGGCTCTGACGTGAGTGGCGCAGCCTATAGCAAACACCTTTCGGCTTTGCAAAGCAGCAATTCGCAATTTTTCTGCAGTTTTTCGTGCGGCGATTTGTGGCATCGCTTCGGCGTGCCCACATATGAGCGGCTTGACACCGGCATGGAACAATGCGGCTGGTCGTCCTTTGGTATTTATGACATCGGCCGCGCAGATGGGATCTGGCTTTGAATGACGGCAACTGACGACGATAACCCACCGGCGCGCAAGATCACGGTCTTCGGCCGCGACTTCTCCATGCCGCGCTCGCGGGGATTGCGGATCGCGATCGGCGTGCTGCTCACAATCGGCGGGATTCTGGGCTTTCTGCCGATTCTCGGTTTCTGGATGGTTCCGATCGGCCTGCTGGTCCTGTCCTACGAATTCGCACTGGTGCGTCGTCACAGGCGCCGCTTCGTGGTCTGGTGGGAACGCCGCCGCCGGCCGGATTGAGAGCTTTGCAGGGAGAGAGTCCGGCAGGTGCCGGCGACACCATCGGGATCGGCCGCAAGCAATCGGCAACCACTGCCTTCGATGAGGAATGGGAAAGCATCGGGAATGACTTGCCGGTGCTTGACGACCTTTCACCGCCAACATATTGAGTTGCCCCGGAACGCCGGGAGCATGGAAGGCCTCGTGGCGGAGTGGTTACGCAGAGGACTGCAAATCCTTGCACCCCGGTTCGATTCCGGGCGAGGCCTCCAATGCCCGGGCTCCGGCGCTGTCGCGCCGGGGCGCTAGGTTCCGGTCGAATTGGCCCGCGTCATTTGCCTGGAAATCGGATCGGGCGCGGGGCACGAATTGGGCGTGGGAAGCGGGTTGGTTGGGACATGAACGCTGATTTCTCCGAACGCCGCGTGAAGATGGTCGATGGCCAGATCCGCACCACCGATGTGACCAGCGCGCCGCTGATCGAAGCGATGCTTTCCGTGCCGCGCGAGGCTTTTGTCGGCGCCGGGCAGCGGGACCTAGCCTATATCGACGAGGACATCCGTATCACCGATGGCGTCAGTGGCGGCGGTGCCCGCTATCTGATGGAACCGTCACCGCTCGCCAAGCTTTTGCAACTGGCCGAAATCAGCGACACCGATTCGGTGCTCGATGTCGGCTGCGGCACCGGCTATTCGGCCGCGCTGCTTTCCCGAATCGCAAAATCGGTGGTTGCGCTCGAAAGCGACCCGGCGCTTGCCGAAGCCGCGAAGTCGACCCTTTCGGCACTGGATTGCCAGAACACCACTGTAGTGACCGGGCCGTTACCGCAGGGTCATGCCGCCGCGGCGCCCTATGACGTCATCTTCATCGGCGGCAGCGTCGAGGAGGTGCCCGCGGCATTGCTCGGCCAGCTCGCCGAGGACGGACGGCTGGTTGTGGTCGAGGGGCAGGGCAACTCCGGCGTTGCGCGTCTTTTTGTCAAGGCCGGGGGGGTTGTAACCGGCAGACGCGCATTTAATGCGGCAATTAAGCCACTACCGGGGTTCGAACGTGCTCATGCGTTCGAATTTTGAGCGGTTTTGCCTTGCAGCGAAGGCGCTGTCATGATCGCTTGCGCTTGAACAATCGTTGCTGATTTGCTTCACGTGCATTTTCGGGGGCTGTCAGCGGGGGACGATAAACACGCGGCGCTAGCTGATCCGGAAGGAAAAGGTGCGCGGCGTGGTTCCCATGCAAACGAATGAGGGATAATACGTGCCGCCCCTACACAAGACTTTTCTATCAGCCATACTTGTTTCGGCGACCGCGCTTTCGCCGCTGGCAGCATCCGCCGAAACCATCACCGGCGCGCTCGCCAAAGCCTATCAATACAATTCCCAGCTGAATTCCGCCCGCGCGGGCACCCGTGTCACCGACGAGGGAGTGGCCATCGCCAAGTCCGGCTACCGCCCGACGATCAGGGGATCGGCAAGCATCGACTACACGAGCAGCCGCAACAACAACCTGGGTCAAACCTTAAATATCACTACGGGCAATTTCGGGGTTGAGATCGACCAGACGCTGTTCGACGGCTTTCAAACCAAGAACAATGTCGCCGCCGCCGAAGCGCAGGTCAGGGCCTCGCAAGAAAGTCTCCGCAACACCGAAGAGAACATCCTGTTCAACGCGGTAAGCGCCTACATGGATGTGATTCGTGATCGCCAGATCGCGGTCCTGACCGCACAGAACCTGCAATTCCTGACCGAGCAGGCGCGCGCCGCGCGGTCGCGCTTCGAGGTCGGAGAGGGCACCCGCACCGACGTCGCACAGGCCGATGCCTCGCGGGCGACCGCGGTGGCGCAACTCGCCAGCGCTCGCGCGACGGCGCTGGCGAGCGCTGCGACCTACCACCAGATCATCGGCGACGAGCCGGGCAAGCTCAAGGCGGCCGCGCCGGTTGGAAAGCTGCTGCCGGGAAGCCTCGATTCGGCCTTCACCATTGCCGCCGCGGAGCATCCGGCCATCCTTGCCACCGAGCATCTCGTCGACGCCGCGGCCTTTTCGGTTAAGTCGGCCGAAGGGGCGCTTTTGCCGCAGCTTTCCGCCAGCGCCGGGATTTCGAGCCAGTATCGCAACACCTCGCCCGGCGTTTTTGCATCGGCGGGTTCCGAAGGAACGACCAATTCGGCCAATATCGGTGCAACGCTTACCGTGCCGATCTATTCGGGCGGGCGCACCTCTGCGCTGGTTCGCCAATCGAAGGAATCGCTCAGCCAGGCCCGCATCGAGGTCGACGTCAGTCGCGACCAGGTGCGCCAGGCCGTGGCTTCGGCGTGGACGCAATACACCGCCGCGCGCGAAAGCGTGGATGCCAACAGGCAGGTGATCGCCGCCGCGCAACTGGCGCTCAACGGCGTCATCGAGGAACGCAATGTCGGCCAGCGCACGACGCTCGACGTGCTCAACGCGCAGAACGCCGTCATCACCGCCAAGATCAACCAGGCGAGCTCCGAGCGCGATGTCGTCGTGGCGAGCTACGCCATCCTGTCGGCGATCGGCCGCCTGTCCGCCGGCCAACTCGGCCTGGCGGTCACGAAATACAACCCGGAAGAGCACTACAACGCCGTTAAGGACAAGTGGATCGGGCTGCGCACGCCGGACGGCCGCTGAACCTTTGGCATTTCCAAAAGCGCCGCGTGTCCAATGGATGCGCGGCGCTTTTGCATTGGAACCAGACGGTCGGCTGCCGGCGGCGTAGCGAGCTAATCTGTTGAAATCCAACGTCTCCCCAGATTGGGGATTCTCGGATGACGATCGGTCGGTTACGCTGTCCGCATTGATTCGAATTCCGGTCTTGCCGGAATGGAAATCTTGAACAAGTCACAAAGGCGGCGGATGTGACGATGGCGACAGCGAGCAGCGCGCAGCGCGAACCTTCCATGGAAGAGATACTTGCTTCCATCCGAAGGATCATCGAGGACAGCGATACCGGCCGCAAGCAACCGGCGGCGGACAACGGTGACGTTCGCCAGGACCTCCGGCCGACGCCGGCGGCGCAGACGGCCGACCTTGACCCCTTCCGTTCCGAGCTCAACGCCGGATCCGCTCCCAGCAAGCCGGTGAGTTTGGCGGAGATACAGTCCCAGCTTGCGGCGTCCGATCCGACGATCGCCGAGACCGGCCCTGAACCGGTGAAGACCGCGCCCGCTCCCACCACCCTGGCGGAAGTCGGGGCCAGGGTAGCCGCCGAGCCGGACACCCCGGCGGTCGCGAGGGCAGCGGAGAGCGTGCCGCAAAGTGCCGATACCATCGTCGCCGATTGGCGGCGCGAGATCGCCGCCGTTGGCGGAAACTCCGTCAAGGCGAAGGTAGCAACTCCGGAAGTGGCGCCCGAAGTCAAGATCGACGAGGAGGATCTTGCCGCGCCAACCACCGAAACCGCGGCGCCCGACAACGTTTCGGCGCCATCCTCGGCCGACCTGCCGCCAGCCCGGCCGGCAATCCTGTCCAAGCATGCGGGCCGTCAGGTCGCGGCGGCCTTCGGCGAGCTTTCCGATGCCTTCGCCAGCCGCAGCAAGAAGAGCTTCGACGAGATGGCCGAGGAGATGCTGCGGCCGATGCTGCAGGACTGGCTCGACAACAACCTGCCGACACTGGTCGAACGGCTGGTGCGCGAGGAAATCGAGCGCGTGGCGCGCGGCGCGCAGTGATTTCGTCTGGGCTTTCAGCGTAAAAGCGCCGCCGTCGGGCGGTGCTTTTTGTTTCCGCGAAAATGCGGCCGCGCGATTTGTCTTGCGATGAGTCATGGGCTTGCCGCAGATCGCCGCAAGCCTATCTGGGCAAGGCGGGCCCATCCTTCTCGCGGTTGACTCGGCCAAGAGCTTCCGATTTACACCGGACGCTTGTTCCCGACAGTTCGGACTTCCTCCATGCTTGATAAAACCTACGACGCCAAGACCGTCGAGCCGAAGATCGCCAAAATCTGGGAAGAGGCCGATGCGTTCCGCGCCGGCGCCGGCGCGGAGGAAGGGGCGGAAGCCTTCGCCATCGTCATCCCGCCGCCCAACGTTACGGGCTCGCTGCATATGGGGCACGCGCTCAACAACACGCTGCAGGATATCCTGGTGCGGTTCGAGCGCATGCGCGGCAAGAATGTGCTGTGGCAGCCCGGCATGGATCATGCCGGCATCGCCACGCAGATGGTTGTCGAGCGGCAGCTGATGGAGAGGCAGATCCATCGCCGCGACCTGACGCGCGAGGAGTTCATCGACAAGGTCTGGGAGTGGAAAGCCGAATCCGGCGGCGCGATCTTCAATCAGCTGAGGCGGCTCGGTGCCTCGGCCGACTGGAGTCGGGAGCGCTTCACCATGGACGAGGGTCTGTCCAAGGCGGTGCTGGAGGTGTTTGTCACCCTCTACCAGCAGGGGCTGATCTACAAGGACAAGCGGCTTGTGAACTGGGATCCGAAGCTGTTGACGGCCATTTCCGACCTCGAGGTCGAGCAGCATGAGGTCAACGGCAATCTCTGGCATTTCCGCTACCCGGTCGAAGGCCTGGCGTTCGATCCCGAGAATCCGAAGACGTTCATCACCGTCGCCACGACACGCCCGGAAACCATGCTGGGCGACACGGCGGTGGCGGTTCACCCCGACGACGAGCGGTTTCGCGATCTGGTCGGCAAGAACGTCATCCTGCCGATCGTCGGCCGCAGGATACCGGTTGTGGCGGATGAGTATTCGGATCCGGAAAAGGGTTCCGGCGCGGTCAAGATCACCCCAGCGCATGACTTCAACGACTTTGAGGTCGGCAAGCGCCACAAGCTGCCGGCGATCAACATCCTGACCGTCGAAGCCTACATCAAGCTCAAGGACAACGAGGAATTCCTTGCCGGTCTTGAAGTGACGCCGCAGCGCCAGGCCGTCTGGGATGAGCTCGACGGGCTGGATCGCTTCGTGGCGCGCAAGAAGATCGTCGAGCTGATGGAAACCGGCGGGTTCCTGGAAAAGGTCGAGCCGCATCGCCACACGGTGCCGCATGGCGATCGCGGCGGCGTGCCGATCGAGCCGTTCCTCACCGACCAGTGGTACGTCAACGCGGCGGAGCTCGCCAAGCCGGCCATTGCCTCTGTGCGCGAGGGCCGCACGAACTTCGTGCCGAAGAACTGGGAGAAGACCTATTACGACTGGATGGAGAACATCCAGCCCTGGTGCATCTCGCGGCAGCTGTGGTGGGGGCACCAGATTCCGGCCTGGTACGGGCCGGACGGACGCGTCTTCGTCGAGAAGACCGAAGAGGAGGCGCTGGCCGCGGCGGTCGAATATTATTTGGCGCTGGAAGGCCCGTGGAAGGCCTGGGTCGAGGACAAGCTTGAAAATTTCAAGCCGGGCGAGATCCTGACGCGCGACGAGGACGTTCTCGACACCTGGTTCTCCTCGGCGCTGTGGCCGTTCTCGACGCTCGGCTGGCCTGACCAGACGCCGGAGCTGAAGACCTACTACCAGACCGACGTGCTGGTGACCGGCTTCGACATCATCTTCTTCTGGGTGGCCCGGATGATGATGATGGGCCTGCATTTCATGAACGAGGAGCCGTTCCACACGGTCTATGTTCATGCGCTGGTGCGCGACAAGAACGGGCAGAAGATGTCGAAGTCGAAAGGCAACGTCATCGACCCGCTCGAACTGATCGACGAGTATGGCGCCGACGCGCTGCGCTTCACCTTGACCGTGATGGCAGCGCAGGGGCGCGACGTGAAGCTCGACCCGGCGCGTATCGCCGGATACCGCAATTTCGGGACCAAGCTCTGGAACGCCACGCGCTTCGCCGAAATGAACGAGGTCGCCAGGAACGACGATTTCTGGCTGCACGACGCCAAGCTCGCGGTCAACCGCTGGATCCTGACCGAGCTGACGCGGGCGGCGCGGGCGATCACGGAGGGCATCACCACCTACCGCTTCAACGAGGCGGCGGGCGCCGCCTATCGCTTCGTCTGGAACTTGTTCTGCGACTGGTATCTGGAACTGCTTAAGCCGGTGTTCATGGGCACGGACGAGGCGGCCAAGGCGGAGAGCCGGGCCTGTGTCGCCTTCGTGCTGGACGAGATCTACAAGCTGCTGCACCCGATGATGCCGTTCATGACCGAGGAGCTGTGGGCGCAGACCGCGGGCGAGGGGAAGGTACGCACCTCCCTGCTTTGCCACGCCGCCTGGCCCGCGCCCGATTTCGAGGATGACGAGGCTGCCGCCGACATCAACTGGCTGGTCGAGCTCGTCTCCGGCATTCGCTCGGTGCGCTCGGAAATGAACGTGCCGCCGGCGGCGATCGCGCCGCTGACGGTGATCGGCGCCAATGCCCTTACACAGGAAAGACTGGAGCGCCACGCCCAGGCCATCAAGCGGCTGGCGCGCGTCGGCAACATCGCGCTGGTCGGTGCGCCGCCGAAAGGCTCGGCCCAGATCGTTCTGAACGAGGCGACCGTCTGTCTGCCGCTCGGCAGCCTGATCGACCTTCAGGCCGAGGCAACGCGGCTGCAGAAGGAACTGGCCAAGGTGACCGAGGAGATCGCCCGCCTGCACAAGAAGCTTTCCAACGAGAAGTTCGTCGCCAACGCGCCGCAGGAGGTGGTCGAGGCAGAGCGCGAAAAGCTCGCCGAATATCGCGAGGCGCAGGAGAAGCTTTCAGTCGCTTTGACCAGGGTCCGAGACGCCGGGTGAACGGCAAGATTCGGCTCCGCTGGAGGGCGCTTTACGAAGCGTCACTACACTCGGATACGGGCCTGCCGTTGGGTTAATTTTGACGTAAACGGAAAGTTTTGGCCCCATTGTTGCCGTAATGTAACAATGGGCACCATTCCGTTCAAAATGGCCCGTTTTGAGCTGTTTCGGACCGTTTTTGCAATTTTTTCTCTCGCTCCAATGCCGAGCGAGCCGCTTTTAGGGCTCAATTGGTGGTCGATGACCATGGCGAAAATGCGGGCTGTCAAGGTGTACATGTACAGCTCACGAATTCGTTGTTGCGCCGTTAACCTGAATTGGTTCTAGCTTGCCCCACTTAGTGTTTCGGGGAGGGATTTCCATGGACGTTTTGCGGCTCAAAGCACTACTGGGGGCAGGGTGCTTTTCGTTGGCTTTGATCGGATCGGCGATGCACCCGGCGCATGCCGGCGGGCTCGAGCGCGGCGGCTACGACATCGACCTGCTGTTCGACCCGGCGCCGTTCGCGACGGAAGCGGAAGCTACCTATGTGATGCCGGATCGCAAGTACAAGAATGCGACTGGTCTGAATGGGACATTCAATTTTCTCAGTTCCACGGCGGATGGCGCCGAGGGTTATTGGGTGCCGCGCATTGGGGGCAAGGTTCAGGTTGTGCCGGGCGTCGACTGTATGATCGACTATTCACAGCCGTGGGGCGCTCACACCGCCCCTGGCGCGTCGTGGAATGGCGCTTTTTCCAACGTTGAAACGGATATCAAGAGCAATAACTACGCCGGTACCTGTTCATACAAGTTCGATGTCGGTAAGGGCCAGCTCCGTTTTATCGGCGGCGCGTTCTACCAGGATATTTCAGGCTTCAAGGAAAGCTTAGTGGGTTTCAATCCATTTGGGCCGTCACCGATTGGCCGCGTCGACCTGGAGGCCAGCGGCTGGGGCTGGCGCGCTGGCGTTGCCTACGAAATCCCTGAGATCGCACTCCGCGCCAGCTTGGTCTATAATTCGCAGGTCAAGCTCGACAACATCTCCGGCACACTGACGTCACCGACATTACCCACGGGCTCTGCGCCGATCTACGGCAGCACCCAGTACATGCCGGACTCCGTGGAGTTGAAATTGCAGTCCGGCATCGCGCCAGGCTGGCTTGCTTTCGGTTCGATCAAATGGGTGAACTGGAGCGTGCTGCAGAGCGTTCCCATTTGTATTGTCGGGACTCCCACCGCCGCATGTTTTACGGGCAATGATGCTTCCGGCTCTCTTCAGGCCACCTCGCTGGACCTGATGTATCGCGACGGTTGGACGGTGTCGGGCGGCATAGGCCATAAGTTCAACGATCAGTGGAGCGCCGCCGGTCAGCTCACCTGGGATCGCGGCACTTCGCACGGCTATGGCGCGCAGACCGATACTTGGACACTTGGGGGCGGCGTCGCCTACACGCCGCGGCCGAACATCGAGGTTCGGTTGGCTGGTGCATTCGGTGTGCTGACCAGCGGGCATTCCGGCATCGTGACCGGAGACAACGGTTATCAGGCCGGCACCGACGCCAGCTACGACTTCGGCAACGATCTGGTCACGGCGATCTCGGGTGGCATAAAGATCAAGTTCTAAGCCGCTCCCGCAATTCCGCGAAGAAGGCCGGGCACCGCCCGGCCTTTTTCTATTGGGCAATCAACGGCCTGGGCTGGTTGGCCGATCCTGTGTTGCAAATTAGCTGCACAGCCGGCGCTTCAGACGATTGTGACGTTTCAGCAACAGTTTATGAACAACCCCGAAGCTAAAAGGCTAGCCGAGGGAACTGCCCATTTCCCGCCATAAACCCGGAGCAACTCGAGTAGGTCTCGGGACGCGTGCCAGGTTGGCCCGGCGATGGGACCGGCCGCGGGGTGTGCGGCAAGGACGACGATGGACGCCAAGGCAATCTCCAAGGCCAAGCTGCCCAGCCGCTACGTGACCGAAGGTCCGGCGCGCGCGCCGCATCGTTCATACCTCTACGCCATGGGACTGTCGGCGGCCGAGATCGCGCAGCCGCTGGTCGGCGTCGCCAGTTGCTGGAACGAGGCCGCACCCTGCAACATCTCGCTGATGCGCCAGGCGCAGGTGGTGAAGAAGGGCGTCGCGGCCGCCAATGGCACGCCGCGCGAATTCTGCACCATCACCGTCACGGACGGTATCGCCATGGGCCACCAGGGCATGAAGTCGTCCCTGGTGTCGCGCGAGGTGATCGCCGATTCAGTCGAGCTCACCATGCGCGGCCATTGCTATGACGCGCTGGTCGGGCTTGCCGGCTGCGACAAGTCGCTGCCCGGCATGATGATGGCGATGGTGCGGCTCAACGTGCCGTCGATCTTCATTTATGGCGGTTCGATCCTGCCCGGCAGCTACCGCGGAAGGCAGATCACCGTGCAGGATGTGTTCGAGGCGGTCGGGCAGCATTCGGTCGGCACGATCTCCGATGCCGAGCTGCTCGAGATCGAGCAGGCCGCCTGTCCGTCGGCAGGGTCGTGCGGCGCCCAGTTCACCGCCAACACCATGGCCACGGTCGCCGAGGCGATCGGGCTGGCCTTGCCCTATTCCTGCGGCGCGCCTGCGCCCTACGAAATGCGCGACCGGTTCAATTTCGCCTCCGGCGAAAAGGTCATGGAGCTGATCGCGAAAAACATCCGGCCGCGCGACATCGTTACCCGCAAGGCTTTGGAGAATGCCGCGACGGTCGTGTC
The DNA here is from genome assembly GCF_002294955.1 of Mesorhizobium sp. WSM3864. NCBI lineage: Bacteria > Pseudomonadati > Pseudomonadota > Alphaproteobacteria > Hyphomicrobiales > Phyllobacteriaceae > Mesorhizobium > Mesorhizobium sp. WSM3864. The sequence goes on from NZ_NSGD01000001.1 coordinate 232,584, forward strand.
GGCCACCGGCGGCTCGACCAACGCGGCACTGCATCTGCCGGCGATCGCGCATGAGGCGGGTCTCAAGTTCGACCTCTTCGACGTGGCGGCGATCTTCGAAAAGACGCCTTATATCGCCGACCTCAAGCCCGGCGGCAAATATGTCGCCAAGGACATGTTCGAGGCCGGCGGCATTCCGCTCTTGATGAAGACGCTGCTCGACCACGGCTATCTGCATGGCGACTGCATGACGGTCACTGGCCGCACTTTGGCCGAAAACATGGAGCACGTTGCCTGGAATGAGAGCCAGGATGTTGTGCGTCCCGCCAATCGGCCAATCACCAAGACAGGCGGCGTTGTGGGCTTGAAGGGCAACCTCGCCCCCGAAGGCGCGATCGTGAAGATCGCCGGCATGTCGGAGCTGAAATTCTCAGGCCCGGCGCGCTGCTTCGATTCGGAAGAGGAGTGCTTCGAAGCGGTCACGCAGCGCAATTACCGGGAGGGCGAGGTCCTCGTCATCCGCTACGAGGGGCCGCGCGGCGGTCCGGGCATGCGCGAGATGCTGTCGACGACGGCAGCGCTCTACGGCCAGGGCATGGGCGGCAAAGTGGCGCTGATCACCGACGGCCGTTTTTCCGGTGCTACACGTGGTTTCTGCATCGGCCATGTCGGGCCGGAGGCGGCGGTCGGCGGGCCGATCGGGCTCATCAAGAATGGCGACGTGATCTCTATCGATGCCGTTAATGGCACGATCGAGGTGGCGCTGTCGGATGCCGAACTGGCGGCCCGGGCCAAGAAATGGAAGGCGCGCAAGACCGACTATCAGTCCGGCGCGATCTGGAAATATGCGCAGACCGTAGGGTCGGCCCGCGACGGCGCGGTCACCCATCCGGGCGGCGCAAAAGAAACACACTGCTATGCGGACATTTGAGGTGTTGAGGTCATTTGTCTTGCCGGCACTGGTCGCGGTGGCGACCTTGGGCGCCGTCGGGCAGGTCATGGCCTTCGACGACAAGGTGTTCGACGACAAGACCGGGGTCAAGCCGCAGTCGAGCCCGTGGGCGGTGTTCCAGTTCGGCTTCTCCGCCTACAAGAACGGCCACAAGGACCAAGCGGTCGAGGCCTATAAATATGCCGCCGAGAACGGCCAGATCGGCGCCACCTGGAAGCTTGCGCGCATGTATGCCCAGGGCGACGGCGTGGCCCGCGACGACTATGCGGCCTTCAAGTTCTTCTCCGAGATCGTCGATCAGGATGTCGAGCCCGGCTCGCCCGAGGAAAGCTATGTCTCCGATGCGCTTGTCGCGCTCGGCGACTATCTGCGCAAAGGTATCCCCGGCAGCCCGGTCGAGGAGAACGAGGTTGCGGCGCAGGAATACTACATGCGCGCCGCCGCCAACTACCGCAACCCGAACGCGCAGTTCGAGATCGGTCAGATGTTCCTGAAAGGCGAGGGCGGCGTGAAGGCCAGCGTCAAGCAGGCCGGGCGCTGGCTGCAACTCGCGGCCGAAAAAGGCCATGCCGGCGCGCAGGCGACGCTCGGCAATCTGTTGTTCCAGAGCGGCAAGATCGTGCGCGGCCTGGCGATGATGACGGCTGCCTTGGAGCGTGCCCCGCCGGCGGATCAGCCCTGGATCCGCAGCATGCAGGAAGAGGCCTTCGCCGCGGCTGGCGAAGCCGACCGTCGGACGGCGATTTCGCTCGCCGACGACATCCTGACCAAGGGCAACAACGGCGACCAGTAGGCCGCAGCTTCGGCTTAATTTTCGGTAGGTTCCGTCGGCGCCGTGATTGAGGTCGGGTGCAGTTTCGGCGCCTGATTCTCGCCGGGGCAGTCGTCCTGGACCTTCGTCCAGGACGTGTTGTTGAGAACCATGTCGCAGCGGGCGAGGTGACTTTCGCCGGCAATGGTCAGGCAAGCCGTCTCACCGAGCTTGAACGATTTGCCGTTGGCAAGGCACTCCGGGGCCGCGAGCGCCGGCGCGGCAAATGCCAGCGCAAGGCCGACCGGGCAAAGAACAAATCGGATCGCCATCGAACCCCGCAACAATCCCGCATCAGACACACGATTTGTGGCGACATCAGGGTTCGGCAAGAGTCCGCAAGCAGCGCCTTCAGGCCGGCTGCAAGCGCAGATCGATGGCCACCGGCACGTGGTCGGAAGGTTTTTCCCAGGCGCGGACGTGCTTTTCAACCGAGGCCGACGAGAAGCGGTTGGCGGCTTCGGGAGACAGCAACAGATGGTCGATGCGGATGCCGTTGTTCTTCTGCCAGGCGCCGGCCTGATAGTCCCAGAAAGTATAGACATCCGGCGAATCGGTCACGGCGCGCACGGCCTCCGTGAACCCGAGATTCTTCAGGCGCCGGAAGGCCTGCCGCGTCTGAGGCTGGAATAGCGCGTCACTGCGCCAGTTTTCGGGGAACCTGGCGTCGGCGGGCTCGGGGATGACGTTGTAGTCCCCGGCCAGCACCAGCGCTTCCTCGAGCCTCAGCCGCTCTTCCGCCCAGCGCTCTAGCCTCGCCATCCATGACAGCTTGTAGGAAAACTTCCGCTCGTCATCGACTGGGTTGCCGTTCGGCAGATAGAGGGAGGCGACCCGCAGCGCGCCCTTATCGGTCGAGAAGACGCCTTCGATGAAGCGCGCGTGGTCGTCGGCATCGTCGCCAGGCAAACCGCGATTGACCTCGTCGAAGGGCAGCTTCGACAGGAGAGCGACGCCGTTGAAGCTCTTTTGGCCGTTGGTCTCGACATTATAGCCCAGCGCCTCGATCTCGGCCCGCGGGAACTGGTCGTCGACGGTCTTGATCTCCTGCAGGCACACGATGTCCGGCGCGCTCTCGGTCAGCCAGTGGGTGAGGTTGCCGATGCGGGCGCGAACGCCGTTGATGTTCCAGGTGACGATCTTCATGCGGACCTCAATGTTCTTCCGGCGCAAGGCGCTCGACGAGGCCGATCGTATTGCCTGCCGGATCCTTTAGAAAGGCCATCCATTCGCTTTCCCCCGCCGGACCGAACCGGCCCTCGGTGTCGCGATGGACCAGCGCCGGCGACGCGGTGAAAGGAACACCGGCTGCTTTCGCCTCGGCATGGAAGGCCTCGAGGCCGGCAATATCGAGATAGACGGTGCCAGGGGGCACGCCGTCGCCAAAGAACAGCCGCACGCCGCCCGCGATGATGAAGGCGATGCCCGGCGGATCGTAGCGCGCATGCACGCTCATGCCGAGCACATCGTGCCAGAAAGCCAGCGTTCTATCGAGATCGCGCCCGGCCGACAGCGCGACCTGACGGACCGCGCCTATCGTGGGCATGGCGGCCCGCTAGACGGAGAAGCTGGTGCCGCAGCCACAGGAGGCGACAGCGTTCGGGTTTCGAATCTGGAAAGACTGACCCATAAGGTCATCGACGAAATCGATCACCGAGCCGCCCATATAGACCAGCGAGAGGTCGTCGATGAGGATCGTGGCGCCATCCTTCTCGATGGCTACGTCGTCGTCGTTGCGACTGTCGACGAGATCGAACCTGTAGGAGAAGCCGGAGCAGCCGCCGCCTTCGACGGAAACGCGCAAGGCATTCTTGCCCGGCTCGCCGGCCAGAATCCTGGCGATCCGCTTCGCGGCCGCTTCGGTCATCTCGACCTTCATGGCAGTCTTGGCATCCGCGCCCATCGGCGTCACCTTGCTTTCGGTTTCCCATGATAGGTATGAAGCTGAGGGGGGCAAGTCAACTGGTGGGCGAATGGGCAAGGGTGCTCTCGGCGATATCGGTTTCGGCTACCGGCCGCGCGCCGTTTACGCGAGCGATCCGGCGCGCTCGCGCGGCCGCCTGTTCGATGAGCCGGAAAGCCCGACCCGGACGCCATTCCAGCGTGACCGCGACCGCATCATCCATTCCACCGCCTTCCGCCGGCTGAAGCACAAGACGCAGGTGTTCATTGCGCATGAGGGCGATCACTACCGCACCCGGCTGACGCATTCGATCGAGGTGGCGCAGATTGCCCGCGCCCTGGCACGCGCGCTGCGCGGCGACGAGGATCTGGCGGAGGCAGTGGCCTTGGTGCACGATTTCGGTCACACGCCTTTCGGCCATACCGGCGAGGAGGCGCTGAACGAAAAGATGGCCGGCTGGGGCGGCTTCGATCACAACGCGCAGTCGCTGCGCGTCGTCACCCGGCTCGAGCGGCGCTACGCCGAGTTCGACGGGTTGAACCTCAGCTGGGAGACGCTGGAAGGGCTGGTCAAGCATAACGGGCCGCTTACCAATGCAAGCGGGAAGGGGCTCAAGGGCGCCGTGCCGCAGGCGATCCGCGACTATTCCGCACTGCACGACCTCGAGCTCGACCGCTTCGCCGGCATCGAGGCGCAGTGTGCCGCGATCGCCGACGATATCGCCTACAACACGCATGACATCGACGACGGCCTGCGTGCCGGCCTGCTGACGCTGGACATGCTGGAAGACGTCGGCCTGCCGGGCTCGATCCTGAGTGGCGTGCGCGCCCGCTACCCGCAACTCGACGACGTTCGCACCGGCCACGAGCTGATGCGGCGGCAGATCACGCTGATGGTGGAGGATGTCATTGCTGCCGCTACCGACAATATCGAGCGCCTCAAGCCGGACAGCGCCGATGCGGTGAGGGCCGCGGGTGAGACGATGGTCACCTTCTCGGCCGAGATGGCGGCAGCCGAAAAGGAGCTGAAGGCCTTTCTCTACAAGCATCTCTACCGGCATGCCGAAGTGATGCGCGTGCGGGCGGATGCCGAGCAGATCGTCCGCGACCTGTTCGATGTCTATTTCGCCGACCCGCGCGCCATGCCGGACGGCTGGCGCGAAGGGCTCGACAGGGCGCAGGATCGCATCAAGGCGCGCAGCGTCGCCGATTTCCTGGCCGGAATGACCGACACCTATGCGCTCAAGGAGCACAGGCGATTGTTTGACCATACGCCGGATTTGGGCTAGGGCGAGCCACGTTTTTGTCGGCCAAGCAGCCGGTCCCTCTTAAAGCCCAGAGCATACCCGATGAATATCTTCGCCGATTTCAACGCGCGGATCGTAAGAGCCGTCGAAGCCCTTGATCTGAAGGACAAGGATGGCGGAGCGCTGGATCTGTCGCGCATCGCGGTCGAGCCGCCGCGCGACGCCAGTCATGGCGACCTTGCCACCAATGCGGCGATGGTGCTGGCAAAGCCCACCGGCCAGAACCCGCGCGCGCTGGCCGAGCAGCTGACCGCAGCGCTGCGCAGCGATGCCGACATCGCTTCCGCCGATGTTGCCGGCCCGGGCTTCGTCAATCTCCGGCTGAAGGACGGCTTCTGGCAGGCGCATTTGGCAGTGCTGCTCGGCGAGGGCCGCAACTATGGCCGCTCCAAGATCGGCGGCGGCCGCAAGGCCAACGTCGAGTATGTCTCGGCCAATCCGACCGGCCCGATGCATGTCGGCCATTGCCGGGGCGCCGTCGTCGGCGACACTTTAGCCAACCTGATGGCCTTCGCCGGCTACGACGTGACCAAGGAATATGTCATCAACGATGCCGGCTCGCAGATCGACGTGCTTGGACGCTCGACCATGCTGCGCTATCGCGAGGCGCTCGGCGAAGCCGTCGGCGAGATTCCGCCAGGCCTTTATCCAGGCGACTATCTGATACCCGTCGGGCAGGCGCTGGCCGAACAGTTCGGCCTCGGCCTGCTGGAGATGCCGGAAGACGAAGCGCTGGCGATCGTCAAGGATCGCACGGTCGACGCGATGATGGCGATGATCCGCGATGATCTGGCGCTGCTCAACGTGCATCACGACGTGTTCTTCTCCGAACGCACGCTGCATGCCGACAACGCCAAGAAGATCCGCGCGGCAATCGCCGACCTGACGCTGAAGGGTCATATCTACAAGGGCAAGCTGCCGCCGCCGAAGGGCGAGAAGCCGGACGACTGGGAAGACCGCGAGCAGACGCTGTTCCGCTCGACCGCGGTCGGCGACGACATGGACCGGGCGCTGGTGAAGTCGGATGGCTCGTTCACCTATTTCGCCGCCGACGTCGCCTATCTCAAGGACAAGGTCGAGCGCGGCTTCGTCGATCTCATCTATGTGCTCGGCGCCGACCATGGCGGTTACGTCAAGCGGCTCGAAGCGCTGGCTCGAGCGGTCGCCGGCGACACGGTCAAGCTCACGGTCCTGCTCTGCCAACTGGTGAAGCTGTTCCGCGACGGCGAGCCGGTCCGCATGTCGAAGCGGTCAGGGGATTTCGTCACGCTGCGCGACGTGGTGGAGGAGGTCGGCCGCGACCCGATCCGCTTCATGATGCTCTACCGCAAGAATGATGCGCCGCTCGATTTCGACTTCGCCAAGGTCACCGAGCAGTCCAAGGACAATCCGGTGTTCTACGTGCAATACGCTTCGGCGCGCTGCCACTCGGTGTTCCGGCAGGCGAGCGAGCAACTGGGCGAAGCGAATTTCGACCGCGACCGGCTTGTGGCCTCGGTTGCGTCGCTGACGGACGAGGGCGAAATCGGCCTGATCCGGAAACTCGCTGAATATCCACGGCTAATCGAATCCGCGGCGCTTGCGCTGGAGCCGCACCGGCTGGCATTCTACCTCTACGATCTGGCGTCGAGCTTCCACGCACACTGGAATCGGGGCACCGACAACCCAGACTTACGTTTTGTTAAGGTTAACGACCCACAATTGACGTATGCCAGACTGGGGCTGGTGCAGGCTGTTTCGGATGTTTTGACCTCCGGCCTGACGCTGATAGGAGCTGATGCGCCTACCGAAATGCGTTAGGTTTGACTAAAAAGCCTGTCACCTTTTGCCCACATTGCGCTGGTAAGGGCCAACCCTGCGCGACGTCCATGGCGTCCGACTGTGTGCGAGTTCGGGAACAATAATGGCAGACAGAACCCAGCTGAAAGTAGCCGCAAGCAATCACATCGCCGACGACGATCCGTTCGCCGAACTGACCCGCATCATGGGTTTCGATCCGCGTCAGCCGGTCAGGCCGCAGTCGCCGGCGGCCGCAAAGGCTGCGTCCGCGAACCAGGCTGCCGATGGGGCCGACTTCGACATCGACCTCGAAAAGGAGCTGATGGGCGACTTCGACATTGCCGAGGAAAGCGAGCCGGTGGCGCAGCAGGCTGCCCAGGCTGCGCCGGCTTACTGGGCTGCCACTCTCAGCGACGACGAGCTCGCCGCTTCTCTCGAACGGGATTTCGTCTTTGACGATGCGGCGGATCACGCCCATTTTGCCACGCCCGCTGTTGCCACGCCCCCTGCGCCGGAGCCGGCCGCCGACACGGCATTCGACGATGATTTCGACAAGGCGGTCGCGCGTTCGTTGGAAGTCTCGCCCGTGCAGGACGACCTTTCCGTCGACCAGGAAATGGCGGCCTCGCTGGATGAGGGCTTCTGGATCGACGACCAGCCTGACACGGACGAGAGCGCCGCCGCGGCCGCCGAGCCTGCGGCTGTCGAGCCTGCTGTCCTTGAGCCTGCGGACGAGACGGCGTTCGACGCCGATTTCGACACTGCGGTCCAGATGTCGCTCGAGGACGAGTTGGCCTTCGATGACCGTGATATCGAGCAGCCCGAAGGCGCCGACGTGCAGCCGATCGAGGCTCACGCCGCTGTCGACCAGCCAATCGCCGCTGAAGACTACGAGAGTGGGTCCGATCAGGCCGAATTCGTTCGAGCCGCAGTTGATCAGGCCCATCTCGATCAGGCTCAATTTGATCAGGCCCAATTTGAGCAGGCGACGGCTGATATCGCCATGGATATCGATCAGCCGCAGCACCTGATCCTGGAACAGGAACTGTCGGTCGATGACGAGCCATCGCCGGCCCTCGAGGCGCCTGTCGAGGCCGAGCATTTCGCCGCCGATCCCGAGCCCGCCTTCGATCCCCAACCCGATCACGGAGCTGTAGCCGATCAGGTCTTCGAAGACGATTTCGAGCTCAGCTTCCGTGACGCGCTTGCCGAGGAGCCGGAAGGTCCGGCTGTCGATCCTGAACCGGTCGCCGGTCACGAGGCCGCGGCCGAGGAGGTCTTCGGAGACGATTTCGAACTCAATTTCGACAACGTGCCGTTCGGGGATCCGGAAGCGCCGGCTGCCGAGGCCGTCGCCGCGGCGGAGCCGTCAATCGCGGAGCCTGCTCCTTCTGTATCGGCACCGGTTCCGCCGGTTGCGGCAGTCGAGCCGGCTAAGCCGGCCGCAGGCGAGCGCAGCCTGGAAGACGAACTCAATGCGCTGCTTGGCGCCATGACCGCGCGGCCGATCCCGGTTGCGCCGGTCCCGGTTGCTCCCGTTCCGGCCGCCGCACCGGCACCGCGGTCGGTCGTTCAGCCGGCTGGCCACACCGACCAGAAGGCTGGCGTGGCCGATGAGCTCGATTGGGATCTCGACGCACGCAACGAGCCCGCCTACGGCACGCAGACCGCCCAGTCCGCCGATGCCGATCTCGATAGGCTGCTCGCCGGCGAACTCGACCGGCAGGGCTTCGAAGGCGCGGCTTCCGAACAGGATGCCGAACCCAGCATAGATTTCGATGACGAGGCTTTCGACGCCGCCTTCGCCAAGGGCATCGAGATGGACGCGCCGGTCGCGCCTGCCGAACCGCCAAAGTCGTGGAGCCGCGTGACCCCGGTCGCAGCGCCGGTGCACGCCTCTTATGCCACGCAGCCTGCGGCTACGGCGCTGCAAACCGCTGCCCCTGCCTACGAACCTGTGAAGGATTATTCCGCATACGCCAAGCCGGCGCCGCAGATGCCGACGCCTGCCTATCGTGCGGAGCCGGCGAAGGACTATGCCGGTTACGCCACGCCGGCCCCGGCGCCGCAGATGTCGGCGCCTGCCAATCGTGAGGAGCCGGCGAGGGACTATTCCGCTTACGCCAAGCCAGCCGCGGCGCCGCAGTCTCGCCAGCAGGAGGAAATGCCCGATGTCGAGACGGTCGACGTGCCGGAGCGCGTGGTGGCGTTGGCCGACGACCTCGACATTCCGGAGCTCAGCTTCGAGGAGGATCAGCCTGCGGCGCCTGACTATGACGATCTCGATGCCGAGTTTGCCGGCCTGCTTAGCGAGATGAACGCAACCGAGATCGCTCAGGCGCCTGTGCAGAGCCGGGGCTATGAGGACGACTCCCTCAATGCCGGATTCAAGACCGGCTACGACCGCCGCGAGTTGCGCGCCGAGACGGCCGCTGCACCGGCGACCCTGTCCCATTCCGCATCTGCAAGCCAACTCGATGCAGACGATTTGCCCGGCAGCCGGCCGGTCTCGCAGGCGGACGACTTCGCCGTCGACGAACTTGACTACGATCCTGAGCTCGACGAGGCGATGACTGTGCCCGGATTTGCCGAGCGCGAAGCCGCGAAGCCGCGAAGCCGTGGCATGATGCTTGCCGCGCTCGTCGGCGCCGTTGTGGTCGCGGGCGGTCTCGGCGCTCTCGCCTTCTCCTTTGGCGGCAAGGGCGGCAGCGAAGCGCCCGTGATCGTGAAGGCGGACAATTCGCCGATCAAGGTCAAGCCGCAAAATCCGGGTGGCACTGTGGTGCCGAACCAAGACAACAAGGTCTATGACGCCGTGGCCAAGGGTGGGGCGGCCAAGCCCGCCGAACCGGCGCAGCAGAAACTGGTGACCAACACCGAGGAACCTATCGACGTGGCGTCGAAGGAACCCCCGCAGAGCCGGATCGTCGACCTTTCGCCTGACGACACCGACGCCGCGCCTGGCACCAACTCAGCCGGCAATGCGGCCGCGGCAGCGCCGGTTCCGGACACAGCAGCTCCGGCCGCAGCCGCGCCGGCACCGGCCGAAGGCGCGCCGGCTCCAGAGGCCGCAGCGCCGGCACCGGACGCAGCAGCGCCAGCGCCGGCTGACGCCCAGGCCGCCGCCCCCGCAACCCCACAGCAGGCCGCTCCGGCGCCGAAATCGGAAGACCGCATCGCCCAGGTTCTGCAGGAGGCAGACAAGGGGACCAACAACGATGTCGTCGCCGTGGCGCCGCGCAAGGTGAAGACCATGATGGTGAAGCCTGACGGCTCGCTGGTTCCGCGAGACGACCCGGCTCCCGCGCCGCAGGTCGCGGCGACCGAACCGACCGATCCGGCGCCGCAGCACGTCGCTTCCGCCGGGCAGGGCGATGCCCAGCCGACAGGCGCCGTCACGCCGGCAACCGATCAGGCTGCCGACCAGGGCGGTGATGACCAGAGCGATGCCGCAGCGGTGAAGCCCGCCGCCGCGCCGAAGACCGAAGCCAGGGTCCAGTCCGCCAACACGCCGGCGAAGGTGCCGGTGGCGCCGCCGCGTCCGTCCGATCAGCCGGTCGATATCGTGGGCGAGGTCAAGCCCGACCAGGTCGCCTCCATCGATCCGGCGGCGGCAGGCGGCGGCTCGTGGTCGATGCAGATCGCTTCGCAGCCGACGGTTGAAAGCGCCCAGTCCACCTACCAGGACCTGCAGCGCCGTTACGGCAGCGTGCTTGCCGGACGCACAGCCAACATCGTCAAGGCGCAGATCGCCGGCAAGGGCACTTTCTACCGCGTCCGGGTTCCGGCCCAGTCGCGCAACGACGCGATCAATCTGTGCACCAACTACAAGGCGGCCGGCGGCACCTGCTTCGTGTCGCGCTGATCATCTAGCACCGTTCAGAGCCGGCGCCGCCGCGAGGCCGCGCCGGCTTTTTCGTTGTGGACGGCTATCGGCATTCATGCGGCAGCGGTCAGGGTCAGTCCCTTTGCTTTCGCAAATCTTAGGGCGGTTCAGCGCCGGCAGAAACGCAGAACCGCATAACTCCTTGTTTTTGCGCAATTCCGGGCACAAAACGGTTACACATTGTTCCTGGAATTGCTCTAAGCTTCGATTCATGACCGAATCAAAATCCATGATCCTCGGCTGTGCCGGGAAATCCCTCACCGAAGATGAAATCCGCTTCTACGGCGACGAACGTCCTTGGGGCTTCATCCTGTTCGCGCGCAATGTCGGCGAGACCGAGCAGATCCGCGACCTGGTCGCCTCGATGCGCGAGAGCGTCGGACGCCCGGATGCCCCGGTCTTCATCGACCAGGAGGGCGGCAGGGTACAGCGCCTGCGGCCGCCGCTGGCGCCGAACTATCCTGCAGGCGGAGCGCTCGGCGCGCTTTGGCGCGACGATCGCGAGGCCGGCCGCCGCGCCGCGTGGCTGCTCGCGCGGCTTCACGCCTTCGATCTGCTGCGCCACGGCATCACCGCCGACTGCCTGCCGGTGCTCGACGTCCCCATTGCGGGCGCCAGCGATGTCATCGGCGCGCGCGCCTATGGTATGGAGCCCAATGCCGTGATCGAGCTTGGCCGGGCTTCGGCCGAGGGCCTGATGTCGGGTGGCGTCCTGCCGGTCATGAAGCATATTCCCGGCCACGGCCGCGCCTTTGCCGATACGCATTTTGCGCTGCCGACGGTCGATACGCCGCTCGCCGAGTTGCGGCAACATGATTTCGCCCCGTTCAAGGCGCTCAACCACCTGCCGATGGCGATGACGGCGCATGTCGTCTACAGCGCGATCGACCCGGACAATCCGGCGACGACCTCGGCCAAGGTCGTCAACGAGGTGATCCGTGGCGAGATCGGCTTCGAGGGGCTCCTAATGAGCGACGACACCTCGATGAAGGCACTTTCTGGGGATTTCCCGACAAAGGCGGCCGCGATCCTTGCGGCGGACTGCGATCTCGTCCTTCACTGCAACGGCGTTTTCGAGGAAATGTCGGGGATCGCGTCGCGTACGACGGTGCTCGAAGGCAAGTCCTTGGCGAGAGCGGAGCGGGCGCTGGCCTATATAAAGGACCGCGACGTCGCGGACGAAAGCACCATACGCGCGGAATTCGCCACCTATTTCGACGCGGTGGCCTGAACCGAAGGGAAAGCAAGGCAAGTGGCGGAAACATTGGACAGCAAGGCCGCGAAGGCCGCACCGATGGACCGTCTGTGGGCCGAGAACGACGAGTCACGTCTGACCGGCGATCCGTCGCTCGTGGTCGATGTCGCCGGCTTCGAGGGCCCGCTCGATCTTCTGCTGCATCTGGCGCGCAACCAGAAGGTCGATCTCGCCCGCATCTCGATCCTGGCGCTCGCCGAGCAATATCTGGCCTTCATCGAGAAGGTGAGGGCGCTGAGATTGGAGCTCGCGGCCGACTATCTGGTCATGGCGGCATGGCTTGCCTTCCTCAAGTCGAAGCTGTTGATCCCGAAACAGCCGGGCGAAGAGGGCGAGAGCGGCGAGGAACTGGCAGCGGTGCTGCAATTCCGGCTGAAGCGGCTGGAGGCGATGCGTGATGCCGCTGCGCGGCTGGTCAACCGCAACCGGCTCGGCCGCGACGTCTTCGCGCGCGGCATGCCGGAAATGGTGATCGTCGAGAAGCGCAATGCCTATTCGGCCTCGCTCTACGATCTGCTGACCGCCTATGCGCAGCAGCGCCAGCGGCAGGCGATCAGCAACGTGACGATCGCCAGACGCGCCGTATGGTCGCTGAAGGACGCACGCGACGTGCTGGCACGGCTGGTCGGAACGATTGGCGACTGGACGGCGCTCGACAGCTTCCTGATCCAGTATCTGGCGGCGCCGGAAGAAAGGCGCACGGCAGTCGCCAGTTCGTTCGCCGCGACACTCGAAATGGTGCGCGAGGGCAAGCTGGAAGTGCGGCAGGATCAGGTCTTCGCGCCGATCTATCTGCGCGGCCGCGCACAAGGGGTCAAGGCAGTCGAGGTGGCATCATGAGTGAACGCGCCAACGCTTCGGTCATCCCGTTCAAGGTCGAACCGGAAGCCGAGATGGCCGAGCAGGGTTCTATCGAGAACCCCGCCGAGCGGCTGCAATTGTCGGAAGCAGTCCGCATGGCCGAGGCGATCATCTTCGCCAGTGCCGAGCCGGTCAGTGAAAGGCAACTGGCGGCGCGCCTGCCCGAGGGCGTCAACATCGCGGCGGCAATGGCCGATCTGCAGGAAATCTACGCCAAGCGCGGGGTCAACCTGGTGCGGGTCGGCGACGCCTGGGCGTTCCGCACCGCCGGCGACCTGGCTTTCCTGATGAGCCGGGACTCGGTCCAGCAGAGAAAGCTTTCGCGCGCGGCGCTCGAAGTGCTGGCGATCATCGCCTATCATCAGCCGGTCACCCGCGCCGAGATCGAGGATATCAGGGGGGTCGAGACCTCGAAGGGCACGCTGGACACGCTGCTGGAGACGGAGTGGGTCAGGATGCGCGGCCGGCGCCGCACGCCCGGCCGTCCCGTGACCTACGGCACGACCGACGCTTTCCTCGATCACTTCGCGCTGGAGGAGATCCGCGACCTGCCCGGCATGGAAGAGCTGAAGGGCGCCGGATTGCTCTCGACGCGCATGCCGTCCAATTTCTCGATGCCTGTGCCGCCGGCCGATCCGGACGCGCTGGCCGAGGACGAGGATGCGCTGACCGATATCGACCTCGAGGAGCTCGGATTGCTCACGCCGCGCGTCACCGAAGAGTGAGTGCGAAACCGATACGAATGGTCTATTAGCAGGGGCTGCGCGGATTCGTAGCAAGGCGCTCACGCCGAAAGTGCGTGACATCCGCTAGCCATTTTACCAACTTCATTGCGGTTGTGTTTGAATCCCCGAGCGAAAACGCATAGATCATCGCCGAGGGAAAACATTCGAGAGAGATTGTTATGGGTTCACTATCGATATGGCACTGGCTGATCGTTCTGGTCATCGTGCTGCTCCTGTTCGGCCGCGGCAAGCTGCCGGAGCTGATGGGCGACATGGCCAAGGGCATCAAGAGCTTCAAGAAGGGCATGGCTGAGGACGATACCGACGACAAGCGGACCGTCGAGCACCGCGCCGACGAGACCGTATCGCCGGGCAAGGAAAAGGTCAGCAAGAGCTGAGTCCGGTTGTTGCTTTGAGCATGTCGTTGTCCCAGAACCCTTTCGTGTTTTTGGGCGACAGGCTCTCGTTGGAATAGATTGCCATGTTCGAAGTCGGCTGGAGCGAGCTGCTGGTGATCGCGGTCGTCATGATCGTGGTCGTCGGGCCGAAGGATTTGCCCAACATGCTGCGCACGTTTGGCCGCACCGCGGCCAAATTGCGCGCCATGGCGGGCGACTTCCAGAAGCAGTTCAACGACGCCCTGAAGGAAGCCGAGCTTGACGATGTCAAGGACTCGGTCGACAGCCTTCGTGGGCTCAGCCCGATGAACGAAATCCGCAAGCAGCTCAATCCGTTCGAGCAGGCGGCGGCCGACGTGCGGGCCGGCGTCGATACGATGATGAAGCCCAAGCCGGCTTCCGATCAGGCGCCCTCGGATGCAACGACCCCGCAGCCTGCCGAGCCGCTGAAGAACGGCGCGACGGAAATCCCGGGCATCAACGGAACCGACGTCGCCCCGGCTGTGCCGATGTCCCCGCCAGCTGCGCCGATCTCCCCGGCCTTGACTGAGGCCTCCGTGACCACGCCCATTGCGGAGACCGCCGGGTCCGCCCAGCCGGCGAAAAAAGTGGCCGCGTCGAAGACGAAAGCCGCCGGTGCAGCGGCGAAAGCCGCATCGGCCAAGGCTCCGGCGCCTAAAGCCCCGGCAAAATCTGCGCCGGCGCCCGCAAAGGCCGCAGCGCCTGCTAAGAAGGCGGCACCCAAGGTTGAGGCCAACCCCGCGGCGAAGAAGCCGGCCGTGAAAAAGGCCGCCGATGCCAAGAAGACGGCAGGAGCCGCCAAGTGAGCGTCTCGGACAAGGAGAGGGAAGAGATCGAGAAATCCTCGGCGCCGCTGATCGAGCACCTTGTCGAGCTGCGCCGGCGGCTGATCTGGTCGCTGGGCGGCTTCTTCATCGCCTTCCTCGCCTGCTTCTTCTTCGCCAAGCGCCTGTTCAACCTTCTGGTCGTCCCGTTCAAATGGGCGACGCAATGGGCTGGGCTCGACCCGCACAAGGTCGAGCTGATCTACACGGCGCCGCAGGAGTTCTTCTTCACCCAGGTGAAGCTCGCCATGTTCGGCGGCATGGTCATCGCTTTCCCGCTGATCGCCACGCAGATCTATAAATTCATCGCGCCGGGTCTCTACAAGAACGAACGCAGCGCCTTCCTGCCGTTCCTGATTGCGTCGCCCATCCTGTTCCTGATGGGCGCCTCGCTGGTCTATTTCTTCTTCACCCCGATGGTGATGTGGTTCTTCCTCGCCATGCAGCAGGTCGGCACCAACGACCAGGTGCAGATCTCCTTGCTGCCGAAGGTGTCGGAATATCTCAGCCTGATCATGACGCTGATCTTCTCCTTCGGCCTGGTGTTCCAGCTGCCGGTGGTGACCAGCCTGCTGACGCGCGTCGGTCTTCTGTCGTCGCAAGCGCTGGCCGAGAAGCGCAAATGGGCGATCGTCATTGCCTTCGTCGTCGCCGCGGTGTTGACCCCGCCAGATCCGATGAGCCAGATCGGCCTCGCTCTTCCGACCATCGTGCTCTACGAGGTCGCGATCTTCACTTCGCGCCTGATCGAGCGCAGCCGGGAGCGCGACCGTCTGGCGCGCGACGGGCAGGAAGAGGCAGACAGCGCTGTCGCCGGAAAGACGCCGGACGCGCCGTCAACCTAGCGCTAAAACCTGGTCCCGGGCCTGAAAAACACGGCTGCCGGCTGCTGCTGTCTTGCATCGATCAGGGATGCGGTTTACGCCCTCGAACCTTACTCGAGGACGGAAAGCCATGCTTGACATCAAATGGATTCGCGACAACCCGAAGGCCCTTATCGAAGCGCTGGTGAAGCGCTCGTGGTCGGCTGAGGACGCCCAGTCCGCCGTCGAGGATCTGATCGCCAGGGACGAGGAGCGCCGCACCCATCTCAGCGAATTGCAGGTCAAGCAGGAGCGCCGCAATGCCGCTTCGAAGGAAATCGGCAATGCCATGCGCTCGGGCGAGGCCGTGCTTGCTGAAAAGCTCAAGGCCGAGGTCGGCGAGATCAAGGCGTTCATCCAGAACGGCGAGGCGCGCGAGCGCGAGCTCGACCAGGCGCTGAACGACGCGCTTGCGGTCCTGCCCAACGTGCCGCTCGACGACGTGCCGGTCGGCAAGGACGAGCACGACAATGTCGTCAAGCGCGTCGTCGGCGATGTGCCGACCCGCCCGAACTGGGTGAAGGAGCATTTCGAGATCGGCGAAGCGCTCGGCATGATGGATTTCGAGCGTGCGGCGAAGCTGTCCGGCTCGCGCTTCACGGTGCTGAAGAGCCAACTGGCGCGCATGGAGCGCGCGCTCGGCCAGTTCATGATCGACCTGCACACGACAGAGCACGGCTATGGGGAGATCCAGCCGCCGCTGATGGTGCGCGACGAGGTTCTCTTCGGCACCAACCAGCTGCCGAAATTCGAACTGGACCTGTTCTTCACGCCGCATGGCGACGGACGGCTGGGCCTGATCCCTACGGCGGAAGTGCCGCTGACCAATCTGGTGCGCGAGGAGATCACGCCGCATGAGAAGCTCCCGCTGCGCTACACGGCGCTGACGCCGTGCTTCCGCTCGGAAGCGGGCTCGGCCGGCCGCGACACGCGCGGCATGCTGCGCCAGCACCAGTTCTACAAGGTCGAGCTGGTGTCGATCACCGACCAGGAAAGCTCGCTCGCCGAGCATGAGCGCATGACGCAATGCGCCGAGGAGGTGCTGAAGCGGCTCGGCCTGCCGTTCCGCACGGTGACGCTCTGCACCGGCGACATGGGCTTTGGCGCACGCAAGACCTACGACATCGAGGTCTGGCTGCCGGGCCAGAACGCCTATCGCGAAATCTCGTCCTGCTCGGTCTGCGGCGACTTCCAGGCGAGGCGCATGGATGCCCGCTACAAGGACAAGGACGGCAAGGGCAACCGCTTCGTGCACACGTTGAACGGCTCCGGCACCGCGGTCGGCCGCGCTCTCATCGCCGTCATCGAAAACTACCAGAATGAGGACGGCGGCGTAACCATTCCTGAAGTGCTGCGGCCTTACATGGGTGGTCTTGCCAAGATCGAATCGAAATGAGTTCATGCGCATCCTGCTGACCAATGATGACGGCATCCACGCCGAAGGCCTTGCGTCGCTCGAGCGCATCGCCCGAACGCTCTCGGATGATGTCTGGGTGGTGGCGCCCGAGCAGGACCAGTCCGGCTACGCGCATTCGCTTTCGATTTCGGAACCGCTCAGGCTGAGGAAGGTCGGCGAGAAGCATTTCGCAGTGCGCGGCACCCCCACCGACTGCGTCATCATGGGCACGAAAAAGATCCTCCCCGGGCCGCCTGACCTCATCCTTTCGGGAGTCAATTCCGGCGCCAACATCGCCGACGACGTTACTTATTCGGGCACGGTTGCCGGCGCCATGGAGGGGGCGCTGCTCGGTATCCGTTCGATCGCGGTCAGCCAGGCCTATTCCTATTTGGGCGAGGACCGCGTCGTCCCTTACGAGACGACCGAAGCGCTGGCGCCGGCGCTGCTCGAAAAGCTGATCGCAACGCCGCTGCCGGAAGGCGTGCTGCTCAACGTCAATTTCCCGAACTGCGCACCCGACGAAATCGAGGGCACGGTCGTCACCGCGCAGGGCAAGCTCGTGCACAGCCTTTGGGTCGACGAGCGCCGCGACGGTCGCGGTCTGCCTTATTACTGGCTGCGCTTCGGTCGGGAGCCGGTCGAAGGCAAAAAGGGCACCGATCTTTACGCGCTGCGCAACCGGCTGGTGTCGGTGACGCCGCTGCACCTCGACCTCACCGCCCATGAACTCCGCGACCAGCTGACCAAGGCGCTGTCATGACCATGGCTATCGACGACCGTGAAGGTTTCGCCGCTTTCCTGCTGCGGCTGCGCGGCAGGGGCACGGCGCCGAAGGCACTGGTCGCTGCTTTCGAGGCGACGCCGCGGCGCGGCTTCCTATCCGCGCAGTTCCATTCGATCGCCTGGTCGGAAGGCATGCTGCCGATCGAATGCGGCGAGGCGATCGAGGGCGCGGACCTGCAGGCGGCGGTGGTTGCGGCTTTGGCCATCGAGCCGGGCAACCGCGTGCTCGAGATCGGCACCGGGTCCGGCTATACGGCAGCCGTGATGTCCAGGCTTGCCGCGCGCGTCGTCAGCGTCGACCGCTACAAGACCTTGACCGAGCAGGCAAAGCAGCGATTCGAGGCGCTCGGCATCAGCAATGTCATCGTACGCCAGGCCGACGGCTCCAACGGCCTGCCCAACGAAGGGCCGTTCGACCGCATCATCGCCTGGGCGGCCTTCGAAAGCCTGCCGCGCTTCCTGCTCGATCAATTGTCGAGCGGTGGCGTCGTCATCGCGCCGATCGGCCCGGAGGAGGGCGAGCAGGTGCTGGCCAAGCTCACCAAGGTCGGCAGCCGTTTCGAGCGCGAGGACATCGGCATGGTGAGGCTGCAGCCGGTCCTGCGCAGCGTTGCCGCGGTGATCTAGCGCGCCAGCCCTGCGATCGACGGCTAACCGCGTCGAACGCGCCTGCGACCCATCACTGTAGTCAGCCACCCCAGCGGTAGTTCAGGTGCAAACCAACGAGATCGACATCCTGATCGATGCGCTCGGTGCTGAAGGGGCCCCCGGGCGCGCCAACGACCGTGAAGGTGGTGGTCTTGTCGGGCATGAACAGGTGATCGTATTCGATCGCGAGTGACCAATTCGGGGCAAAGCCATATTCAAGACCGGCACCCAAGGCACCGCCCCAGCGGGTCTGATCGTCTGTCTCGCCGGCGGGCGTGTCGGGTGAAAAGAAAACATCGAAACGGTCGTGAGTCACGGCCGCGCCTCCCTTGACGTAGAATAGGGCGTTGTCGACGCTGTACCCGACTTGGGCGGTCAGCAAGCCAAACCAGTCGACATGGGACCGATTTATGAAGACGGGAACAACGATGTCGACGTTGGAACCTTTCAAATCGGCCCAATTCCCTTGAGCCTCCAGGCCGAAGACCCAATCGCTGCGCTGCCAGCGGTAGCCGAGCTGAGAGCCGGCCGTCCCGCCGGTGGCGTTATGACAACCTTCGCTGCCAAAAAACGCTGAGGTCCAGCAGGAGTGGCTCGAGCCCCAGCCGCCATTGGCGCCGATGTAAAAGCCGCTCCAATCATACCCAACGTCGGTCTTCGTAGGGACAGGAACGGCGAGATCGGCGGCGGACGCGTGCGCAACGGCGCTTAGAGCAGCAGCAAAAGCCGCTGCGGCGATCAGAACTCGTTTCATCAGGGTACCCCTCCCGGTTGCATCCACGTTAGCCGAACTCAACCGAAAAATGCTGTTACCTCGGCGCAACAGCAAGGATATTTCCAGAAGCCTGGACGATTCTGGCAGGCACCGCTTTGGCAGCGCAGGCGTGGTCAAGTGAGGGTGGTGCCGCTGCTCGCCCGGTCTCATTTCGTGCGCTTCGCCGGCTCCCGAGACGTCCCTCTCGTCTCGATCGGCACGATCTGTCCGGACTTCGTCGCGCCTGTCGAAAAATGTTTTAAGAAAATTTTCGGCGGATTCTAATGGGTTAACCGGCCAGTAACATTAACGCGCTTTAATCATGACCAGTTTGTACCGGGTCTGTGCGGGTTAGTGCGATGCAATTCAATGGTTTGAAGGCAAACGGACGCAATCTGGCGCGCGGCTGCGCCGTCCTCATGATCGCCGGTGCCGCGGCAGGCTGCAGCTCCCAGGCGATGCGCTTCAATGGTGTCGACGACGTCTTCACATCGTCCACCAACAATCAGCGCGCCATCATCAACAAGCAGAATGTCGACCAGCCCTATCCGGGCGATACGGTCGCGCCGGCGCCTGTCGACGGCAGTCACACCCAGTCCGTGAGTCGCTCCAGTCTCGAGCCGGTGACGTCCCAGCAATTGCCGCCGCCCTCGGCGCCGGCCGCCGCCAAGCCGATGCGCACCGCCTCGGCCCCGGCACTCGCGCCGGCGCCTGCCGCGCCGCATCTGGACAGGACGGCCACCAATACAGTCGCCCCGGCCGCGAAGCCGTTCAAGACCGCCGAGCCCGACGCGGTGCGCAACGCAAGCGCGGCGCCGCACGCGACCGAGATCGTGGTGAGGGAAGGCGAGACGATTTCCGGTCTGGCCCGCCAATATCATGTGCCGGCCGATGCGATCATCAAGGTCAACGGGCTCGATGCCAACAAGGGCATCAGAACCGGCCAGAAGATCGTCATTCCGGCCTATGCCTATTCGAGCAAGGGCGGGCCGAAGGTTGCCGACAGCACCAAGCCCGCCAACCCACCGAAGCAGCCCGCCGGCGCGCCGGAGAAGGTTGCCGTGCTGCCGCAGCAGCCAAAACTCAAGGACGGCAAATCCGCCGCGCAGGTCGATGCATCGGCGGCGGCCAGCGGTTCGAAGAGCGCCACGCCCGCCCAGATGGCCGAGGCAAAGCCGGCCGGCGCCGGCGGTACCTACACCGTTCAGCAGGGCGATTCCCTGTCTTCGATCGCCCGCAAGACCGGCGTCGGCGTCACGGCGCTCAAGCAGGCCAACGGCATGAAGGACGGCCTCTTGAAGATCGGCCAGACGCTCAAGGTTCCGGCCGGCGGCACCGTTGCCGTCGCTGCCGCGAAGCCTGTCGCGACCAAGCCGACCGTCGATCCGGTGACGACGGCAACCACGCAGCCGCCGGCAAAGACCACACCGTCGGAGACGCTCGCCTCCTACACGCCGCCGAAGAAGGACGCCAAGGTCATCCAGCAGGCCGAGGACGACGATGCAGTGGCGCCGGATGCGACCGGCATCGGCAAGATGCGCTGGCCGGTGCGCGGCCGCGTCATCTCCGGCTTCGGCTCCGGCAAGGACGGGGTCGACATCGCGGTGCCGGAAGGGACGCCGATCAAGGCGGCCGAAAACGGTGTCGTCATCTATGCCGGCGACGGTCTCAAGGAGTTCGGCAACACGGTGCTGGTGCGCCACGAGAACGGCCTGGTCACCGTCTACGGCCACGCCAGCTCGATCGAGGTGCAGCGCGGCCAGAAGGTCAAGCGCGGCCAGGAGATCGCGCTGTCCGGCATGAGCGGCACCACGGACTCGCCGAAGCTGCACTTCGAGGTGCGCAAGAACTCCGCCCCGGTCGATCCGAGCGGCTATCTCGAATAGAACAAGAACAAATTGCGGGCCGCCTGACCTCCAGTCCGGCCCGCCGGCTTCAGCCCGCTCCGCCAGGAGCGGGCTTTTTCAGTGCAGCCGGTGATATGGGCTATCAGTCCTTAAGCGGCTTGCCGAGCCGTCCGGCAAGATCCTGGGTGAACTGCCAGGCGACGCGGCCGGAGCGGCTGCCGCGCGTCGTTGCCCATTCCAAGGCTTCCGCGCGCAACGTCTCGGGATCAATCGCGAGGGCATGGTAACGGACATAGCCGTCGATCATGTCGAGATATTCGTCCTGCGAGCATTTGTGGAAGCCGAGCCACAGGCCGAAGCGGTCGGAGAGCGAGACTTTTTCCTCCACCGCTTCCGACGGGTTGATGGCGGTCGAGCGCTCATTGTCGATCATATCGCGCGGCAGCAGGTGCCGACGGTTCGACGTGGCGTAGAAGATGACGTTGGCCGGGCGGCCCTCGACGCCGCCTTCGAGCGCCGCCTTGAGCGACTTGTAGGAAGTGTCGTCATGGTCGAAGGAAAGGTCGTCGCAAAACAGGATGAAGCGGTAGGGCGCCGCCTTCAACAGGCTCATCAGCTTGGGCAGGGTGTCGATGTCCTCGCGATGGATCTCGATCAGCTTCAGGGGCCGGTCAAGCTTGTCCGAAGCATTGACCTTGGCGTGCACGGCCTTGACCAGCGACGACTTGCCCATGCCGCGCGCGCCCCAGAGCAGCACATTGTTGGCGGCGAAGCCGGACGCGAAGCGCTCGGTGTTGTCGAGCAGGATGTCGCGGACCCGGTCGACTCCGCGGATCAGGCCGATGTCGACGCGATTGACCTTGTGGACCGGCTCCAGGCAGCCGGGATCGGCCTGCCAGACGAAGCAATCGGCCACGCCGAGGTCGGTCTCGGGAACCGGTGGCGGGGCGAGACGGGAGACCGCGTCGATCAGGCGGTCGAGCTTTTTGTTCAGGGCATCCAGGCTATCGGTCATTTCCGGTCTTTTTAACTTGGCAATCACGGAACGTGAAACGGATCCGCGGCTGCGCACCAAGAACCAACTGCAAGCTTCTGTTGTAGCACGATCTTTTCGGCCGGCTCCAACCGGCTTCCGGCTGCGACGCTCTAGCACGCGCCAAACGGCTGGAAAAGCAACGGATTCGGCGGGTCGCGCAGTTGCATTGGCAACTTTACCGACTATATTCCGGCCAAAATTTCGCGGGGCCGTCCCGGCGGTATTTCACCATCCAGGAGTTTCTTGATGTTCGTCACACCGGCATACGCCCAAGGCGTCGGCACCTCGCCCGATATGTTCATCAGCATTTTGCCGTTTGTCCTGATTTTCGTGATCATGTATTTTCTGATCATCAGGCCGCAGCGCACGCAGCTGAAGAAGCGCCAGGAAATGCTGGCCGCAGTGCGCCGCGGCGATACGGTGGTGACCGGCGGCGGCTTCGTCGGCAAGGTGACCAAGGTGATCGACGACAATGAGCTGGAGATCGACCTTGGCGGCGGGACCAAGGTGACGGCGCTGCGCTCGACGATCTCCGACGTGCGGGTCAAGGGCGAGCCGGTGGCGAACCAGAACGCGAAGAAGTAATCACCACCTTGATGGCGGAACGCTGCCGCTTGTACGCCTGAACGGATAAGAACGAATGCTTTATTTCTCGCGCCTGAAGATGATCCTGATCTGGCTGGCCGTGGCCGTGACAGTGGTCCTCGCCGCGCCCAACCTGTTTCCTGCAAGCACGCTGGCGCAACTGCCGAGCTGGGTGCCGAAGCGGCAGATGACGCTCGGCCTCGACCTTCAGGGCGGCTCGCACATCCTGCTTGAAATGTATCAGAACGATCTGATCAAGGATAGGATGGAGACGACGCGCGACGAGATCAGGACGCTGCTGCGCGAGGCCAATCCCAAGATCAACTACACCGGCCTTTCCGGTTCCGGCCGCACCGTGCAGGTTCGCATCACGGACCAGGCTCAACTCGACCAGGCCAAAAAAGTCCTAAAGCCGCTGACCGATCCGGTCGCGGCTGGACTGTTCAGCGGCGGCTCCATCCAGGAAATGTCGCTGGATGACTCCGAGCCCGGCCTGCTCAAATTCACGGTCACCGACGCCGGCCTGAAATACCGCACCTCAACGGCTCTGTCGCAGTCGATTGAAGTGGTCGAGCGGCGCGTCAACGAGCTCGGCACGACCGAGCCGATCGTGCAGCGGCAGGGCGACGACCGCATCCTTGTCCAGGTGCCGGGCCTGCAGGATCCGCAGCGGCTGAAGGAGATCCTCGGACAGACCGCCAAGCTGACCTTCCAGATGGTCGACCAGTCGATGCCTGTGCAGGATGCGCTGAAGGGCCGTCCGCCCACGGGCTCTTCCGTCCTCTACTCGCAGGACGATCCGCCCGTCCCCTATCTCATCGAAAACCGCGTCATCGTTTCCGGCGAAAATCTGGTCGACGCGCAGGCGACCTACAATTCGCAGACCAACGAGCCGGTGGTTTCGTTCCGTTTCGATTCCAAGGGAGCGACACGGTTCGGCCAGGCGACGGCGCAGAATGTCGGCAAGCTGTTCGCCATCGTCCTCGACAACCAGGTGATTTCGGCGCCGCAGATCCGTGAGCCGATCCTGGGCGGTACCGGGCAGATTTCCGGCAATTTCACCCCGCAGAGCGCCAATGACCTTGCCGTGCTGCTGCGCGCCGGCGCGCTGCCGGCAACGCTGACGGTCATCGAAGAGCGAACGGTCGGTCCAGGCCTCGGCCAGGATTCCATCCATGCCGGCAAGGTGGCGGGCGTGATCGGTTCGATCCTCGTCGTCGCCTTCATGTTCGTCGCCTACGGCTTCCTCGGCTTCCTCGCCAACATCGCGCTGGCCGTCCACGTGGCGATGATCGTGGCGCTGCTGTCGCTGCTGGGCGCCACGCTCACCTTGCCTGGCATCGCCGGCATCGTGCTCACCATAGGCATGGCGGTGGACTCCAACGTTCTGATCTATGAGCGCATTCGAGAGGAGCGGCGACTTGGCCGCTCGGTGATCCAGTCGATCGACACCGGCTTCGCCAAGGCGCTGGCAACGATCGTCGATTCCAATGTCACGTCGCTGATTGCCACCGTGGTGCTGTTTTGGCTGGGCACAGGACCGGTCAAGGGTTTCGCCATCACCTATGCGATCGGCATTCTGACCACCGTTTTCACCGCCTTCACCTTCACCCGCATGCTGGTGTCGATCTGGCTGCGCCGCGCCCGTCCGAAGGAATTGCCGCGCGCGCCGGTCACCTTCATTCCGCCCGGCACCAGGATCCCATTCATGGGTATCCGCCGCTGGACGTTCGCTTTGTCCAGCATCTTGTCGATCCTGTCAGTTGTCGGGTTCCTCACCATCGACATCAATTACGGCATCGACTTCAAGGGCGGCTCGATGATCGAGGTGCAGTCCAAGCAGGGCGACGCCGATCTCGGTGACATCCGCAACAGGCTCTCTGAGCTCAACATCGGCGAGATCCAGGTGCAGCAGTTCGGCGCGCCGAACGACGTGCTGATCCGCGTCGGCACGCAGGACGCCGGCGAGAATGCCGAGCAGACCGTCATCGACAAGGTGCGCGGCGAACTGCAGGACCAGTATGACTTCCGCCGCGTGGAGGTGGTCGGACCGACGGTCTCCGGCGAGCTCGCCAAGCAAGGCACGATCGCCATGCTCATCGCGCTGGTCGGCATCCTGCTCTATGTGTGGTTCCGCTTCGAGTGGCAGTTCGCCGTCGGCGCCATCATCGCCACGGTGCACGATGTGGTGATGACCATCGGCTTCTTCGTCATAACCGGACTGGAATTCAACCAGTCGTCGCTCGCGGCGATCCTGACCATCATCGGCTACTCACTCAACGACACCATCGTCGTCTATGACCGCGTCCGCGAAGACTTAAGAAAATACAAGAAGATGCCGTTGCCGCAGCTGTTGAACAACGCCATCAACGAGACGCTGTCCAGAACCACGCTGACCTCGGTGACCACCATCCTTGCGCTGTTGGCACTGGTGCTGTTCGGCGGCGAGGTGATCCGCTCCTTCACGCTGGCGATGCTGTTCGGCGTGGTGTTCGGCACCTATTCGTCGATCTTCATCGCCGCGCCGCTGCTGATCCTCTTCAAGCTCAGGCCGCAGGCCGCAACCGCCGAAGAGACCAAGCCGGCGAACGGCAAGGCCGTGGCGACCTGAAGCCGTCAGAGCCGGATGATCTCAGGTCGAGTCGACCTGAGATCAGAATCCGCTCTAAATCAAAGAGATAGAGCATGATGTCGTCCGAAAACCGCTCCACCCTTTTCGGCATCATGCTCTAGCCCCATGGCCAAAGGCATCGTCATCCGAGAGGCGCATTTCCCGGGCAGGGCGCCGGTCGAGGCCTATGGCAATGGCGGGTTCCGCTTTGCCGACATGTCGCATCGAGGCTCGCTGCTGTGCCTGCCGTCCGGTATCCATGGCTGGGAGCCGGCCGATCCGCTGGCGCTAAAAGCTTCGGACTTCGACAAGCTGTTCGCCCAGGCCGACAAGGTAGAAATCCTGCTGGTCGGCACCGGCAAGGATCTGCGGCCGCTGCCGGCTGCACTCCGCTCCGCCCTGAAAGAGGCCGGCATTTCGGCCGACCCGATGTCGACGGGCGCGGCCGTGCGCACCTACAACGTGCTGCTGGCCGAGGACCGTGCCGTTGCCGCAGCGCTCATTGCCGTCGATTGATGGCCGGCATGCCCAACATCGTCATGGATGCGGTGCGTGCCGCAGATCATGATCGCTATCTATGCGCGCTCTACGCGCCCGCCGACAGGCGTGACGCGTTGCTTGCGCTCTATGCCTTCAATGCCGAGGTCGCCGGCGTTCGCGACCGCATCCACGAGCCGCTGCCGGGCGAGGTCCGGCTGCAATGGTGGCGCGATGTCATCTTGGCCGAGGGCGAGGCGGAGACAGGTCATCCTACCGCCGACGCGCTGAGGGCGGCGATCGCCGCCAACCATCTGCCGAAGGCCGCTTTCGAGAACATGCTCGAAGCGCGTATCTTCGATCTCTACAACGATCCGATGCCGTCGCGGACCGACCTGGAGGGTTATTGCGGCGAGACGGCCGCGGCGCTCATCCAGCTTGCGGCGATGGTACTCGATCCGAATGCCGCGCCACGCTTTGCCGAACTGGCGGGCAGGGCGGGCTGCGCGCAGGCCATCACCGGCTTGCTGCTTTTGTTGCCGCTGCACCGTCGCCGTGGACAGTGCTTTATCCCCTCCGATATCCTGGCAGCCGCCGGCTCCTCGCCGGAAGAGTTCGTCAAAGGAGCGGGCGATGCTGCCGCCGAGCGCGCGGTTGCGGCGATGATCGCGCTGGCGCGAGAGCATCTCGGCGCTTTCGAGAAGGGCGCGTCGGCTCTCCCCGCGTCGCTGCGCCCCGCCTTCCTGCCGCTGGCGCTCACGCGTGCGTATCTCGACAGGATGGAAAAGCCGGGTCGGTCTCCACTCGGGGGCACTGCGACCCTCTCAACCTTGCGCCGGCACTGGCTGCTCTTGCGTCATGCCATGCGCGGCTGGGGTAGTGTCTCAGTTTGATTTTTCGGGGCGCTTCAAGATAACGGATAGCTCTTCGCGAATGCCATCTTCTGAGGATGGATCAGGGAATGCGACAACAAAAGCTTTGAGAACAATGTCACCTTCTGGCTTGTCGAGCCATTCAGCCGTGTCTCCCACGTCGAAGTAAACACCGTCTTCCGAGAAGCCGAATGTATCACCTGCCGGCCGGGGCGCTCGCCGCCTAATTGCCGCCGCATGAACATCCCAGGGAAAGGACGTAATACGTTCCAGGCACTCGCGCGTCTCTTTAGTAAGCCTTGCCGTGATGTCCATCACACATCATCCACGCTTCTTGTAAGGCCCACGCTTGCCCGGCTTCGGCGCAACGGCGTCCATCTTCTCGCAAAGATCTTCCATCGACCAGAGCGTCTTGGACACGCAAGCAGCCATTGCCGGCGTCATCTTCAACGTCTTGTGCATTTTGATGAAGTTGTACCAGACAGTGTAGATCGCGACCATGTGGACGTGATTATCGAACTTCTTTGAGAACGCATTGGTTAGGTGCGTGAAGCGACGGTTCGCCACGCGCATGGTGAGATTGGCGCGCTCAATGTGCGACTCGCTGACATGCTCCGGATCGGGATTGCCTTCGACGCGCGTCTTGACCGCACCAGTGCAGACCCGCCGGGCTATAGCGGCGCTCTGGTGACTTGTTGCTTTCCGGCTCGCCGTACTGCTTCGTCAGCATGGCGCAATCCGGCTTCGCGCGCATTGGCATCATCGCGTTAGTCGATGAAGCGACGGGCTACCAGAGAGACAGGGCCAAGGATGCCTTGGCCAAGTTGCTTGAGGCGTGGGTAGCAAAAGAGCTGCAGATTTGGGTTCAGACTTTCCTGAGCGAATTCTATGAACACATGTTTCGTTTGCGCGGTCTGGATTTCGCCCTCGATTCGGTGAAGCGGCCGCAATACTTCGGCCATCTGACAAATGATATCGTCTACAAGCGCCTCGAAGCTGGCGTCTTGAAAGAGCTGAAATGGGTAACCCCTCGCAATGAAGCCGGAAGGCCAACGGCGCGCTACAGCCAAAGCCCCGCGAAGAATATCGGTTACCCCAAGCTGAAAGAGCACCTAGGCGCGGTGGTCGCGTTCATGCGGATCAGCAAGACATGGGATGGCTTCATGAACTTGCTGAACGAACACTACCCAAGAAAGGGCGACACGCTGATGCTGCCCATTGACTACAGACAAGAGAAGGACGACGGGAAAGGGCTTTGAAGCCTCACCGTTTGTTCCATCGTCTTTCAGACGCCTTCTTAGCGATTTCTGCGCGCCGCTCCGGTGACACGTTGGCGGCACGCTTCTTTCCGCCCTTCGAACCAAGCTCTTTGGCGGCGGCGCTCTTGCCGTCATCCGGCTGCACGTCTTCGGTTTCCTCGCCAGTAGCAATCCGCATGATGCGGACTGCATTGCCGATCACGTCGGCGGGTCGCTTTTGGCCTTTAGGTCCGGGTGGGCATCGTGCAGCCTTAACAGTTCTGACTTGGCGTCGGCCAATACCCGCTCCCAATGCGCGATATCGTCCCCCGTCGCAGGCAGGGCATCTGCGGCATAGGCTGCCAACATCGACTCGGCAAGCCGCTTGCTAGACTCGGCGGTGCTTCTCAATAGGGCAAAAACGTCGGGTTGCTCGTCGGCCTGGCTATCCACGCGATGGAGCATACCGAAATTCGAACCCCTATGCGACAACAACGTTTTGCAGCTTCAGACACTACCGAGGCTGGACTCCCCTTTGACGTAAACGTCAACCATGCTAGGGGTTCTCCGCGTGTCGCCTCAAAGAAATGCGAGCCACCGGAGGAGCCGCCTTTCCATGAGCCTGCCAGTCTTGGTCGTCCTTGTCGTGTTCGGCATCGCGCTGTCGGTGGCGGCCGTGCATTTCACCGGCGGCACGATGACCGCGACGCTTGCCGGGGCTGAACACGCGCTCGCACGTTTTGCCGAAGACTTTCCAGACGAAAAGCCTGGGGCGGTCAGGCTGACATCCGACAGGCAAGCCGCCATCCTGGAACTCGACCCGCAGCGCTGCGGCATCGTCCAGAGCATCGGCGACTGTTTCCTAACCCGCATCGTCACGCCGCGGGATGTGCTCGCCCTGGTACGGCAAGGGAATGTCTTGTCGCTGAAAATGGATGATTTCACCTGGAAAGGTGGGCGGTTTGCCTTCGCCGACGAGGCAGACGCGCTGACCGTGGCGGCGGTGCTGCTGAAGCACGATCAGATCCGAGAGGCGGCGTGATGGACGATTACAATTTCCCGCAGGTCACCCAGCTTGCCATCCCGTTCTTCGTCACGGCGATCCTGATCGAGCTCTGGCTGGTACGCACCGGCCGCGCCAAGGGATCGTTCGAGACGCGCGACACGCTGGCCAGCCTGATGATGGGGACGGGCAATGTCGTCGCCGGCCTGCTGCTCGGTGTCGTATCCTACTGGGCGCTGCTGTGGCTCTGGCAATTCCGTTTCTTCAATCTCGGCCTGTCGATCTGGGTGTTTGTCGCCGCCTTCCTGCTCGATGATTTGCGTTACTATGTCTACCACCGCATCGCGCATCGGGTGCGCTGGGTTTGGGCCGAGCACGTCAACCATCATTCCAGCCAGCATTACAATCTCTCGACGGCGCTGCGGCAAAGCTGGACCGGCCTCTTCACCTTCATGTTCGTGCTGCAGGCGCCGCTGGTGCTGCTCGGCTTCCATCCGGCCGTCATTGCCTTCGTCTTCGGCTTCAACCTCGTCTGGCAGTTCTGGATCCACACCGAAACGATCGGCAAGATGTGGGGCTGGTTCGAATTCGTCTTCAACACGCCCTCGCACCACCGCGTCCACCACGCCACCAATCCGCGCTATCTGGACGCCAACTATGCCGGCACGCTGATCATTTGGGACCGCATGTTCGGCACTTTCGTCGCGGAACTGGACGAGGACCGGCCGCGCTACGGCATTGTCAAGAACATCGGCACCTTCAACCCGCTGAAGGTCGCCTTCCATGAATGGATCGGCATGTTCAAGGATGCGATGATGCCGGGACTGACGCTCGGCCGGCGTCTCAGCTATCTGATCCAGCCGCCAGGCTGGAGCCATGACGGCTCGCGCGATACGTCGGAGACGTTGAAGGCGGCCTATGTGCGGAGGAATCCGTCCGAAGCAGGAAAGCCGGGATTGCCGGCGGCGAGCGCCGAGCCGGCGGAGTAGCTATTCCGCTGCCTGCGCCTGCGAAGGCAGGCCCAGCCACACGCGACAATCGGCCAATGCGCGCGCCGTGATCGCGCGGCGCTTGGCAACGGTCTTGTCCTTGCCGCGCAGGCGCTTGCCTTCGGACTTTGGAGCCTCGACCGGCGGGAACAGGCCGAAATTGACGTTCATCGGCTGGAAGGAGCGCTTGCCCGGCTCGTCGTCGGAGACGATGTGGCCGCCGGTAATATGGTTGAGCAGCGCGCCGAAGGCCGTGGTCGACGGCGGCAGTGAGGCCGCCCGGCCGAGCCGTTCGGCCGCGGCGAAGCGGCCGGCGAGCAGGCCGATCGCGGCGCTTTCGACATAGCCTTCGCAACCGGTGATCTGGCCGGCAAAACGCAGGCCGGGGCGCGACTTCAGCTGCAGCGACGGATCGAGCAGCGTCGGCGAGTTGATATAAGTGTTGCGGTGCAGGCCGCCGAGGCGGGCGAATTCGGCATTCTCCAGTCCGGGAATGGTGCGGAAGATGCGGATCTGCTCGGCATGCTTCAGCTTGGTCTGGAAACCGACCATGTTGTAGAGCGTGCCCAGCGCATTGTCCTGGCGAAGCTGCACCACTGCATAGGCTTTGACCGACGGATTGTGGACGTTGGTCAGCCCCATCGGCTTCATCGGCCCGTAGCGCAGCGTCTCGACGCCGCGCTCGGCCATCACCTCGATCGGCAGGCAGCCGTCGAAATAGGGCGTGCCTTCCCACTGCTTGAACTCGGTTTTTTGGCCCTCCAGCAACGCCGCCACGAAGGCGAGATATTGCTCCTTGTCCATCGGGCAGTTGATGTAGTCCTTACCGGTGCCGCCGGGGCCAACTTTGTCGTAGCGCGACTGGTACCAGCAGGTGTTCATGTCGATGGTGTCGAAATGCACGATCGGCGCGATGGCGTCGAAAAAGGCGAGCGCATCGGCGCCGGTTGCTTCGGCAATCGACTGCGCAAGCGAAGGCGCGGTCAGCGGACCGGTGGCGATGATCGCTTGGTCCCAATCCGCCGGCGGAAGTCCAGGCACTTCCTCGCGCTGGATGGCAATCAGGGGATGCGCTTCGATTTTTGCGGTTACTGCCTCGGAAAAACCGTCGCGGTCGACGGCTAAAGCGCCGCCGGCCGGGACTTGGTGCGCGTCGCCGGCGCTCATGATCAGCGAGCCGGCGAGCCGCATTTCGGCATGGAGCAAGCCAACCGCATTGGTCTCGGCGTCGTCCGAGCGGAACGAGTTGGAGCAGACGAGCTCGGCGAGCCCGTCGGTCTTGTGCGCGTCGGTGCCGCGCACCGGGCGCATCTCGTGCAGCACGACCGGCACGCCGGCTTCTGCGATCTGCCATGCGGCTTCGGAGCCGGCGAGGCCGCCGCCGATGACGTGAACGGGATCTTTGCTCATGAGCGCCGAGATAGTCGCTTGGCGCGGCGAATGCAATTGCCGGCTTCGACCGGCCGACTACCTCCAAAACAACAACACCCGCCGGGGGAGGAGGTCCGGCGGGTGTCGTTTTGGGGGTCGATCCTCGGGAGGAGGTGAAGATCGACCATATTCGTCATTGCCGGGGAGGAGGTCGGCTTTGACGAAATTCCTTCCGCCAATTGAAGGGGCGGATCCTTTCGGAGAACAACGCCCGCCGGGGGAGGAGGTCCGGCGGGCGCCGTTTCGGTGGTCAACCTTCGGGAGGAGGTAAAGGCTGACCGTATCCGTCAAGGTCGGGGAGGAGGTCGACCCTGGCGAGATTCCTTATCAAACCGCCTTGCGGGCGATCATCTTGATCTCGTCGCGAACGATGCCGAGATCATTGAGCTGGCGGTTCGAAAGCCGACCCAGCTCAGAAACCGTCTCGCGATAAACGCGCCAGTTACGGTAGCTGCGGATCAGGTTCATTGTCTTGCTCTTCTCAAAAACTGGTTCGGACCATTCGCGGTCCGAAGCGGATTAGACCGCCTTGCGAGCGACGTAGTGGATGTCGCTGCGGCTGATGCCGAGGTCGGTCAGTTCACGGTTCGACAGGCGGCTCAGCTCGGAAACGGTGTCCCGGTAGCGGCGCCAGTTGCGGTAGTTGCGGATCAGGTTCATGGTAGTGCTCGTTTCGTCTTTGGGCTCGGATCATTCCGTTTGTGTACGAACGGAAAATAGGGAGGGTCATATCGGTTTAAAAGTGCCATTGGTGCATGGCAGCAATGCAAATTGTGCAATGCAACATTAACGGCGATTCACGCTTGCGCCATAAGGAAGACCGAATCGGAAAATGCCGTTGCGTCAACGATTTGCGGCGCGAGGTAGTAAAAATGGCCAAGCTCGGGGGAACGGATGGCGGGCTATGCGACGAAGGTGAGGGCCGATATCGCCCGCTGGCGGGCGGCGGGCCTGATCGACGCGCCGACGGCGGACGCATTGACGCGTGACGTTGCCGCCAACGATCGCGCCTCGCTGAGCTTCGGCTCTATCCTGGCGATGATGGCGGCGT
Organism: Mesorhizobium sp. WSM3864; assembly: GCF_002294955.1. NCBI lineage: Bacteria > Pseudomonadati > Pseudomonadota > Alphaproteobacteria > Hyphomicrobiales > Phyllobacteriaceae > Mesorhizobium > Mesorhizobium sp. WSM3864. The sequence continues at coordinate 264,871 of NZ_NSGD01000001.1, forward strand.
TACTGTTCGGTGCCGCGATCCTGATCTTCGTCGCCGCCAACTGGGAAGCCATTCCGCGCCTGGCGCGCGTGACGGCGCTGTTTGCTGTCATCCTCGGCGGCTATGTCGCTGGCGCCGTTCTGAAGACACGCGACCATGCGGCGATCGGTGAGGCGCTATGGATCGTCGCCGCCGCGGCCTTTGGCGGGTCAATCGCGCTGATCGGTCAGATGTATCATCTGTCGGGCGACGAGGCTTCGGCATTGCTGACGTGGTGCGCCGGCACGGCGCTGGCGGCGGTCGCATTGCGCTCGAACCCGCTCACCGTCGCCTCCGTCGGCATCGCCGATGCCTGGCTGTTCCTTAAATGGGGAGGATTTTTCCGCCGGGCCGAGTTCCCGCATCTCTTCGCCGCTATCGTGCTGGTGCTGTTCGCCATTTCATTCTGGACACGCAGCCAGGCGGCGCGGCACGTCATCATCCTTTCGATCGTATTCTATCTCCTGCTGCTGGCGATCGACCACAACACGCTCCAGGTCGCGATTCCGCTCGTGCTCGTCTCGATGCTGCTGTTCGCGGCAGCGATCTTTGTCGCCGAACCCGTCGACAGCGTCGTGCAACTCGGCGGCAGGCTGCCATTGCATGCGCTCATCGGCTTTCTTGCCGGCCTCGCAATGGTCCAGTTCGAACTGGCCGATGAGGCGAGCTACAACAGCGGCTTTGCCATTGCCTCGGCAGCCGCGCTTGCCGGCATCGTCGCGGCGATCATGCTCGGCGGCCGTGAAAGCAGAGGCTTGCGCTGGGTGGCCTATGCCGGCTTTGCCTTCGAGCTCGCCATTATCTATGTGGTGATGTTGCAGTCGATGCTCGACACGGCGGGCTTCTTCCTGTCCGCGGCCGTGCTGCTGGGGATACTGGCGCTGGTCATCATCCGCGTTGAAAAACGAATGAAGACGCCCGCCGGAGGAGCAGCGGCATGAGCGGCAAAAGACTGATCATCGCGGCGCTGGTGACGGCGCTTGTTCAGATCGGCTTGCTGGGCTGGATCATCGCCGGACGCGCGGCGATCCTGCGCAACGGCAAGGAGGTCCTGCTCAAGGTCGAGCCCGTTGACCCGCGCGATCTTCTGCGCGGCGATTACATCTCGCTTGGCTATGACATCTCGCGCATCCCGGTGAAGCTTATCGCTAACATTCCGCCGGGCAAGTTCACCAGCAACGACTCCGAGATCGTCGTCAGGTTGAAGAAGGCTGTGGACGGCTACTGGCAGCCGAGCGCGGCATGGTTCGATCAGGTGCCGGCGCCTGCCGCTTCCGATGAGGCCGACATTGTCGGGCATGTAGCGGATGGCTGGGATCTGCGCTCACCCGAGATGACGATCACGCCGGAATACGGGATCGAGCGTTTCTACCTGCCGGAGGGCAAGGGGATGGCGATCCAGAACGACATGCGCGTGAGGCCGTTCGGCGTCAAGCTGGCGCTCTCCGCCAATGGCAAGGCGCAGATCAAGGCGCTCATGGACGGCGACAAGACGCTGTTCGAGGAGCCGCTTTATTAGTGTGTTCGGGCCTGGGCGTCAGCGCGACGGTCCGCGTTAACGACGGTCCTGGTTATGGCCGGACATCGCCCGTCTCGGCGATGATTTTGGGATAGGGACCGATCGATGTCGTATAGCTGAAGTCCGCTACGCCTTTCTCCTGCTTGTGTGTCGAGGGGCTGCGCACAATCCAGTCGTAGATGCCTGAGACCTTGCAGCGATCGTTGGCGCAGCTGACCGCAATGCTGTCATTGCGGACGTTGTATCCGCGTTCAGGCCATCGCTGGTAATAGCTCCTCTTGTCCTCAATGATCGAACTTAGGTTCGTCAACTTGCCATGATAGTCGACCGTGGGAGCGTAGGACGCCCGAGCCTGAGCAAGAGCGAAATCGTTGTTATCGCCATGATGCTCGATGAGATCCCTGACGAAGGCGACCGCAACGCTTTCCGGCTGTTGCCTGGCGTCGGGCGCAGGAGTTCGCTGGCCGACAGGTACCGTATGTCATGCTTGTCATAGCTCGAAGCCAATTCCATCAGCTTGGGATCCGCTCCCATCTCGACCACATAGGATATGATTGCGGCCGTGCCGAACTGGAAACGGGCCTCCGCGTCTTCATTTGACATCCCGTCAGCCGGTTTGAGGGACGGCCGATGAACGCCGATGGAACCTGGTTCGGCAACGCGGTGGACGCCGCCCAGGAAGGCCAGTGAGCAGGCTGAAGCGCACTGCAATTGGCGAAGCTGAAGAGTATCCAAACCCGCCGCCCGGATCATTCGCTCCCCAAGCGAATCGCACTGCCGACGTTGCCGCCGCGGGAGTTGAATACGATCATCCTGGCCCTGCTGCTCGCAACCGCGTTGCTGAAGGCGTTCAGGGGTTCATTGGCGCCAAACTCACCGGATACAAGAAGAATTGGCTGCTGGCCCGGAGAGGAAACCGAAGTGTACTCCAAGGCCTCAACGTGACATGTCGCTGCCGCGACAGCCGACCCAACCGCCAGAACCAGAGAAACTACGCGCACAACCTGACAGAGCCCCAACCTGCCTGTTGCTGCGACTAAGAACCTGTTGACGCGCTATTTCAAGGGAATTGCACACGAAAAAGCGGGTTGTCTGCTCGAGCCTTTGCGTGCGCCGCCAGGAGTTGATGGCTCCGATCCTTCCTGCCAAAGGTTCGGAGGACACCCTTCGCTCTGACGACCATGGGGTGGCCTACCACCAGAAGCTCGCAGGCGAAGGGTGGTGCGGATGAAGGGACTCGAACCCCCACGCCTTTCGGCACTGGAACCTAAATCCAGGGCGTCTACCAATTCCGCCACATCCGCGTTCCCCGGCAATCCCATGTAGCCATCATTCTGTCAATGTCGGGGTCCAAGTCACCGTCATTCTCGTAATCGCGAAGATGGTTGAAAATTAGCCTAGCCTGTGACAAAAGGCGTGTCGAATGTGACGGGACGCGACTATCCGCTTCTGCCGAATGTAAGAAGAAGTAGGAAAAACAAAGACTTCTTCACATTTTGGAAGCGCAGTTCAGGAGAGTTTGAGCCGCATTGGCGGTCAAATCACCAGGTTCCGTACCAAAGCCATTTCCGGCAAGAATATACCGGCAGGCTGTAAACGGCTAAGGACCGTTTGGCAGCCTCGTTGGTGAAAACAAAGGTTTTAGGATGCAGGTCACCGAAACGCTCAACTCCGGTCTCAAGCGCGAGATCAAGATCACCGTGCCGGCCGGTGACATGGAAGCCAAGCTGATGGCGCGGCTGAACGACGCCCGCGGCAAGGTGCGGATCAACGGTTTCCGCCCGGGCAAGGTACCGGTGCAGCACCTGCGCAAGATGTACGGCAAGTCGTTCATGGCCGAGGTGGTCAACGAGATCCTCAACGACTCGACCCGCTCGATCATCTCGGGCCGCGGCGAAAAGGCCGCCATGCAGCCTGAAGTCATCATGACCGAGGACGAGAAGGAGGCGGAGAAGATCCTGGCCGGCGGCGCCGACTTCGAGTTCCGCCTCAATTACGAGGTCATCCCGGCCATCGAGGTCAAGGATTTCTCCGACATCAAGGTGACGCGTCAGGTCTACGACGTGCCGGAATCGGAGGTCGACGACCAGGTGAAGCGGGTCGCTGAATCGGCTCGCAGCTACGAGCCCAAGGAGGGCAAGGCCGCCGAAGGCGATCGCGTGAGCATCGATTATGTCGGCAAGATCGGCGGCGAGGCGTTCGCCGGCGGCGCCGGCACCGACCAGCCGCTGGTGCTGGGCTCGAAAGAGTTCATCCCGGGCTTCGAGGACCAACTGGTCGGCACCAAGGCGGGCGATGAGAAGCAGGTCACGGTGACCTTCCCGGAGAACTACCAGGCAGCGCATCTGGCCGGCAAGGAAGCCACCTTCGACGTCACCGTCAAGGAAGTCGCCAAGCCCGGCGCGCTTGAGATCAATGACGAGACGGCCAAGAACCTTGGCCTGGAATCGCTGGAGCGCCTGCGCGAGATCGTGCGCGGCCAGATCGAGAACCAGTTCGGTTCCATGACCCGCCAGAAGGTGAAGCGCCAGCTGCTCGACCAGCTCGATGCCGCCTATTCCTTCGAGGCACCGTCGAAGCTCGTCGAGGCCGAGTTCAACAACATCTGGGCGCAGGTCAACCGCGACCTCGAAGCCGCCGGCCGTACCTTTGCCGACGAAGAAACGACGGAGGAAGAGGCGCGCGCCGAATATATGCGCCTGGCCGAACGTCGCGTGCGTCTCGGCTTGGTTCTTGCCGAGATCGGCGAGAAGGCCGGGGTCACCGTGTCGGACGATGAACTGCAGCGCGGCCTGTTCGAGCAGGTTCGCCGCTTCCCGGCCAACCAGCAGCAGGAAGCTTTCGAGTTCTACCGCAGCAACCCCGAGGCGATTAATTCGCTCCGCGCGCCGATGTTCGAGGAAAAGGTCGTCGACTATTTGCTGGGCCAGATTTCGGTCGAGGACGTGAAGGTCAGCAAGGAAGAGCTGATGGCGGACGACGAGGAGGCCGAGAGCGCCAGCAAGGCGAAGCCGGCGAAGAAGGCTTCCTCCAAGAAAGCCGAGGCCAAGGCCGGCGAAGCAGCCGGTGAGGCGGAAGAGCCCAAGAAGAAGGCCGCGCCGAAGAAGAAGGCCGCCAAGGACGCCGAGTAAAACCGGCGGCGATAAGCTGATTTCGCAAGGCCGCCCACGAGGCGGCCTTTTTCGTTCATGTCCTCTGTTGTTGCTGCGGGGCAACACCACCCGTTTCAGATGAATGCACGCTGCTGGCGATACCGAACATTGATGATTATCTGCTCGATATCACATTGCGCAGGGTCGTTTGGAGGCGTCGGTGGGTGTGGCATTCAAGATGAGGAGCGTGGTGGTTACCGCAGCGCTCTTGCTTGCCGCGGCCGGCGCCGCAGATGCCGGACCCGATCTCGGCAACTGGCGCGTCGACGCCGGCAACGACGGCCAGGTGACTGCGTCGCTATACGCCACCAACAAGCTGATCACCGGCGGCGGCGCGCTGGGCTACAGTCCGGTGCTGACGCTGGCTTGTCGACCGGGCGGCGAACCGCGTTGGAGCGAATGGCTGCAACTCAACGATTCAGTCTCCGCCAGCCGCAAGATCACCATGTCGGTCATGGTCGATGGCGGCGGCAAGTTCGATGAAAGCTGGTCTGTCGGCCCACGCGGTAAAATGCTGGTCAGGGACGGAGCCGATGGCATCAAGCGGCTGGTTTCGGCGAGCCGTCTGTTACTGTCATGGCGTTTCGGCCTGCTGTCGGGACGCGGCGAGGCCGACTTCCAACTCGCCGGACTGTCCGAGGCGATCGGACAGATGGCTGCAAGCTGCAATACCGATCCGCCGTGACTCTCAGCACACGGCCTAAGGCGCCTCGCGAGGAAACGGACCCAGGCGACGCGCTTTAGGTCCGTGCTATGATGCATGTCGTTCTGTCAGAACCGCTGCGCAGCTTGGGCAACATGCACCTTCGCACAAACTGGCGTTTCTACCCATCGGCTTGATACTGTGGTATGTAGATGCCGCAATTCCATAGGTGGGACCACGGATATTCCGCTCTACCGTGCAGGCCGCCCCAGCGCAGCTGGCGTGGTGCGGATCGTCCGGCGCAAATGACGATCGATCAGGGAGGAATGCCATGCGCGCAATCGCACTTTTCGTCGCCTCGTCGGCCACGATCTTCCTTGCAAGCCCATCGCGGGCGCAGGATGCAGCCGCAGGCGAGAAGGTCTTCACCAAGTGCAAGGTCTGCCACATTGCCGACCAGGACCAGAACAAGGTCGGCCCGTCTCTGCACGGCGTCATCGGGCGCACCGCGGGCACGCATCCCGGTTTCACTTATTCCCCGGCCATGATCGAGGCCGGAAAATCCGGCATCAAATGGGATGAGCCCACGCTGACGAAGTATCTTCACGACCCCAGGGGAATGCTCAAAGGGACGAAGATGGTGTTTCCCGGCCTCAAGAACGATCAGGACGTAGCCAACGTCATTGCTTACCTGAAACAGTTTTCGAAGTAAGCGGGCCCTTCCAGGCCCGTCGGTGGCGCCGGCTCGCTCCGACCGAGGGCGGCCGGCATGACGCTGCTGAAGTGTGGCCGCCGGCGCCGTCATGCAGGCAGCGCAAAGAATCCCAGCACCAGCAGAATGGCTATGCCGAGGCCGAGTATGAGAAGCGTTCGCGTGTCCATGACGTTCGCCTTCGACCAGGCGCATGACCCGGAAAACAGGGAAAGGATCACGGGCCAATCAAAGTGATCCAGCCTCCTTGCGCGTCCCGGAGGCGCTGCGTTGTAGCTGTATAAGAATACCGCAAAAAAACCTCTGGAACCAGCGTGCAGCTCTGGCCGGCCACCGCACCCTCGTTCCAATGAAAAGAGACAAACCGGGCGCAATGGAGTATGTTGGCTGCCGGTGCAGGTCGCGGTTTTGCGTGGCCAACCATGCAGAGCGGTAGCACCGCGAATCCGCGACCTTGCCGGACCCTGGTCTGGAGGAATGGTCATGGCAAGCTTTCACGTCATTGCAGGCGCTAGCGAAACGCTCGAGCATACCAGAGTGAGAAAGATCGGCCTTTCCGATCTTTTCGACGCGCTCAGGCGCGGTGTCGACGATTTCATGGTGAAACCCTCGCATATCGTGTTTCTGTGCATGATCTATCCGCTCGTCGGCGTGGTGCTTGCTACCTGGACATCGGGAGCGAACGCGCTGCCACTGCTGTTTCCGCTGGTGTCCGGTTTTGCGCTGATCGGCCCATTCGCGGCGATCGGTCTTTACGAGATCAGCCGCAGACGGGAAGCCGGGCTCGATGCATCCTGGCGCCATGCCTTCGAGGTCAGGAACTCCCCGGCGCTGCCGGCCATCGCCGCGGTCGGGATCATGCTGTTCGCGATCTTCATCGCCTGGCTTTTGACCGCCAAAATTTTCTACGAGCAGCTGTTCGGTCCCGCGCCCCCGGCATCGCTGTCCAGTTTCATCGCTGACATATTCGCCACCGGGCGCGGTTGGACCCTGATCGTGCTGGGTCACGCCATCGGATTCGTCTTCGCCGTGGTCGTGTTGTGCACCACCGTGGTGGCTTTTCCGCTGCTGCTTGATCGCGATGTCGGCGCCTACGAAGCCATTCACACTTCCGTACGCGTAGTGCTGGCGAACCCCATCGTAATGGCCGTCTGGGGACTGATCGTCGCCGTTGGGCTGATCGTCGGCTCACTGCCGGTGTTCGCAGGGCTGGCGGTTGTGCTGCCAGTCCTCGGCCATGCCACCTGGCACGTGTATCGCAAGGTCGTGGAAGCGCCGGCCGCCCCAAGACCGGCGAACTCGTAGACCTGTCGAGCACGGGCGGGAGTGCCGGTGCTCTCACAGGGCCGGGTGGCTGAAGCGTGCCCGACGCGCGCCTGTGGTCAGGTCGCGGAAATCCTTGCCGCTGACATGCACAAGGGTCTTGTGGTCGCCGCCCTCGAAATAGATCTCGGCGGCATCGCCGAGGCTTTCGTCCAAAATGACCGGCACATCATAGGCCGCGCCGATCGGTGGCACGGCGCCGATATCGCAATCATCGAAGAGCGAGACCACCTCGTCTTCGGAAGCGAGCCCGAGGCGCTTGTCCATGACGTCCTGGAGCTTGGCGAGTTCGATCCTGTGGGTGCTTGGGACCACGGCCAGCGCATAGCCGAGCTCGTGGTGAACGACCACGGACTTGGCCATCATGCTGCCGGGCACGTGGGCGGCAATGGCGGCCTGCCTGCTGGTTGCAGTCCGATGATGCGCGACGGTGTCGTACGGGATTCCCTTGCCGTCTATGAAATTCCTCAGTCTGTTCGCTATCGTCATTTCCGCGTCCTTTGCTTGAGTTCACGACGCATATCAAAACCAAACCGCCGGTTGTTTCGAGGCACCGGCCATTTCGGGCTGATTAGGCTGCGGTTTATCCAAACCGCGCGTCAGGGGCCGGGCCCGAAAAACGCGATGCGGGTCAGCAGCGTATAGTCGGCCTCGAAGACCATCATCGCCACGAAGACCAGCACCAATATCGGCGGCAGGATGATCGCATACATCATCGCCAGCCGTTCCCAGGCCATGTGCATGAAGACGGCCACGATCAGTCCTGCCTTGAGCATCATGAAGATCAGGATCAGCGACCATCTGAGATAGCCGTGCAGGCCGAAATAGTCGACCATATAGGAGCAGGCGCTGAGTATGAACAGCCACACCCAGACCACCAGATAGAGCCTGATCGGGTGTTCCTGGTGCGTGTCCGATTTGCCGGCGGTCGCTGCATCGTGGGTGGAGTGCAGCGCCTGTTGTCCGAGACCGTTTGCGGTTGCTTCAGCCATTTCGTCCTCTCAGCAAAGCCTGCCTCTCACCAAAGATAGAAGAAGGCGAAGATGAACACCCAGACCAGGTCGACGAAGTGCCAGTAGAGTCCCATGATCTCGACATTCTCGTAGTGGCCCCGGCGACTGGTGAAAAACCCTGGACGCCCGATGTCGTAATCGCCGCGCCAGACTTTTCGCGCCACGATGATCAGGAAGATGACCCCGATCGTGACGTGCGTGCCGTGGAAGCCGGTGATCATGAAAAAGCATGAGCCGAATTGCGCGGCTCCCCAGGGATTGCCCCAGGGCCGCACTCCTTCGGTGATGAGCTTGGTCCATTCGAAGGCCTGCATGCCGACGAAGGTTGCGCCGAGCGCGGCGGTCAAAAGCATCAGGATCGCGGTTTTGCGGCGATCGCGGCGGTAGCCGAAATTGACCGCCATGGCCATGGTGCCGCTGCTGGAGATCAGCACGAAGGTCATGATGGCGATCAGGATCAGCGGGACCTCCGACCCGCCGATGTGCAGCGCGAAGACCTTGCTTGGGTTGGGCCACGGCACGCGCGTCGACATGCGGGCGGTCATGTAGGAGAGCAGGAAGCAGCCGAAGATGAAGGTGTCGCTGAGCAGGAAGATCCACATCATGGCCTTGCCCCAGGACACGTTCTTGAACGCGCGCTGATCCGAGGCCCAGTCGGCGGCAATCCCGCGCCAGCCCTGGGGGCGATCCAACTGGCTGCTATCCGTCAGTGTCGTCTCGGCCATCGCCAGTCTCCTAGGTCAGCAGCCGTTGGCAAATGCTCACGAATGTCGCCGCCCAGCCGGCCAGGACGGCGAAGATGCCGAGCCAGACGAAAAGCAGGAAATGCCAGTACATCGCGCAGAGCTCGATCCCGAGGCGAAGCCGCTGCGGCCGGGCGCCCGTCCAGGCGCCGATGCTCGTCCTGCCAAGGCCGACCAGCCCGCCCAGTATGTGCAGGCCGTGCATGGCGGTGATCAGATAGAAGAAGCTGTTGGCCGGGTTGGAGTCCAGCAGGTAGCCGTCATCGGTCAGCTGCCGCCACGCGATCAGTTGGCCGATCAGGAAGGCGAGGGCGGTCAGCCCGGCCGTCGCAAGACCGAGCCTGACCATGTCCGTCTGGCCTCTGCGCGCCGCGATCACGGCGCATTGCAGCGCGACGCTGCTCAGCACCAGCACGCCGGTGTTCAGCCAGAGCAGCCGCGGCAGCGGCAGAGGCCGCCAGTCCGGCAGACCCATGCGCATGAAATAGGCGCTGGTGAACAGCGAAAACAGACAGCCGACGACCGCGAGGAAGACACCGAGGCCGATCTTGGCGGTGGGCAGGGCCGATCGCTCGAGGCCGACGAAATCCCCGGCCAAGCCTTGCTCGAGCCACGGCTTCGCGGTCAGCCGCTGGTGCGAAAGCCACCATCCGGCAAAGCCGGCGATCACCAGCAGGAAGACCAGGATGACGCTCATGCCGGCTCCCTCGATGGGATGAAGGAGCCCGGCACGTTCTGCGGGATGAAATCCTCCTTCGCGCCCGGCACGCTATAGTCATAGGCCCAACGATAGACGATCGGCAGTTCCTTGCCGAAATTGCCGTGCGCCGGCGGCGTCTGCGGCGTCTGCCACTCGAGCGTCGTTGCCCGCCACGGATTGCCGCCAGCGTCACGGCCGTGACGGATGCTCCAGATCAGGTTGAACAGGAACACCATCTGGGCGAAGCCGACCAAGAAGGCCATGATGCTGATGAACGAATTCAGATGATGGGCCGACTCCGTCATGATCGTCATGTCTGTCAGTTCGGCGTAGCGGCGCGGTACACCAATCAGGCCGATATAGTGCATGGGGAAGAAGATCAGGTAGGCGCCGAGGAAGGTGACCCAGAAGTGAAACTGGCCGAGCGCCTCGTCCAGCATCCGTCCGGTGACCTTCGGATACCAGTGATAGATCGCGCCGAAGATCACCAGGATCGGGGCGACACCCATCACCATGTGGAAATGGGCAACGACGAACATCGTGTCCGACAGGGGAACGTCGACGACGACATTGCCGAGGAACAGCCCCGTCAACCCGCCATTGACGAAGGTGACGATGAAGGCGAGCGCGAAAAGCATTGGTATGGAGAGATGGATGTCGCCGCGCCACAGGGTCAGCACCCAGTTATAGACCTTGATGGCGGTCGGAACGGCTATGATCAACGTCGTCGTGGCGAAGAAGAAGCCGAAATAAGGGTGCATGCCGCTGACATACATGTGGTGCGCCCAGACCACGAAGCTCAGCGCGCCGATGGCGATGATCGCCCAGACCATCATTCGGTAGCCGAAGATGTTCTTGCGCGCGTGCGTGCTGATGAGGTCGGACACGATGCCGAAGGCCGGCAGGGCCACGATGTAGACTTCCGGATGGCCGAAGAACCAGAACAGATGCTGAAACAGGATCGGGCTGCCGCCACTGTGCTGCAACTGTTGGCCCATCTCGACGATCGCCGGCATGAAGAAGGAGGTGCCGAGCGCGCGGTCGAGCAGCATCATCACACAAGCAACGAACAGCGCCGGGAAGGCGAGCAGAGCCATGACGGTGGCGGTGAAGATGCCCCATACGGTGAGCGGCAGGCGCATCAAGGTCATACCCCGCGTGCGGCCCTGCAGCACCGTCACAACATAGTTCAAGCCACCCATGGTGAAGCCGATGATGAACAGGATGAGCGAAGAGAGCATCAGGATGATGCCCCAGTCCTGGCCACCGGGCGTGCCGGTCATGATCGCCTGCGGCGGGTAGAGCGTCCAGCCGGCGCCGGTCGGTCCGCCGGGCGCAAAGAAGCTTGCGACGAGAACGAGCACCGCCAACAGGTAGACCCAGTAGCTCAGCATGTTGACATAGGGGAAGACCATGTCGCGGGCGCCGACCATCAGCGGGATGAGATAGTTGCCGAAGCCGCCGAGGAAGAGTGCGGTGAGCAGGTAGATCACCATGATCATGCCGTGCATGGTGATGAACTGGTAGTAGGCCTCCGGAGTAATGAAATCGAACGTGCCGGGGAAGCCGAGCTGCAGGCGCATCAGCCAGGACAGGAACAGCGCTACAAAGCCGATCGCCGTTGCCGTTGCCGAATACTGGATCGCTATGACCTTGGCGTCCTGCGAGAAGACGTATTTCGTCCACCAACTGTGCGGATGGTACAGTTCCATTTCCCCGACTTCGGCGGGGGGAACGGCATCTGCGGGTGTGACGTCGACCATGGGAGCACCTCCCTGTTCAGCGGGCCTCGACAGTTTCGACTTTTGCCCCGACGTCCAAAGCGGACGCCATTGTCTTTCCTGGCAGCGGGTTCGCCGAGCCCGTTTGCTGAGGCGCCGACAGTTGCGCAAAAGTCTGCTGCTGCCCGAGCCAGGTCAGGTAATCCTGCTCGGTGTCGACCATCACCATGCCATGCATCAGCGGATGTCCCTGGCCGCAGAGCTCGGCGCACAGGACCTGGAAGGTTCCGGTCCTTGTTGGAGTGAACCAGAAATAGGTGACCGATCCCGGGATCATGTCCATCTTGGCGCGGAATTCCGGGATGTAGAAATCATGCAGCACGTCGATCGAACGCAGCAGCATCTTGACCGGTTTGCCGACCGGCAAGTGCAGGTCCGCCGCCTCGACCACGACGTCGTCCTGGCCGTTGGGATCCTCTGGGGCGATGCCTAGCGGGTTCTCAGCGGCTACTTCACGGGTGTCCGAAGTGCCGAGCTTGCCATCCTTGCCCGGCAGGCGATAGCTCCACTGCCATTGCTGGGCAACGACCTCGATTTCGGTCGCATCGCTCGGCACGTTGACGAAGCGGCTCCAGACGAACAGGCCGGGAACGAGCAAGGCGGTGACGCCGATCGCAGTGACGATCGTCAGCCACCATTCGAGACGCTTGTTCTCCGGTTCGTATACCGCGCGATTGCCTTCGCGATGGCGAAAGCGGAACACGCAATACGCCATGAAGAGCACAACGGCGGCAAAAACGACGCCGGTGATCCAGAAGCTGATGATGATGGTGTGGTCGATATAGTCCCAGTTCGAGGCAATCGGCGTCCACCACCATGGGCTCAGGAAGTGGAACAACACCGAGCCCACGACGATCAAAACGAGTACAAGCGCGATGGCCATGTCCCGTCCTCCGGTATTTCATGGGAGCGCGAAGCATCCAACGCCAATACCAAGCCGCATCATGCTCGATTTCCGGTTGAAATTCCAGAGCCGACTAGCTGATGTGCAAAACGTTGCTGCGCGCCCGGACCTTTTGGGGCGGGGGGCCTTGGCGCAGCGGGCCCTTCGTCGAAGCATTGCCCTTACGGACGATGTGCAGAGGGCTGAATGGCCGGCTTGATGCCGCTGGCGGGTAGATCAACTAGTTCATTTTAGGCGTGCGGACGGCTGCCCTGGCCTTTTGCCGGCGAGATTTGACCGCCTCCAGCAGTTCGCGTTCGTTGGTGTGAGCATTTCGAAAGATGGCCACAACCAATACCGCTAGAATTTCGGCGTCCGGGTCCAAAGGATCGAGCTGTTCATCTGCGCAGACCTGATTGAACACGCGTTCGCAAACGGCCAGATCGAGAGGGCTAAGGCAGGTGCGATTGAAACGCCGACGCAGCATTTGAGCGAACCTTTCAGGGCCCGCCGCCCGTACTTTGCGGCGGGGCCTTGTCACCGAGGCTTGAAAAGATGTTGTCCCCAGCTTCTAGTAAGGTTACTCCATGCTCGGCGATTGTGTTGTCAATAATCCCAAAATCTGTGCGCAGTCCCGAGATCTATATTGGCCGACCCGCATGAGCTGGTAATAGTCTTGCCGTTTGTTGTCAGGTATACGAAAGCCGCGTCGAAAGTCAGCCGCCTCTTTCGGGGCGCGAGTGCAGCCAAGTTTGCTGGCGCTGACTTTCAAACTCGCCAGTGAGCATCCGAGCTTTGCCGCAATGTCTTTCAAAGGCTCGTTGTTGACATATCCATCAAGAATTATCTTGCGGCGAGCTTCTCCTTTGACTTTTTCATTCATTACCTGGTCTCCTCAACGTCGCTTTCACGATGTCGGAATCTATAGGCGCCGGTCTGAAGTGTGTCGTTAGCCTCGTATCCAGAAACTTATCTCGGGATGCATTTCTTATTGTAACCCAGCGTGATCGACGATGCGGTCCACAGGCTTGCCAGATCCCGGGATACACCACATGATTGCGGGGGCATGGGCATACCGGAATCGGATATGGCACCACGCGCGATGGACGCTAAGGAGCAAGACGAGGCGCATACCGGGCCTGTACCGGAGCGTGAGCGACGGCGTTGGCCTCGCGACGTTCAACCCGACAACGAGGCGGCTCGGCCAATCGCGCCGGCACTGGAACCGCTGTCCTTTTCAACACTCGAACTGGCAGCAGAGGATCAATTCCCCGCTTGGCAAGCGCATGTGGCACCGCTTGTCGAGGTCAGGCTGCCGGATGACAAATCGCTGGACGACGGCTTCCCCGCAGCGCACAAGGCTTGGAATCTCGGCGGCATGCTGATCGTCGAACAGCGGACGCCGGCGCACAGTTATATCCGTTCCGCCGCAAAGCTTCGGTCCAGCTCGATCGATCATTGGTATGTCGTCTTGCCACATACCGGCCGGTCGTGGACGGAGGTCAATCGCCGTGTCGCGGAGGGCCAGCCGGGCAAACTTGAGATCAGGTCGCTAGGTTACCCGTTTCGCGGGAGGATGACCGAATCCGAAAGTCTCGTTCTATATTTGCCGCGTGATTTGTTCGCCGACGCGGCGGCAACCCTCGACGCAAACAACAATTCAATTCTTTCCGGCAATTTTGCAAACCTTTTGATCGACTATGTCGACGGCATCGTAACAAGACTGCGCAGCCTCACCGCTGACGACCTGCCTCGCATCGTACACGCAACCCGCAGCATGATCATTGCGTGCCTAGCGCCGCCGGCCGAACATGCGGCTGCGGCCGAACAACTGGCGAGTGTCGCGCTGATGGAGCGGGCCCGTCGATACGTCCAGAACAACCTGGAAGCGGCTCATCTGACGCCGGATTCAATGTGCCGGGCGCTCGGTGTTTCGCGATCTCGTCTCTACCAGCTGTTCGAACCGAGCGGTGGGGTGCTCCATTACATTCAAAGTCGCCGACTTCTAGCGGCCCATGTTGCGCTCAGCGATCCGGCGGACAGCCGGCGCATCGTTCAAATTGCGGAGGCCTTCGGGTTCAGTTCAGCGGCAAATTTCAGCCGGGCGTTCAGCAAGGAGTTCGGTTACAGCCCCCGCGAAGGGCGCAGGACGACGGTGTTGCCGCGCCCCGCCCACTCTGTTTCGCTTGGCGAGCACGAGAAGACCTCCTCGTTTGAAGGATGGCTCAAGGCGCTTGGAAGCTGATCATAGCATCCGCGGCGGACGTTTCATCAGTATGCCCGGAGTGATACTGGATCCGGCGACAATCCTTGCCGGGCAAGCGATCCTTGGCTGGCGGTACCCCATTGGGCAAAATCCCTGGCGAGAGATGCCGTGCCGATCGAGATATGTACGCCCGGATAAGTATCTGGATGCGCAGCTAACGACAGCGCGGCCTTATTCGTAGATGTTCGCTGTGACTTAGCGGGGGGCTCGGCACAGGCGGCAGGTTTCCAAGTTGGGGGGAATATCGCACCGCCTGTGCCGACCGCGCCGCCGCAAACCGTCAAAGGCGTAAGTGAGTTAGCGTGCCAAGGCCGAGGCGGCCGGTTGGTGTTCATTCCGCCGCAGAATGGCCTAGTGGGGGCTCGATGGCTTAGTGGGGGCTCGGCACAGGCGGCAGATGTCCAAGTTGGGGGACATCGGATCGCCTGTGCCGCTCGCGCTACCGCTATCCGTCGAAGGTGTGGCGTAGTTGAGTAAGCGTGCCAATGGCCGAGGGGCGGCTGGCCGGTGTTCATTCCGTCGCAGAATGGCTTAGTGGGGGCAAGGCACAGGCGGCAGGTGTCCAAATGGATACCAGATCGCCTGTGCCGCTCGCGCCACCGCTATCCGGCAAAGATGGTGGCGTAGTTGAGTCAGCGTGACAAGGTCGACGACGAACGGCTGGAGTTCATTCCGCCGCAGATACCAACTCTTGTCGAGCGGCCGCCCGAAGATGAAGGGTGGGTCCACGAGGCCAAATTCGACGGCTACCGCACGCAAATCATCATTGATAAGAACGGCGCGCGTCTTTACAACAAGAACGGACGCGACTGGACGACTAAATACTGGCCCATCGCGCTAGCTGTCGACCTGCCATGCCGGGCTGCCATTCTCGACGGCGAGGTGATTGTCTCAGGCGAGCGGGGCTCGCCCGGTTCTCCTGAGCTGGAAGCCGCGATCTGGAACGAGCCGAGCCGGCTGGTGTTCGTCGCTTTCGACATCCTCCATCTCGACGGTCGCAATCTTATCCCCTTACCCCTGCTGCAACGCAAGCAAGCGCTGTGGCGACTGGTTGAGCCTGGCCTCGGCAAGATCCAATACAGCGAGCATTTTGAGGGCGACGCGCTCGCGATCTTTCGCGCCACCGAGAAAACCGAGCTCGACGGCGTCATCTCGAAACGCGCCGATAGCCCCTACCAGAGCGGACCGTCGAAAACGTGGCTGAAAACCAGATTTTTGAGAAAGCCGATTTCGAAACACTAGGTCTGTGATCGATCCCAGGCCGCGAACTCCGCTCTGTCCTGTGGGTCGCAATATTTCGAATCAGGCCTGGCGCGACGCCGATTATCTGTCGATCCGCGATTTATTAACAATGAATGAACCACCATCGTGGAATAACCTGCCGCCAATCACAGCGGAGCAGCCATTGCAATTACAGCGCATGCCGCGCTTGTTGAAATAGCGAGTTGAAAGTTTGCCAAGCTTGTTACTTATGCTATTTCTAAACTGGGGGACGCTAATTTTCACCGCCTACGGAGGTGGCTTTTGCGTTCAGAGGCATCAGGCGTCGGCACGCAGAATGAGGAGTCTTCCTCAAGCGATGGTTCACGTGCCGGCGAAGCGCTTCTCGCTAACCTGTTGGCGAATACGACCGAACTTCTATCGTTCTATGATAGCGACTTCCGCCTAACTCACTACGCCGCCAGGCTTAAACGCCTGTACGGAGGTGCGGTGGTGCCAGGCGCCGCCATTTGGGAGATCTATCCAAGCTTCCTCGATACGAGGTGCCGCGACGAATTTCTTCGGGTGTTCCAGGGCAGCTCTGCGGCAAGCATTGACCTGCCGCGCTCATTGGGCGAAGCGCCCCGCTCCGTTTTCGTCTTCGGCACTGCAGATGGCGTGGGAATCATTGAATCCCGGGAGCAGGGGGAGCGCAGCGCGGCGCAGGAGCAGGAGCATATGATTCTGCTCCATCAGGCGACGCACGACGTGCTGACCGGACTGCAGAATCGACGGCGATTCGGTGAGCGGCTGCAGCAAGCGCTGGCGGCCATCGGCGGATCTCAGCCGAAAGCCGCCCTGCTGCAAATCGATCTTGACGATTTCAAAGCGGTCAACGACACGCTCGGCCATGGGGCAGGCGATACGCTTCTGCAACTTGCGGCAGGTCGAATCCGCGACGCGCTGGAGGACGGCGAATCTGCGTACCGGTATGCCGGCGACGAATTCGCCGTCATCCAATTGGGCAAGGAGCAGCCCGCGGAAGCCGAGCGCCTCGCCACATCGCTGGTCAACGCGTTCAAGGACCCTTTCGTCATCAACGGCATTCCCGTCTTCGTCGGTTCAAGTATCGGAATCGCTTTCGGGCCGGAGCACGGGACCGATGGCGAGCAGCTGATGAAGGCGGCAGATATTGCTCTTTACGCAGCCAAGACGGATGGTCGCGGCTGCGCTCGAACGTTCAATCGCTCGATGCTGTTGTTGCTTGAGCAACGCGAAAATCTGAGGCGCAGCCTTCGAACCGCGCTGGAGCGGGGCGAGCTTTACCTGGACTATCAGCCGCTCATCAGGCCTCCTTCGTCGGTGATTGGTTTCGAAGCGCTGCTGCGGTGGCGGCACCCCGAGATCGGAATCATTCCGCCCGGCGTGTTCATTCCGATCGCCGAAGCGGACGGTCTGATGGACGAAATTGGACGATGGGTGCTCGAGCAAGCTTGTCGCCAGGCATTGGCCTGGCCTTCCGCGCTGACAGTCGCAGTCAACCTGTCGCCGGCTCAGTTCCTGAGCGGTTCGCTGACGGACACGGTCGCTCAGATCATCGACGCAGTTGGAATCCGGGCTGAAAGGCTTGAACTCGAGATCACCGAAACGGTTCTTCTTGAGAAGACTATAGACAACATAGATACATTGAATACTTTGAATGTCCTGGGAATACGAATCTCGCTCGACGATTTTGGAACATACTATTCATCCTTGAGCTACCTTAAGAATTTTCCGTTCGATACCTTGAAGATAGATCAATACTTCATCGCGGATCTGGAGACGGATCTAAAGAGCCAAACGATTGTGCGATCGATCATAAGTCTGGCGCACGGCCTGGGAATAAGCGTCACCGCCGAGGGGGTCGAGACGGCGGCGCAGGCACGGTGGCTGATCAAGGAAAATTGCGATTACCTGCAAGGCAATTTCATGGGACGGCCGCTCGGATCCGAGGCAACCGGCGATTTCATCAGGCGGTCGCCGCCGAAGGGGCTGGAAGCGATGGAGGAATCAAATCGGGCGCGCTAGCCACTTGCACCGTTTGTAAATCGGAGGGCTGTAAAAACGATCGAGCTAGATGCCGCGCAATGCGGGACTGGCTCATCACGAGGCGGTCAAATTTCCGTCCCGGAGTTCATCGCGTCACCTGGGCTCAAATACGGATGGAATAGGAGAGGATGCGGATGGGATCTGTTCATCATGACCCGGTTGGCGAACCGACTTTTGAGCCGATGATCCAGATCGACATGGAAATCAAGACTTTTGTCTCCGCTTGGAAACACTGCGATTATGTCTCGACGTACATAGCCCGGATGATCAGTCAAAACAGATCAGACTCGGTGCGGCATTCGAATCTCTTTTCCTCTGCGTTCAACGAATTACTGGAAGTCGCCTTTCGTACCCGCCACGCCGACGGCGAACTGGCATGCAGGGTGTCTCGCTATGGCGCGACGGACAGGATCGAACTGACATTTCCCTGCATGCCGGAGGAGCGCCAATTCTACGAAGAAGCCGTTTCGCAAGTCGCGGGATTTGAGGCCAAGGAGCGATATCTCAATTCTGTGTCTGGGGATCTGGCGCCCAGCCGGGAGGTGGTACTCCTGGAACTGGCTGTCGACTACAACGCGGCACTCAGGGTCGAGGAAGCCGACGGCGATGCGATCACGCTCGTCGTGGATCTTCCGCTTGAGGGCCTGCAACATTGAGCCCTTACAACCTGCACGCGCGCTTCAAGGCGCAGTACGATGCGAACAACCAGGAGTTCTCAATATCTGGGGTGGTCCGGCCTCAGGCGATCGATGAGCTTGGGCCTAGCCTGGCATTGCTTCGCGATGCGATCGGCCGAGTACGCGGCGTTCTCTACGTCAATGTCAGGCGCTTGGCGCAGATGAACAACGCTGCATTTTACGCCTTTTCGAGGATCATCATCGATGCCTGTCGCGCTCGACCCGATCTCAAATTTGTTGTCATCACGTCGAGCGTCGTCGGATGGACCTCGCGAAAATTCGGTCGGCTGAGCGGAATCGAACCGAACATCACGGTCGAGGAGTATGACAGCGAATTCTATCCAGGGCAGGGCTTCCTCGAGGAAGGCGGGTTCGTTCCAATCCTGCGCACGCAGACAAAGATGACCTGGCGCCACGAGCGTGCAATCCTGCCGCGACATGGCATGAGACCCGGGATCGTTATGGCCGACATCTGTTGCGGGATCGGTGATTTCGCCGTGCTCGTGCAGAAAGAGTTCCAGCCGTCGCGGATTGTCGCCCTCGACCACTCCATATCAAGCCTAGACTACGCCCGACGCGTGATGCGGGAGTTCGATATCCGGGGCATCGAATATACTTATGGCGATGCCTCGGAAATGCTGCTCGACGAGGAGCAGTTCGACTTGGTCACCTGCCGACATTCGCTTCAAATCTTCAATCGACCGGAACTCATCCTCAAGGAACTCTACCGCATATGCAAGCCAGGCGGGCGGGTCTACATCACCAACGAGAAGAATTCGCATTGCCTCGGCGAGCCGCGCGCCGAAAGCATCCGTTGGACATACAATGAAGTGGCGAAGCTGTTCGCGCATTTCGAAATGGACGTTGAGCTCGGGCCCAAGAGTCGCCGATATCTGATCGAAGCCGGATTCGACGACATACGTGTCGAGACCTTCACGGTCACCAACTTGGACGGAGATGCGCAGGACTTCGCCGATGTCATTGTAGCATGGGCCGATGTGTATGCCGGCGAGATGGCAACCAAACGCGGCGACGGGCCGGAGTTCGTTGCACGGTTCCGGCAGGGCTTCCAGGATCACATATTCGCTGCGCTACACCCCAAGGGTTATGCGGGTTGGCCGATCTGGGTCGCATCGGGGCGAAGGCCGCAATGAAAGCCGACGATCAGCCTACACCGCGCTTCGGCCTGCGCTCCTTCCGGGCGAAATTCGTATTGGTCGTCGGCGGCGCCGTGCTGTTCGACCTCCTGCTGAGCGGTGGCCTGGCGCTCTGGAACGTTCAAAAGCTGTCGCGCGACGCCACGTCGGAAGTCGGTGAGGGCCTGACCACCGCAAATCAGGAATACATTCGCTCCTATGCCGACTCGACAGCGTTAAGCGTCGACCTCCTGCTCGATCGAGTTCATGGGGACGTGAAAGCGCTGGCCGGCGTCCTGCAGGCCCAGACCGACGATCCGAGCCGGCAGCGACAGGTCGGAGCAACCCTTTCGCATGAAGCACCCGGCTCGGTGAAGGTCGTCTATGACGCGAAGGGCGATTGGGCGCAGAACCTGCCGGGCGCGCCTTCCGTGATTAGCGTCTGGGGCTACCTGCTGGGCGCCGACCACACGCCGCTGCCGAGCGTTGAGCAGGAAATCGAAGACAGTACCGTTCTGGATCTCGTCGCGCCGACCCTTATGGCCAGCGGATCGCCAAAACTGCAGATGTACTATATTGGTCCGAAGGAACGGCCGATCTTCAGGACGGTACCGTATACGGACCAGGCGCAGACCTTCGATCGACTCTATCCAGGCCACAACAAGGCGGAGTTCTGGGAGTTCTTCTTTCCGGGGATCTACGGGTCATGGCAGCAATGGGCGAGGGATCCAGCCTCGCGTCCAGTCCCCGACGACATCACTCAGACGGCGCCCTACACCGATGCGATCACGGGAAAGCTGATCGTCAGTTTCTTCCACCCGCTGTGGACGCGGGACCGTACCGGTATCGCCGGTGTAGCGGGTGCAGACATCACTCTCGATCAGCTCGCGGAAGTCGTCGAGCGCGTCAAGATCGCCGAAACCGGGTTCGGCTTCCTCACCATGTCGACCGGCAATGTAGTGGCGATCAATCCATCGGGCGAGGCGATCATAGGCCTGACTTCGTCCAACGATGCGGGCACGCAGGGCGTCACCGGGCTGGAGAGGTCGCTGCGGGGAAGCACGCAGCCGGCCATCGCGTCGCTGCCGCTCGACCAGAACAATGACGGTGTCATTCAGCATATCATGCTCGACAACAAGGGCGAACACGTACCCTACATAGTTGTCCTCAAAAGATTGAAGCCGACCAATCTGTGGAGCTCGGGACCGATCAAGTCTGAAACGATGTCGGTCGGAATCGTCGTTCCAGAACGCGAAATCTATGCGTCCCTGGTCGCCGCGCAAAAGAGTATTTCCCGCGCGACCAATCGTATCCTGCTCTTTCAGGTCGCCGCCATCGTCGTTTCGCTTCTGATTGTCTTTGCGGCAGTGCTCGGGATCTCCAAGCGGATCACGGCCGGCCTCAGGGCGCTTGCCAGCGCCGCCCAGAGGCTACAGTCCAAAGATTATTCGGTCCGCGTTCGCGTTCCAACGCGCGACGAGGTTGGAGCGGTCGGAGTCGCCTTCAACCGTATGGCCGAGCAGATCAGCTTTCACACGGAAAACCTCGAGCAACTCGTCGACGAACGCACCAGGGAACTCGGCGACGCAAATCAGGAGATTTCCGCGCTCAACGAAAAGCTGCGGGACGAGAACGTTCGTCTCGGCGCCGAACTCGCGGTCGCCAGGCAAATCCAGATGATGGTCCTGCCGAAACCGTTCGAACTCGAAGCGATTCCGGGGCTGGAGATCGCGGCCTACATGCGGCCGGCCGACGAGGTGGGCGGGGACTACTACGACGTCCTCCAGAACGGATCACGGGTCAAGATAGGCATCGGCGACGTGACCGGTCATGGTCTCGAGAGCGGCGTGCTGATGCTGATGGTCCAATCCGTTGCACGCGCGCTGCAGGAGGCCAACGAAGGCGATCCGCATCAGTTTCTGGTTCGTCTGAACAGTGCCATCTACAAGAACATCGAGCGGACGAACACCGACAAGCATCTCTCGCTGGCCTTTCTTGACTTTGAGGACGGGCGGGTAACGCTATCCGGCCAGCACGAGGACATTCTGGTCGTGCGTGCGGATGGGGACGTCGAACGTATCGACACGCTTGATCTGGGTCTGCCCGTTGGCCTGGAGAACGACATCTCGCAGTTTGTTGACACGCGAGACATCGTGTTCGGGAGCGGCGACGTAATCGTGTTGCACACCGACGGTGTGACCGAGGCGGAAGATGAAGACAGAAGACTGTTCGGGTTCGATCGCCTCTGCAAGAGCGTGCAAAAGCGCCATGGCAGGAGCGCCGAGGACATCAAGACCGGGATCATCGAGGATTTGATGGCCCATATCGGAATCCAGAAGATCCACGACGACATCACACTCGTGATCATAAGGCATACGTAGGATGACAGCGCTGTTCGGTACGCCTGACATTGCAATCGGGATGAAGGGGAGCGTCAGTCGCGTGCGGCTGTTCGACGGACCTCTCGACTTGAGTTGGCGTCATTGCGCCACGACCTCGGACTTCATTGCCGATCTTTTCGCGTTGCGCTTTCAGTCGTCGCGCAATGACTACATGGAGGTGCGGCATAGCATCGGATATCTGGTCAACGAACTCATCGAAAACGCCGTCAAGTTCCGCGCACCAGGCGAAATCGTGGTTGAGGCGTCGATGGATTCGGAGTGCTTCAAGCTGAAGGTGTCGAATGACGTCGATGGTGAAATCGCGTCCGAGTTCCAAAGCCTTCTGGCGGACATCACGGTTGGCGACCCAAAGGACCTGCTGATACAGCGGATTGAGGCGAATGCCGCGAACCCCGACGTGGGGAGCTCCGGGCTTGGATTGCTGACGTTAATGAGCGACTATGGCGCGCGCTTGGCCTGGATATTCAGCCCCGCCGATGAAAACGATCGTATTTGCCTGGAAACATATGCCTCCATTCCGATCTCGCAAACTCACAACTAGATGAAGCGAAGCCAGATATGGAAATCAAGACAGACGACTACCGCGTGTGGACTGAGGGAAGCGATATCTTTTTCGACGGTGCAATGCGGCTTGCCAGTTCCGAGGCGGGTGCGCCGATCACGGCTTTGGCGACCAGTGTTCTTGCCTCAAATCCCGCTTCCATCACACTCAATTTGAAGGACCTTCACTTTCTCAACTCTTCCGGCATCAACCTGCTGGCGAAATTTACCATCGAGGTGCGCAAGCATCCCGATGTTCGACTTGTCGTGCGCGGAACGCCCGACATACCCTGGCAATCGAAATCATTGCCGAACCTGAAGAAGCTGCATCCCGCTCTGGTGCTTTTGATGAACTAACGTCAACGCGTCTCGATCGAGCCATTGCCCGCGAGGTGCCCGCCGTCGGATGATTTCCAGCTGATATTCGGGACTGTCAGATCAGCAGCAGGCCCTTCATCGAGGCATTGCCCTTGCGGCCGATGATGATGTGGTCGTGCACGGCGATGCCGAGCGGCTTGGCCGTGTCGATGATCTGCTTGGTCATGTCGATGTCGGCGCGCGAGGGCGTCGGGTCGCCGGACGGATGGTTATGCACCAGAATGATCGCGCTGGCGGAAAGTTCGAGCGCGCGCTTGACCACCTCGCGCGGATAGACAGGCGTATGGTCGACCGTGCCGGTCTGCTGCACCTCGTCGGCGATCAGCCCATTCTTCTTGTCGAGGAAGAGAATGCGGAACTGCTCGCGGGCTTCGAAGGCCATCGCCGAGCGGCAATAATCGAGAAGCTGCGTCCAGTTCGACAGAACCTCGCGGCCGCGCACTTCGCCGCGCGCCATGCGCTGCGCCGTGGCGGCGATGACTTTCAGATCGGTCGCCACCGTCGGCCCGATGCCCTTCACTTCCTCGAGCAGGGACGCCGGCGCGCCGAGCACTTCGGCAAGCGAACCAAAGCGCGCGATCAGCGCCTTGGCGATCGGCTTGGTGTCGACGCGCGGGATCAGCCGGAAGAGAAGCAGCTCAAGCAGTTCATAGTCGGGCAGGGCGTCCGGACCGCCGGCCAAGAAGCGTTCGCGCAGACGATCACGATGGCCGTGGTAGTGCGGCTTCTCAACAGGCGCCACCTCTTTCTTCGGCGGCTCTACCCAGGCTTCAGAGAAAAACGCCCGCTCGTCCTCGACTTTTCCCATCGCCCGCCCACATCGCTGATCGAAAGAAGACCTTTGTCAGAGACTAAAGCATGATTCTGAAACGCGAAACGGTTCTCGATCATTTCAAGAAAGTAGCCGGGAGCGTTGCTGGGACATATCAAGACGCCGTGACGATGAGGGCTGCATCGCCTATTGGCGAGCGTTAAACATGAGCACCTTCGGCAGCCTGTTTCTTCACTGTTCTTGCCCCGCTGACCGAAACAGCGATGCCGAGGACGACAAGGGCGGTTCCGAGAATGTGGATCGTCGTGATGGTCTCGCCGAGAAGAAGAAACGAGAGCGCGAGTGCCGCGACCGGCAGCACTGCCATGAACACGCCAGCCTCTCCGCCGCTGGCGCGCGCGGCTCCTGAATACCAGAGCCAGAAGCCGATCACGGTGGGAAAAATGCTGATATAGACTGTCGCCAATAGGGCGGCAGGTGCTGCTGCAACGGTGCTAGACGCGGCAAGGGCGGCGGCGAGCGGCAAGGTCAGCAGCAGCGAAATGCTGCTCATCAGCGCCGCGAGATAGAGCGGCGCCAGCGGCTTGCTGATTCTCTTGTTCAGGATCGCAAACAGTGCTTCGCCGGAAACAGCGAGGACCACCAGCAGGTTACCCGCTAGCAGCTTCAGATCGAGGCCAAAGCCCTTAGCAGAGGCGACATTGACAAGAAGTGCGCCTGCCGTGACAGCGCCGACCGCGATCCAGAGCTTGCCGCCTAGCCTCTCCTTCAAGGCCAACGTTGCAACGAGGGCAGCCAACACAGGCAGAAGGCCGTGGATGACGCTGGCATTGGCACTCGTCGTCAAGGTCAAGGCGAGGATCATTAGAATGCTATAGCCCGCGCTGCCCGCGGCCGCCTGAATCATCACAATGATATATTCCTTTGCCAAGAGCCGCGGCCGCGGCGTGCTTGTCAGGAAGACGAGTCCCCAGAGGATCGGCGTCGAAATCAGGAAACGGAGGGGAACGGCGAGGAAAGGGTGCATGCCGCCGGCAATGATTTTCGAGGCCACCACGCCGGATCCGACCAGCGTCATGGCTATGGTCATGAGGGCGCCTGCAGTGATGCGTTGCGAATCCATATGTCAGCCTACGGTATAGGGGGCGCGCGAACGCGCCTCCTTCAGCGCAAGAGCCCACCACTTGAGCTGGTGGAGCATGGTTTTGACAGCGCCGGAGCTGCGCTTCGGATCGAGCGGGCCCGCACCATCGGCAAAATGCTCCCACACCCCGTGAAAGCTTACTGCGTCCCGGACGGTGACGGCGTGGAGCTCGGCAAATACCTGGCGAAGATGTTCGACGGCCCTCAACCCGCCGGAGACGCCACCGTATGAAACGAAGCCGACCGGCTTGGCGTGCCACTCGTCAGTAGCCTGGTCGATAGCGTGCTTGAGATGACCGGGCATGCTGTGATTGTATTCGGGGGTGACGACAACGAAGGCGTCTGCCTTGGCGAGCTTACCGGTGAATGCCTTCATCGCCGGTGTCGGCTCCGCCAAGTGCCGGCTGGGCAGATCAATGTCTGCAACATCGATGAGCGAAAGTTCGAATTCGTCCAGTCTCTGCGCCTCTTGGGCAAACCAGTTTCCGACCTTGTCGCCATAGCGTCGTTCCCGCGTGCTGCCGATCAGCGCTGCGAGCTTGAGCCGTTCAGTCACTTCGCTCTCCTGTCTCAGGCCAGGAAGTGATGACACACCGGGATGATCGATGGGATTGCTAAACGTTAGCATTTTCTGATCTAATTGATCGATCATGCTCGACGCGCTCACTCTCGATCAGATGCGGATGTTCCTGGCCGTGGCGGACGCGGGTAGCTTTCGACTGGCTTCGATGCGGCTCGATCGCGCGCAGTCGGCGGTAAGTCACGCGATTGCCAATCTGGAGACCGAACTCAAGACGGTGCTGTTCGACCGGTCGACTCGTCGGCCGACCTTGACCTCGGACGGGCGGGCCCTGCTGGACGACTGTCGCTCGCTGGTTCTACGCGCCGATCTGCTGCGCGCGAAGGCGCAGGGCATGGGCAGCGGCATTGAAATCGAGCTTGCGCTGATGGTGGACACGCTTGTTCCATTGCCGGCCGTCGGCAGGGCTCTTGAAGCCCTCCACGCCACCTATCCGACGGTTGGCGTCCGGTTGCAGACAGGTACCCTTGGGGAACCGATCGATTGCCTCCTGCAGGGCACGGTCGACCTCGCGATAACGGTGGGCGAAGACCTGCGCGATCCGCGCCTGGAATTCGATTCCCTCGCGCCTCTGTCGATGGCGGCGGTCGTCGGTGCTGGGCACGCTCTGGCCTTGATAGCGAAGAAAGGCCGGGTGAGTACGCCAGAGCTGGCCGATCACATCCAGATCGTCCTGATGGACCCTTCTCCTCGCTCCCATGGCCGCGACTATGGCGTGCTCTCCCAGCGCAAGTGGCGGGTCGGTAGCCAAGAGGCGAAACTGGCTTTGATCAGAGCAGGCATCGGTTGGGGGCGGCTTCCACTTTGGTTGATCGAGCGGGATCTTGTCGAAGAGCGGCTCGTGCAGCTTTCAGCCGCTGCGCTTGGCGAAAATGGGACGACGAAGAGTTGGGTCTATCTTGCCCGACGGCTCGACAGACCCTTGCTGCCAGGAGCCAGGTGCCTCAAGTCCGCACTTCTGACCGGAGCCGGGCTTGGTGATGCTGCCGGGCTTCGATAGCCTAGGCGCGCCTTGCCAATTGTTATGGACATCAGACCGTGCCGATGCCGTTGCCTGCGGCAGACTAGGCCGGCAGGCCGGGCCGATCGAGCTTCTTTGGCGAGAGCGTGAAGATCTCGCAGCCGGTGTCGGTGACGCCGATCGTATGCTCGTACTGCGCCGACAGCGAACGGTCGCGCGTCACCGCCGTCCAGCCGTCAGACAAAACCTTCACATGCGGGCGGCCGAGATTGATCATCGGCTCGACGGTGAAGATCATGCCGGGCCGCATCTCGACGCCTTCGCCGACGGTGCCGTAATGCAGGATGTTCGGCGCGTCATGGAAAAGCTGGCCGACGCCGTGGCCACAGAAGTCGCGCACCACGGAGCAGCGCTCGGCCTCGGCATAGGTTTGGATAGCGGCGCCGATGGCGCCGGTGCGAGCGCCGGGCCTGATTGCGGCGATGCCGCGCATCAGGCATTCGTAAGTCACCTCGAGCAGGCGCTCGGCGGCGCGCTTGATCGTGCCGACCGGATACATGCGCGAGGAATCGCCGTGCCAGCCGTCGAGGATGTAGGTGACGTCGATGTTGACGATGTCGCCGTCCTTGAGGGGCTTGTTGTCAGGAATGCCGTGGCAGACCACGTGATTGATCGAAGTGCAGGACGATTTGGTGTAGCCGCGATAGTTGAGCGTGGCCGGCAATGCACCGTGATCCATGCCGAACTCGAAGACGAAACGGTCGATGGTCTCGGTGGTGACGCCGGGCTTCACCATCGACACAAGCTCGTCAAGACAGCGCGCGGTGAGATCGCAGGCCTTGCGCATGCCCGCAAACCCTTCCTCGCCATAGAGGCGGATCTGGCCGGTGTTTCTCAAGGGGGCCGTTGCGGCGTCGAGATAGGTAACCATTCTTGTCCGTTCGCGGGTTGGCTCCTGACGCGAGCCGGTGCGGAAATTTTCTCCAGATTTGGCACCGGAAGCCGCAAGGTTCAAGGACGAAGTGCCTGCAACCGGTTTGCCGCGGGAATATTCGCTGGGCGGGCGCGTCTGGGCGTCGCAAGCTTTCCTTTCACCATCCCATGAGGTAGGCCGGGACCGCATGCAGGAGATTTACGCCCGTTGACGGCACCGGAACGCGCAAGATCGACGGTGCTGCCAAGCAGGACCGCGTGCTCGGCCCTGATGGCGCTGCTTGCGCTTGCGCTGGTGAGCTTCGCCCAGGCTGAGGTCTCCGCCTCGACAGCGTTTGCCTCGGGCGGCGCCGGCATCAGCGCGACGCGGCAGGGCGAAACGCTTGCCTTGCTGAGGATCGCCGGCAAGGCGCAGGCCCTCGAAGCCCGCGCCGGCCGGCCGCTGCCGGTAAAGCTCGTCAGCGGCAATCCCGGCATTCTCGCTCCGGCATCCGATTTCCTTGTCGCTGGCGGGGCTTTGCCGGCGCAGGCCGGCATCACGCCTGCCTTTGTGGCCGCGCCGCTCTCGCATACCAATCAGCCTCGCGCGCCACCAACTGCCTGAGCCAGGCGGTCGCAGACCTTTCTCACCTCAACTATTCCTTTCGCGCCGCGACCTGGCGACGGCTATCGGCTGTCGGCAGGTTGCGTGGCGCGTGTCCATTGGACATTTCTCGATGCAACGTATCAAGACATTCAAGACACTCACGCGCGCTGCTTCGGCAGCCGCGTTTCTCGCCGTCCAGGCAGTCATCTGCATAGGCACCGTCTATTGGGCTGTAGCCGCAACGCTTCGCGTGGAAGGAACGGCGGCGATCGTGCTCGGCGTCATCTTCGCCGTGCCGTCCGCCAATCTGCTGATGGTGGTCTCGCGCATGGCCTACGAGGCGGAGACGGACCCGGCGAACCAGTAGACGCAACCTCGACAGGGCGATGCCGGTTGCATCGCCCGGTCGAACGATGTGGCCAGAGCGCCGATCTGCCGCGGCAGTCGCCGGGCCCGCACCGCACTGAGGTCACATTCCTGCGTCAAAAACCGGTCAAAGAACTTTTCAGAACGAACGGCGTTGCTCCGACTTCGCCAGTTCGGGAGACAGGGAATGGACAGACTGCAATTCGAGGTGCCGGTGCGCATCACGCCCGCGCCCGGCCTGCCGGTCGAGGAAATCTACAGCGTCGAGCAGGCGCTCGATTTCCTGCAGAACTGGCCGAAGCGCCGGCAGGGCAAGGTTTATGACGCCGCGTTTAACGCCTGCTTCGGCGCGACAGTCGATGTGGCAAGCGCCGAGGAAGCGTGCCGGGCCTTCATGGCCTTCTGCCGCGTCAGCGGTTTGCTCGCAAGGGACATGATGTTGCCGCTGAAGCGCGGCGGCAGCGCAAGAGGGTTTCGCGAAGCGAGAGCGTGACGCTTTAACCGGCGAAAGATACCCCTCTGTAGTGCATTCCCACCTGCACGCCTCGAACGATCAACCTGGACAGGATCTCCATGTCCAGCGGCATATCCGGGCGCCACACATCAAGCAACAAGGCGATACGCGCCTGATCGGCGCTGTTCATGACCTCGTGCTCGAAAGTGTCGTCCCACAGCAGACATTCGCCGTCGGCGATCCGCTTTTCCTCATGGTTGATCATCATGATCGTTGCCGGGCGGCCGTCCGCCAGTTTCGGAATGACAAGGCCGAGATGAAATCTCATGATGCCGCGAAAGGGGCCGCGGTGGGGCGGGATGTGCTTGCGCGGCGCCAGGAATGAAACAGCCGCCGATTTGACCTCGGGGCACTCGGACAGCAACCGGCTGAGGGTAGGCATCTTCCCAAGGTTTTCCGGGATCGTCATGTCGTAGGCCTTGAGCACGAACATGCGCCAATCGAGGCCGTCATTGGCCGAAATCTCGGCCTGTTCCGGCATGATGTCGTGAAAACGCGGAACCCGGTTCAACTGCACCGACAGCGCTTCATCGCGAATACTCTGCCAGACGGCTGCGAACTTCGTCGCGTTGGGAAAATGCGTGGAGGCATCAAGAATCGCCGGTGCATCTATGCGTTTTTCATAGATACGACGCACCAGATCGCTTCCAAGATCGTAGACGTTCGACATCGCATCGCCTCGACCATGTTATAATATAGTGCACGATTGCTTTCAGCTATGGGTCACGGAGATTTGTTCCGAGGCGTCAGGCAGAGGTTCGGTTTTGTATCACTGCGTCTTGGATGTCATCTGCGGACCAGTCGTGACGCCTCGATGACTTCGGGCGTCGTGCTGTCGATCGTGGCGTCTCAGCGCCGGCGGCACACTTCCGATACGCCATGCCTGAAACGCGCCGTCCAAATCTTCCTAGCCTGTCCCTATCGAACATGAATCGGGCAGCGCACCCCAAAACCTAGTGTGGTAGCGCCGCTACAGCATTTCGCTGTCACGTCGGCTATGGGTGAGCTTACGGGTGGGGATGATTTCATGATCAAGATTTTCTATGCGTCGGTCGCCTTGGCTGCCCTGGCAGCGCCAGCGAACGCTCAAGACGGTAGCTGGACGGGATATTACGCTGGCGCGGAGATCGGAGCCGGGTTTTCGCATCCCGGGTTCGATGGGCCTTCGGCCGTCAGCAGTTCGGATTTCAGCGACACGGCCTTCATAGGTGGCGTCTACGTCGGCCACGACTGGCAGGCAGGCCAATTCGTCTACGGCGGCGTCGCAAGTTTCGATTTCCTGGGCTTTCACAACCAGAATTCGTCTCATGTCGTGGTGGATCCGATCTTCGGCGGAAAGACCCACTCATACAATTACGATTTGGACTGGGTAGCGTCTGCTCGCGCGCGTGCGGGCTTCTTGGCGTCGGATCAGTTCTTGCTGTACGGCACAGCCGGCGTTGCCGTTTCCCGTTTTGAGACTTCCTCATCGACAACCGGAATCTTGGGCGGGGCGGACGCAGTCACCACGACCAAAGTCGGCGGGGCATTCGGTGCAGGTGTCGAATACGCTTTCGCTCCGCATTGGGCGCTCAAGACAGAATACGTCCACTACGTGTTCAGCAGTGTTCACGTGGGCGGCAATGGCGCCGATCAGGTGACATTCAAACCGTCGTTTGGCACCTTGAATTTCGGCATTTCCTACCGCTTCTAGCGAGTAAAAGCGCGTCCCGCTTTCAAGTCTTTGGTTTTGACGCCTGTCGCTTCCCCAAAAAGCGCTGCGCACTTTGGGCGCGACATGCATCAGGAAAGGTTGCGGCCGAATGACTTGGCTGTCTCGCGCACAAAGTGGCGCGATAAGCCGGGTCCCTCAAAAACCGGAAGGGACGGAACAACTCGCACGCGCTTCTTGAACTCGTCCACAGTCAACGCAAAGATAAGCTGATCCAGGCGTTCACCCGTTTTTATGTCGAGTCGGTGGGACAGCAACGTCCCCTCTTGGCGCAGCATTCCAAGCCGGCAAGCTGTCACTGCTGCTTGATTTCGAGCCAGCGGCTCAAACATCAGCTTTTCCAATCTGCGTTCGACGAACAGATGCCAGATTGCGAGGCGAGTGGCCTCGATTGAAATCTGGAGCTTCCGCTGTGCTTTATCCCCGACGATGATGTGCAGAGACCCATTGCGGTGACGTGGATCAATCTCGATCATGATCAAGCCGATCGGGTCGTCGTCGAGCAGGC
Organism: Mesorhizobium sp. WSM3864; assembly: GCF_002294955.1. Taxonomy (NCBI): domain Bacteria; kingdom Pseudomonadati; phylum Pseudomonadota; class Alphaproteobacteria; order Hyphomicrobiales; family Phyllobacteriaceae; genus Mesorhizobium; species Mesorhizobium sp. WSM3864. Next base: position 296,119 of record NZ_NSGD01000001.1, read on the forward strand.
GGATCGCCAGCAGGTTACGCCGTACATTGTCGAAACTATTGACATACGTGCGGAACGATTCGAGCCCCATTGCCGTGCCAGCCATGTTCAACCCGGCGCTGACAGCTGGATCGGCAAGCCACCTTGTGAAGCGCTCATTCACTTCATTCGGCCGCAAGGTGCGGATCCGGCAAGTTTCGCCGGACCGGTCAACAAATATCGGTTTTTGAGCTGCGGCTATTGGTGGCAAACTTACGCGTTGGCCGGCGTGAGGCATCTTGGGCATCTGCGGGACTCACATCAAAACTCTGACCGGACAATGTCATCAAACTCCCGCCAAGGGGAGGATTCAATTCCGCCGGACCTATTGGAAAGGCCTTCGGAGCCGTTCTTCCGGGTCGATCCGGCGCGTACGCAATTCATTCCAGGCGCCGGGCGGGGGCTGACGATAGCCAAGGAAGATTATTGAGCGGTATGGCGGGTGAGAACCGGCAAGGCGGCGGTGGTGTTTGACGCTGCTTCCTAACGGATCCGAGCCGATAAGACCGCATATTTGTGCTGTTCAATCACCGGAGCCGTCGGCTGCATGCGTCCGGCGTGCAACTCAGAATCCGCTCCGCTGACGCTTGGGCAATGCGCGATGTGCTGTGTCAAAAAAATTGCCAGAACGCACAAAGCCCCGCCGGCAACTTGCCAGCGAGGCATTTGTTGGAACCCGATCGTCAATCAGTGGCGATCGTGTCCGCGGCCGCCGCTCTGGTGGCCGTTGTTTGCGGCACCCAGGCACTGGTTCCAGTAGCCATCGTGATTGCTGCAAGAAGTGATGGTCTGCTGCTGAGCATAAGCCGCACCGACCAAGCTGAAAACCGCGACAGTAGCCAGAATTGCATTGCGAATAATGTTGGTCATTTGAGTTTCCCTTTGCTCTGATTTCCGGCAGTGCCGGTCAACGCCGTTTTTGCAGCGATCATGTTTCGATCTGATGGTGCGCAATTTCGGCTTTGTTTCGAGGAGGCAACGGCACACGCTCCCTGTGCGTGGGATGCCTGGGACAACTCCGATCACCTCAAAACCTTCTGACCAGCTTGGTTGTGTGCGAGCGTTTCAGGGGCAACTGTTTGGTTACAGCCCGTGAGCTTGCGTGCGACGCGGCGGAAACAATCATCGACCATCTAGTACCGATCGAAAGCAGCCGAAGATCGCTCGCGGGACGGCTTCGGCACATGGAAGGATGATGAGCCATGTCGATTTTAAAAACGCTCAACCGCATGGGAGCGGCCCTGAAATATGCGCATGATGCCCAAAAAACGACGCGGATGCTGAACAGCCCGCCGCGCGAAATGCAAATGGATTTTGGCTGGGCAGTTATGCCGACCACCAAATATCTTTCTTCCAACACTTGGGACGGTATCTGACGAAGTTTCAGCGTAGAGCCGGCTAAGCCGCCCTTGTTCGGCAGGAGGACAATTCCGCAGCGTGCCGATGCCGTCGCCGACGGAGCCGCAGAGGTCAAGGCGAAGCTGGCCCAAGTCGATCTTGCTGCGCGATTCCTGGCCCATACGATGGAAACCTTGCACGGCGATTCCTACCGGATTGAGATCGACCCACGCCACTGGCTTCGTCTTGGTTCGGGTGGAGAATGTTTGGCGGCGGAAATAGACGGGCTGCTGATCGATACTCTTCGGACGAGGCTCGGCTGCTCAGGTGGCCCGGCTATTCCTTGTACGGAACAATATACCTGACATTGCTGTCGCCGCGCGTAACTGTAACTGTCGTATAGCCGGCTGGCAAAGAGCCCGTGATGGTCGGATCGACGACCTGGCATCGGCCGACCATTCTTCCGCTAGGAGCGCCGGCGAGTTCAGCTTCCAATGTGACACGGCATTCGTTGAGGGAGGCGAAAACCCGAGGCGCCGTATTAAGCGGTTTGCAGATCGAAGCCTCGCCTGGGCTGCACAAAAGCAAAACCATCACCGCTGCCGTAGCCGGGTCCATCGTCGAAGCTCCTTTGTGGAGCTTTAAACGCTCGCGAAATCCCTTTGTTTCAGATGTCGCTAAAATACGAGGCAATTCCCGGCGACCTCGGTGGCCGGGCCTGTCGATCCTCGGGAACAAGACGCGTTAGTTCGCTGTTATTATTAGCAGAGGCTAATACGATGCTTTTTAGCGTCACCAGTGCGACTTCGGATGCCGTTCTCGAAGCCAGGAACACTGACGCTGAGATCCTTGGAGTCGTCGACCTCGCCAACAAGACTGATGCCAAGATCGGCACTATGCGCCTGGGGCAAGCTATCCAGTTCGTTGCGAATGCATCCGTGCTTGGATACGGAGTTCGCGGAGCGATGGTGTTTTACGGAAAAGCAGGAACACCGAGCCTCAGGGCGAGGGAATGTGAGCAGTTGTGGGCGCTATATGGTTTCGCACTCCTTGAGCCATAATGTCTGACTCGATGGAGCGCTGGAAGGCGTTCACGTTATGAAAATCGCGAACGGATGACAGGAGCCGCCACGGATTCTCAGAGCGGGCCATTTCGCGGTCACCCGTCGGCCGTAATACGCAGTCGCTATTTGACGCTTATTGGATGATTTGCCGGGAGAGGGTGCTAACTCCCTGACATTTGCTGGTACGCCCAAGGGGAATCGAACCCCTGTTACCGCCGTGAAAGGGCGGTGTCCTAACCGCTAGACGATGGGCGCGCTCAGACGAAGCGGCTTATAATTGCGTTGCTCGCAACCGGCAACCCATCTGCCGCCACATGCGACAACTTTTTTCGCGAGCCTGCAAAACGCATGTTTGGCAACCGGAAAACAGTTCGACCGAAGCAGGTAAGCCGCTTAGTTGTCGCCGCCGCCGCCGCGCCGGCGGCAGCGCCAGTTCCAGTCGCGCTCGGGGCCGACGTCGACATGGACGGATTCGGTGTGGCAGTAGGTTCCGACGCCGCCGCGGCCCGGCATCGAACGCACATAGCTCGCCAGCTCCCACTTGGAGACGCCGGGAACCTGGATGTCGGCGGCAGCGCAATACATGTGCAGCGAGTTCTTGGCGCCGTTGGCGCGGCGGTTGCGGGCAGGGTCGCGATAGCCGGAGGTGACGATCATCTTGCGGCCGAAATGACCCTCGATCGTTTTCAGCACGCGCACCAGCGAAGGCTTCAGGCAGGCGACGTCGACACTTTCGTTCTGTCTCAAGAGGCCGTTGGGCGCGAGCCTTGCCATACCGGCGGCCGACGCCACCTGGTAGGAGCCGCCGCCTTCGTCCTCGTTGAGATCGACGTCGCTCTCGTCGTCGATGCCGGACTTGCGCTTGATCTCGAACAGCGCCGTCTGGCGCACGCCGGGCAAGGCATCGGCGCCGGTGATGTGGTTGCTGCTGTCGTCACCGAGAGAAGCCAGTTGCACCGGCTTGTCGCCCGGGGTCGCGGAGGCGAGGGTGACGATCGGCTTTGTCGCCGGCGACGTGGTCTTGGCCTGGGCGGCGGGCTGGTCGCTGGAGCGCGTGTTGATCAGCGGGGCAGGCGCGGCCGAGGCCGGCGTGGTGCTGAACAGAGAAGCAAACAGCCCCTTCTTCGGCGCGGCGATCGGCTGTTGCTGGGGCTCGCCCGCTGTCACGTAGACGCCTTTGCTCATCGCCTGCACGGTCGCCTGCGCTTGCGATGCGACCGCGGCGGCATCGCCGGCAGCGACTTTGTCGGCGGCCGCTTTCGTCTCCTCTGCCGTCTGCGGCGGATGTACCAGCGGTTGCGGCGTGTTGCCGGCGATCGAGCCGGCGTCAGCAGGAACCGCTACCGCGGGGAAGGCTGCTCCGGGCCGGGTTTCCGGCACATAGGCAACTTTTTCAGGCAACGGTTTGTCGTCTTCGCCCATCACGGTCGATGCCGCCTCTGGGGATGCCGGGGAGGTCGACGACGCCTGCGAGGTCGAATCGGCCGACGCCGCGGACTGGGCGCTGGAAGCCGCGCTCATCTCTGTGGCGGTTGAATTGTAGGCGGGCGTGACGACCGACATCGTCGGGTCGCCGGTCGAGGTGCAGGAGGCCAGAAGCACGGATAAAAGCGCTGCCACGATGCTGCGGCTTTCCCTTCGTGCAAGGCGCCAACCTGCTGATTTCAAAATAAAATTCCCCCTCGGCATCCGGTCCGTACATCGTCGCCGCAGCACTCCAATGCCTCTGGCGGCGACCTCCTGTTCCCGAACCGGAAACGGGATCTGTATCGATCTGCAAAGCCTCGGATTTATTGTTTGTCTGCAGGCGAGCTGAGGCTACGAAAACGATTAACATCACCATTTCGCCCTGTTTGGGCGGCCCGTCAACTCACCAGACGTTACAGCCGGTTACACACGCACCTTGACATAGGTGCCCGGCGCGTCCCCCAAGGTTTTCATACGCTTGCCCGGTTTGCGGGCGGGCACATGGATGTTGTCCTGGCTTTCGATCCAGTGCTGCCAGTGCGTCCACCATGAGCCGGCATGCTCGTGCGCGCCGGCGAACCAGGTGCTGAAATCCCCCACCGGCTTGCCGCCGGTCCAGTACTGGTACTTGTGCGCCGCCGGCGGATTGACGACGCCGGCGATGTGGCCGGAGCCCGCCATGACATATTCGACGTCGCCACCGAAATAGCGCGAGCCGAGGAACACCGAAAGCGCCGGCGCGATGTGGTCTTCCTTCGTGGCGAGGTTGTAGACAGGGATCGTGATGTCGGCCAGCGAGACGGTGCGGCCGGCAAGCTCCATCGTGCCGCGGGAGAGATTGTTCTCGAGATAGCAATTGCGCAGATAGAAGGAATGGTTGGCCGCCGCCATGCGGGTCGAATCGGCATTCCAGTAGAGCAGGTCGAAGGGCAGCGGGTCCTTGCCGCGCATATAGTTGTTGATGACATAAGGCCAGATCAGGTCGCCCGAGCGCAGCATGTTGAAGGCGGTCGCCATCTTGGTGCCGTCGAGATAGCCCTTTTCGCTCATCGAGCGCTCGACCGCGGCAACCTGGTCCTCGTCGACGAAGACCTTGAGATCGCCGGCATAGGTGAAGTCGACCTGAGTGGCGAAGAAGGTCGCCGATCTGATGCGGTGGTCGCCTTCCTGCGCCAGCAGCGCGAGCGCCGCGGCCAATAGCGTGCCGCCGACGCAATAGCCGATGGCGTTGACCTCCTTCTCGCCGGTCGCCTTCTCGACCATGTCGAGGCCATATTGCAGGCCCTCGCGGATATAGGCCTCCCAGCCTTTGGCGCCGTGGCGCTCGTCCGGGTTGATCCAGGAGATGACGAAGACCGTGTGGCCCTGCTCGATTGCCCAGCGGATGAAGGATTTCTGCGGGTTGAGGTCGAGGATATAGTATTTATTGATCCAGGGCGGGCAAATGAGCAGGGGGCGCTTCAGCACCGTCTCCGTCGTCGCATCGTATTGGATGATCTCGGCGACATCGCTGCGGCCGATGACCTTGCCGGGTGTCGTGGCGATGTTCTTGCCGATCTCGAACGGCGCGTAGTCCGCCTGGCGCAGCTTCAGGTCGCCCCTGCCGGCGGCGATGTCCTCGGCCAGCATTTTCATGCCGCGCACCAAATTCTCGCCGTTGGAGGCGACGGTCTCGCGGAACAGCTCGGGATTGGTCAGAATGAAATTCGACGGCGCGATGGCGTTGGACACTTGCTTGACGTAGAAGCTGGCCTTGTGGCGGGTGTGCTCGTCCAGGCCCTCGGCATGATCGACGAGATCCGAGGCCCAGCGCGAGGTGACGAGATAGGCCTGTTTCAGGAAGTCGAAGAAGGCATTGCGGCCCCATTCCGGATCCTGGAAGCGCTTGTCGCCGCGCTCGGGCTTGACCGCGTCCTCGGGGGCTTCGGCGTTGGGGCTCGGGCTGACCTTCTGGATGGCGTTCGCCCAGACCGTCATGTAGCCGGCGAAAAGCCGCGTCTGCGCTTCCAGCGCGCGCTGCGGGTCGGCCAGCCAGTACTCCGAGAGCTTGGAGAAGGTCTTGACCATGTCGACCACGGGTTCGGCGACGTGGTCGCGCACCTCACCCTTTTCGCGCGGCTCGGCCCAGGCGGAGGCCGCCTTGCCGGCCTGCTCGATCATGCGCGCCATGTTCAACGCGAAGCGTTCGGGATCTTTCACCAGATATTGCTCGACGGTCGAAGGTCCGCCATTTTCCGCTTTGTCCGAATCGGGCGCTTTGGACATGGTTCGCGGGGTTCCTCCCGGAGCGTTTTCTTGACATATTACCATGGGACATCTGACCGGGTCCAACACGCTCTAACTCGGCTGCCAGGAAAACAATATGACGATTAATGTTGGCGGGACTTATTTTCTCGGCGCCGGTTCGATTTGCCGCATCGCCGCCGCAGCCGCGGTGCTATGCACGCCGTTGCTTGCGGGCGGCTGCGAGACCAGCAGCAACACCAACAATCCGACCGCGGTGACCGAGGGGCCGAAGGACACCGGCTCCTATCCGAACCTCAACATTCCGCCGCCGGTAGCCGCCAAGCAGCTGACGAAGGAAGAGACTGCCGCCAAGCTTGCCCAGCTCAAGGCCGAGCAGCAGGCGCAGCTTGCCAAGGGCGGCCGCGCGAAGCCAGCCGCCAATACGGCGGCGCTGAACACGCTCGCCAGGACGCATGGCGACGTCGCGCTGAAGCAGATCGAAGGCAAATGCGATCCCGCCCTCGACCCTAACTGCAATTAGGTCTATATCGCGCCGAAAAGCGCCCCCTTTGCTCGTCTGGAACTCCAATGGAAGAATTTCACAAGGTCCGCCGCCTTCCGCCTTACGTGTTCGAGCAGGTCAATCGGCTGAAGGCCAGCGCCCGCTCGCGCGGTGCCGACATCATCGACCTTGGCATGGGCAATCCGGACCTGCCGACGCCGAAGGCCATCGTCGACAAATTATGCGAAGTGGTGCGCGATCCGCGCACGCATCGCTATTCGTCCTCGCGCGGCATTCCGGGCCTGCGCCGGGCCCAGGCGAACTACTATGCCCGCCGCTTCGGCGTGAAGCTCAATCCCGACACGCAAGTGGTGGCGACGCTCGGCTCGAAGGAGGGCTTTGCCAACATGGCGCAGGCGATCACCGCGCCCGGCGACGTCATCCTGTGCCCCAATCCGACCTATCCGATCCACGCCTTCGGCTTCATCATGTCGGGCGGCGTCATCCGCTCGCTGCAGGTGGAACCGGATGACGGCTTCATCCCGGCGGTCGAGCGCGGCATCCGCCACTCGATCCCAAGGCCGCTGGCGCTGATCCTCAACTATCCGTCGAACCCGACGGCGCTTGTCGCCTCGCTCGATTTCTACAAGGACGTGGTCGCCTTCGCGAAGAAGAATGACATCATCATCCTGTCGGACCTTGCCTATTCCGAGATCTATTTCGACGGCAATCCGCCGCCTTCGGTGCTCCAGGTTCCAGGGGCGATGGATGTCTGCGTCGAGTTCACCTCGATGTCGAAGACTTTTTCCATGCCCGGCTGGCGCATGGGCTTCGCGGTCGGCAACGAGCGGCTGATCGCGGCGCTGACGCGCGTCAAATCCTATCTCGACTACGGCGCCTTCACGCCGATCCAGGTGGCGGCGGCGCATGCGCTCAACGGCGACGGTGCCGACATCGCCGAGGTGCGCGAGGTCTATCACAAGCGGCGCGATGTGATGGTCGATTCCTTCGGCCGTGCCGGCTGGACCATTCCGGCGCCGGCGGCCTCGATGTTCGCCTGGGCGCCGATCCCGGAACAGTTCCGCCAGCTCGGCTCGCTCGAATTCTCCAAGCTGCTCATCGAGCACGCCGACGTGGCGGTGGCGCCGGGCATCGGCTTCGGTGAGCACGGCGACGATTTCGTTCGTGTGGCGCTGGTCGAGAACGAGCACCGGATCCGCCAGGCGGCGCGCAACATCAAGCGCTTCCTGGCCTCGACCGCCAAGCAGCCCAACAATGTTGTGCCGCTCACCGCGCGCCGCTGAATTCACCGCACAACACACCGACCAATCTTTGAGGGGCGTCGCCGGACATGGCTGAAGCGTTGCGTGTTGGAATTGCCGGCCTTGGCACGGTGGGCGCCTCGGTGGCGCGCGTGCTCAACGACAAGGCCGCCGAGCTCACCCGCCAGTGCGGTCGCGACATTGTCGTCACAGCGGTTTCGGCGCGCGATCCGAAGCGCGACCGCGGTGTCGATCTGGGCGACACCAAATGGTTCGACGATGCCGCGAAGATGGCCGAGAAGGCCGACATTGATGTCTTCGTCGAGCTGATCGGCGGCGACGAAGGGCCAGCGCGTGCATCGGTGAAGGCGGCGCTCGAGGCCGGCCGCCATGTCGTGACGGCCAACAAGGCGCTGTTGGCCAAGCACGGCGTGCAACTCGCCGAGATCGCCGAGAAGAAGGGCGTGCTGCTCAACTACGAGGCTGCGGTGGCCGGCGGCATCCCGGTCATCAAGACGATGCGCGAGGCGATGGCCGGCAACCAGGTCACCCGCGTCTTCGGCATCCTCAACGGCACCTGCAACTACATTCTGACCCGCATGGAGGCCGAAGGCATCTCTTTCGATGCCTGCCTCAAGGACGCGCAGCGCCTCGGCTATGCCGAAGCCGACCCGACCTTCGACATCGAAGGCCATGACACGGCGCACAAGCTGTCGATCCTGACCAGCCTTGCGTTCGGCACGAAGATCGCCGCCAACGACATTTACATGGAGGGCATCTCCAACATCACCCAGGCCGACATTCGCGCCGCAGCCGAGCTCGGCTATCGCATCAAGCTGCTCGGCGTCGCGCAGCGCACCGACAGCGGCATCGAGCAGCGCGTGCATCCGACCATGGTGCCGACGGCCTCGGTCATCGCGCAGGTGCATGGCGTCACCAATGCCGTGGCGATCGAGACCGACATCCTGGGCGAGCTTTTGCTCTCCGGCCCCGGCGCCGGCGGCAATGCCACCGCCTCGGCGGTGGTCGGCGACATTGCCGATATCGCCAAGAGCCGGCCGGGGTTCCAGCACGGGCCGGTCTTCGGCTGGCCGGCGAAGGAGTTGAAGCCCTACAGGAAAGCGCAGATGCGCAGCCATGCCGGCGGCTATTTCATCCGGCTCACCGTGCACGACCGCATCGGCGTCTTCGCGGCGATCGCCAAGCGCATGGCCGACAACGATATTTCACTGGAATCGATCGTCCAGCAGGCCGCCGGGCCGGCAACCGAAGAGCAAAAGACAGTCATCCTCGTCACCCACGAGACAACGGAAGCGGCGGTGCGCAAGGCGGTCGAAGGCGTCACCAAGGACGGCCATCTCACCGACAAGCCGCAGGTGATCCGTATCGAGCGGGCGGAATAGTTCGAGTCATATTTCACCTTTAATCGATTGATATTGCTGCCATTTCAAAAATTGACATGGCAAGTCTTGCCGTTGTCATGGAGCTTTGCCAGAAGAAGCGCGCTTCTGGCGGGAGGCAAAGCGCAGTTTCAACGAGGAATGCCCATCCATGAACATGGCCCAAAACATCGCAGCCGGCCTCGATCGTATCCTCACCATGGAAGTGGTGCGTGTGACCGAAAGGGCCGCGGTCGCCGCTGCCAGGCTGCGCGGTCGCGGCGATGAGAAGGCGGCCGACCAGGTCGCGGTCGATGCGATGCGCCAGGAACTCAACCGGTTGGCCATCAAGGGTACCGTGGTCATCGGCGAGGGCGAGCGCGACGAGGCGCCGATGCTCTATATCGGCGAAGAGGTCGGCACCGGCAAAGGCCCGGCGGTCGACATCGCGCTCGATCCGCTCGAAGGCACGACGATCTGCGCCAAGAACCTTCCCAACGCGCTTGCCGTCATCGCCATCGCGGAGAAGGGCAGCCTGCTGTTCGCGCCCGACGTCTACATGGACAAGATCGCCATCGGGCCGGGATACCCGGACAGCCTGATCGACATCGACGCGCCGCCGGCCGAGAACATCGCCAATCTCGCCAAGGCCAAGGGCGTGGCGGTGCCCGACATCACCGCCTGCATCCTCGACCGGCCGCGCCATGCCAAGCTGATCGACGCGGTGCGGGCCACGGGCGCCGCCATCCGGCTGATCGGCGACGGCGACGTCGCCGGCGTCATCCACACCACCGATCCGGAAGAGACCGGCATCGACATCTATCTCGGCACCGGCGGCGCGCCGGAAGGGGTGCTGGCCGCGGCGGCGCTTCGCTGCACGGGCGGACAGATGCAGGGCCGGCTGATCCTCGACACGCCGGAGAAGATTGCACGGGCCGAAAAGATGGGCATTTCGGATCCGAAGCGGGTCTATCGCGCGCAGGACATGGCGCGCGGCGACGTGCTGTTCGCGGCGACCGGCGTCACCGACGGCAATCTGCTCGGCGGGGTGAAGTTCGGGCGCACCTTCATCACCACTCACACCATCGTGCTGCGCTCGTCCTCGCGCACAGTGCGCGAGATCAAGGCGCGTCACCAGGATCTGGAAAAGTTCTGATTTCGTCCTTGTAGACACTTTCGCGCAATTACGGTCGGAGCGCCCTTCCACAGTTTTCCGGGGTGGTTCGCTTTCCCGGAATTGCTAGGGCTGTCGCATCTTGATATCTGCCGAAGGATGGTGTGCAGACGGCGCGTCTCATGATGGGCGAGAGACGCTTCTTCCTCGATGTCAGGCAGTCGGCGACCGGTGTTTCCTGGGAGCACCGGCTGACCGAGCGGCAGGACATGGCCGCTTTGGCCATCGCGCAGGGCCATGGCGTGCCGGACATCGTCGCAAGGGTGCTGGCTGGGCGCGGCGTGACGGTCGAGCAGACCGAGCGCTTCCTCGATCCGACCATTCGCGAGCTTTTGCCGAACCCGGCCTCGCTGACCGACATGGAGAAGGCGGCGGCGCGCATCGCGGATGCGGTCGTGGCCGGCGAGAGGGTGGCGATCTTCGGCGACTACGATGTCGACGGCGCCGCGTCGTCGGCGCTGCTGAAGCGCTTTCTGGCTCGGTTTTCGGTGCCGTCCGAGATCTATATCCCCGACCGCATCTTCGAAGGCTACGGCCCGAATCCGGAAGCTATGCGCGAGCTGATCTCGCGCGGCGCGAAGCTGATCGTCACCGTCGACTGCGGCACCAACAGCGCCGTGTCGATCGAGGCGGCGAAAGATGCCGGCGCCGATGTCGTGGTGCTCGACCATCACCAAGTCGGCGGACCGCTGCCGGCGGCGGATGCGGTGGTCAATCCGAACCGGGAGGACGACCTTTCGGGGCAGGGGCATCTCTGCGCCGCCGGTGTGGTCTTCCTGTGCCTGGTGCAGACGGCGAAGGTGCTTCGCGAACGCTTGCCAAACGTCGCGCCGGTCGATCTGCTTTCGCTGCTCGACCTCGCCGCGCTGGCGACCGTTTGCGACGTGGTGCCGCTCACCGGCGTCAACCGCGCTTTCGTAGTCAAGGGGCTGCAGGTGGCGCGCCAGCAGAAGAATGAGGGGCTGGCGGCGCTTGCGCGGGTCTCGCGCATCGGCGAGCCGATAAATACCTTCCATCTCGCCTATCTGATCGGGCCGCGCATCAATGCCGGCGGGCGCATCGGCGATGCCGCGCTCGGCAGCAGGCTGCTTGCCACCGAGGATCCCGTTGAAGCCGCAAGCATTGCCGAGACGCTCGACCGGCTGAACCAGGAACGGCAGCAGATGGAACTGGAGATGCTGGCGCAGGCGCGCGCCGAGGCCGACGCGGAGCTTGCCGGCGGCACCGGCCCTGGCATCGTCGTGACCGCCAGCAACAGCTGGCATCCCGGCATCGTCGGGCTGCTGGCCTCGCGGCTCAAGGAACATGCGCGCCGTCCCGCTTTCGCCATCGCCTTCAATGCCAATGGGATCGGCACCGGCTCGGGGCGCTCGGTCTCCGGTTTCGATCTCGGCCGGCTGGTGCGCGAGGCGGCGCAGGCCGGCCTGATCGCCAAGGGCGGCGGTCACGGCATGGCGGCAGGCATCACCGTGGAACGTGCCAAGCTCGGCGCGCTTCGGGCTTTCTTCGAGGAGCGCGCTGCGGCGGATGTGTTCCGGCTGCAGAGCGAGGAAAGCCTCGCGATCGACGGCGCCTTAGCCGCCGAGGGCGCGACGCTGGCGCTTCTCGACGCGCTGGAGAAAGCCGGCCCGTTCGGCGCCGGACACATCGCGCCGGTGTTTGTGCTGCCGCGCCACAGACTTATCGATGCGCGGCCGATCGGCACCAACCACATCCGCGCCGACCTGCAGTCGCAAAGCGGCGGCAACCTCCAGGCGATCGCGTTCCGCGCCGTCGACACCGCGCTTGGCGAATTCCTGTTCAAGAACAGGGGCAAGACCGTGCATATAGCCGGTTCGCTGTCGGGCAATTACTGGAACGGCAACCGCTCAGTGCAATTCCGCATCACTGATGCCGCGATTGCTTGACTGACGCTTCGGATCAGGCGAGCACCGTCTGCAGCCGCCTCAATTCGCTGATCTGGGACATCGTCGCCTGATAGCCGATACGGATCGCCTCGTCGGCGCGGTGGAACTCGGTCAGTCCGATATGGCTGAGCTTCGGCTGCAGCGACATGTCGGGCGGATCGCCGGCGAGCCTGGCGCGCGAGATCCGGTCCTGAATGATGTTGAAGGCCTCGACCATGACGCCGGTGATGCCGAGGCGGGTCTGGTGCGGGGGGTGCTGGGGGTTGACCTGACCGGGACGCGGCGCGTCGTTCTCGATGACGAGTTCACCCGCGCTGTGCTTGATCACCGCGGCACGCCCGAACAGATCGTAGTGGAGGTTGACCGCCACGACCAGCGGCTGCTCGTAGGCGCGGCAGACCGAGACCGGCACCGGATTGACCAGCGCGCCGTCGACCAGAACGCGCCCGTTGCAGTTCACGGGCTCGAAGACGCCGGGCAACGCGTAGGACGCGCGCATGGCGGTGATGAGCGAACCTTTCGACAGCCAGATTTCGTGGCCGGTGCGGATTTCGGAAGCGACGGCGACGAAGGGCTTCGACAGTTCCTCAAAACGGATACCGTCCACGTGTTCGCGCAGCCGCGCATCGAGCTTCATGCCGCCGAACAGGCCGCTGCCGCGCAGATTGAGATCGAGCAGTCCGAAGAGGCGCCGCTTGGTCAGGCTTCTGGCGAACCCTTCCAGTTCGTCCAATTTGCCGGCGAGATAGCAGCCGCCGACCAGCGCGCCGATCGAGGTGCCTGCGATCATCGAAACTTCGATGCCGGCTTCGTCCAGCGCGCGCAGCACGCCGATATGGGCCCAGCCACGCGCACAGCCACCGCCTAGCGCCAGCGAGATGCCCATCTTCTTCGCCGATTTCGGATCGAGCACGCCGCCGGACGATGCAAGGCCGTTGGCCTCCTGAACGTCAGGTCTGCTGCGCAATGACGCCCATTCGAGCATCATGATCTCCCTTGTCCCGTGTCCCTTCTATCACAAGGATGTTTGAGAATAGTGAATATGAGTGGTTTGTGAATATCGAATGGTTCACGCCGGCTTCCGATACGTTTCTTGCGCATCGAACAGCGGCTTGCTGCCATCGTCGGCAAGCACCGCCTTGCCGTCGCTGAGCCCCACCGTCCGATAAAAGCAGGAACGCCTACCGGTGTGACAAGTTGCGTCCTGGCCCAATACTTTGACGCTCAACCAAATGGCGTCCTGGTCACAATCCGTGCGCATCTCAAGGACGCGCTGGACGTTGCCCGAGGTTTCGCCCTTTTTCCACAGCGCGTTGCGGGAACGCGACCAATAGTGGGCGATGCCGGTTTCGAGCGTCAGCGCCAGCGCCTCGGCATTCATATGCGCGACCATCAAAAGCATGCCGTCGCCGGCGTCGGTGACGACGACGGTCACGAGGCCGGCAGCATCGAAGCGCGGAGAAAGGACGGTGCCTTCCTCGAGCGCCTTCTTGTCTGCCGGGGCTTTGGGAAATTGCAGTGCCGACATTGCCGGTTCGTCTTTTTGTTGGACATGATCTTATCCGAAAACCGGGTCCCGCTTTTCGGGACCACGGTCTGAAGGCCGGCAGCAGCCGGCGATCAGGCACGCACCATGGTGACGAAGCGCACCTGTTCCTCGGGCGTGTCCTTGAAGACGCCGGTGAAGGTCGAGGTGAGCGTGGTCGAGTCCTGCTTGCGGATGCCGCGCATGGCCATGCACATATGCTCGGCCTCGATCATGACGGCGACGCCGCGCGGGTTGAGCACGTCCTGGATGACGCCTGCGATCTGCGCCGTCATTGCTTCCTGCGTCTGCAGGCGATGGGCGAAGATGTCGACGACGCGCGCGATCTTGGACAGACCCACGACCTTGCCGTCCGGCAGGTAGCCGACATGCGCCTTGCCGATGATCGGCACCATGTGGTGCTCGCAATGGGAGTGGAACTTGATGTCCCTGACGATGACGAGATCGTCATAGCCGGCCACTTCCTCGAAAGTGCGGCCAAGCTCCTCGGCCGGGCACATGTCATAGCCGTTGAACATCTCGCGAAAAGCCTTGGTGACGCGCTTCGGCGTGTCGACAAGGCCCTCGCGATCAGGGTTGTCGCCGGTCCAGCGCAAAAGCGTGCGCACGGCGGCCTCGACCTCGGCCTCGCTTGGGCGATCGGTGACAGGCTTCTCCATATAGGAGGAAGGGGGCATGAGTTTCTTGATGACGGCATCCATAAAGGCGTCTCCCGTAGTCCCACTCAGAGGTGGGACGAGTTGAACGGACCACGACCTTTCGGGTGAAACTCGCCCGGTTTCCAGCCCGTAAGCGGCGTGAACAGATGAGCAATGACAATGGCTTGAGTTAGCCTTGTCGATGCCCGGCTGCCATCATTATATATGGTCGTGCACAGCGAAAGGAAGACGCAACAGCGGCAAAGCCTGTTCGCTTGGCGGCGACGGATTGGAAAAAAATGATCGACGACATCTACAATGCGAAAATCCTGAGCTTCGCCGGAAACATCGCCAAGATCGGCCGGCTCGACCACCCCGATGCGACCGCCAGAGCGCACTCCAAACTGTGCGGCTCGACCGTCACCGTCGACCTCAAAATGGATGGCGACGTGGTGACCGATTTCGCTCATGACGTGAAGGCCTGCGCGCTTGGTCAGGCATCCTCCTCGATCATGGCCCGGCATGTCATCGGCGCGAACGCCGGTGAGCTGCGCGCGGTGCGCGAGACCATGCTGAAGATGCTCAAGGAAAACGGCGCGCCGCCGGAGGGCCGGTTCGCCGATCTGAAATATCTGGAGCCGGTGCGCGACTACAAGGCACGTCACGCCTCGACCATGCTGACCTTCGACGCGGTGGTCGACGCGATCGGCCAGATCGAGAAGAAGCGCGCCGGCCAGGCTGCTTGAGGGCGATCTCCTGGGCTGCTTGCCTGGTCATGGCGAACTCGCTTGGTATCCCGGCGCCATGTCGAGTGGACCGACCGGCGTCCCGTCCGGCCTTCCTGGCGATGACCGATAAAAGGTCGTTGCGTTCCCGGCTCGAAGCCCACATCTAACGCACAAGGAAGCTGGCTGCGGAGAAGTGCGGATGGGAGACCATCCAGGACATATCCATGGTGTCCGGCCGGTCCGGCATGGGCGAAACTGGCAGGGACCCTGGCGCAAGACGCCGGGCCGCGTCCTCGGCACGTCGCTCGTGCGCCTCTACCAGTTGACGCTTTCCGGCTTCGTCGGCAATAGCTGCCGGCATCTGCCGACCTGTTCCGAATACGCGCATGAGGCAATCGCCCGCCATGGATTGTGGACCGGGGGCTGGCTGGCGCTGTTCCGGGTCTCGCGTTGCGGGCCGTTCGGGACGCATGGCATCGACCGCGTGCCGGAGACGCTTGCGCCGCGCTATGTCTGGTTCATGCCGTGGCGCTATTGGCAAATCGGCAGGAAGCGCGATGACGCAGATGGCTGACTGCGGCAGCGTTTCGCAGCCCGTGTTTACGATCCGGTAGGGTTAACGTCAGCCTGCACAAACACTGCCAATTTGAGACAAAATCGAGACAAGACGCCTCGCTAAGCCGCTCCGCGTAATCCCTTTTCCGGAGTGAGCTTCGATGCGCCAGATGGACCGCTATCCGTTCTTCATTGCCATCATTCTGTTCCTGCTGGCCTGGATGCTCGGCCTGCCGATGCGGGCGCAATCGGCGCCGCTCAAAGACATCCACTGCACTTTGATCGAGGACTCGGCGAGCGGCTCGACGCTTTGCCAGGATGGCTTCCGCGACGAGCGCGTCAGCCCGGCTTCGATCTTGCCGAAGGGGCTCGCGACGCGGGCGGCTTCCTGAACGATCTTCCCGGGCTCATCAAATAGAACGGCTTGCGGCTTTACGGCGGCGGAAACTCCTCATAAAAGACTGCCGCCCGCCAGCGTCCAAGTGATTGGCGCCTCCGGCCAACCCTGCATGCTCCAGCACACTTCCTGCGACATGCATTCACCACCCGCGCTCGTTTGCGGGACTGGATAGGACAACTCTGATGCTGAATTCCGTGTCCCTGACATTTCCCGATGGTTCCGTCCGCGAGTACGACGCGGCCGTGACCGGCGCCGCCCTTGCCGAATCGATCTCCAAATCGCTGGCGAAAAAGGCTGTTGCCTATAGCCTCGACGGCACCGTCCGCGATCTTTCCGATCCGCTCGGCAGGTCCGGCAAGGTCGAGATCATCACCCGCGAGGATCCGCGCGCGCTGGAACTCATCCGCCACGACGCGGCGCACGTGCTGGCCGAGGCCGTGCAGGAGCTTTGGCCGGGAACGCAGGTGACCATTGGGCCGGTGATCGAGAACGGGTTCTATTACGACTTCGCGCGCAACGAGCCGTTCACCCCGGACGATTTCCCGGTGATCGAGAAGAAGATGCGCGAGATCATCGCCCGCAACAGGCCGTTCACCAAGGAAGTGTGGTCGCGCGAGAAGGCGAAGAAGGTCTTTGCCGACAAGGGCGAGCGCTACAAGGTCGAGCTGATCGACGCTATCCCCGAGGATCAGGATATCAAGATCTACGCGCAGGGCGACTGGTTCGATCTCTGCCGCGGTCCGCACATGGCTTCGACCGGGCAGATCGGCAACGCCTTCAAGTTGATGAAGGTGGCGGGCGCCTATTGGCGCGGCGATTCCAACAACCCGATGCTGACGCGCATCTACGGTACCGCCTTTGCCGACCAGGCGCAGCTCGAGGCATACCAGATGCTGCTGGAGGAAGCCGAGAAGCGCGATCATCGCAAGCTCGGCCGCGAGATGGATTTGTTCCATTTTCAGGAGGAGGGACCGGGCGTCGTCTTCTGGCACGCCAAGGGCTGGAAGATGTTCCAGAACCTGGTCAACTACATGCGCCGCCGCCTCGACGAGCACGGCTACCAGGAAGTCAACGCGCCGCAGGTGCTGGACAAGAGCCTGTGGGAGACGTCCGGCCACTGGGGCTGGTATCGCGACGCGATGTTCAAGGTGACGGTTGCCGGTGACGACACCGACGACGACCGCGTCTTCGCGCTGAAGCCGATGAACTGCCCCGGCCATGTGCAGATCTTCAAGCATGGGTTGAAGTCTTACCGTGAACTGCCCGTAAAGCTTGCGGAGTTCGGCAATGTGCACCGCTACGAACCGTCGGGCGCGCTGCATGGGCTGATGCGTGTGCGCGGCTTCACCCAGGACGATGCGCATATCTTCTGCACCGAGGAGCAGCTCGCCGCGGAATGCCTGCGCATCAACGATCTGATCTTGTCGACCTATGCCGATTTCGGCTTCGACGAGGTCGCGGTGAAGCTGTCGACGCGGCCCGACAAGCGCGTCGGCACCGACGAGGCCTGGGACCATGCCGAGGCGATCATGAGTAATGTGCTGGAGACGATCCGCACGCGCTCCGGCAATCGCATCAAGACCTCGGTCAATCCGGGCGAGGGCGCCTTCTACGGGCCGAAGTTCGAATATGTGCTGAAGGACGCCATCGGCCGCGAATGGCAGTGCGGCACCACGCAGGTCGACTTCAACCTGCCGGAACGCTTCGGCGCCTTCTATATCGGCTCGGATTCGGAGAAGAAGCAGCCGGTCATGGTGCATCGCGCGGTGTGCGGCTCGATGGAACGCTTCCTCGGCATCCTGATCGAGAACTATTCCGGCCATTTCCCGCTGTGGTTCGCGCCGCTGCAGGTGGTGGTGGCGACGATCACCTCAGACGCGGATGAGTATGCAATGAAGGTGGTCGAGCGGCTGAAGGCTGCGGGGCTGCTCGCCGAAACCGATCTGCGCAACGAGAAGATCAACTACAAGGTGCGCGAGCACAGCCTGGCCAAGGTTCCGGTCATTCTCGTTTGCGGCAAGCGGGAGGCGGAAGAGGAAACCGTCAATGTCCGCCGTCTCGGCTCCCGCGACCAGGAATCGCTGAAGCTCGGCGACGCCGTGAAATTGCTGGCGGACGAGGCCGTCTCTCCGGACCGCAAGCGCCGCGCGGCCTAAAATCGTTAATCTCCAATCGCTTCTCGAATGGCGGTGGCACATAGTCCACCGCCATCTTCACACGCCTGTCACGCCAACCTTGTAACCGAGCCGCCATGCTCAAGCTGAAACCGCGGGAAAGGCCGTTTCCCGAGCTCTCCTACGCCAACCGGCACCAGCCGGCGCTGACGCGGTGGTTCATCCATTCCGTCGAAGGCCTGTCGGGCCGCGACCGCTTTGCCGTGCTCTACGACTTGTGGCGGCGCCAGGTCGCTCCAACGGGCAACCGTGTGTTCAGCCGCATGCTGGACTTGATCGACGTCAGGGTGCACCACGCCGGCCGTTGGCCGCCGGCAAATGTGCCGGCTAGTCCGCTGGTGATCGTCGCCAACCATCCCTTCGGCATCGGCGACGGCATTGCAGTGCTGTCGCTCGCCGAGCAGCTCGGCCGTCCGTTCCGGGTCATGATCCACAAGGACCTGCTCAGGATCCGCGAGATGGAAGCCTATTCGCTGCCGATCGATTTTTCCGAGACCAAGGAAGCGCTGAAGAACAACATGGCCGTGCGCCACGAGGCGGTGCGGCTGTTGAAGGAAGGCGTCACCATCGTCGTTTTTCCGGCCGGCGGCGTCGCCACGGCGCCGAAGGGGTTCGGCCGGGCGATCGACCTGCCGTGGAAGATGTTTCCGGCCAAGCTCATCCAGGAGGCCAAGGCCTCGGTCATCCCTTTGCATTTCTCCGGCCAGAACGGCCGTCTGTTCCATCTCGTCAGTGGGCCGATGAACATGGCCGAGCGCGACAACCGCGTGGCGAAATTCGTCGGCAAGGCGTCGCTGACGCTGCGCACCTCCCTGCTCATCCGCGAATTCGCCCGGCTGTCCGGCAAGGCGATCGAGGTGCGCATCGGCGATGTGCTGAAGTGGAGCGAGCTCGAACCGTTGCGCGACCGCAAGGCGCTGCTCGACCAGCTCTACCAAGCGGTTTTCGATCTCGCTCCGGCGGCTGCGCGGCGCGGACGCGTACCGTTTCTAAGCAAGCGGATGCGCAAAGCCGCCTGAGCAGCTTAGTCCGCGCCCTCCTCGGGATCGATTGCGGACGATTCGTTGGCCACGACCTCGATTTCCTGGTTCTGGCCGGCCACGACGGTGAAATCCTTCTGGTAGATGCGGTCGCGGTTCTTGGCGATGATGGTGTATTGTCCTTCGGCCAGCACCATCGAGGCGAAGGCGCCGACGGCTTCCTTGATCGGATCGCCGGATTCATTGAGCAGCGACCAGGAGGTGTCGGCAATGGCTTCGCCGCCGGGCTCGCGCACCAGCTTCATCGTCATCTCAGCCGCGCGGTGCTCGACGGTGGCCTCGGTCAGCTTGCCGGCCTCGACGCGGATATCGGAGCGGATCACGGCGTTGACTGCGCCATAGGTGGAGACGACATGGTAGGTGCCTGCATTCAGCCGCACCACCGTGTTCGGCTCGACATCGGGGGCGATCAGCGCGCGGTCGCCATTGGCCTCGGCCTGGCCCTCATAGATCGCGAAGCGGAGCTTCTTTGGCGCGATGTGCGCGCCGCCGGACGTCACCGCGTCGAGTTTCAAGCCGCCGGCATCGAGAACGAGGCTTTCGCGCTTTGCGTCCTTGCCGACGGTGATGCGCTTGGTGGCGCCGGCCCGTCCGTAAGAGGCGTGGACCAGGTAGCTGCCGGGGTCGAGCTGGAACACCGCCGTGCCGCCATGCGCGGACGCCACCATCGGCAGCTTGCCGTCGCTGGCCGGTTCCGGCTTGAAGACGCGCCAGACGATGCCGCGGGTGATGTCGGCGCCCTTGTCGGTCAGTTGCGCAGAAAGGGTGATCGCTCCGCCGCTGCCGAGCGCCAGCGACCGCTCGCTCTTCGGCGTCGCATAGCTCGAAATGCCCGGCAACTTGATATTGCCGACATCGTTGGCGTTCTGGGCCAGCGCGAACGAAACCGGCACCGCAAGCAACGCGGCGATGAGCCCGATCACGAAAAGGCGCAGAGTCCCCTCAAACATGCCTTGCGTTGAAGCCCAAGGCGGTGGCAATTTCAAGGCTCAAGAGCCTGCCGCCCTCCGCCAGGGCTCTTTATCCGCCGTATAATTGCGCCATTGCCCGAGCCGCCCGACCTCCCGATGGCGCGCTTCAGCTCAAAATTGAATGCTAGGAGACTTGCGCCCATGGCGTCGCCGATCATCGACTTCCTGCTGACCCGCAATTCAGCGCCGATTCCCGACCTCAAGGAGCCGGCGCCGAGCGATGCGGAAATCGCCACGATGATCGCCGCGGCGTCGCGGGTGCCAGACCATGGCCGCCTCGAGCCCTGGCGGTTTATCGTCTACCGCGGCGATGCGCGGGTCGAGATCGGCAAGAAGCTCGCGGCGCTTGCCGAGCAGCGCGAAGGACCGTTGCCGGAGGGGCGCCGCAACCAGGAACTGGCGCGCTTCTCGCGCGCCCCGCTGGTGATCGGCGTCGTCTCCGTGCCGCGGGAGAACCCAAAGATCCCGCAATGGGAGATGTTCCTGTCGGGCGGAATGGCGGCTATGAATCTGATGATCGCGGCCAATGCGCTGGGCTATGGCACCAACATGATCAGCAACTGGTATTCCGACGTTGCGGAGGGCAGGGCGATTCTCGGGCTGTCGCCGCAGGAGCGCGTCATCGGCTTCGTCCATATCGGCTCGTACCAGGGACCGGCGCCGGAGCGGCCCCGACCCGATCCGGCGAAGCTCTATGCCGATTACGCCGGGCCGTGGGCCGGCTGACATGTTCTACGAGCCATCCAAGGGGCACGGCCTGCCGCACGATCCGTCGAAGGCGATCGTTGCACCCCGCCCCATTGGATGGATCTCGACATTGAACAGGGCCGGTGAGATCAACCTGGCGCCCTATTCCTTCTTCAACGCCTGTTCGACGCGTCCTTTCATCGTCTGGTTCTCATCCGAAGGCGCGAAGGACAGCGCCACCTTCGCTGAAGAAACCGGCGAATTCGTCGCCAATCTCGTGAGCCGCGAGCTTGCCGAGAAAATGAACCGCACGGCCGTCGATGCACCGCGCGGCATCAGCGAGTTCGCCTATGCCGATCTCGCCATGGCGCCGTCGCGCCTCGTCGCGCCGCCGCGCGTGGCCGAAGCGCCCGCCGCCCTCGAATGCAAGGTGACCGAGATATTTCGGCCGCGGGCACTGGACGGCGCCGAGACCAGCGCCATCGTCGTCGCCGGCGAGGTCGTCGGGGTCCACATCGACGATGCTTATCTCAGGGACGGCCTGTTCGACATCGTCAGGGCCGGCAATGTCGCCCGGCTCGGCTATATGGACTATGCCAGCGTCAACGAGATTTTCTCGATGCGGCGGCCGCGCTGGAGCAAGGATTAACCGAAAGGGCTACACGGCTCACGTCCGATACAAACTGATCCCCATGGTCTGGCAATTGGCGGTTCAGGCTGAAAGTCCCGCCGCTCTCGCGCGTGCCAGCAGCCGCTCCGCAAGCCGTAGGTGCGGCCGATCATACATCTTGCCGTCGATGCCGACGACGCCCGGATTTCCCGCCGCCGCGAAGGCGTCGACGATCGCCCGCGATCGTTCGACCGCTTCCGGCGACGGCGTGAAGGCGGTGTTGATGACCGGCACCTGCGCCGGATGGATCGCCATCTTGCCGGTAAAGCCGTCGCGCTCGGCCTCTCTGCATTCGGCTTCGAAACCGGCCATGTCGCGGAAATCCGGAAAGACGGTATCGATCGCGGCGATTTCCGCCGCTCCGGCCGCCAGGATGGTCATCGCGCGCGCCAGGCGGAAGACGTCGGTGTAGCGGCCGCTCTCGTCGCGCGTCGAACGCGCGCCGATTGCGGCCGACAGATCTTCCGCGCCCCAGGTAAGTCCGGCAAGCCGGCTGCTTGCTCCGGCGTAGCTCGCGGCAGCCAGCAGGCCGGACGCGGTTTCGGTGATGATCGGCAGGATCTTTATGCCGCCATCCGGCAAGCCGCATTCGGCTTCGTGCACCCGAAGCTTGGCCGCGAGCTGCTGGACATCCTGTCCGCTGTTCGACTTCGGCAGCATGATGCCGTCGGGTTTCACCGGGACGAGCGCCGCAAGATCATCGTCGGTCAGGACGGTCGACAGATCGTTGACGCGTACGTAGATGGCGGAGTTGGTCTGCCGTCGGTGGCCGGCGATGAAGTTCGCCGCGACTTTGCGGGCGGCCGCCTTGTTGCCGGCGGCGACCGAATCCTCAAGGTCGACGATGACCACGTCGGCGCCGGCGCCAAAGCCCTTTTCCAGCTTGCGCTCGGAATCGCCCGGCACGAAGAGCAGCGAGCGCATCAGGACGCCTTCTTCATCATCATCGCCTGCCTCGTGCATTTGGCGACAAGAACATCGTTCTGATTATAGGCGCGGTGCTCGAATTCGACGATGCCGCGATCGGGCTTCGACCTGGACTCGCGCACCGAAACGACCGTCGTCTCGACGCGAATGGTGTCGCCGTGGAAAACCGGGTGCGGGAAGACGGTCTCCTTCATGCCGAGATTGGCGACAGTGGTGCCGACGGTGATATCGTTCACCGAGATGCCGATCATCAGGCCGAGCGTGAACAGCGAATTGACCAAGGGCTTGCCCCATTCGCTCTTCGCGGCGAAGTCGAAGTCGATGTGGAGCGGCTGCGGGTTCAGCGTCATCACCGAGAACAGCATGTTGTCGCTTTCGGTGACGGTCTTGCGCAGCGTGTGCCGGAAGACGCGGCCGACGACGAACTCCTCCAGATAAAGCCCGGCCATGGTCGATCTCCTCCGCTATTCCTGTTTGATAGGCGTTGGTTGCAAAGCCATCAAGCCGGTTAAGAAACATGGTGAACCGTTCGTAAACCATTTCCAGCTTACCGTTCCCAACGGGGCCGAAACGTTTCGGCAAGGGCGTAGCTGATCGGCATGGTTGTTTCGCATTTTCTAAAGTGGATCGATAAGGCAAAGGTTTCCGAGCGCGCCGCCGCCGCGAGCGCGCTGGCCCGCGCCTACATCAATTCCGACCTGCCGTTCGAGGATCGCTGCGCCGCCGAGGCGGCGCTCACGCTGCTGCTCGACGACGTTTCCGCCAAGGTCCGGCAGGCGCTCGCCGAAGCGCTGTCGATGAGCCATCACGCCCCGCCGCAGGTGATCGCAGCACTCGCTTCCGACCAGCCGGAAGTGGCGGCGCTGGTGCTGGCGCGTTCGCCTTTGCTTACCGATGCCGATCTCATCGACCGCGTCGCCTGCGGCCAGAAGGCCACCCAAAAGCTGATAGCCAACCGTCCCGTCGTCTCGATGTCGCTGGCGGCAGCCATCGCCGAGATCGGCGAGCCGGAAGCCTGCGCCACGCTGATCGCCAACAGCGGCGCCGATATTGCATCGCTGAGCTTCCGCCGCATGGCCGAACGGCACGGCCACCTGCCGCTGGTCCGTGAGGCGCTGATCGCCGACGCGCGGCTTCCCGCCGACTGCCGGCACATGCTTCTGGTCAAGCTCGGCGAGACGCTGAAGGGATCGCCGCTGGTGCTGGCGCTGATGGGGGCGGCACGAGCGGACCGCGTGATGCGCGACGCCTGCGTGAAGGCCTCGGTGACCCTGATCGAGGGCACGCGCGCCGAGGAGCACGCGGCGCTGATCGAGCATCTCAGACTGCGCGGCGATCTCACCGCGAGCTTCATCATCCGCACCGTCGCGCATGGCAAGGTCGACTTCTTCGGCTCGGCGCTGGTGGCGCTTGCCCAGCAATCCGAGCAGCGGGTGAGGGCGTTGCTGGCCGGCGGGCACGACGTTGCGTTGCAGGCGCTGTTCCGCAGCGCAGGCCTCGCCGCCGCCACGCACGGCATCATCCTTCGCGCGCTGAAGATCTGGCGCGAGGTCGCCAACGGCAAGCGTGTCGCCGGCGTGCAGGAGGTGAGCTGGCTGATGCTGAAGGAACTCGGCGGGCAATCGGCCGAGGGCGATCTCGCCGGACTGGTGAAGTCGATCCATCTCGACGCGCTGCGCGAGAACGCGCGCGGGCATGCGCTGGCAATTGCCGCCGCCTAGCGCACGTCGGTGCCAGGTGTGGCCGGCCTGGCGGCTTCCTGCTCGATGCTCACGTATCCCGGCCCGGCCCGTCTAAGGGTGCCCCTTCGCGAAAAAATCCGGATAATCCTGCATCGCGGCAGCGATGATGCGCAGTGAGGCCGCGACCTGAAGCATTTCCGGCCGGTCGCTGCGACCGGCGATGCTCGCCGCATATTCCCGCGCCACGGCGATGGTCGAGGTCTGCGGCTCGCCATGCCTCCTGAACAGCAATTCCCGCGCCAGGCCGCGCAGGAAGTTGCCGATCGACTCGACCGTCTCGCGTGGCACGGTGGAGTTCAGTTGCGCCTGGCGCAGCCGGAGCACTTCGAGGCCGACGGTCACGGCGGCAATGCTGCCGCCAAGAATAGGGTCGCCTTTCCTCCCGGTCTGCTGCAGTTGCGGCATCAACTGGTTGATCCGGTCATAGGCCAGGCTTTCGAAGGCCGAACGCCTGGGGACGCGCTCATGCAGGCAAAGGCGCGCCAAGTCCTCGCGCATCGCCTTCGAGATGCGCTCAACAGTGGCCCAGGGATTGGCCGGCAGAACGACGATGAAGACGCCGATGGCGATCAGGATGCCGACCAGGATCGATGCCGATCCGGCGAAGAACGGGCCGGGATCATAGGTCATCATCTGGTGCGGGCTGAGGAAAGCCAGGAAATTGATGGCGAAGGCGGTGGCCACGCCGACATGCCGCGGATTGGCCATGCCGAGCGCTGCCGGCACCAGGATCGGCACGACAAAGAGGGTGAACCAGCCGAAGCCGGGCAGCGCCGGCATTGCGATCTGGCCGACGAGGAAAGCGAAAGGCAAAGCGAGGAGCGTTCCGGTGAAGAAGCCCCAGGCCGACTGGACCGGATCGGGACGTGCCGCGAACAGGCTGGAGACGACGGCGACGAGAATGACGGTGCCCGCCGCCTCCGACCATTTGGTGGTCAGCCAGAAGGCGGCCACCAGAAGCGTGGCGAGCGCGGCGCGCACCGCATTGCGCCAGGCCGCATGATAGTCGCGGTGCACGACCAGGGCCGGCTGCTGCCGCTCACGAGACGTTCGGGAAACCGGCGAGCGAAGCGCATCCAAGCCGCGCATCACCTGCTTCAGCGCCTCCGCGAAATCGGCGGCAATGGTGAGGCGGGTGATGGTGCCGACCTTGTCTTCACCGGGATCGGTGGCCACCGGCGCCGTTTCTCTTGCCCTGATCGCGATTGCCTCGAGGCGGGCCACCCATGGGCCGGTGTCGTCCAACGCGTCGCGCGTCGTAGCGAGTTCCCCAACGATTGCCTTCAACTCGCTGCGAACAGGGATGAGCGTCGCATTCTCCGGCGCGGCATGGGTATGCAGCGCGCGGGCCGCCGAGAGCGCCCACAGGAGCTGTCCGATCGTGCGCCGGACCGGATGGGCGCGGGTCGCGAAGCTCGGCGCTTCGAGGCGCGCATAGGCGCGCATTTCGGCAAGTGTCTGGGCATCGGTGATCAGCTTGCGCTGGAGAGCGGCAAGACCGGCCGGATCGCCGTCGGAAAAGGCGCCTGTGGCGTAGTCGGCGAGATCGAGAATGCTGCGTTTCAGCCTGGAGATGATGGCGTCCGCCGCGAGCTTCGGCAGGATCAGCCGGCTGGTGACGCCGGCGCAGACGATGCCGAGCACAATTTCGGCGCAGCGCGCGACAGCGAGATCGACGACGAGATGCGCCTGCCCGAATGCCGGCAGGCTGATGATCATCGCTGTATAGCCGGCAAGGGCGGCGCCATAGGCTTCCGGATTGCGCAGCAGCGAGGAAACGAGGGTGCTGACGCCGATCCATAGTGCCAGCACCGTCACCAAGAGCCAGGGATTGGTGCCGAGCAGCGATGTGATGCCGATCGCCGCCAGGCCGCCGGCCAGCGTACCGAGCAGGCGGTAGAAGCCTTTCGCCAGCACCATGCCGGCGACCGGCTGCGCGACGATGAACACGGTCATCATCGCCCACTGCGGATGATCGAGCTTTAAGGCGTAAGCGGCAAGCAGCGCGATCAGCCCGGCAGAAACCGTGCGCAGGGCGAAGATCCAGTCCGAGCGCGTCGGCTGGGTCAGCTCACTTAACGGTGTCCCGGCTAGATCCTTCAGCCGCGTCCAGGTCACATGCAAGTCTCCGTCCCGGAGCCTGTTATGGACCAGTCCGCGTTCAGATATCCAGCACGTCGGCCTCGGCGAATTCGGCACGTTCCTGGATGAAGCGGAAGCGGGCCTCGGGCTTGGTGCCCATCAGCGCGTCGACGGCGTCCTTGGTCGCCTGCTCGGCATCGATCACGTCGACCCTGAGAAGCGTGCGCTTCCTCGGGTCCATCGTGGTTTCCTTGAGCTGCGAGGCCATCATCTCGCCAAGGCCCTTGAAGCGGCCGATCTCGACCTTGCCGCGCCCGGTGAATTCGGTGCGCAGCAATTCGTCCTTGTGCGCGTCGTCACGTGCATAGGCCACCTTACCGCCCTGACGGATCGAATAGAGCGGCGGCACGGCCATATAGAGATGGCCACCTCGGATCAGGTTAGGCATCTCCTGGAAGAAGAAGGTGATCAAAAGCGAAGCGATATGCGCGCCGTCAACGTCGGCGTCGGTCATGATGATCACGCGGTCGTAGCGCAGGTCCTCGTCGCGATATTTCGAGCGCGTGCCGCAGCCGAGCGCCTGAACCAGGTCGGAAATCTGCTGGTTGGCGGCAAGCTTGTCGTTGCCGGCGCTGGCGACGTTGAGGATCTTGCCGCGCAGCGGCAGCACCGCCTGGCTGGCGCGGTCGCGCGCCTGCTTGGCCGAGCCTCCGGCCGAGTCGCCCTCGACGATGAAGATCTCGGCGCCGGCCGCGGCATTCTGGGTACAGTCGGCGAGCTTGCCCGGCAGGCGCAGCTTGCGTACGGCGCTCTTGCGCGAGACTTCCTTTTCCTGACGCCGGCGCACACGCTCATCGGCGCGCGCGATCACCCATTCGAGAAGCTTCGAGGCTTCCTGCGGGTTGTCGGCCAGCCAGTGGTCGAACGGGTCGCGGATGGCGGTTTCGACGATGCGCATCGCCTCGATGGTGGCCAGCCTGTCCTTGGTCTGGCCAACGAATTCCGGCTCTCGGATGAAGACCGACAGCATGCCGGCGGCCGAGATCATGACGTCCTCGGTGGTGACGATCGAGGCGCGCTTGTTGCCGATGAGATCGGCATATGCGCGAAGCCCGCGCGTCAGCACGTTGCGGAAGCCCGCCTCATGCGTGCCGCCATCGGGAGTGGGAATCGTGTTGCAGTAGGAGTTGAGAAAGCCGTCGCCGCCGAACCAGGTCACCGCCCACTCCAGCGAGCCGTGGCCGCCCTGCTTGTCGCTTTTGCCTGCGAAGACTTCGCGCGTGACCTGGAATTCGTCGCCGAGGGTGGCCTTGAGGTAGTCCTTCAGGCCGCCCGGGAAATGGAACTCGGCTTTGGCCGGGGTTTGATCCTTTTCCTTGATGAGCGAGGGATCGCAGGTCCAGCGGATCTCGACGCCGCCGAACAGATAGGCCTTCGAGCGAGTCATGCGGTAGAGCCGGGCTGGCTCGAAGGCGGCGCCCTTGCCGAAGATCTGCTCGTCGGGATGGAAGCGGGTCCTGGTGCCGCGGCGGTTGTGCACCTCGCCGAGGTGCTCCAGCCCGCTCACCGGAACGCCGCGCGAGAAGCGCTGGCGATAGAGCTGGCGCCCGCGCGCGACCTCGACCTCGAGGTGATCGGACAGCGCGTTGACGACGGATACGCCGACGCCGTGCAGACCGCCGGAGGTCTCATAGACCTTGGAGTCGAACTTGCCGCCCGAATGCAGCGTCGTCATGATGACTTCGAGCGCCGGCTTCTTGAACTTCGGATGCGGATCGATCGGAATGCCGCGGCCATTGTCGGTGACGGTAAGAAATCCGTCCGCCGAAAGCTCGACGTCGATGAAGGTCGCGTGGCCGGCCACCGCCTCGTCCATCGAATTATCGATGACCTCGGCGAAGAGGTGATGCATCGCCTTGTCGTCGGTGCCGCCGATATACATGCCTGGGCGACGGCGCACCGGCTCCAGCCCCTCAAGCACCTCGATGTCGGCGGCGCTGTAGCTCTCGCTGCCGTCGCGGGCGGCGGCCGAGCGCTTCGCGGCCTGCACCAGCGGATCGGCCGGCCGCGAGGGCGCGCGTACTTGCTGGGGCTGCTTTTCCGGGTTGCCGAAAAGATCGCTGGTGTCGTCCATGCTAGCCATTAAGTCCAGTACTGCGAATCACTCCTCGATACTGCCACGCTTTTGGCGGGCGAACGAGTTCCTGTTCCGTTCAGGGATCAAACTGTCTCTTATTCCAAAACCATTCGATAACCAAGCCGCCGGAAATAGGGCGGGCTCCACCCCTTTGGATTCCTGATTCTTTAACATTAACGCCTAGCGTGGGCCTCAACGACAAAAGACCACGGGGCGTCAGGGGTTTCGTTGTGAAGGGCAGGGCCATAACCATGATCGGCATCGCAGCCGTTTTCGGCGCGATCTCGATCTTTGCCGCGGACTTCTGGGTCAAAAGCCAGGCGAGGGCCCAGTCCGAGCAGAAGACGGCATCGATCGTGGTGCCGCACGAGCCCAAAGTCGAGTTCAAGACCATCGTCGTGGCGAATGCGCCGCTGCGCTACGGCATGCAGCTCGACCGGTCGCAACTCACCGAAATTCCGTGGCCGCAGGATTCTCTCCCGCAAGGCGCCTTCCCGACAATCGACAAGCTGCTGGCAGAAGGCAGCCGCGTTGTGCTGTCGCCAATCGAGGTCAACGAGCCGGTGCTGCTCGCCAAGTTGTCGGGACCGAACGGCCGCGCCACACTCTCCAACATGCTGTCGCCGGGCATGCGGGCCGTCACCATCCGCACCGACGAGATCGCCGGCGTCGGCGGCTTCATCACGCCGGGCGACCGGGTCGACGTCGTGCTGACGCGCGATGCCGGCGAAATCCAGGAAGTGTCCAAGAACGCGCAAGGGGCAGCTGGCTCGACAGTCACGTCCGAAATCGTCGTCTCCGACGCCAAGGTGCTTTCGGTCGGGCAGGGCGCGGACGAGCGCAAGACCGAGCCGCAGGTCGCCAATTCCGTCACCCTCGAGGTCACCAACGAAGGGGCGCAGAAGGTGGCGCTCGCCCGCACCGTCGGCTCCTTGTCGCTGTCTTTGCGGTCCGCCGCCGATGCCAGCGCCAGCGGCAACGGACTTACCACCATCTCGTCCTTCGGCGGCTCGGTTGCCGCGAGCGCCGAGGCAAGCGCCGCCTCGCTGGTCAATGCGGTGGCGAAGGAGCCGGAAGAGCCAAAGTTCAAGACGGTGATCGTGTCGCGCGGCACGAAGGTGGAGGAATACAAGGTTCCCTCCAAGCCCGCCGACGGAGACGTCGTTCCTTCCAAGGAACAAGAACAATAGCCGGTGGGGACCGGCCGGGAACGGGACAATGCCTGTGTTGAACAAAGAACGGACGACGAGAGGGCTGCGCCTTCTGC
The DNA here is from genome assembly GCF_002294955.1 of Mesorhizobium sp. WSM3864. NCBI lineage: Bacteria > Pseudomonadati > Pseudomonadota > Alphaproteobacteria > Hyphomicrobiales > Phyllobacteriaceae > Mesorhizobium > Mesorhizobium sp. WSM3864. Next base: position 326,020 of record NZ_NSGD01000001.1, read on the forward strand.
GTGCAATGGCGGCGGGCGCCTTTCTGGCAGCCGCCGGAATACTGGCCTTTGGGGCGCCGGCCCAGGCAAACAACGACGTCGTATACGTCTCGGCGACCAAGAACGCCTCGATCAAAGTCGCCAAGGGCAAGCCCAAGACGATCATGACGAACGCGGCCTTCTATCAGATCGTCATCGGCGATCCGGAGATCGCCAACGTCAATCCGCTGACCGACAAGTCCTTTTATGTGTTGGGCAACAGTCTCGGCACCACCGGCATCGCGCTGTTCGATCAGAACAAGCAGCTCGTCGGCACCATCGACATCGAGGTGACGCTGGACACCGACCAACTCGCGAACACCATCCGCGCCAGCGTGCCGGATGCCAAGATCAAGGTCGGTTCGGCCAACGGCCGCGTGGTGCTTTCGGGCGAGGCGGAAGACGCGGTCGCGGCCGACAAGGCGAGCAAGATCGCGTCGCGCTTCTCCGGCAATGAGGAAGTGATCAACTCGGTCAACATCTCGTCCTCGCAGCAGGTTCAGCTCAATGTCCGTTTCGTCGAGATCAACCGGCAGGCGGGACAGGACCTCGGCGCCAAATACGGGGCCAACTTTGCCTTCGGCGTCGGCGGTCGCGACGTCATCATCGACCCGGGCACGGTACCGACCGCCGGGACCGGCGAGATCATCGGCCGGTTGCTTTCCAACGGGGTTTCGATCGACATCGCCATCAAGGCGCTGGAAGAGCGCGGTCTCGCCCGGCGGCTGGCCGAGCCCAACCTGATCGCCCGCTCGGGCCAGACCGCGAGCTTCCTTGCCGGCGGCGAGTTCCCGATCCCGGTGTCCGAGGACAACGGCAAGATCAGCGTCAGCTATAAGAAATACGGCGTCGGTCTTGATTTCACGCCGACCGTGCTCAAGGGTGGACTGGTCAGCCTCGATATCGCGCCCGAAGTTTCGTCGATCGATCCCTCCGCGTCGATTGAAGTCAGCAGCGGCATTTCCATTCCTGCCTTCATCGTGCGTCGCGCCAAGACGTCGGTCGACCTGAAAAACGGCCAGAGCTTCATGATCGCGGGCCTCTTGCAGTCGCAGAACGACATCACAACCTCGCGCCTGCCGGGGCTCGGCAAGCTGCCGGTTCTCGGTCCGCTGTTCTCCTCGAAATCCTATCAGCGGCGCGAGACCGATCTGGTGATCATCGTCACGCCCTACCTGGTCAAACCGGTTGACCCGTCGAAGAAGATGGTCGAGCCCACCGACGGAACGCGGCCGCCAAGCAATGCCGACTACTTCCTGAACAACACCGAGGAAGTCGACGCTTCCGCTCCCAAGCGCCCCTTGGCGCTGGCCGACGGCAGCGGGGCCCGTCCGGTGGCGGCGACCACGTCGGGCCATTTCCTCGATCTGCCGAAGGACTGAAGCCATGCGTCTGGCTCCTTGCATCGCTCTGCTGCTCGCCGGCGCGCTCTCCGGCTGCACCAGCGACGACTATGTGCGCACCGAAGGCGTGTCTCCGGCCGCCGGCAACGCCCAGGCGTCCAACACAGCCATGCAGATGGTCGACCCCTGGCAGTACGGCGTCCAGAACACCAGGCTCCTGGTGCCGGCTCCGAGCACGAGCTCCACGGCCACTGCCGCGGGCGCGAAGGGCGGCGCGGCGCCGGCTTCAACGACATCGGTATCAACGACAGCAGACTGATGAGCTGACGACCATGGCATCGGGCACCAAGACCAAGAAGATCCTGCTCGTTTCGACCGACCGGGCGTTTTCGCAGGACACGCGGACGGCTTTCGCTGCATCCGAGGTCATCGAGCTTTTGACGGTCGAGAAAAGCGTCAACGAACTGCGCGGCGAGGTCCAGGAGACCGATTTCGGCGCCGTCATTGTCGACATGGACGCGGCCAAGCTCGAAGAGATCGAGTCGCTGCAGCGCATCATGCGCCGAATCGAAGGCCGCGTCCCGGTGGTCGTCGTCACGCAGGAATTCAATGCGGCGGCGGTGCGCATCCTGGTGCAGCTCAAGGTCGCCGACTTCCTGGTGAAGCCGATCACCACCGCCGATCTGGTTCGTTCCGTCATTCGCGCGCTACAGGGGCCGGGGCGGGAGGAAAACACCGAATCGCAAATCTACACCTTCATGCCGGCCGCCGGCGGTGTCGGCACCACCACGCTTGCCCTGCAGACCGCCTTCCAGCTGCATCATTCGGTGACGCGCGGCGCCTCGACCTGCGTGGTCGACCTCAATTTCCAGCAGGGCGCCTGCGCCGAATATCTCGACCTCGAACCGCGCTTCGACATCACCGAAATCGAGAACCAGCCCGAACGTCTCGACCGGCAGCTGCTGGACGTCATGCTGTCCAAGCATGCAAGCGGGCTCTGCGTGCTGGCGGCGCCGACGCGCCCTTCGGAAATGCGCTCGTTCAAGACCGATGTGGTGGTGCGCATGCTCGACCTCGTCTCGGCCTATTTCGACAATGTCGTCATCGACATGCCGCGCACCTGGTTCCCGTGGACCGAGACGGTGCTGCTGGGCTCCAACAAGCTCTATATCGTGGCCGAGATGACGGTGCCTTGCCTGCGCCACACGCAGCGTCTCATCCAGGCCATCTACGAGACGGCCGGCAAGGAAGTGAAGCCGAACGTCATCGTCAACCGTTTCGAGCAGAAGATGTTCGACAGCGGCATCAAGCAGGCCGACGTCCAGGATATCCTCGGCGAGCACTTCGTCGGCGGCATCTCCAACAACTACCGGCTGGTGCGCGAGGCCGTCGACCGCGGCGTGCCGCTGCACGACATCGATCCGAACGCCAATGTTGTGAATGACCTGAAGAAAATCATCCTGCCCGAGGAGGCGGTGGCGACGACGGCAAAATCGAAGTCGCTGTTCGGCCTCGGCAAGGGCCTCTTGAAGAGGAAAGCAGGATGAGCAGCCGCTTCTCCAACCTGCAGAATCGCGATGTTCGTCCGCTGCGGGCGCCCGAACCCGCGCCCGTTGCGCATCACGCCGTGGTCATTCCGACGACCCGCAAGCCGGCGCCGCCGAAGCCGGAAGCAGCACCCGCAAAGAGCGCCAACAAGGTGCTCGACGCGCGCGTGCGCATCCACCGCATGCTGCTCGAAGAAATCAACCTCGTCGCGCTGGAGCGGCTGCCCAAGGACGAAATGCGCCGCCAGGTGCATGAGTTCGTCTCGGAAAAGACGCGTCAGGAGCGAATGGCGATCAACACCGCCGAGCTGGATGCGCTGGTGGACGACATCGTCGACGAGATGGTGGGCCTCGGCCCGCTGGAGCCGCTGCTCAAGGATCCGGAGATCAACGATATTCTGATCAACGGCCATCAGAACTGTTTCGTCGAAAAGCGAGGCAAGCTGCAGCAGGTCCATATCCCGTTCAAGGACGAGGCGCATCTGCTTCGGATCATTAACAAAATCGTCGCGGCCGTCGGCCGCCGCGTCGATGAATCGCAGCCGATGGTCGACGCCCGCATGCTCGACGGCTCGCGTTTCAACGCCGCGATCAGGCCGGTCGGCGTCGACGGGCCGCTGGTATCGATCCGCAAATTCTCCAAGAACAAGCTCGGCCTGCACAAACTGGTAGAGTTCGGCGCCATCACCCAGAACATGGCCGAGGTGCTGGCGGCGGCCGTGCATGCGCGCAAGACGACGATGATCTCCGGCGGCACCGGCACCGGCAAGACGACGATGCTCAATGCCTTGTCGGCTTTCATTCCCGAGGACGAGCGCCTGATCACCATCGAGGACGCCGCCGAATTGCAGCTGCAGCAGCCGCATGTCGCGCGCATGGAAACGCGCCCGGCAAACATCGAGGGTCATGGCGAGCTGAAGCAGCGCGATCTGGTCAAGAACGCGCTGCGCATGCGGCCCGACCGCGTCATCCTTGGCGAGTGCCGTGGCGAGGAAGCCTTCGACATGCTGCAGGCTATGAACACCGGCCATGAAGGGTCCATGGCGACCATCCACGCCAACACGCCGCGCGACGCAATATCGCGCCTCGAACAAATGCTCGGCATGACCGGCATGCCGATGACGGTGCAGTCGATCCGCAGCCAGATTGCGAGCGCCATCGACATCATCGTGCAGCTGACGCGCCTGTCCGACGGCAAGCGCAAGGTGACCAGCGTCGCCGAGGTGACGGGCATGGAAGGCGACGTCATCCAGATGCAGGAGATCTTCCGCTTCGTGCGCACCGGCATGGAGGCGGACGGCAAGATCGTCGGCCATTTCGAGGCAACGGGCATCCGACCGCGCTTCCTCGAGGACCTGCGCAACATGGGCATTGAATTTCCGGGCAAGTATTTCGAACCCGGCCGGCCGCAGGAGTAGCCGGTGCTCGAGGGATTCAGCCCGATCTACGCCGTCTACGCCGCGGCGGCGCTCACCGGCATCATGATCGCCGAAGGCTGCTACCTGCTCTATGCCGGCCGCAGCGACAAGCGCACGGCGATCAACCGCCGCATGAAGCTGGCGGAGAACAAGATCAGCCAGGAGCAGGTGCTGATCCAGCTGCGCAAGGAGCGCGGCATGGAAGAGGGCACGCCCCTCCTTTCCTTCGATCGCTTTCGCGCCTTGCGCACGCAGTCCGGCATGATCATGCCGATGCCCAAATTCCTCACGATCACGTCGGGGATAGCGTTCGCTCTGGCGCTTTTGGCCGTCTGGTACGGCCTGCCTTTGCTGTTCGGGCTGGTCGTGCTTCTGGTGCTGGTGCCGGTCTTGCCGGTTATGGCGATGCGTTTTCTGCGCAAGCGCCGGCATAAGCGCTTCGGCATGCAACTGCCGGAAGCGCTGGAGCTGATCACGCGCGGCCTCAAGGCCGGCCACCCGGTGCCGGTGGCGATCGCGATGGTGGCGCGCGAGATGGCCGATCCGATCGGCACCGAGTTCGGCGTCGTGGCCGACGAAGTGACCTATGGCTCGGACCTGGTTTCAGCGCTCAACAACCTGTTCGACCGCGTCGGCCATGAGGACCTGCCGCTGTTCGTCACCGCTGTGTCGATCCAAAGCAGCTCCGGCGGCAATCTGCGCGAGATCCTCGACGGGCTGTCCTCGACCATCCGCGAGCGCGGCAAGCTGCGGCGTAAGGTGCGCGCCATTTCGACCGAAGGCCGCATGTCGGCCTATATCCTGACCGCCGTGCCGGTGCTTCTGTTCACCGCCATCATGGTGCTGATGCCGCAATTCTACCACGAAGTGTGGGGGATACCGAAGACCTGGTACATGCTGGGCGGCTCAATCCTGTGGCTCCTGCTCGGCAATGCCATCATGTTCAAGATGTCGAATTTCAGGTTCTGAAATGGACGAGGTCATCCGCTTCCTTGCCTCGCTGGCGCCGACATCGCTGATGCCGGTGGCGGTGCTGCTGCTGGTGATGGGCGGCGGCGCGGTGGCCTGGCCGCTGGTCGTCGCGCAGGGCGACCGCAACGAGGTCAAGCGCCGGCTGAAGGTCGAGGCGGCGCAGCCGATCGAGCAGCCCGAGCCGGCACCCAGGAAAAACGCGAACGCCGTGCGCGAGAAGGCGGTGAGGCGGGCGCAGGAATTCTATGCCAAGAGCGATCCGGAGAATGTCGCGCGATTGCGCATGAAGCTCATCCAGGCCGGCTACATGGAGCCGCGCGCCGTCGGGACGTTCTTCCTGATCCGTTTTGCCGCGCTGGTCGGAATGGCCCTTGGGGCGTTCCTGGTCAACCATTGGGCGGCCAGCGCCGAATCGACCGTGACCAGCCGCTGGACCTTCATCATCCTGTCGGGAGCGGCCGGCTATTTCCTGCCCGGCCTGGTGCTGACACAGAAGGTGCGGGAAAAGATGCGCGAATACCGCAATGGCTTTCCCGACTTCATGGATCTGATGATCGTCTGCTCCGACGCGGGCATGAGCATGGAGGCCGGCATCGAGCGGGTCTCGAAGGAACTCGCCAGGACCTATCCGTCGCTCAGCCAGAACCTGCAGTTGGTGTCGCTGGAGCTGAGGGCCGGCCGCAGCCTCGACGATGCGCTGAAGGCGCTCGCCGATCGCCTCAGCCTCGACGAGGTGCGCTCCTTCGCGACGCTCCTGCAGCAGTCCAAGGAGCTCGGCACCAGCCTGTCGGGAGCGCTGCGTGTCTTTTCCGACGAAATGCGCCACAAGCGCATGTCGCTTGCCGAGGAGAAGGCGCATGCCTTGCCGGCCAAGATGTCGGTGCCGGTGACGGTGTGCATCCTGCCGGTGGTGCTGATGGTCGCCATCATCCCGATCGTCGTAAGGCTGACGTCGCACTGAGGCCGGCGGCGCTGGTTAACGCATTCTTTGCAAGCAACTGAAATTTAGGCGCATTTCGGCACCGAAGCTTAATCGCTCTCCTGTATGGTCCTTGCTGAAGAACGACCCGGCAAATCGGGCGACGGGGCAGGGCATGCGTCACAGACTTTCCACGGCAGCGGCGGTATTGGCGGCCGTCTTAATGATCACCGGCTGCACGACGAACAGCAGCGTCGACACGACCAAGACCACCGCGATCCAGGCGACGGCCAAGGACGTCAGCGCCGCCGACCTGACGGAGGGCAAGGCGCAATTCCGGGAGGCGAATTTCGGTCTCGCAGAACAGCATTTCCGCAAAGCGGTGGAGCTCAAGGCAGACAATGCCGAAGCCTGGATGGGGCTTGCCGCCTCCTATGACGAGCTCGGCCGCTTCGACTTCGCCGACCGCGCCTATGCGCAATTGCTGAGGGTCGCCGGGCGCAAGCCGCAGATCGTCAACAATATGGGCTATTCGCAGCTCCTGCGCGGCAACAAGAAGAAGGCAAGGGCGCTGCTGCTAGAAGCCAAGGCCGGTCTCGCCGACCAGACCGTGGTCAACGCAAACCTGGCGCTGCTCGACAAGAGCTGATCCGCTTCCGGTTCGTCCCGCCGCGGAACCGTGCCGTAGTTTCAGCGGACATGTCGACGCTTTGTAAACCCTTTGTCGAGCGAGCAGCGGACACCGGCCGAAAAGGGTTTGCGCCACGCCTCTACAACCTACATTGAGGAAGCAACGAGTCTCCCCAACGGCAGATCTTCAGAGATGTTGGATTTCAGCTCGCTCCTGCTCGCGGCGGCGCTGTCGGGCACATGCCTCAGCGTCACGATGCTCGCGATCTGGCTCACCGCGCCGCAGGCGCGTTTCGTGCTTACGGTCGCCTGCGGCATACTCGTACTCGTTGCCCATGTCGTCCTGTTCTGGCGCTATACCAAGGACGCCAACCCGTGGCTCTGCCAGATGGTGCTTGCCCTGCTCAGCCTGGGGTTCCTCGTCATCTGTTTGTCGGCGATGCAGTATCTCGGCATCCGCAGTTATCGCCGCGCCATCGTGCCGGCGCTGGCAGCGATGGCGGCCTGCGCCCTCGTCACCTATTTCGGCTTCGATGGCGTCGGCTTTCTGATCACCTATTCGACGGTGACGGCGCTGCTCGGCGCGATCGGAACGATGTTCTGGATCAAGGGCGATCACGACCGCCGGATACTGCTCGTCGTTTCGTTTCTCAGCGGCGCCTGCGGGATATCCTTCGGCCTGTGCGGCCTGGTGCTGCTGGTGCAAGGGCAATGGGTTCTCGGCGCCGCGCCCGACAACTGGGCGGAGCGGTTGAACTCCGTCGTCGCGGTCGCCTGCATGACCGGCCTCGGCGCGCTGACGCTTTCGTTGCACCATCTGCAGGCGCAGATCGAGCTCAAGGCCGCGACGATGACCGATCCGCTCACCGGCCTGATGAACCGCAGGGCGCTCAGCGAGCTTTACGGCGGTCGCAGCTTCGGTCCGTTCATGGCGATCGCGATGTTCGACCTCGACCATTTCAAGACGACCAACGATGTCTTCGGCCATCCCGTCGGCGATCAGGTGCTTTGCCGGTTCGCGGCGGTGATCAAGAAATATGGCAGGGCCGGGGTCGATGCCTTTCGGCTCGGCGGTGAGGAGTTCGCGCTCGTCCTATCGCGCATGACGCCGGAAAAGGCGCACGATATGGCAAGCAGGATCGGGGTCGCTTTCGGCACCGAAATCGTCCCGACCCAACGTGGTCCGTTGCGCAGCAGCGTCAGCGGCGGCATGGGATTTGGCGCCGCCGATGGTCGGACCCTGGACGAGGTGCTGGCTGAGGCGGACGCCGCGCTCTACGCCGCAAAGCGCGCCGGGCGAAACCGCGTGATCGCCCAACGCCGGGAGGACCAGCCCGATAGCGGGCCAGCCCTGCGCTCGGCCTAACTTGCCCTGACCGTCTACTCTGCGGCGCCGAGATATTCCGACAGCGGCGGGCAGGAGCAGACCAGGTTGCGGTCGCCGGCGACATTGTCGATGCGCGAAACCGGCGGCCAGTATTTTGCTGCCAGATCGACGTCAGCCGCTGGGTAGGCTGCTTCCATCCGCGAGTATGGATGCGGCCATGCGCCTGCCAATGCCTCGGCGGCAGTGTGCGGGGCGTTGACCAGCGGGTTGTCGTCGAGCGGCCATTCGCCCTTTGCCACCTTCGCCGCCTCGCCGGCGATCGCAATCATCGCCTCGCAGAATCGATCGAGCTCACGCTTGGGCTCGGATTCCGTCGGCTCGACCATCAGCGTTCCGGCGACCGGGAATGACATGGTCGGGGCGTGGAAGCCGTAGTCAATGAGGCGCTTGGCGATGTCGTCGACGCTGATGCCGGCGCTCTCCTTGAGCACGCGGGTGTCGAGAATGCACTCATGGGCGATGCGATCGCTCCTGCCCTTGTAGAGGAGGGGGAAATGCGGCGCGAGCCGCGTCGCCACATAGTTGGCCGAAACGATCGCCGTCTCGGTGGCCTGCTTCAGCCCGGAGCCGCCCATCATGCGGATATACATCCAGGTGATCGGCAGGATCGAAGCGCTGCCGAAGGGCGCGGCGGCGACGGCATGCGCCGAACTTTCCGTGACATGGCCCGGCAGATAGGGTTTCAGATGCGCCCTGACGCCGATCGGGCCGACGCCTGGGCCACCGCCGCCATGCGGGATGCAGAAGGTCTTGTGCAGGTTCATGTGGCAGACGTCGGCGCCGATATCGCCGGGGCGGGCGAGACCGACCAGGGCGTTGAGGTTGGCGCCGTCGAAATAGACCTGGCCGCCATGCTCGTGGATGAGGGCGCAGAGATGGCGCGCGCCTTCCTCGTAGACGCCATGCGTCGAGGGATAGGTGAACATCAGCGCCGCGAGGTTCTTGGAATGCTCGTTGGCCTTGGCCCGCATGTCATCCATGTCGATGCTGCCGTCCTCGGCGCAGCGCACGACGACGACGCTCATTCCCGCCATCGCCGCGCTCGCCGGATTGGTGCCATGCGCGGAGGACGGGATAAGGCACACGGTGCGGTGGCCTTCGCCGCGCGCGCGGTGATAGGCGCGGATGGCGAGCAGGCCGGCATATTCGCCCTGGCTGCCGGCATTGGGCTGCAGGCTGACCGCGTCGAAACCGGTGATCTCCGACAGCCAGGCCTCCAGGTCGCCGACCATGGCCCGATAGCCGGCCGAATGGCTGGCCGGCGCGAAGGGATGCAGGTTGGCGACATTCACCCAACTCACGGGCATCATCTCGGCGGCGGCGTTGAGCTTCATGGTGCAGGATCCGAGCGGGATCATGGCGCGGTCCAGCGCGAGGTCCTTGTCGGCCAGCCGCCGCAGGAAGCGCATCATCTCGGTCTCGGAGTGGTTCTCGTGAAAAACCGGCTGGGTGAGGAACTCCTTGCCGCGCCGCTTACCGGGCATCGAGCCGGCTGCCACCGTGCCGGGCTTGGCGCCGAATAGCGCCGCGATCGCTTCGAGGTCGGCTTCGGTCGAGGTCTCGTCGAAGGCGATGCCGATGTGGTCGGCATCGATGACGCGCAGCAGCCGGCCAGTCTTCTCGGCGGCGGCGGCTATTGCCGCTGCCTTGCCCTTCACTTCCGCCGTCACGGTGTCGAAGCGGTGTGCTCCGAGAACGGCCACGCCCGCTGTCTTCAGCCCCGCCGCAAGGCGGTTGGCGAGAGTGTGGACGCGCTCGGCGATCGCTTGCAAACCGGCGGGACCGTGCCAGATCGCATAGGCCGTCGCCATGTTGGCGAGCAGCGCCTGCGCGGTGCAGATATTGGAGGTCGCCTTGTCGCGGCGGATGTGCTGCTCGCGCGTCTGCAGCGCCAGGCGATAGCCCGGGCGGCCCTTGCTGTCGGTCGACTGGCCGACGAGGCGGCCGGGCATAAGACGGGTGAGCTTTTCGGAGACGGCGCAATAGGCCGCGTGCGGGCCGCCAAAGCCCATCGGCACGCCGAAGCGCTGCATCGGACCGACGGCGATGTCGGCACCGAGCTTGGCCGGCGCATCCGTCAACGTAAGCGCGAGCGGGTCGGCGATGAAGACGACCAGAGCGCCGGCGGCGCGGGCCTTCTCGATCGCCGCCTTGTGGTCGCCATAGACGCCGAAAGTGTCCGGCCAGGAGACGAGCAGCGCAGCGGTGTTGTCGTCGATGGTCTCGCCGTCGACCTCGGTGCCGAGCGGTTCGGCGCGGGTGCGCACGACATCGAGCGTCTGCGGATGCGGCGTGCCGGCAAGCGCCACCTTGGTGCGCTTGTCGCGGTGATGGCGCAGTGCGATGCCGACCGCTTCGGCAACGGCGGTGGCTTCATCGAGCAGCGATGCCGAAGCCACCGGCAGGCCGGTCAACTCGGCGACCAGGGTCTGGAAATTGAACAGCATCTCCAGCCGGCCCTGGCTGATCTCTGCCTGATAGGGCGTGTAGGCCGTGTACCAGGCCGGGTTCTCGAACATGTTGTGCTGGATGACCGGCGGCACATGGGCGCCGTGATAACCGGCGCCGATGAAGCTCTTCAGCACCGTGTTCTTCGCCATCATCGCCGACAATTCGGCCAGTGCTTCGGCTTCGCTGGCCGGAGTGGGTAGGTTGAGCGGCAGATCGAGGCGGATCGACCTCGGCACGGCCTGGCTGATCAGCGTTTCGACGGACGGAACGCCGATGGTGGCAAGCATCGCCCTGACATCGTTGACGCTGGGGCCGATGTGACGGGCCGAGAAAGGAATGGGTGCTGCGGTCATTTCCAAGATCCTGGTATCAACCGATATGGGCTTTGTAGGCGGCCTCGTCCATGAGGCTGTCGAGTTGGCCTGCGTTGGAAAGCTTCATCTTCCAGAGCCAGCCATCGCCGGTCGCCGCCGAATTGACCAATGAAGGGTCCGACGACAGTGCTGTGTTGGCTTCGGTGATCTCGCCATCGACCGGCGCGTAGACGTCAGAGGCCGCCTTGACGGATTCGACGACTACGGCAGTGTCGCCCTTCGCGAGCTTACGGCCGATTTCCGGCAGTTCGACGAAGACGAGATCGCCGAGCTGCTCCTGCGCATAGTCGGTGATGCCGACGGTGGCGACGCCGCCTTCGACGCGCAGCCATTCATGATCCTCAGTGAAATAGGTATTTGCCATCGGAATATCATCCTTTGCGGTAGCGATGTGGCGTGAAGGGCAGCGAAGTGACGACGATCGGGATCCTGGTCCCGCGGACGTCGGCGAATAGTCTGTTGCCGGGCTTGGCCAGCGCATTGTCGACATAGCCCATGGCGACCGGGTGGCCCGTCGAGGGGCCGAAGCCGCCCGAGGTCACATGGCCGGCCGCATTGCCGTCGGCATCGACAAGCGCGGCGCCGGCGCGCACCGGCTGACGACCATCGGGCTTCAGGCCAACGCGCTTCTGCGACGGCCCGCGCTCAAGGATCGAGCGCAGCGCGTCAGCGCCGATGAAGTGACCGGAAGCGCGGAGCTCCTTAGGGATCGCCCACATCAAACCGGCGCTCGCCGGATCGATCTCGGGTGTCAGATCCTGGCCATGCAGGCAGAGCCCGGCCTCGAGCCGCAGGCTATCGCGGGCGGCAAGGCCGATCCATTGCACGCGCTCATCCTGCAGCAGCTTGCCGACGAGATCGCGGGCATCCGCTTCCGGCAGCCCGATCTCGAATCCATCCTCGCCGGTGTAGCCGGAGCGGCTCATGAACCAGTTTTGCCGGGGCTCGACACCATGCATGAACAGCAGCGAGCCCGTTTCGATACCGGCTCGCGAAAGGGCCGCCCAGGCATCCGGGCCCTGGATCGCCAGGAAGACGCGGTCGAGCGGCTCGACCTTGGCATCGAAATCCGCGGCCAACGCACGCAGATGCCTTTCATCCTCGGCCGCATTGCCGGCGTTGGCCACCACCATGAATCGGCCATCGTCAAGACGCGTGACGATCAAGTCGTCAATGACGCCGGCGGCCTCGTTGAGGAAGAAAGTGTATTTGGATTGGGCAATTTCCATCGCGCCGGCGTCGAGCGGGCAGGCGCGGTTGAGTAGGGCGGCGGCGCCCGGGCCGCCGACCTCGAACAGCTTCATATGCGAGATGTCGAACAGGCCGGCATGCTCGCGCGTGTGGAGGTGCTCCTTCATCACGCCGGCCGGATAGGTCAGCGGCATCGACCAGCCGGCAAAAGCGCCGAAACGCGCGCCCGCGGCGCTATGCAAATCCTCGAGGGGTAGATGTTTGGTGTCTTCGCCGGTCATGTCTTCTCCAGAGTCGCACGCAATCGACCGCCATTGGCGGTCCAGTCCGTGCCCCTCTGTCTGAAGCCTGAGAGACTCGCGCCCCGTAACTCTGTCGGCAGCGCTTACACCTTCGGCGCGGGAAGATTCCCGACTTTCCAGAGTTGTCTTTCCCGTCCACGGTTCTTTTGCCTGAGAGATTTCGGGCGATTTCCCCTTCGGCGACAGCTTGCGCTGTTCTCTCCCGCAAACAGGTAGGACTCAGTCACCTGAGCCCTCGACGCGCCATCCATAGCCCGTCGGCGACACCTTGTCACCTCCCAGCGACATATCTCTCGGCAGCCGACGCCGATGACAACACCCGATCTGGTCTGAACGGCGGCCCAGCAAGGCGGCCTACTCGCCCGAGGCCATCGTCTTGCAAAGGATGATGTTGGAATGGCCGATTGTCGCCGTGAGGCTTTTCTCAATCGCGTTGAACTCGGCTGACGCAAGATCGTGCTCGGCCTGCAGGCGAAGCGCCATCAAATACCGGCATACCAGTCGTAGCCATTGTCTTCCCAATAGCCGCCGCGACCGCCGCCGACATTGGCGAAGCCGTCGACCAGCTCGATCTTGTAGAGATATTTCGGCATCTTGTAGCCGAGCTGGCGCTCGACCCGCACCCGCAGCGGCGCGCCGTTCTCGACCGGCAGCGGCTTGCCGTTCAAGCCGTAGGCCAGGATCGTTTGCGGATGGCGGGCATCGATCAGGTCGATGCTGCCGTAATATTTGATGTCGCCAGACAGGCTTTGCTCGATCGTGTCGAGGCAATGGAACATGACGTAGCGCGCCTGCGGCTTGACGATGGCCTGATCGAGCACCAGCGACAAAGGTGTGCCGGTCCATTTGGCGATGCAGCTCCAGCCTTCAACGCAGTCGTGGCGGGTGATCTGGGTGCGGCTCGGCATGTTCTGCAACTGCTCGCGGGTGAGCGACAGCGGTTTTTCGACGAGGCCGGTCACCTCCAGGCGCCAGTCGGCGAAATTGTTGGCGAGAAGACCCTTATAGGTGTCGTCGTCAGGCGCGGTGACGCCGTTCGGCCGCTGCGGCTGGCGGATGTCGGCCTCGCTGAATTCCGGTGCCAGCGCGTCCCGGCCGGCAAGCAGGCGCTGCGCGCGGTATGTCAGCCCGTTGGCGTTTTCGAGGAAGCTGCGCAGCCCGCTGCCGACGCCCAGACCGCTGTCGAAGGCATCGCAGCCGGACAGCGCGATGCCTGACAGACCGAGGCTGGCGGAGGTCAAGAACTTCCGGCGGCTAATCTGGAATTTTGCCATGTCAGGCGCTCCTCTCGGTTGCCTGGTCGTGCTTTGCGGGCGGGTCGGTGCGATACCAGCCGGTGATGATCGAGCGCAGCTCGTTGATCGGACCGGCAGCCACGATCATCAGGATATGGACGACGAAGAAGAGCACGAGCAACACCATGACAATGAAGTGGATGGTGCGAGCCGTCTGCCGACCGCCCAAGATTTCATTGAGCCAGGGAAGCACCGAATTCATGCTCGGCGACATCGCAAGCCCGGTGATGATCATCAGCGGCAACAGCACGAAGAGCACGCCGCCATAGGCCATTTTCTGCAGCGTGTTGTATTCGCGCGCGTGGTGGAATTTCAGCCTCGCATGGTCGACGACGTCGCGCGGCAGCTTGCGCAAGTCATCCAGGCGAGGGGCAAGATCGCGACGGATATGGCCGTTGATCAGGCTCGCGATCAGCCAGATGAGCAGGGTTGCGCTCAGCACCCAGGCGAAGAAGAAATGCACGACGCGGGCTGTGCCGAGATCGTAGTAGGACGGGATCGTCGTCCAGGACGGAAAGGCGCGCGGCGTTTCCTGTCCGGGAGGGCCGGACCAGCCGAGCACGCCGGTGGTGTCGAAGCGATGCCCGAAGATTTTGGTAAAGCCGCGCGGTCCGCCGTCTGTGTTTTCGGCGCCGATCTCGAGGATCGTATTGTTGTATTGGAAGCCCGATTCCTTGCCGATGTAGAGTTGCGGGCGCGCGTTGAAGATCTGTAGGCCCGAAAGCAGCATGAAGAACAGCGAGAACGCCCAGAGCCAATGGGTCAGGCGCGTCCAGCCCGATTGCCGGTAAATCAGCGTCGGGTCCTTCGGCGTGGATGCTTCTACCTCGGCGGAGGGTTCGCTTCTGGCGACGGTCTCCATATCTGGGTGTCCTCCCGGCTGCATCTTCTGCGGCCTCTCAGAGCCTTGTTCTCCTCCCAATACGTCTCCGGCCCAAGCGTTGTTTCATCCGATCACGGATTTATTATGGGCTGCCCAGGCTGACCGCGAGATTGACCGCGGCGGCGACGATCACCGTGTTGAAGAAAAAGCTCAGGATCGAATGAACGAGCACAACCTGGCGCATGCGCGAGGTCGTGATCCCAGTGTCGGCGGTTTGCGCAGTCATGCCGATGACGGTCGCGAAATACAGGAAATCCCAGCCTTCCGGGCTTTTGCCGCCGGGAAAATCGAGGCCGCCGACCGGATTCTTCTTCCTGGTTTTCTCGTCGATCTCGTCGCCGTCCATCCAGTAGACATGCGCATAATGCAGCGCCGCCATGGCATGGATTGTGAACCAGCCAAGCGGGATCGACAGCATCGCGAACAGAACCTCCAGCGGATGCGCGGCAGCCTTTTGGTTGATGAGCTGAAACAGCGAGCCGATGGCGAGGCCGACGACCAGGAGCGTGACCGCAAAAATCAGCAGCACCGGCAGGTCCGTGGCACGCGCGTTCTTGCTCAGGTAACGGACGGTGAGCCTCGGCATCGCGACCAGCACCAGAAGAGTGTAAGCGGCGAAGAAGAGGTTGGCGCCGATGGAGTAGGGCAGCGGCGCCCCCACCATCAGGGCGAGAAGCAGCGCGACAATGCCGATGGCCGCAGCCAAAGCGAACTGCACGTGCCGGTGGATCGGCGTGTTGAGGGATATGTCGTCGCCCAATGGCCGGTTCTCAAAGGGCTTCGGGTCAGCCGGGTGTGGCGGATTTGAGCGCCCGCCGCAAGATGCGGTCGAGCTCGCCGAGAAAGTTTGACCTGTCCTTCGCCGTGAAGGCGGCGTTCAAGCCGCGGCTTTCGCCGGTCTCGCGCAGATGCTGCTTCAAATCCCGCATCGCCACCGCCATGCCGATGGTCTCGGGCGTGAAAGGACGGCCCGTAGGTCCCAGCACATGCGCGCCGAGCGCCACCGTGCGCGCGGCAAGCGGGATATCGGCCGTCACCACGACATCGTTGGGTTTGGCGTTCTCGACGATCCAGTCGTCCGCAGCGTCCGCGCCCTTGGAGACTACGACATTGCGGATCATCGGATCGCGCGACGGGCGCAGGCCGCCATTGGAGACATAGGTAACCACGACGCCGTGCCGCTCCGCCACCTTCTCGACCTCGGCCTTCACCGGACAGGCATCGGCATCGACATAGATGATGGGTGCTGGCATCGTCTCTCCAAATGTGCAAAGGGCCGGCGTTGGCCGGCCCTTTACCAGAAATCCCGCAATCGTCAGGCCGCCAAGGCTCCCGACTTCTTCGCCGTCCAGGTGGCGATGTAGTCCATCAGGGCGGGGTTGAGGCAGTCATAGGGTTCGAGCCCGATCGACTTCAGCTGGCCGCGGATGCCGTCCATGCGGCTCGGGTCGACGCCGGCTTCGATGATGGAGGAGACAAAGGCGGCAAAGCCGGGCGGCGACCAGCCGTCCTCCTCGAAACGCTCGGGATGGATGAAGGACAGACCCTTGAAGGGATGGTCGCGCTCGACCGGGCCGTACATGTGCACGCCGCAGCTGGTGCAGGCATGGCGCTGGATCAGCGCTGCCGGGTCGACCACCTTCAGCTTGTCGCCATTCTCGGCCACAGTGACGTCGCCGGTGCCGGCAACGGCCACGACCGAGAACACCGCGCCTTCCGGCTTCCAGCATTTGGTGCAGCCGCAGGCATGGTTGTGGGCGATCTGGCCCTTGACCTTCACCTTCACCGGGTTGCTGGTGCAGAGACAGACCAGCGTGCCGCCGGAAAAGGCAGCACTTTCCTTCGGCAGCCCGTTGTCGATCTTCGGATGCAGTTTTTCCGCCATTCGTCCTTCCTCCCATGTTGAGCCGCAAAGGTCGCGGGCTCCAGCCCGCGACCGATGCGGCATTGCTTCAATAAACCACGACGCTGCGGATCGACTTGCCCTCATGCATGAGATCAAAACCCTTGTTGATGTCGTCGAGCGTCAGCGTATGGGTGATCATCGGGTCGATCTGGATCTTCTTGTCCATGTACCAGTCGACGATCTTCGGCACGTCGGTGCGGCCGCGCGCGCCGCCGAAGGCGGTGCCCATCCAGGTGCGACCGGTGACCAGCTGGAAGGGCCGCGTCGCAATCTCCTGGCCGGCGCCGGCAACGCCGATGATGACCGACTTGCCCCAGCCGCGATGCGAGGCTTCCAGCGCCTGGCGCATCACCTTGGTGTTGCCGGTGCAGTCGAAGGTGTAGTCGGCGCCGCCGATCTGGTCGGCGCCGCGCTTGGTCAGGTTGACCAGGTAAGGCACGACGTCGCCGTCGATCTCCTGCGGATTGACGAAATGCGTCATGCCGAACTTCTCGCCCCAGGCCTTCTTGTCGTTGTTCAAGTCGACGCCGATGATCATGTCGGCGCCGGCCAGGCGAAGGCCCTGGATGACGTTGAGGCCAATGCCGCCGAGGCCGAAGACGACCGCGGTGGCGCCCTGCTCGACCTTGGCCGTGTTGATGACAGCGCCGATGCCGGTGGTCACGCCGCAGCCGATATAGCAGATCTTGTCGAAGGGGGCGTCGGGATTGACCTTGGCGACCGCGATCTCCGGCAGCACGGTGAAGTTGGAGAAGGTCGAGCAGCCCATATAGTGGAACAGCTTTTCACCGCCGACCGAAAAGCGCGAGGTGCCGTCGGGCATCAGGCCTTGGCCCTGCGTGGCGCGGATGGCGATGCAGAGATTGGTCTTGCGCGACAGGCAGGACGGGCACTGCCGGCATTCGGGCGTGTAGAGCGGGATGACATGGTCGCCCTTCCTGACCGAGGTCACGCCCTTGCCGACATCGACGACGATGCCGGCGCCCTCATGGCCGAGGATCGCCGGAAAGATGCCTTCCGGATCGGCGCCCGAGAGCGTGAACTCGTCGGTGTGGCAGATGCCGGTCGCCTTGACCTCGATCAGCACCTCGCCTTCGCGCGGCCCCTCAAGGTCTACCTCCATGATCTCCAGCGGCTTTCCGGCACCAACGGCAACTGCGGCACGCGTTTTCATGAGGCATTCCTCCCAAGGCAATCTTAAAGGTCTCAGCTTTATGGCAGGCCGCCGAGCCTGCCCGGCGAGGCGAATACCGCCTGCCATTTTCTTGCGCTCGCCACCACCTTACCGGGTTCGAAGGTGGCGGCCAACGTCTGTTGCGACGTTTTTCGACGCCGTTTCTGCAAAAGCATCGAGTGCCGAAGGGCAGGGGTTGGAGACACTTGAGGCGCGTCGGGATTGTCCATAGAACTGGACCGCTTCGCCGGAGGAACGACATCCGAATGTTCAAGAAGATCCTGATCGCCAATCGCGGCGAGATCGCCTGCCGCGTGATCAAGACGGCGCGCAAGATGGGGATCGCCACGGTCGCGGCTTATTCGGACGCCGATCGCGACGCCGTGCATGTCGAAATGGCCGACGAGGCTGTGCATATCGGCCCGTCGCCGGCCGCGCAGAGCTATCTAGTGCCTGAGAAGATCATCGCCGCCTGCAAGGAAACCGGCGCCGAAGCGGTGCACCCGGGTTATGGCTTCCTGTCGGAACGCGCCTCTTTCTGCGAAGCGCTGGAAAAGGAAGGCATCATCTTCATCGGACCGAAGCCCAAGGCGATCCGCGCAATGGGCGACAAGATCGAATCGAAGAAGTTCGCCAGCCAGGCCAAGGTTTCGACCGTGCCCGGCTGGCTGGGTGTCATCGAAAATGCCGACCACGCCGAAAGGATTGCCGGCGAGATCGGCTATCCGGTGATGATCAAGGCCTCGGCCGGCGGCGGCGGCAAGGGCATGCGCATCGCCTGGAGCAGCGCGGAAGTGCGCGACGGCTTCGAGCGAGCGCGTTCGGAAGCGAAAAGCTCTTTCGGCGATGACCGCGTCTTCATCGAGAAATTCGTCGTCGACCCGCGCCATATCGAGATCCAGGTGCTGGCCGACGCGCATGGCAATGCGCTCTATCTGGGTGAGCGCGAATGCTCGATCCAGCGCCGCAACCAGAAGGTGGTCGAGGAAGCGCCGTCGCCGTTCCTCGACGCCAGGACGCGCAAGGCCATGGGCGAGCAGGCTGTGGCGTTGGCGAAATCCGTCGATTACCAGAGCGCCGGCACGGTCGAGTTCATCGTCGACAAGGACAGGAACTTCTATTTCCTTGAAATGAACACGCGATTGCAGGTCGAGCATCCGGTGACGGAGCTCGTCACCGGCATCGATCTGGTCGAGCAGATGATCCGCATCGCCGCCGGCGAAAAGCTCGGCATCAGGCAAAGCCAGGTG
This sequence comes from Mesorhizobium sp. WSM3864, assembly GCF_002294955.1. Lineage (NCBI taxonomy): Bacteria > Pseudomonadati > Pseudomonadota > Alphaproteobacteria > Hyphomicrobiales > Phyllobacteriaceae > Mesorhizobium > Mesorhizobium sp. WSM3864. The sequence continues at coordinate 345,080 of NZ_NSGD01000001.1, forward strand.
AAGCTGAACGGCTGGGCGGTGGAAAGCCGTCTCTATGCCGAGGACCCGTTCCGCAATTTCCTGCCCTCGATCGGCCGGCTGACGCGCTACCGGCCGCCGCAAGAGGGCACGTTCGGCGATGTGGTGATCCGCAACGACACCGGCGTCGCCGAAGGCGCCGAGATATCGATGTTCTACGACCCGATGGTGGCAAAGCTCTGCACCTGGGCGCCGACGCGGCTCGAGGCTATCGATGCCATGTCCGAAGCGCTGGACGGTTTTGTTGTCGACGGCATAGAGCACAACATTCCGTTCCTCGCTGCGCTGATGCAGCATCCGCGTTGGCGCGAGGGGCGGCTTTCCACAGGCTTCATCGCCGAGGAATATCCGGACGGTTTCGCGCCGGTCGAACCGGACGGCGCGGAGAGGGCGGTGTTCGCAGCGATCGCCACCGCGATCGAGTTGCTGCGGCGGGACCGGCTCGACCGGCTCAGCGGCCGGTTGGCACCGCATTCGGGCCATCTCAAGCGCGACTGGGTGGTGAAGATCGGCGCGGACTATCTTTGCGCCGGCATCCTGGACGGCATGGTCTCGACCCCGATGGAGATCGATCTCTCGATCGATGGCAGCGAGCCGCTGACGGTCGCTTCCGACTGGCGGCCAGGGGACGCGATCTGGCGCGGCACGGTCGGCGGCAGCCGGATCGCGGCGCAAGTCCGGCCGGTGCTGAACGGCCTTTGTATCGCCTGGAAGGGCATGTCGGTGACGGCTCAAGCCATGCTGCCGCGGACGGCGGAGCTGGAAAGGCTGATGCCGGAAAAGCTGCCGCCGGATACCTCGAAAATGCTGCTTTGCCCGATGCCAGGACTGGTGGTGTCGATAGCCGTCGCCGAGGGCCAAGAAGTCAAGGCCGGCGAGACGCTGGCCGTGGTCGAGGCGATGAAGATGGAGAACGTGCTGCGCGCGGAGCGCGACCTCACCGTGGCGAAGCTAAACGCCAAACCGGGTGACAGCCTGGCGGTCGACGCGGTGATCATGGAGTTCGCCTGAGCCAGCGCGACATAGGCCGCAACCTTGTGGTTCGCGGTCGATTGTACTGGACTGGCATCGCGGCGTCCGGGACAATACATCTGCACGGATGAGTCCTTGAGATAGCGCGAAAAAACATGGCGGATGAACGACTTCCACGCGACCCTTTGCAGCGCGAAGCTGTCGTGAAGGCCACGCAGCCGGAGACGCCTGCGCGGAGGTTCATCCATCTGCGCGTGCATTCAGCCTATTCGCTGCTCGAGGGCGCCCTGCAACTCGGCGCCATCGTCGGCCACGCGGTCAAGGATGAAGCGCCGGCGATCGCAGTGACCGACACCAACAATCTGTTCGGCGCGCTCGAATTCGCCCAGAAAGCGGTCAAGGACGGCGTCCAGCCGATCATCGGCTGCCAGGTCGACCTGGTCTTTTCCGGCGAAACGAGCGACGCCCAACGCGACCGCCGCCGGCACGGTCCCGAGATGTCGCCGATCGTGCTGATCGCCGCCAGCGAGGCCGGCTATGCCAATCTGGTCCGGCTGATCAGCAAGGTTTACCTGGAAACGCCGCCCGGCGAGCCGGTGCACATGACCAGCGCCATGCTGGAGAGCCATTGCGATGGCCTGCTATGCCTGACCGGCGGCCCGCGCGGCCCGATCGGCAGCGCGCTGAAGGCGGACCGCCGCGACCTTGCCGAACAGCGACTGCTGTTCCTCAAAGAGCTTTTCGGCGACCGTCTCTATGTCGAGTTGGAACGGGTCGCCGGCTATGACCGCATGGTCGAAAAGTCGACGCTCGACCTTGCCTATAGCCACGAACTGCCGCTGGTCGCCACCAACGAGGCCTTCTTCTCCAAGCGTGAAGACTACGAGGCGCATGACGCGCTGATTGCGATCGCCGAAGGCTCAGTGGTGGCCGCCGACAATCGCCGGCGGCTTTCGCCTGACAATTTCCTGCGCGGCCAGGCCGAGATGGCGCGGCTGTTCTCCGACCTGCCGGAAGCGATCGACAACACGGTCGAGATCGCCATGCGCTGCTCCTATTATCCGAAGAACCGCAGCCCGATCCTGCCGCGTTTCACCGGCGCCGACTCCGCCGACAAGGACGCCGCCGAGAAGGCGGAAGCCGCCGAGCTCTCGCGCCAGGCGCGCGAGGGCCTCGAAGCGCGGCTTGCCGCGCACGGACCGACGCCCGGCTACACGGTCGAGCAATATCGCGAGCGGCTCGAATTCGAGCTCGGCATTATCGAGAAGATGAAGTTCCCCGGCTACTTCCTGATCGTTGCCGACTTCATCAAATGGGCGAAGGCGCAAGGCATCCCGGTCGGACCGGGGCGCGGTTCGGGCGCCGGCTCGCTTGTCGCCTATTCGACCACCATCACCGACATCGACCCACTGCGCTTCTCGCTGCTGTTCGAGCGCTTCCTCAACCCGGACCGCGTCTCGATGCCGGACTTCGACATCGACTTTTGCCAGGACCGGCGCGAGGAGGTCATCCGCTACGTCCAGCAGAAATACGGCCGCGACCAGGTCGGGCAGATCATCACCTTTGGTACGCTGCAGGCGCGCGCCGTGCTGCGCGACGTCGGCCGCGTGCTGCAGATGCCCTATGGCCAGGTCGACAAGCTCTCCAAGATGGTGCCGCAGAACCCGGCCAACCCGGTCAAGCTGGCGGACGCCATCGCCAACGAGCCGCGCTTCGCCGAGGAGGCGGAAAAGGAGCCGATCGTGCAGACGCTGCTCGACACCGCGCAGAAGCTCGAGGGCCTCTACCGCCATGCCTCGACGCATGCCGCCGGCATCGTCATCGGCGACCGGCCGTTGTCGGAATTGGTGCCGATGTACCGCGATCCGCGCTCGGACATGCCGGTCACCCAGTTCAACATGAAATATGTCGAGCAGGCCGGGCTGGTAAAATTCGACTTCCTCGGCCTGAAGACGCTGACGGTGCTGGAAACGGCGGTGAAACTGATCCGGCGGCGCGGTGTGGATATCGATCTTGCCCGCATCCCGCTCGACGACCCCGAGACTTACGCCATGCTGTCGCGCGGCGAGGTGGTCGGCGTGTTCCAGGTTGAAAGCGCGGGCATGCGCAAGGCGCTGATCGGCATGCGGCCGGACTGCATCGAGGACATCATCGCGCTGGTCGCGCTCTATCGCCCAGGCCCGATGGAGAACATCCCGACCTACAATGCCAGAAAGCATGGCGAGGAGGAGATGGCCTCGATCCACCCCAAGATCGACCACCTTGTGAAGGAAACTCAAGGCGTCATCGTTTACCAGGAACAGGTGATGCAGATCGCGCAGGAGCTTGCCGGCTATTCGCTCGGCGAAGCCGATCTTCTGCGCCGCGCCATGGGCAAGAAGATCCGCGCCGAGATGGACAAGCAGCGCGAGCGCTTCGTCACCGGCGCCGTCGAGCGCGGCGTCGGCAAGGCGCAGGCCGATTTCATCTTCGATCTGCTGGCGAAATTCGCCGACTACGGCTTCAACAAGTCGCACGCCGCGGCTTATGCGGTCGTTTCCTATCAGACCGCCTACCTCAAGGCGCACTATCCGGTCGAGTTCCTGGCGGCGTCGATGACGCTCGACATGAGCAACACCGACAAACTGGCGGATTTCCGCCAGGACGCGCTGCGCCTCGGCATCGAGGTGGTGGCGCCGTCGGTGATGACCAGCTTCCGACCGTTCGAGGTCGGCGAGAACAAGATCTTCTACTCGCTGGCGGCGCTCAAGGGCGTCGGCGACGCGGCGGTCGAGCACATTGTCGAGAAGCGCGGTGAGAGGCCGTTCAAGAGCCTTGCCGATTTCTGCGAGCGCGTGGATCCGAAGATCGTCGGCAAGCGCGTCTTCGAAAGCCTGATCATGGCGGGGGCCCTGGACTGCTTCGGGCACGACCGCGCCGTGATGATGGCCGGCGTGGAGCGGATGATGGGGCTCGCGTCGCTGGCGCAGCAGAACGCCATCTCGGGCCAGACGGATATTTTCGGCGCCTCGCTCGGCGCGCAATCGCAGGCGCTCAACCTGCCGGCGGCCGAGCCATGGCTTGCCGCCGACCGGCTGCACCGCGAGTTCCAGGTGGTCGGCTTCTATCTCTCTGCGCATCCGCTCGACGAATACAAGGCCGCGCTGCAGAAGATGCGGGTGCAGAACTGGGCGGAATTCTCCGCCGCGGTCAAACGCGGCGCTGCGGCCGGCCGGCTCGCCGGCACCGTCACCACGAAGCAGGAGCGCAAGACCCGCACCGGCAACAAGATGGGCGTCGTGCAGTTTTCCGACACCACCGGCCAGTACGAGGCGGTGCTGTTCTCCGAAGGCCTGGCGCAGTATCGCGACATGCTGGAGCCCGGCCGTTCGGTGGTGATCACCGTCTCGGCCGAAGACCGGCCGGAGGGCATCAATCTGCGCATCCAAACGGTGCAGTCGCTGGAGGACGAAGCAAGCCGCATCCAAAAGGCGCTGCGCATCTTCGTGCGCGATGCTCAGCCCATCAACATCCTTGCCAACCAGCTTGCCGTGAAGGGCGAGGGTCAGGTGAGCTTCGTGCTGATCAAGGAAGCCGGCCAGGGCGAGGTGGAGATCGAACTCCCCAACCGCTATCGCATCTCGCCGCAGGTCGCGTCGGCCATGCGCGCGGTGCCGGGTGTCGTCGAAGTGGAACTGGTGTAAGCGTTCCACTACTGTTCCCGCGCAACTCCGAACAGAAACCGGCTCACGCTTTTCCCGGAATGCTTTGGCGCGAGACGTGGCCACCAATTCAAGCCCGGCCGCCATCACCCGTACTGGCCAAACCACGTCATTCGCTCAACGACGTATGGTCCTGTATATCTTTGCCTAACTTGTTCTTGCTAATGATGGCGTGAGCGGCAAACCAAGCTGACAATCTGGCACTCAAAAGTCGCCCGGCAAGAATCGTAACCCTCGTAGAGTTTTGTGTTCCGGTAACCAGGTAACCAAAAATAAAGTACTTGGCTTATGATGATGCAGGGCGTGGGGAGACGATCTTGGCACTGAAGCTGGTTATCCAGATTCCCTGTTACAATGAGGCAGCGAGTCTTGGGGCCACCGTTACCGCAATACCGCGCAAGATCGAGGGGATAGATAGCGTCGACATTCTTGTGATCGATGATGGTAGCACCGATGGGACTGCCGACGTTGCGAGAAGCCTCAATGTGGATCACGTGGTTAGCCATCGCCGCAATCGCGGCTTGGCGGCTGCGTTCCAGACGGGGATAGACGCCAGCCTTCGCGCGGGAGCCGATATCATTGTCAATACGGACGCCGACAACCAATACAACGCGTCGGACATAGAGCTGCTTGTCGGGCCTATTCTGCGTGGCGAAGCTGACATCGTCATTGGCGACCGCCAAGTGCGTACAAATTTCCATTTCTCGTCAGGCAAGCAGATCCTGCAGCGCGTCGGGACCCGCGTCGTTCGTCATTTGGCGGGGATAGACGTTCCCGATGCAGTCAGCGGATTTCGCGCAATAAGTCGCGATGCCGCAATGCAGATCAACATTGTGTCGCGCTTTTCCTATACAACGGAAATGCTGATCCTCGCTGGCAAGAGGCGATTGGCGGTGGCGTCGGTTCCCATTCGAACCAATGCGCCCATGCGGCGGTCTCGTTTATTTAAAAGCATACCTCATTTTATTTTCAATACCGGCATCACAATTGTACGCTCCTATGCCCTTTACAATCCACTTAACGCGTTTCTGCTCATCGGTGGCGTAATTTGTTTCGCTGGCTCGTTGCCGATACTTCGTTTTCTGTGGTTGTCTTTGGTAGGAGACAATAGGGGCCACATTCAATCGCTGGTCCTTGGCGGCGTGTTGATCATCGTAGGTTTTATCACTTTGCTTTTCGCACTTCTCGCCGACCTAATTGGGCGCAATCGGCAAATGCTCGAGATGACGCTTTTCAAGCTACGGAAAATCGAAGAGCAGATGGATCGGGTCGAATAATGACGAGTTTGGCCGGATTCTTCGATGCGAGGTCTGAAGCTCCTGTCAGGGTCGGTCGATGGACAATTCTTATTCTGTTCGGCGCTATCGCAGTACTGGAATTGACAACGGCGCTCTTTCGGGAAGTTAACTGGGACGAATTCCATTTCCTATCACTGATTTTCGAATACAAGCGGGCTTCGCTTAGTCTTGCCTTGCAAACGTTTCACGTCCATCTATTTTCGTGGCTGACATTGCTGCCCACCGACGAGATAGGCACGATCGTCATTGCGCGCTGCCTGATGTGGCTTCTTCACCTGGCCACGCTCTGGTTCCTCTTCAAAACGGCCGAGAACCTCGTTTCCATTCGCGGGGCTTTATGGGCGACGGTGCTTTACGCCACACTGGGTTTTGTGATGCGGAACGCGACGAGCTTCCGTGCCGACCCGATCATCACGACACTTCTGATGGGTGCACTATTCGGGCTGACGCGCGACCGCCTTCCGCTCAGGCTGCTTATCCTTTCTGCGCTGGCGGTGACGGTTGCGGGCCTGATCTCGATAAAATCGGTCTTTTATGTCCCGGCCATAACAATGGTCGCGACCCTGCAACTGGCACGCACCCACGATAAGGTATTGCTCCGGAATATGGCCGTCGCACTCGTGATTGCCGCCACGGCGTTCGTCGGCCTATTTCTTTGTCACTCGGCAAGCTTGGCGCAGACCGTATCTCAGGCCGGGAATACGCTGACCTCCGTTTACAACAAGCAGCTGGTTCATAGCAGCCTCTTCTACGGGGCGAGATTTCTGGCGTATTCGCTGGCGGTGAACGCGCTGCAATGGTCGGTGATCTGCGTCGGAATGGGCCTGGCTGTAGCTCGGACAATCAACAATAGCGGCGCGGAGAGGCTCCGCGCATTAACTATACTTAGCTTCGCCTCGCCGTTGTTATGCATTGCCTTCTATCGAAACAGCTTTCCCTACTTCTATGTGTTCATGATGGCACCCGTGGCGGTGGTCGGGGCGTTGGCCGCAGATAAGCTCTCTTCCCTGTCAAAAATTTCGGGGGCAATCCCCGTGATATTCGTCGCCCTGGCGGTTGGGCATGCGATTCCAGAATTTCAGCGAGACCAATCGGCTCAGCGATCACTGATTTCCGCCGTGCATCAGATCTTTCCGAACCCGGTACCTTATATCGCTCAAACGGGCATGGTTGCATCCTATCCCCACGCAGGATTTTTGATGAGCACCTGGGGAATCGAAGAGTATCGCGATCGAGGAGAACCGGTGCTTCTGCATGCGATCGAGAAAGAAAGACCGCCCTTCGTCATCGTCTCGGGCCCGGCGCTTTCGGCTGCGCTGGAACCCGGCACTGTATCGATCGATGCGGGCGAAGGATTGCTCCCTGCCGACATAGAGGCTCTGAAAGAGAACTATGTGCGCCATTGGGGTCCAATCTGGATCGCGGGAAAGCAGCTACCCGCCACAGGCGGGGTTGAAGCCACATTCGCGGTTCACATTCCTGGACCCTACACTATGACGGCCGATGCACCGGTTGAAATTGACCGGCGATCGATCCTGCCGGGCGATGTTGTCGAGTTAACTGAGGGAACGCATAGCTTTCGGGGCGGACTTGCCACGTTGCGCCATGGGCGAAACCCGCCTGTTCCCGCGCGCGCGCCGCCAACGACGATCTTCACCGGGTTCTAGTTGAGGGCCTGCCAGTTTGCGCGTGCTGATTTCCACATCCACTTTTCCTCGCTTTCATGGCGACAACGTCACCCCCTTTATGTCCGATCTGGTTTTCGCGCTCGCGGCCAGGGGAATAGAACTGGACGTGTTGGCCCCCCATTCGCCCGGCAGCAAGACGGTCGAGGATCTGGGCAACGGTGTCACCGTTCATCGGTTTCGCTATGCTTGGCCTGAAAAGCTGGAAAACGTCTTCTATGGCGCAGGAGCGCTCGAAAATATCAAGTCGAAGCCATCAAAAGCGATAAAGCTGCCACTCATCGTGGTCGCGCAAGCTGCTGCTACCTATCAGCTAGCCAAGTCGCGTCGCCATCATCTGATCCATGCACATTGGGTGGTCCCGCAAGGAATCACTGCCTTGCCTTCCTGTCTCGGTCGAACGGCTCTCGTCGTGAGTGCGCATGGCAGTGACGTTCTCGGTTTGCAGGGACGTCTGCCGATGTGGGCGAAACAGCTTGCCGCGCGGCACGCATCATTCCTGACGGCCAACTCTGCCGCGACGGCGGCTGCGCTACGCAGGTTGGGCGCAAACCCCGATCGGGTCGAGATCGTTCCGATCGGAGCATCTTCTCGAACTCGTGAGGAAACGGCCCCGTCTTGGGAGTGTGGATTCGCCGACCAAGCAAACCCTCTCTTGCTGTTCGTCGGAAGGCTAATTGACTGCAAGGGAGCGGAGGATGCAGTCGCCGCTCTCGCATTGCTGCAAAGCCGTCTGCCAGGCGCACGACTCGTTGTCGTGGGCGATGGGCCGGACCGGCAAACCCTCGAGGCGAAGGCCGCGTCTCTCGAGGTGCGCGACCGCATATTGTTTACGGGTTGGCTGCAGCCGGAAAAGGTTAGCCAGTGGATGCGCAGAAGCGATGTTCTGGTCATTCCCTCTCGCCGTGCGGCAGATGGCACAATGGAAGCGCAGGGCGTCGTGCCGCTCGAAGCGATGCTCCACGACCTGCCCGTGATTGCGTCGCGATGCGGTGGTCTCGTCGACATCATTCGCCATGAGGAGACAGGGCTTCTGGTCGCCGAGCGATCTCCGGGAGAAATCGCCGAGGCGGTGGAGAGAATGGTTACAAATAAACGCTTTGCAATCGGCCTCGCCGCTAGTGCCAAGGAATGGGTTCTGTCCGAGGGCACGATCGCCAAGACCGCTGAACGATTCCACGAAATCTATCGCCGAGTTTTATCGGCCGAGAGACGAACCCATTGATGCTTCACAAATTGCCGGTCGAAAGAAGGGCGTCCAGAATTATGTCGTTGAAGAAATGGGCGAAGAAGAGTTGGTTTGCGGGGCCGCTCGTTCGAGAGGTATATTTTGCCTTGGCCGCGCTGAAATTTCGAAATTCTGCTGACTATTGGGAAAGGCGCTACAGGGATGGCGGCACGTCGGGTGCCGGTTCAGCCAACCGTCTCGCGCGGTTTAAGGCCGATTTTCTCAATCGCTTTGTAGCAAGTCACGAAATTCAGTCGGTAGTTGAGTTCGGCTGCGGCGACGGGATGCAACTGGCCCTCGCAGAATATCCAAAGTACTTGGGGCTCGACAATGCACCTTCGGCGGTAGCCCAGTGTCGAAAGCGATTCGCGAATGATCCGACCAAACAATTCGAGCTTGTCGACAACGATCCGGGTGGTCGGCATGATCTCGCGCTGTCATTGGACGTGGTATATCACCTGGTGGAAGACAAGGTATTTGATACGTATATGCGGAACTTGTTCTCTTCTTCAGAACGGTTTGTCATTGTGTATTCAAGCAATTCAGCTGAATCGACCCCGGAACCGCACGTCAAGCATCGCGTGTTTACGAAATGGATCGAGGTCAATCGACCGGATTGGAAACTTTGTTCGGTGACTCCGAACGCTTATCCGCTTGATCCGCGCGATCCCGACAACACGTCCTTTGCCGATTTCTACGTGTACAGCCGGAATTAGTCAGATAGGGATCTCAATCGCCTTGTCCCTACAAGAATGACCGCCAGCAAGAGCAAACCCAGCACTACGGCAATTCGGTTGGTTCCAGCAATCAGGAAACCTGCGACAGAATCGATATCGGCAAGCGGCGAGAGTAATGCCGTGATCGCCTCCGTGATCCCCAAGCCTGCCGGAACGAGAGAGGTTAGTGTTCCGATTATGGAAGCTATCGAAAAGGTTGAAGCCTGATTGAAGCCGAGGCCGACCCCGAGCGCGCTTGCCGCGAGGCAGAGCCGAAAGGCCTCGAGGATCAAGCCAGCGAGCTTTATGGCCGACGCCGAAACAACCAGTCTCCAACTGGATCGGAGGCGAACCAGGAAGACAATGCTGGCGCCAGTGCACAGCAATCCGACAGTGGCAAAACCTGCACCGATTTTCATGTGGCCGAGCGCAAGAAGGAATAGGCCCGAATAGCCAAACGCTGCCCCAAACCACAACGCCATGAAAAAAAGAATCAGGCTGCCTCCAAGGCGCAGTCCGACTCCATGTGCCCGTAGCGCCGCAGCGCGCGACAAAAGGCCAGCCGGCAAAAACAGCATATTGGCGGCACTTGAAAAGACGCCGATTTCGAAGGCGTTTGCCCAAGCCATGTTCTTCTTCGCCATTGCTGCCATGATCTGGAGCTCGAGCGCATTCAGCGCCGCCGTGGCCGGCACTGCGACCATGACGAGGAAGACAAAGGGAGTTGCGTTAAGCCGTTCAAACAGGCCAGGCATGCTTTGGATAGCCAACAGCAGGCCGCCAGCAAAAATCGAGATCGCCACTGTGAGTCCAAGATTGCGAATGGGCGCACGGTGGGAACGTCCCCAGTTAAAAACCTGGTCGCCCAGGACGGTTAGGCGGGACACCACAAATCTTGCTTTAGCCGAATTCAAACGCCGTCGCCCCGTACTGCCACAATATGATGGCTACGCGAATGATCCGATGGCGATCTATCCGGGATTCGGGTCACCTGATAACCAGCTTCTGTCAGCGATTTCATGGCCCGTTTCACTTCCTCGGGCGCAAAATCATGCATCTCGCAGATCACGACCGGATGTGTTTGCAACGTTGTCGCGGCCCCCTGCAGCGCGTCTGCCTCGCCTCCTTCGATATCAATCTTTATCACATCAGGGCGTGGATAGCCTTCAGCTATGAGGCTGTCGATGCACCTAACTTGCACGCTCACGGGAGCGACGGCATTTTCCCCGGGGCCAACCAGCTTCCCCGACATTGCGCCACCCCTGAGGTCGAACACCCTCACTTCGTCGGCAGCACCAATCGCGAATTCGTGCAGCGATACGTTGGGGATCCTGTTTTCCAGAGTCCGGCGGAAATACTTAAGGTTGATCTCACCGGGCTCGAATGCAAGCACTCGTCCCGTTGGGCCCACAATCTTCGACGCGATCAGCGAATGCAACCCGATATTGGCGCCAATGTCATAGAAAATGGCCCCTGGTTTTAGATAGCGGTGGAGCAGGGCGGTGACTTCTGGCTCGTGATTTTTTGGGTTGGTTGCATTCCAGTGTAGCATCGGGTTGAAGAAGAGGTCATAGCCGTTTGGCAGTTTGACCTGATCGATGCTCCCCTTGGACGCCCGCTGCAAAATCTTGCCCAATCCAAGCCTATCCAGCAAAAAGCGCCTGCCGGCATGGGGAACTATATTGCCAAGAACGTTCACTAGATGAAATGCATGCTTCATAGTATTCATCGAGGCCCTCCGGAGAACTCGTTCACGCCCGTTCAGACTGGAAAATTGCGGACAGCGAGGCAGTGGCGCTATCAAATTAAACGGCATTGCCTTTTTTTTAGTGAAGCCGACAAAAGGCGCCTTGCTGATCGCAAGGAGGGATGAGAGCGGGTGCCGCCATGCCAATGAACGGCTGGCTGAAGGCGATTTGGCCCGGGCTAGGCAGCAATGGCGTAGTTGGCGGTGTTATGCGCTCCACCCGTGCTGATGAAATGCCCCATGGGCCCGGTGTCGACACCAGCCAGCGTGTCGGATCGCAGGCAATCCAACCGGGCGTCTGACCTTCACAGCTAGGAGGTCGCCACTTCGGCAGGCTGAGGCGCTTTGCGCTGCAGGTTGAGGAGATTGCCGGTCAGGATCAGCAAGGCGCCGCCGGCGGTGAAGACATCGATCTGCTCGTTGTAAAGCAGCCATCCGATGAGCGCAGACAGCGGCACGCGCAGGAAGTCCATCGGCGAAATGACGGTCGCATCGGCGTGGCTGAGCGCGCGGGCCATGCAGAAATGGGAGGACATGCCGGTAAAGGCGACCACGAATATCGACGGCCACAGTGCGACTGCCGGGTTGCGCCAGACATAGAGCGCCGGGACGAGGCCGACCACGGACTGAATGATCAGCATCCAGAAGATGATGCGCACGACGCTGTCGGTTCGTGTCAGCGACTTGACCATGACCACCGAGACGCCGAAGCACATTGCGGCTCCCAGCACGACGAGTTGCCCGGGATCGACCGAGCCGACGCCGGGACGCACGATGATCACCACGCCGATCAGACCCAGCACGATTGCCGTCAGCCTGGCCCGCGACAGCCTTTCGCCGAGAAAGCTCACCGCCAGGATCGCCGTCCAGATCGGGGTCGTGAACTCGATCGAGATCAGCACGGCCAGCGGAATCAAGGTCAGCGCATAGAGCCAGGCGGCCTGGCCGGCATAGTGGACGACGTTGCGGGCGATGTGGGCGAGCGGGCGCTGGGTGCGCATCGCCCTAAAGCCGCCGCCGGTCATCACCAGCGGCAGCAGGATGAAGAAGCCGATCACCGAGCGCAGCTCCAGCACCTGGAAGACATTGAGCGCGGCCGTCGCGGTACGGCCGGCGACCGACATCGCCAGGAACGAGGCGATCGACAGCGCCATCCAGAGCGCGGCCTTGGTGATAGAGGGAGCGGGTGCCATTGGCGCTATGTCGCAACACCGTCGTTGTGCCGCCATCGGTAGTCGCGGCATTCGACTGGGCCAGACGGCCGCATTCCGGCTCAGCTTCCGGCGAGCGACAGTCCGCGGGCGCGCTCGCGCAGCAGTTCAAGCAACTGGTTGCGACGCGGCTCCGGCGTGTCGACCGGCAGCACAAAGCAAAGCGTCGTGTTGATGGCGCCGTGGCTGTCGCGGATGGGAGCCGCCATGCACCAGGTGAAACGGTCGGCGAGCGCCGAGGTCTCGCTGAAGCCCTGCCGGCGAGCCAGGTCGACATCGGCGAAGAATTCGTCGGGAGCAATGACCCGGCCGTCGGGGAGTTCGTAGTCGGCGGCAGGAATGAAATCCTTGAGTTCCGTCTCCTGCATATGGCCGACCAGCAGCCGCCCCGACGCCGTCCACGGGATCGGCACCTCGACGCCGACATCGCTCGAGATGCGGAAAGGGCCAGGAGAATCCCGGCAATCGAGAACGACATATTTGTTGCCGCGCAGACCACAGAGCTGAACGGTCTCGCCGGTCTCGGCCGCCATCCTGTCCAGCGTTTCAAGGATGCGGCGATAGTGTGCGTTGTGGTGTGAGTACGCCCATCCGAACAAGTGCATCGCCCGCCCGAAATAGACGTAGCCCTCGGATCCGACATTTTCGAGCATTTCGGCTTCGAGCAGGCTGTTGACGATCTCATAGGTGGTCGAACGCGGTGCGTTGATCATCTTTGCGATGTCGCCGATGCGCATCGGCGCGCGATGCTTCAGCAGGGCCTCGAGCAGCATGATGACGCGGTCGATGCCGCGGCGGCGCTCGCCGGGCTGCGGTTGTGCCCCGGCGCCTGCCTCGATCAAACCAGTTGCGCCTTCGCTCATGCCAGCCGCCCAAAAATCATTTTCGGCTCTCGTCTCAAGACGCTTGAAAGATGTCAAGGCTCAGTCTAGCATCCCGTTTGTCCGATATACAGACATGTTGTCTGGAATATCGGACAAACTAACGAGCCGGACAGAAGAAGTCCAGACGACAAAACGAGCGGTTTCCGCCAGCGGCGACCGCGGTGTTTCGCCGTCTCGACTCCGCACGTCCTGACAAGAGCTACAGAAGGGGAACCGTCATGAAGAAGTCATCGTTTTTCGCATCCGCCAGCGCCGTTTGCCTCGGTCTCATCCTGGCCGTCGGTGCCGCCTCGCAGGCCGATGCGGCCGCGAAGTGCATCAAGGGCGACCGCAAGGCGCCGTATACGATCGGCTGGGCCAACATCTATTCCGTGCCGACCTGGATGAAGCAGACGCAGGGTACGATCGAAGCCGAGGTCGAGGCGCTCAAGAAGCAGGGGCTGGTCGACAAGCTGGTCGTGACCGACGCCCAGGGCGACGCCAATGTGCAGATCCAGCAGATCCAGTCGATGATCGATTCCAATGTCGACGCCATCATCCTGATTGCCGGTTCCTCGACCGCTCCGGCGCGTGTGATCGCGGATGCCTGCGCCAAGGGCATCGCGATCATCAACTTCGACAGCCTTGTCGACACCGACCAGGTGACGGCCAAGGTCAACACGGATTCCTCGCAGTGGGGCGACCAGGCTGCGAAGTTCCTGATCGACGCCATCGGCGGCAAGGGCAAGATCCTCATCCTCAACGGTCCGGCCGGCGTTTCGGTCAGCGACGACCGCCGCAAGGGCGCCGATGCCGAGCTCAAGGCCCACCCCGACGTGAAAATCCTCGCCGAGACCAACACGCCGTACAATGTCGCGCCGGCCCAGGAAGCCGTCACCAGCCTGCTGTTCGCCAATCCCGAGATCGACGGCATCCTGTCGCTCGGCGGCGCGCTCTCGGCCGGTGCGGTGCTCGCGCTCGACAAGCAGGGCCGCGACCAGGTGCCGATCACCGGCGAGAATGCGCGCCAGTTCCTCGAGCTGTGGAAGGAAAAGGGCCTGAAGAGCTGGGCGACCATGCAGCCGAACTGGCTCGGCGCCTTTGCCACCTACACCGCGGTCCAGGCGCTGGAGGGCAAGGACGTGCCGGCCTTCGTCAAGATTCCGCTGCCGGTCATCGACAATTCCAACATCGATCAATACCTCGCCCGGGCGAAAGATTTCCCGGCTGACGGTTACATCTATTCGCCCTACGATGAGGAGCTGTTCAAGAAGCTGCTGGCGCAGAAGTAGGCCGGAAAGGTCGCAGCATTGACCATGGCTCCGCTCCTTGCCGCGCGGGGGGTGTCGAAGGCGTTCTTCGGCAACCCCGTCCTGCGCGACGTCTCCATCGCTCTCCAGCCGGGCCGCGTGCATGCGCTGCTCGGCGAGAACGGCGCCGGAAAGTCGACCTTGATCAACCTCCTGTCAGGTGCCTTGCGCCCGGACAGCGGGACCATCGAGGTCGATGGGCGTGCCGTGGCACGCATGACGCCAGCGCTCGCGCGGCAGGCCGGCATCGCCGTCGTGCAGCAAGAGCTCAGCCTGACGGCCAGCCTTTCGATAGCCGAGAACATCGGCATCGGCGCCTATCCCAAGCGCTTCGGGCTAGTCGATTACAGGGAGCTTGCCGCGCGGGCGAAGGCGGCATGCAAACTTGTCGGCCTCGACGAGCCGTTGTCGACACCAGTTGGGAATCTATCCCTCGGGCGACGGCAGATGGTGGAGATCGCCAAGGCTCTCTATCGCCGGCCGCGCGTGCTC
The DNA here is from genome assembly GCF_002294955.1 of Mesorhizobium sp. WSM3864. Taxonomy (NCBI): domain Bacteria; kingdom Pseudomonadati; phylum Pseudomonadota; class Alphaproteobacteria; order Hyphomicrobiales; family Phyllobacteriaceae; genus Mesorhizobium; species Mesorhizobium sp. WSM3864. The sequence goes on from NZ_NSGD01000001.1 coordinate 360,321, forward strand.
ATCCTCGACGAGCCGACCTCGTCGCTCTCGGCGGCGGAAACGAAAATCCTCACCGCCCTGTTGGGACGGTTGCGTGGAGAAGGCGTCGCCATTCTCTACATCTCGCACCGGCTCAACGAGGTGATGGCGCTCTGCCAGCATGTGACCGTGCTGAAGGACGGCACCTGCACGGCCGACCGGTCGCTGGAGGGAACCGACGCGACTGGATTGGTGCGCCTGATGGTCGGCCGCGACCCCGGCGATCTCTTTCCGAAATGGCAGCCGTCGGCATCGCCCGGCGCCGCCATCTCGGTCCGCGGCTTCTCGGCCGGCCTGATGCACGACGTCGACCTCGACATCGGGACCGGCGAGGTGCTGGGCATAGGCGGCCTGGTCGGTCAGGGGCAGGAGGATCTGCTGCTCGGTCTTTATGGGGCCATCCCGGCGAGGACGGTTTCGGCGACGGTAAACGGCGTGTCGGGCCTGCCGGGCAATGTGCCGAAAGCCAACGCGCTGGGGCTCGCCTATGTGCCAGCCGACCGTAAGCGCGAGGGCCTCCACCTTATTCATCCGATCATCACCAACATGATGTTGCCTTCCCTCGCGAGGCTTCCGTCGTTGAAGCTGCGCAGCCGCAAGGCTGAACGCCAGAAGGGAAGGGATCTCGCCGCCCAGCTTTCCATCAAGGGCGACCTGCAGCGTCCGGCGCAGGCCTTGTCGGGCGGCAATCAGCAGAAGGTCGCGCTGGCGAAGTGGATGCCGCACGATCCGCTGGTGCTGCTGCTCAACGATCCCACGCGTGGCGTCGATGTCGAGACCAAGCGCGAAATCTATCTGATGCTTCGCGCCTTCGCCGCCGCTGGCAAGGCGGTCGTGCTGCTCAGTTCCGATACGCCGGAACTGGTGCATCTATGCGACCGCGTCGCGGTGGTTCGTGAAGGCCGCGTCGTCAGGATGCTCGAGCGTGCCGCGCTGAGCGAGGAAGCCATCGTGTCGGCGGCGATGGGTGCAGAGAGGCGGAAGGTGGCGGCATGAGCATCATTCCGTACGCGAGAGCCAACGGCGCGCTCTACTGGCAGGTGCAGGCGCGCCGCAACATCGGCGTTCGCAGCCTCTTCCTGGTGGTGCTGGCGTTTCTCATCGCCTATGCCGTGCTTTTTCCGGGCCTGTTCACGGTCTCCGGCTTTGCCAAGTTCACCCAGAGCTGGTTCCCGCTGGCGCTGGTGGCGATGGCGCAGGCGATCCTCATGCTCACCGGCGGCATCAGCCTTGCGATCGGCGCGACCGTCAGCCTCGGCGCGGTCATTGCCGCGACCACCATGGCCGGACCGCTGGGCGTCGCCGGCGGCGCGGCCGCCGTGGCGCTTGCCGGGCTCGGCATTGGCGCCGCGACCGGCTTCATCGTGGTCAGGCTGCGCCTGCCGGCGATCGTGGTGACGCTCGCCGGCTCGTTCATCATCGGCGGCGCCGCACTGCTGATCCTGCCGAGGCCTGGCGGCTCCATCCCGGCTTGGCTGTCCGACCTGCTTGCCGGCGACACGCCAGCGGCGTTCGTGCTGTTGCTGGTGGTCGTCCTGCTGTGGAAGCTCTATCTCGCCACGCCGCTTGGATTGAGCCTCTATGCCGCCGGCGAGAATCCGGTCGGGGCTTACCGTTCCGGTGTGCCGGTCGACGCGGCGCGTGTGGCCGCCTATGCGATCAGCGGCCTCTTGTCGACCGGCGCCGGGCTGTTCGTCGCCGCGCAAACGGGCTCTGGCGATCCGGTCATCGGCACCGCCTTCACGCTCAATTCCATTGCCGCTGCCGTGCTTGGCGGCATTGGCTTTCTCGGCGGGCAGGGCACCATGCGCGGCGCGCTCGCCGGCAGCCTGCTGCTCAGCCTGATGATCAGCGTGATGTTCTTCCTCGGCTTCACCCCGGTAGCGCAGTATGTCGCGCAAGGGCTGATCATCATCGGCGCGGTCGCCATCCCGCAATTCCGCAAGGTGCAGCAATGACAGCGTGGACCGACAGCCCCGGCGGCAGACGCGCCAGGGCGATCCTCACCAGCCGACCGTTCCTCACCCTTGCCATCGTCGTCGCAGTCTGGATTGCGGCGAGCATCGCATCGCGCGGCTTCGGCGCCTACGGACATCTGCGCTACCTGGTAGAACTTGGCGCGGTGATCGGCCTCGTGGCGGCCGGGCAGACCTTCGTGGTGATCGCCGGCGGGATCGATCTCTCGGTGGCAGCGATCGTCACCGTCAGCGCCATCAGCCTGCCGCTGCTGTCATGGCAGGCCGATCCGACCGGCCTTGCCTCCGTGCTCGCGGTGGTTGCGCTGACCACAGCTATCGGCGTGGTCAACGGGTTAGGGGTGGCGCTGCTGCGCGTCCATCCGATGATCATGACGCTGGCCATGGCGACATTCCTGCAGGGTCTGCTGATCATCATTGCCGGCGGCAGTGCCGTCACCGCCGAGAACCCGCTGGTTCATTGGCTGGGCAATGCGCGGCCGGCCGGCATTCCGGCCGGCATCCTGCTATGGATCGCGGTTTCCGTGCTCGTGCTGACACTGATGCATGCAACGCCTTTCGGCGCCCGCATCTTCGCCATGGGCGCCAATCCGCTTGCGGCTTCGTTATCGGGCGTGCCGATCATTTCCACGACATTGGCTGTCTATGGCATCAGCGGATTCACGGCGGGGCTCGCGGGCGTGCTGGTGCTCGGCATGAACGGGCAGGGCTATGTCGGGATCGGCGATCCTTATCTGCTCGCCTCGATCGCCGCAGTGGTGCTTGGCGGCACCTCGATCCTCGGCGGGCTCGGCACCTATGCGGGCACCATCCCGGGAGCCATCCTGCTGGTGACGATCACTGCGCTGATCACCGTGGTCAATGCATCGCCCGGCTGGCGCAGCATCCTGTTCGGTTCGCTCATCCTCGGGCTGCTGCTGCTCTCAGGCAGGGAGCAAGCCCGGCGATGACCCGGCGTCCAGGCGATAGATGCGAGCGGCGTTGCCAAAGAACAGCGCCGCCTGCTCGTCCCGGGAAAGATCGGCGGTGATCACCTTGAAGCTGTCATATACCTCATTGAACGAGGCGTGCAGGCCGGCGACCGGGAAGTCGGAGCCGAACATCGCGCGCTTCATGCCGAAGCAGTCGATGCAATGCAGAACGATCGGCCGCAGACTTTCGAGCGTCCAGTCATGATCGTAAGCGACCAGGTCGGATATCTTGATGGCGACGTTCTCGCGCTCGGCCAGCAGGCGCAGCCCGTCTCGCCATCTCTGCAAGCCTTCGGGGTCAGGGTCGATCGGGCTGCCGCAATGGTTGAGGACGAATTGCTGGTCGGGAAAGGCTGCGGCGAGGTGCGCTGCCTCGGCCAGTTGGCGTGGAAACACCATCAGGTCGAAGGAGAGCCCGTACCGGGCGAGCGAGCCAAGGCCGGCGCGCCAGGCGGGATCGTCCATTATGCCGTCGCGAGCGGCGAAGCGCCGGGCGGGATCAGGGTCCCAGCTCAGAATGTCGCGTATGCCGATGACGCGGTCGAACGCGTCCTGCGCCTCGATCAACTCCGCCGCGTTGTGGTTCGCCAACGGCACATGGACGACGTAGCGCGCCGCTACGCCGCACGACTTGTCGAGCGTCTCGAGCCAGCGGGTCTCGCCGACGCTGTCGTCGCTCGCCCAGCCGGCTTCGACATGGACGCTGGCGACGACATTGTGCCGGGCGGCGTCGCGCAGATAATCCTCGGGCAGATAGTTGCGGCGCAAGGCACTAAGCTCGCCGAGACCGCCGCGTTCGCCGGCAGAGGCGGTCAGCCAGGGATGGCGGCCGAGGCTGAGATCCCAGAGATGGTGATGGGCGTCGATGATGGGTCCGGAGTAGGGATTTGGCACGCGGTTCCCTCAGGCCTTGGCCGGCAATCGGTTGAGCCATTGTTCGGCGACGGAAGGGTTAGCATCGGATGAGCGAGAACACACCGGCCCAATCGCTTGTCGTGCATGAAAATTTCATGCTCGACGATCGTATCCGTGGCGTGCCCCCCGGCACGTCTGGATTGAATTCCAGCCTGGCCGGACAGCAAGGCTGGCATCCGGCCGATGGCCGCATGTCGCTGCCGCTGCTTACCCTTGACGAAGCGGCCTTCGCCTCAAATCGCGACTTGTTCCTGCGTTATGTGCGCGAACAGGGCGCTGCGGTCGCGCCGCATGCCAAGACGCCGATGGCGCCGGATCTCGCCCATTCGCTGGTCAAGGCCGGTGCCTGGGGCACGACGGTCGCCGATATAAGGCAGGCAACGGTGATGCTGAAGGCGGGTCTCTCGAGACTGATCATTGCCAACGAGGTCGGCGGCGCCGGTGGTGCAGGCCGGCTCGCGAAAGTGACTGGCGCGTGGCCGGATGCCGAGCTCTATGTCTTCGCCGACTCGGTCGCGGCCGTGCGGGCACTGGCGGATGCGTGGCGGGCAGCTGCCGATCTCCCGCCGTTGCGTGTCCTGGTCGAGCTCGGCGCGGCGAGGGCGGGCGCACGAACCACGGCAGAGGCCGAGGCAATCGCCGATGCCGTCGCTGCGACCGGCGGACGGCTGCGCATTGCCGGCGTCGGCACCTATGAAGGCGCTGCCGCTCAGCCTGATCCGCTGCGCACCGATGAAGCGGTCTCTGCGCTGCTGGCATCGGTGGGCGACATGTTCCTCAGGCTCCGCACTCGCCTCGGCAGCGAGGCTCCCCTGGTCGTGACGGCCGGCGGGTCGGTCTTCTTCGACAGGGTGGTGGCGGCGCTTTCGCCGCTGGTCGAACAGGACGGCAAGGCGACGCTGGTGCTGCGCAGCGGCGCCATCTTCTTCCACGACCACGGCGTCTATGACCGATCGCTTGGCGCGGTCGACAGCCGCAGCGGTTTCGAGCTCGGCGGCGCCACCGCCTCGGCGCGCAATTCTTTCCGTCCGGTCCTGCGTGTCTGGGCCGAAGTGCTTTCGCGGCCGGAACCTGATCTCGCCATTTGCGGCATGGGCATGCGCGACGTCTCCTTCGACCAGGGTTTCCCCAAGCCGCTCAGGGTGTATCGTTCGGGCGATCCGCTGCCAGCTTCACCTGAGAAATCACAGGTAATCAAGCTCAACGATCAGCATGCCTTTCTGGCGCTCCAGCCTGGCGACGACATCGCGGTCGGCGACGTCATCGAATTCGGCATTTCGCATCCCTGCACCTGCCTCGACCGCTATCGCGTTCTTTTCGGCGTGGATGCGACCGGTCGTGTAGCCCATGCCATTCCGACCTATTTTGGCTGACCAGGCCTCCAAAAAGAACTCGAAAGGATCCGAGATGATCAAATACTTCCAGTCCGGCTCTCGCATGTCACAGGCCGTGGTGTATGGCGGCATGGTGCATATAGCCGGCCAGGTCGCCAACGACCGCAAGGGGGGCATCGAAGCGCAGACCAGCGATGTTCTGGCCAAAGTCGAGGCGCTGCTGCATGAGGCCGGCAGCAGCAAGTCGAAGCTCGTGGCGGTCAACATCTTCCTGCCGCAGATCGGCGATTTCGACGCGATGAACAAGATCTACGATGCCTGGGTGGATCCCGAGCGCCTGCCGGCACGCGCCTGCGTCGAAGCGCGTCTGGCCGACCCGGACCTGCGCATCGAAGTCACCGCCGTCGCGGCCGTCTGAGAGGACAGCATGCATACCGGCCTTGTCCACACGCTCGATTTCGACCGCGAAGGCAAAACGCTCGGCTATCTCAGCATTCCGTTCTCGGTCGACCGCTCTCCCTATTTCCAGGTCAAGGTACCGATCTGCACCATTCGCAACGGGAAGGGTCCCTCACTGCTGCTGATGGCTGGCAACCACGGCGACGAGTATGAGGGCGAGCTGTCGCTGGCCAAGCTGATCCGCCGGCTCGATCCGGCCGCAATCAGCGGTAGCATCACAATCCTGCCGATGGCAAATGCGCCGGCGGTTATGGCCGCCAAGCGCTGCTCGCCGCTGGACGGCGGCAACCTCAACCGCGCGTTCCCGGGCAATCCGTCGGGCACGCCGACCAGTCGGCTCGCCCATTTCCTGGAAACGGAACTGTTTCCCCGTCACGATGTCGTCTTCGACATCCATTCGGGCGGCACCTCGATGGAGCATCTGCCAACGGCGCTGGTCGAGCGCAATGCCGATGCCGAGCGCCATCGGCGGGGTGTCGAGCTAATGCGCGCGCTCGGGATGCCGTTCGGCTTCGTCGCAGACAACGGCCAGGCCTCGCCGACCTCGATGGGTGCCGCGCGCCGGGCGGGCGCCATCGGCGTCAGCGGCGAATTCGGCGGCGGCGGAACCGCTACCGTCAATTCGATGACGCTTACCGCTCGCGCGCTCGATCGCCTGATGGTCGAGCTGGGCGTGGTCGCGGCGCCGGTGCTCACATCGGACGCAGAGCCGGCGAAGCCGACGCGGTTGCTTTCGCTGTCGAGGCACAGCCAGGGCATCTACTCGACGCGGCGCGGCTGGTTCGAGCCTGCGGTCCGCCTCGGCGACAGCGTCAGTGCTGGCCAACTGGCGGGATGGTATCACGATCTCGAACGGCTGGAGCTTGCCGAGGAGGCGATGCGTTTCTCCGAAAGCGGCATTGTGCTGTCGCGCCGGCTGCACACCATGTGCGAGGCGGGCGACTGCCTGATGCAAGTGGCCGAGCCGGTCGAAGGCTGACGCCGGTCCGGAAGGGACGAAGAACCGAGGATGAGCATGCAGCTTTCGATGTGGACCTATCCCTGGGACATTCAGGATCTCGGCCTGGAGACGGTCGAGCGCGATATTGTCCAGCGCGCCGGCCTCAACATGATCAGCCTGGCCACCTCCTATCATGCCGGTCGCTTCCTGCAGCCGCGCAGCCCGTGGCGAAAAGCCTATTTTCCAGAGGATGGCACCATCTATTTCAAGCCGTCAGCGGCGCGATGGGCCGACCTCGCCATCCAGCCCAAGGTCGCGGATGTGATCAGCGAAGGCGGCGACGTGCTTGGCCAACTCGTCCGCCGGCGGGAACAGGGCGGCCCCGGGGTCTCTTGCTGGACGGTGTGCCTGCACAACACCCGCCTCGGCATGCTTCATCCCGAGGCGGTCACTCGCAACGCCTTCGGCGATCCCAACTATTACAATCTCTGTCCCTCGCATCCCGACGCGCGCGCCTATGTCCGGGCGCTGGTTGCGGACATCTCGCACGGCTACAAACCGGATAGGATCGAACTCGAAAGCCCTTCCTTCATGGGATTTGCCCATGAATACCATCACGAGAAGGACGGCGTCGGCCTGACGCCCGAGGAGGATTTCCTGCTGTCGCTGTGCTTCTGTCCGTCCTGTGTCGATCGCGCGGCTAAAGCCGGCGTCAACGCCGAACGGGCGCGAGCGCTCGTCCGGCAATGGATCGTCGAGACCTGCGAGCGCGCAGTGCCGGAGCGGCGCTTTCCCGGTTTTCCAGCGAGCGGACTCGAAGTTTTCGGGCCGTGGCCCGAGCTACATGCCTATCTGGTCTGGCGCTTCGAGCCGGTGACCAGTCTGGTCGCCGAGCTGCGCGAGGTGGCACATCCGGCCACCAAGGTCCTCATCATCGACCTCAAGGAAGGCTGGCTGGGCGGCTGCGATCTGGCGGCTGTCGGCAAGGTCTGCGACGGGGGGATCCTGTGCGCCTATGACATGCAGGCCGAGGATGTCGCAAGCCTGGTGGCGGCTGGCCGCGCCGCGCTCGGCCCCGGCAAATTTCTCGGCACCGGCTACCGGCTTTTCTACCCGGAAATGGCGGGTCCGCAGTTGCTAGCGGCGAAGGTCAGCCCGGCGCGGACAACTGATGTCGATGGCATCAATTTCTATAATTACGGGCTGGTGCCGGCGGCGCGGCTGGATTGGGTGAAGGCCGCGCTCTCGGCCTGAGCCGCCGCCAGCTTAAAATACCCTCACGCCAACCGGCCTTGTTGCAAAACGGTCATATCGGCAAGGGAACCTGCCAGGATCGCTTGCGTTCCTGAGTCTGTTTGCGCCTTCCGAGGCCAGGAGGCGTGTTTCGGCTCCAACGGGGGAGAATTTCGATGAGACCAGTGGTTCCGCTCGTTCTCGCCGGCTGCCTGATGACTGCCGCGAGCGCCTACGCCGACGATGCAGATTTCCTGCGCTCGTTCCAGGGCAGCTTCGTCGGCAACGGCACCTTCAAGGTGAGCGCGAATGCGCCGACGGTGAATATCTCCTGCGACTTCAAATCCGGCGCTACCTCGACCTCGCTGTCGCTCGACGGCAAATGCCGCGGGCTGATCTTGATGACGCGGGAGATCAGCGCGGATCTGAAGGCCACCGGCAGGGGCTATAGCGGCGTCTACATCGGCTCGCGTACCGGGCCGGCGCAATTGAACGGCAGCCGTTCGGGCAACGCGCTCAACCTCGGCATCCGTTGGGCAAAGGAGGTCAATGGCGACCGCAAAGCGCAGTTGACCGTCGAGAAGACCGGCAGCGACAGCATGCGGCTGACAGTGACCGACACAAATCCAAAAACTGGCAAGACCATGGTGACGAGCCGGATCGACCTGCAGCGCACCTGATCAGGTCCCCATGAATGCCAGCCGGTCTCAGTCCTCGAGCGGCTCGGGCGGGTTGGCGGCACGGCCCTTGCCGAAGGTGTAACCGGTCTCGACGGCCTTCCTGCCGAATTTGTCGCGCAGCTCGTCGATCGCGGTTTCGGCCATCGCGCGCTTGCGCGACTGGACGTCGACCAGATCCGGCGGATCGGCCTTCCCGTCGTCGGAAAGATCGCTGACGCCGATGCCGAGCAGGCGGAATTTCGTGCCGTCGGTCTCGCGACGCAACAAATCGAGCCCGGTCTGGAAGATGCGATCGGCCAGCCGTGTCGGATCGCCAAGCTGGCGGTTGCGGGTGCGCAGCTTGAAATCCTGCGTCTTCAGCTTCAGCACCACGGTGCGCCCGGCAATGCCGGATTTCTTCAGCCGCGCCGAGACTTTTTCCGACAGGCCGCGCAGCACCGGCACCAATTCTGCCAGCGAGCCGATGTCGTTGTCGAAGGTGGTTTCGGCCGATACGCTCTTGGCATCGCCGCCGGGGTCGACGCGGCGGTCGTCCTCGCCGCGCGAAAGCCGGTAGAGCCGGTCGCCCATGACACCGTAACGGCGCATCAGCTCGCCGCGCTCCATGCGCTGCAACTGGGCAATGGTGCGGATGCCGTCGCGCTCGAGCGTCGCGGCCAAGGCCTTGCCGACGCCCCAGATCAGCGTGACCGGCTGCCCGGCGAGAAAGCTTGGCGCTTCCGCTTCGCCGATGACTGAAAAGCCGCGCGGCTTGCGGAAGTCCGACGCGATCTTGGCCAGGAACTTGCAGTAAGAGAGACCGGTGGAAACGGTTATGCCGAGTTCCTTCTCGACGGTCTGCGCGAAGCGGGCCAGCACAAGCGCCGGCGGCATGCCATGCAGCCGCTCGGTACCGGCGAGGTCGAGAAAAGCTTCGTCGATCGACAGCGGCTCGACCAGCGGCGTCAGCGCCTGCATCAGCGCGCGCACCTCGCGGCCGACGCCGACATATTTTTCCATGTTCGGCGCAATCACCACGGCCTCGGGACAGGCCTCGAGCGCCTTGAACATCGGCATCGCCGAGCGCACGCCCTGGATGCGGGCGATGTAGCAGGCAGTGGAGACGACGCCGCGCCTGCCGCCGCCGACGATCAGCGGCTTGTCCTTCAGCGCCGGATTGTCGCGCTTTTCGATGGCGGCATAGAAAGCGTCGCAGTCGATGTGAGCGATGTGCAGCCGGTAGAGTTCCGGATGACGGGCAAGGCGCGGGCTGCCGCAGCGCTCGCAACGGCGCGTCTCGCTGCGCTGAAAAGCCAGGCAGTCGCGACAAAAGCCGTGTTCGGGATTGTTGACAGGAGCCGTCATCGCTGCGAACATAAAGAGAACAAACGCAATGGTACGACAGTGCAGGGCCGGCAACAAGCTTGGCCTGGGGAGAACGTATGAGCACGACCATAGTACCGCTGAGTCCTGAGCGTTGGACCGATTTCGAGGATCTCTTCGGCAAGCAGGGCGCCTGTTACGGCTGCTGGTGCACGCATTTCCGGCTGACTCCGGCGGAGCGGCGGGCGAGCGACCGCGAGCGCAACAAGGATCACATCAAGGCGCGCATCGAAGCCGGCCCGCCGCCCGGGCTTCTGGCTTTCGAGGACGGCAAGGCCGTCGGCTGGATGCAGGTCGGCCCCCGCGCCGACGTGCCCGAATGGAACAATCAAGGCCGGGGCTCGGCGCCTGTCGATCCCGCGGATGCCCAAGACCCGAACGTCTGGGCGATCTCCTGCTTTTTCATTCGCGCCAAGGCGCGGGGCAGGGGCATCACTCATCGCCTTGTCGACGGCGGCATCGCCTTTGCCCGCGAAAATGGCGCCAGGCTGCTGGAAGCCTGCCCGATCGATCTGTCGCGCGATTCGCGTTCGATCGGGCTGTTCGTCGGCTCGTCGCGCGTGTTCGAGAAGGCCGGGTTCGAGAGGCTTCTGGAGCGCAAGCCCGGTAGGCCGCTGATGCGGCTGGTGCTTTAGCCGCTTGAGGATTTGGCTTACAGTCATCGTCTTGCGGCTGTAATGCTTCTTTTCTACCAGAAGACGAAACGATTTGCCTTCCGAGACCGACGGAGACTGACGTGAAGCGTGTTTTGCCACTTGTTTTCATTCTTGCTTTCAGCGCGCCGGCCGTTGCACAGACCGTCGACAGCCAGGGCGCCAAACAGCTTTCGGACAATCTGGCGCGCTATTTCGGCAAGCAGGCGTTCGAGAAGGGCGTGATCAAGGTCTCGGTCGAAGGCGACGCCTACAAGATCGCAGTGGACGTCAAGGCCCTGGTCAGCGCCCTGCCGGAGCAGAAGCCGTTCAAGATCGACCTCGCGCCCTATGCCTTGTTGGTGAAGCCGCGCAGCGATGGATCCTGGGAGGTCACCTCGGATTTTTCCCAAACCATGTCCTTCGAATTCAACGGACCCGAAGGCCCGCAAAGCATGCAAGTTTCGGTCAAGGACGGCAAGGGCTCCGCCGTCTACGATCCGAACCTGGCGGCGTTCACCAGCGGCACCAGCTCGATGGCCGGCATGACGATGACGTCTCGGGAAGCCAAGCAGCAGGCGGACGTCACCGCCGGTGCCGGCACCGCGACGATTGCCGCCACCAAGTCGGCCAATGGCGGCGTCGACTTCAAGGCAACGCAAAAGGTCTCGAGCTTCGTCGAGACGATCAAGATCGACGATCCCAACAGCGGAATGAATTTTCCAGTCGCCCTGAAAACGCCCGAACTTTCCGTTGATGCGAATGGCAAGGGCGTACGGACGAAGCCGTTGCTCGACCTTCTTGCCTTTGCCGTCGCCAACGAGGACGAAGCCAAGCTCAAGGCTAACCAGGCGGAGCTCAAATCGCTCCTGTTGGCCGCGCTGCCCGTCTGGGAAAGGATCGACGGCAACTACAGCTTCAAGGATTTCGAGGTGGAGAGCCCCGTCGGCAAATTCGCGGCGAAGCAGTTCAGCACCGCGTTCGCGATGGACGGAATCTCACCGAACGGCAGAGTCGATTACTCGATCAAGGCCTCCGGCCTGACGATCCCGCAGCAAGCGCTGCCCGCCTGGAGCGTCGCGTTGCTGCCGACGGATATCGACCTCAACTTCGGTGGCGCCAATATTGATCTCGATACGATGGCAAGGAAGACGATCGAAGCCTTTGATCTCAATAAGAATCCGTCGCTGCCGGATGCATTCGGCAAGGCTTTGGTCGAGGATTTCAAGGCCAAGAAGCCCAAGATCGTGTTCGGGCACTCGACAGTGAAGAATGGCGGTATCGAAGTCGCCATGGAAGGCGAGGTGTATTTCCCGGATAGCAAGAAAGCCGATGGGAGCGTGACCATCGACGTCGCCGGCTACGACAGGATCGTCGATGCCCTGAAGGAAGCGGCAAAGAGCGATGAGCAAATGGTGCAGGCCTTCCCGTTCGCGCTTGCCGTCAAGGGTTTTGGCAAGACACTGCCTGACGGTCGCCTGGAGTGGGTGATCAACACCAAGGCCGATGGGTCCATCGTCGTCAACGGCGCCATGCTGAAGGGCCCGGATAAAGTCCAGGACGACAGCGCGGGGCAGGACGACAATTCGAGCGGCGATGACGGCGCGAACAGAACTGACAATTCAACCGGCGGGGCCGATTCGGACGGCGGCGACAATGGCGGGGCTGGAGCGAAGCTGCAGCCCTGAGCGCCTGAATTATAGCCCGAGCGCGCCCGCAATCCTCGGCGCCGCCTCGCGCCAGTTATCGACCGAGATGATGTCGTCCGGCGTCGGCGGCAGGAAAGCGCGCAGCGAATTGTCGGCCATCAGGTGAAAGAGATGCGCGTCGGTAACCGACTTGCGCGCCGACGCCAGGTTGGCGGGCTGGTCGTCGACGAAGGCGACGGGCCGGCCCTTGGCGCCGCGCAGCTTGGCGATGGCCGGGCCCTTTGCCATTTCCGTGGTCAGCAGAGGGTAGATCAGGCCAAGCGCGTCGAGATACGCCCGGCGCACGGCGCGGTGCTTGTGCGGCATGGCGGTCAGGAGCACGATCTCGGCGCGCTGTCCGAGCGACGCCAGCGCCTCCGCGGCGCCGTCGGTAATGCTTTGCCAATCGGCCTGGGCATCGAAGAAATCGCCGAGAAGCGCCGTGACCTCGGCCTGCTCGATCAGCCGGCCGGACGCCGTCTCGGCGATGTTGCCGGTGAGGCGGAAGGAGGCGAGGGTCAGCCCGAAGCCGCGCGACTTCAGGTAGTGCGGGAAGGGACGGATAAATTCGAGCACGACATCATCGACATCGAGCACCAGCAGCGGCCGGTCGTCGGCCGCCAACTCCTCGATCTGGCGCGCGGTTTCGGGATCGTCGCTCATGTCGAGCGCTCATGATCGTCATTGCCGAGCGGCAGCGCCCGCAAGGCCTTGCCGACGGCAGCCGGTGGCGTGCCCGTTTCCTCGGCAAAGCGCAAAAGCGTCGGCTCGTGGGCGAGGATGAACTGCAGCACGCCGGCAAGGAAGCCCGGCTCCGCGGCAGCGTGGCGGATCGACCGCGCCTCGATGCCGGTTATCGCCAGGAAGCGAGGCAACAGCTCCGGATCGCCGGCGACGAAGCCAAGCGCCCTGACGGCAAGGATTTCCGCCTCCTCGCGCATTGACGCTGCGTTCGTCATCATTACCTTTTGCCGATGTGCATGTTGAGTCTTTCTTCCGCAGTAATGGCAAGCGTCGCTTGCGGCAAGTCTCAGCCGCTTCAGCCCTGCAGCCGCAAGTGGAATGGGTGTGCTTTTCCAACGGCAGGTTTGCGTTTCGTCAATCATATTGACGTAGGGTACAGGCGGGTTGGGTGCGATCCGGCAAGGACGCATGACGGCGGTCTTCGGCTCAGGGGACCGTCGGGACGGGAAATTGATGGCTAAGAAGGTCATGATCGTCGAGGACAATGAGCTCAACATGAAGCTCTTTCGGGACCTCATCGAAGCCAGCGGTTACGAAACGGTCCGCACGCGCAACGGCCTGGAGGCGCTGGATCTCGCGCGCCAGCACCGGCCGGACCTGATCCTGATGGACATCCAACTGCCCGAGGTTTCTGGCCTGGAAGTGACCAAGTGGCTGAAGGAAGACGACGAATTGCACTCGATCCCGGTCATCGCCGTCACCGCCTTCGCGATGAAGGGCGACGAGGAGCGCATCCGCCAGGGTGGCTGTGAGGCCTATATTTCCAAACCAATCTCGGTGCCGCGCTTCATCGAAACGATCAAATCCTATCTGGGCGATGCCTGAGCCGGAGCCTTTTGAGATGACCGCGCGGATCCTCGTCGTCGATGACATCCCTGCCAATGTGCGGCTGCTGGAGGTTCGGCTGTTGGCCGAATATTTCGAGGTGCTGACGGCCGGCAACGGCCCGGATGCGATCGAGACCTGCGAAAACGGCAAGGTCGATGTCGTGCTGCTCGACGTGATGATGCCGGGCATGGACGGCTTCGAGGTCTGCAAGCGGCTGAAGAGCGACCCGGCGACCTCGCATATTCCGGTTGTCATGATCACCGCGCTCGACCAGGTATCGGACAGGGTGCGCGGCCTCGAGGCGGGCGCCGACGATTTCGTCACCAAGCCGGTCAATGATCTGCAACTGATGACGCGGGTGAAGAGCCTGGTCAGGCTGAAGTCGCTGACCGACGAATTGCGGCTGCGCGCCTCGACCACGCGCAACATCGGCATCGAAGAGCTGCTCAGCCGCAACTTCGCGACGGAAGACACCAAGCCCAAGGTGCTTCTGGTGGACGAGCGCAAGTCGTCTATCGAGCGTATCCAGAAGATGCTTCGCGGCAGCGCCGATCTCGACGTCGCCACCGATCCGAATGCCGGATTCTTCCAGGCCGCCGAGACCGCCTATGAATGCGTGCTGATCTCGACGGCCTTCGCCGATTTCGATGCGCTCCGGCTTTGCTCGCAACTGCGCTCGCTCGACCGCACCCGCTTCCTGCCGATCATGCTCTTGGCCGATGAGGGCGAGGAGGGCCGCATCATCCGCGGCCTCGAACTCGGCATCAACGACTATCTGACGCGGCCGATCGATCAGCACGAGCTGACGGCCCGGCTGCGCACGCAGGTGCGGCGCAAGCGCTATAACGATCAGCTGCGCGCCAGCGTCACCCAGACCATCGAGATGGCGGTGACCGACGCGCTGACCGGCCTGCACAACCGCCGCTACCTGGATAGCCATCTTGAGACGCTGTTCGACCGCGCCGTGGCGCGGCGGCGGCCGCTCTCGGTGATGATCACCGACCTCGACCGTTTCAAATCCATCAATGACGCCCATGGCCATGACGGCGGCGACGACGTTCTGCGTGAATTCGCCAGGCGGCTGCGCAAGAACGTGCGCGGCATCGATCTCGCCTGCCGCTTCGGCGGCGAGGAGTTCGTCGTGGTCATGCCGGATACCGACGGGCCAATCGCCGAGAAGGTGGCCGAGCGTATCCGCGCCGAGATCGCGCAGGCGCCCTTCGCAATCGGCAGCGATGGCAAGACGATCGAGGTGACGGTCAGCGTCGGCGTGTCATCGGTGCTGAGGGGAGCCGATACGGTCGCGGCGTTGATGAAGCGAGCCGACCTTGCGCTCTACGAGGCCAAGAGCGGCGGCCGCAACCGGGTTGTCGCCAAGGCCGCCTAGTCCGTGCCACCCAATGGTGCGCAGCAGTTTTGGCGCATCGACATGGAGAAGACCAGAAGACTTAAGCGCGTTGCCTGAATCGTTGCGCCGCGATGCGGTTACCCGCGGAAGCCCCAATTCCGCGTCAACCCGATAGGGTTAGGAATTTACCTTAATCCAAGCGATTCGGGAGCCGTGGTTAAGAAATGGTTGATTTTCATAAGTTCTTGAGCAAATCTGCTTGGCATAGAACGAAGACGAAGCCGGCACGAGGGTAGACTGCCCGGCTCGATCCAGAAAATACCCCATGATGCTCAGGTCCGCCGCATCTCCTGGGTCCGTGGGGTCGGCCGGCCGGCGCTGGCACATAGTGGCCTCCTCGTACCGCTGCCAACCGCCGACCGGCCCCCTTTTTCTCATGATGATTCAGCGTCAGGCAGCCGCGGGCTTTCTTGCTCGAGCATCCGCCCGCTGAAAACAAAAACGCCGCCCCAAGGGGCGGCGTTCGGCATTTCAGGATAAACCGGATTACTTGATCTTGGTTTCCTTGAACTCGACGTGCTTCTTGGCAATCGGGTCGTACTTACGGAACGACAGCTTGTCCGTCTTGGTGCGGCTGTTCTTGCTGGTCACGTAGAAGAAACCGGTGTCGGCGGTCGACAGAAGCTTGATCTTGATGTTTGCGGCTTTGGCCATGATGTTCGTCCGTTAATGTTCGTGGAGTTTTGGCCGCTGGAGCACGGGGAAAACACCCGGACGCGGGAAACTTGGCGCGACACATAAAGAACGCGCCCGGAAAGTCAAGTCCAAGCGCCTTCTTGCCCCGTTTTGACGCGGCGGAACTCGCCGCGTCAGGCGTTCTCCCTGACCTGCAGATCGGCCTTCTTCCAGTCGCCGGTGGTGTTCCACCAGCGGTTCGGATTGGTATGGTCGTCGAGTCCCTTGGAACGGCTGGACAGCAGCGGCTGAATGCGGATCACAGGCTCCTGGTAGGAATGGGCCTGGAATATCGCTTCGGCGACACGGGCGGCGAGCGCCTGATCGTCGGGCAGTTCGAACGACACCTCGACCGTGCCCGGCCGCCTGCGCAACTCGATCTCGGCGCCCGCGGCAGCGCCTTCGAGCGTCCGGTAGCGCTCTATTCCTTGCGCCGACTGGTAGGCATTGCCGTCATACTTGCCCATGCGCAGCGGCGTGATCGCCACCACCGCCTCCATGATGCGCTCGACATCGGCCGCCGGCGCCTGGAAGGTGACGAGCAGAAGCAGTTCCATCCTGAGGGACTTGGTTTCAAAGCCGCTGTCGATCATCGCTATATCCTCGCTCTTCCTGGATCGGAGCGAGGGTATAGCAGGGGGCCTGCTGACACGGTGATGTCAGCATGCCCCGGTGCTGGGCGACATTTTCACTAGAGGATCTTTCGCACCAGCCTGACGAGAACCAGGAGCATGTACGCGGCAAAGAACAGCGCCAGCGACCAGCCGAAGCCCGAAGGGCCGAAGGCGTCCATGCCGATGCCGATCGCCTGCGGGCCGATCACCATGCCGACCCCATAGCAGAGCACGAAGGCGGCGTTGGCGGAGGCGAGCTCATGGCCGGAAAGCTGAGAACCCAGATGCGCAAGGCCGATCGTGTACATGGCCGCGACCACACCGCCCCAGACGAACAGAAGCGCCGCCATCAGGTGCCAGTCCTTGGCGAAGAAAGGCATGAACACGGTTCCGATGAGGCCGACCGTGGCGCAGGCCAGAAGCAGGTAGCGGCGGTCCGAGACTCGGTCGCTGATCATGCCAATCGGTATCTGCAGCAGCACGTTGCCGAGTCCGATCATGGTCAGCAACAGCGCAGCGTCGGCCTCGGAGTAGCCGATGCGGCTGCCATAGACCGGGAACAGCGAAAAGCCGCCGGTCTCGACGGCGCCGAACACCAGCACGGCGAAGGTTGCTGTGGGCACCATCCAGATATAGCGCAGGAAATGGCTGGTTTCGCCGTCGGCGACGATGGCCGGGCTCTCGTTACGAGCCGCCAGCACCGGGATGGCAGCAAGCGTTACCAACGCAATGGTGACGCCGAACGGCAGGAATCCACCGGAGCCGACATGGGCGAACAGCCACGGCCCGGCGGCGAAGCCCAGAGAAAGCACCGTAGCGTAGATGCCAAGCACAAGGCCGCGACGATGCGAGGGCGCCGAGGTGCTGATCCAGAATTCCGACAGAATGAAGAGCACTGTCAGCGAAATGTGCAGCGCGACGCGGAGCGGAAACCACATCCAGAAGGCCGGCGCGAAATGAAAGCCGACAAAAGCGAGCGCGCCAACGGCGATCATCAAAAGCATGGTCTGGGCGACGCCGAGGCGCATGGCCAGCGGCGTGGCGAGCGGCGCGCCGGCGATCGAGGCGAGCCCGGCGACCGCCGTGTTGAGGCCGATCATCGAGGCCGAGTGGCCGCGCGATTCGAGGATGACGCTGAGCAGCGGCATGCCGAGGCCGATGGCAATGCCGACCACGCTGATCGAGGAGATCGCCGCAGTCATCGGCAGCCAGTGTACGCGTTCGTCGCCCTGTTGCTGGGTATCGACCGTCATCGATGGGGATGCTCTGCTTCTAAAGGACTTCGCGAACGAAGCGGTTTCGGATGAGGCGGAAGAACGGCACTGCGCCGCCCGGACGCAGTAACGGATCGCGGGCGAGGCGCCTTTCCAGTTCTTCCAGGATCATGCGGGTGATGTCGGGAATGTCGGCCTTGCGGGCGTCGCCAAGCGGCAGCCAGACGAGCTCTTCCAATTCGTTGGTTGGACCGCCATCGGGCAATTCGACGGCGACATCCTCACGCCAGGCGCCGAAGAACCGGGTATCGAAGCGGCGCACCCGGTTGGGCGGCGTGATGGCGCGGGCAATAAAGCGCAGGGCGTCCAGCGACGGTGCGACGCCGTGTTCGACGAAACCCTGCCAATCGCGCTTGGCGGTGGCGAACGGGCCTTTACGGCCGATCAGCAGGCCGGCTTCCTCGTAAGTCTCACGAATTGCCGACATGGCGATGGCGCGCGCCCGTGCGGCGCTCGCGCGGCCGGGGCCGCTCACAAGCCTTGCCTCTTCCTCACGATGAAGCGAGGCAGCCACCGGAACGCGGCTGTCGGCGGGATCTGTGCGGCCGCCTGGGAAGACGAATTTCCCCGGCATGAAGGCGTGGCCGGCGTGGCGCCGGCCCATCAGCACCAGAACGTCGCTGGCTCTCCTGTCGAGCAGGATCAAGGTTGCGGCATCGCGCGGGCGAAGCGGCCGACCGCCGTGCACGGCCAAGCCTTTATCGAGCTTGTCGACATCCGCCTTGGTCATTCCTTCCATGCGCTCGACCTAGCGGAAACTTCTCGAACGCGAAAGTGGCTTACGTGTCCGGCCTTTGCACCAGCCCCGGACCAAACGTCGCTGCCGCAGCGATTCCAGGAAAAACGCGCAGCGGTTCTCGATCTGGAATTCCACTGTTCGGAGATGGTCGTTGTTTGTCTCAAGGGCAGAACCGCTGCAGGCTTAGGGATGCGGCTCGAACTCGTCCTTCTCGCCGCCGAAGCCGTGCATATAAAGCGCCCATTGCAGGCCGATGACGGCGCCTTTGACCGGCTGCAACAGCGCGATGGCCAGAATAATGGTCAGCGGCACCCAGATCAGCGCGTGCTGCCAGGTCGAAAGCGTGGTGGTGGCCTCCACGGTCATGAAGGCGCCAACCACAATGTGGCCGACGATGACGATCACCAGATAGGCGGGAAGGTCGTCGGCGCGATGGTGATGAAGCTCCTCGCCGCAGACGCCGCATTTGTCGACGGGCTTGGTGAAGGCGCCGAACAGCTTGCCTTCGCCGCAATGCGGGCAGCGGCCAAGCATGCCGCGCTTGATTGCCGTCCACAGCGGACGCGCGACGCGGCCGGAATGATGCTCGCCGCCGAAAACCTGTTCTTCCATACCCTTCGGCATCATCTTCTCCTGCCGCGGGTACCCATGCGCGACTGCGACGCGCGGGCGCGGCCCTTGGTCTTGTGGAACGACCGTCGCGAGCCTGGCAGCGGCTTCGGGTCGCTCAGCATCTCGAAACGCATCGCGCCCGCCATCGGCGCAACCTCGAGCAGCCGCACCTCGACGCGGTCGGCTAGCTGGTAGCCCTTGCCGGTGCGCTCTCCGAACAGCGATCGAGCGGTTTCATCGTAGATATAGTAATCGCCGTCCAAACTTGACACCGGGATGAAACCATCGGCGCCATACTGCGGCAATTGGACAAAGAGTCCCGCCTTGGCGACGCCGGAGATGCGCGCGTCGAAGGTGTCGTTGATGCGCTCGGCGAGGTAGCCCGCGATCAGCCGGTCGACCGTGTCGCGTTCGGCCGCCATGGCGCGGCGTTCGGTGGCCGAGATCAGCGCGCCGACCTCTTCCAGGCGATCCGCTTCCTGCTGCGTCAGGCCGCCGGGACCGAGGCCGAGCGCGGCAATCAGTCCGCGATGCACGATGAGATCCGCATAGCGCCGGATCGGCGAGGTGAAATGCGCGTAGCGTCTCAGGTTGAGACCGAAATGGCCGATGTTCTTCGGCGAGTATTCCGCCTGGCTCTGCGAGCGCAGCACCACTTCATTGACCAGCGCCTCGTTGTCGGCACCGCGCACCCGCTCCAGAATGCCGTTGAACTGCCCGGGCCGCATCTGCGCGCCGCGCGCCAGCGACAGGCCAAGCGTGTGCAGGAACTCGCGCAGCGATTCCTGTTTCGCCAGCGACGGCGCGTCGTGGATGCGGTAGACGAGCGGCTCTTTCTTGCCTTCAAGCGTCTCCGCGGCCGCGACATTGGCCTGGATCATGAACTCCTCGATCAGCTTGTGGGCATCGAGGCGCTCCGGCACGACGACCCGGTCGACGGTGCCGTCGGGCTTGAGCAGGATCTTGCGTTCCGGCAGCTCCAGTTCGAGCGGCTGGCGGCTGTCGCGGCCGCGCTTGAGCACGGCATAGGCGTCCCAGAGGGGCTTCAGAACGCCTTCGAGGATCGGCCCCGTCTTGTCGTCGGGCACGCCATCGATCGCCGCCTGCGCCTGCGGATAGGCGAGCTTGGCCGCCGATTTCATCATGATGCGGTGGAAGGAGTGCCTGAGCTTGCGGCCTTCCGCCGAAAAGGTCATGCGCACGGCGATCGCGGGACGGTCCTCGCCTTCGCGCAGCGAGCAGAGGTCGTTGGAGATGCGCTCGGGCAGCATCGGCACGACGCGGTCCGGGAAATAGACCGAATTGCCACGCTTCAGCGCCTCGCGGTCGAGCGGCGTGCCGTAGCGGACATAGGCCGCGACATCGGCGATTGCCACGGTGACGATGACGCCGCCGGGATTCTTCTCGTCCGTATCGGGTGTGGCGAACACCGCGTCGTCATGGTCCTTGGCGTCGGCCGGATCGATGGTGACCAGCGGCAGATCGCGCCAGTCCTCGCGCCCGGCAAGCGAAACCGGCCTCACGGCGTCGGCTTCGGCGATCACATCGGCCGGAAAGACATGGGGTATGTCGTGGGCGTGGATGGCGATCATCGAGACCGCCTTCTCGCTGGTCAGCGAGCCCAGCACCGCCAGCACCTTGGCCCGCGGCAGGCCGTAGCGCGAAGCGCGCGCCGGCTCGACCTCGACCAGATCGCCATTTTTGGCGCCGTTCTGGAATTCCTTGTCGACGATCAGCTCGGGCTGGCGGCGTTCCACCGGCTCGATGCGAAAGGTGCCGTCCTTCAGCACGCGGAAGACGCCGAGCACGGCTTCGCTGCGCTTCTCGAAAATCTTCATGACCCGCCCGGTATAGGCGGGGCCTGAGGGATCGTCGGTCGGGAAGGTCTTGGCGAGGACGCGGGCGCCGATGCCCGGAACCGGGCCGCTGGCGCCGCGCGAAATGCGGATGGCGATCACGGGCGGCGAGCCCGGGCCGGTGTATTCGCTCGGATGCGCCAGAAGCACACCGTCGTTATCGCGGCCGAAAATGTCGAGCACGGCGACATGCGGCAGGGAGCCGGCGCGGGTGAGCCGCTTGCGGTTCCTGGTCAGCAGGCCCTCATCCTGCAGGTCGCGCAGCAGATCCTTGAGCCAGATGCGGTCCTCGCCGCGCAGCGCGAAAGCCTTGGCTATGTCGCGTTTTCCGGAGCGGTCGGGGTTCTCGGCGATGTAGCGCAGGATTTCGTCGCGCGAGGGCCGGTAGTCATCCTTGACCACCTTCGCCCTGGTGTCGGCGCTGCGCGGATCGCCGTGACTTCTTCCGGAGATCCTGCGCGCCACGTCGTGCTATCCTTTCTTTGCCGCCCGGCGGAACGGCTTCTTGCCGCCTCCGCCCTTGGCTTCCTTCTCGGCAATCAGGGCGATTGCCTCGTCCATCGTCACCGATTGCGGATCCTTGCCCTTGGGCAGCGTGGCATTGACCTTGCCGTAATTGACGTAGGGTCCGTAGCGGCCGTCGCGCACGACGATCTTGCCGCCGCCGTCGGGATGCTCGCCCAGTTCCTTCAACGCAGCCGGCGTGCTCCCGTTGCGGCCGCCCTTGCCCTTCTGATGCTTCTCGGCGATCACCGAAACGGCGCGGTTCAGGCCGATCGAGAACACGTCCTCGATGCTTTCGAGATTGGCGTAGGTGCCGTCGTGCAGCACGAAGGGTCCGTACCGCCCAAGACCGGCCGAGATCATCTTGCCGGTTTCCGGATGCTTGCCGACATCGCGCGGCAATGCCAGCAGCGCCAGCGCCTTCTCATGGTCGATCGACTCGGCGGTCCAGCCCTTGGGCAGGCTCGAGCGCTTGGCGTCCTTGCCTTCGCCGCGCTGGATGTAGGGGCCGAAGCGGCCGCTCCGGAGCGTGATCTCCTCGGCGGTGTATGGATCCTTGCCGAGCAGCTTGACGCCGTCGTCGCCGTTGCCGTTCTCGCCGTTGGGATTGGCGGCGTCGCCAAGCTGGCGGGTATAGGAGCATTCCGGATAGTTCGAGCAGCCGACGAAGGCGCCGAATTTACCGAGCTTCAGCGACAGATTGCCGGTGCCGCATTTCGGGCAGACGCGCGGGTTTGAGCCGTCCTCCCGCGCGGGGAACACCAGCGGCGCCAGCTCGTCGTTGAGCGCATCGAGCACGTCTGAGACGCGCAGTTCCTTGATGTCGTCGACGGCGCCCGAAAAATCCTTCCAGAAGTCGCGCAGCACGTCCTTCCAGGCGAGCTTGCCGTCGGAGATCTCGTCGAGCTTTTCCTCGAGCGAGGCGGTGAAGTCATATTCGACATAGCGCTCGAAGAAGCTTTCGAGGAAGGCCGACAGCAGCCGGCCCTTGGCCTGCGGCACCAGCTTGCGCCGGTCGATGGCGACGTAGTCGCGGTCCTCGAGCGTCTTCAGGATCGCCGTGTAGGTCGACGGCCGGCCAATGCCGAGCTCTTCCAGCTTCTTGATCAGCGACGCCTCGGAATAGCGCGGCGGCGGCTCGGTCGTGTGCTGGGTGGCGTTGATCGCCTCGCGGGCAAGCTGCTCGCCGGCGCGGATTTCGGGCAGGCGGCGGCTTTCCTCGTCCTCCGCGTCCTCGTCCTTCTGGTCGGTGTAGGCGGCGATGAAGCCGTCGAAGCGGATGACCGAGCCGACCGCGCGAAGCTCGGCGGTGCGGGCGCCGTTGACCGCCTCGATCTCGACCGTGGTGCGCTCGATCTCGGCCGGCTGCATCTGGCTGGCGATCGCGCGCTTCCAGATCAGCTCATAGAGGCGCGCCTGATCGGCATCGAGATATTGCCTGACCGATGCCGGCGTGCGCTTGAAATCGGTAGGGCGGATCGCCTCATGCGCTTCCTGGGCGTTCTTGGCCTTGACCGAATAATAGCGTGGGTTTTCGGGCAGGTATTTCGCGCCGAACTCGCTGGCGATGGCATCGCGCGCCGCGGTGATCGCCTCCGGCGCCATCTGCACGCCGTCGGTTCGCATATAGGTGATGAGGCCGGCGGTCTCGCCGCCGACATCCATGCCTTCGTAAAGCTTCTGCGCCACCTGCATGGTGCGGTTGGCCGAGAAGCCGAGCCGCGAGGAGGCGGCCTGCTGCAGCGTCGAGGTGGTGAAGGGCGGGCCCGGATTGCGCTTGGTGGGCTTGGCTTCGACCGACAGCGCCTTGAAGGTCGCACCTTCCAGCATCGCCTTGATGTCGTCGGCCTGGGCCTTGTTGGCGATGTCGAGCTTCTGCAGCTTCTTGCCGGCATAGGCGGTCAGCCGCGCCTCGAAACTGTCGTTGCGCGGCGTGTTGAGGATGGCGGTGATCTGCCAGTATTCCTCGCGGACGAAGCGCTCGATCTCGGATTCGCGGTCGCAGACCAGCCGCAGCGCCACCGACTGCACGCGCCCGGCGGAACGGGCGCCCGGCAGCTTGCGCCACAGCACCGGCGAGAGGGTGAAGCCGACGAGATAGTCGAGCGCGCGGCGCGCGAGATAGGCGTCCACCAGCGGCGCATCGATCTGGCGCGGATTGGCCATGGCCTCCATTACCGAGGTCTTTGTTATGGCGTTGAAGACGACGCGGCTGACCGGCTTGTCCTTCAGCGCGCGCTTCTGCCTCAGCACTTCCAGCACATGCCAGGAAATCGCCTCGCCCTCGCGATCCGGGTCGGTGGCGAGGATCAGCCCGTCGGCGTCCTTGACCGCCTTGGCGATGTCGGCGAGGCGCTTGCCGGAGGCAGTGTCTACCGACCAGGACATGGCGAAGTCCTCGTCCGGGCGCACCGAGCCGTCCTTGGCCGGCAGATCGCGGACATGGCCGAACGAGGCCAGGACCTTATAGTTCTTGCCCAGATATTTGTTGATTGTCTTCGCCTTGGCCGGCGATTCGACGACGACGACGTCCATGAGGTCTCTTATCAGCTGTGAGGCGGCGGAAGAGCTCCGCGGCGCACGACGAAATCCCACTCTTTTCGTCGCTCACATGGCCGTGCTTTTGCAATCGGTCAAGGGGACAGGCCCAATTTGCGAACTGGCCGACAGCGATACACTCTTAGAGTGTATGGCGGAGAACACATTTTTTGGCGCACCGACGGATCGTGTCTTGGTTCGGCCTTTTACCGAGGGGAGTCGCCGACAGAACCAGCATCGGCCCGGCGGTACGCGGACGGCACGCGGCACTGGCGCGCCATCCATTGAACGCGCAGCGGCCGCCGCTTCTTCCTCGGCTAGCGACCACGCGCCACACAATGGTGATTGGCACGAGGGCGCCGGCATCGCTATATCGGCGCCAGCACAACCCGGGCATCGTGAAATGGCATTGGACATCGGCTATGTCAGCGCGGTCGGGGCAGGGGCGATCTCGTTCCTGTCGCCTTGCGTGCTGCCGCTGGTGCCGCCTTATCTTTGCTACATGGCCGGCGTTTCGGTCGACGATTTCCGCGGCAACGCCGGCGCGACGGCGCGGGAAGGCGCACGCGGCGCGCTGCTTTATGCCTCTGTTGCCTTCGTCCTCGGCTTCTCAACCGTCTTCGTCGCGCTTGGCGCCGGCGCCTCGACGATCGGCCGGCTGCTGCGCGTCTGGCAGGAACCGCTGGCAATGGTGGCCGGCGCGCTGATCATCATCATGGGCCTGAATTTCCTCGGCATCCTGCGCATCCCGCTCTTGTCGCGCGAGGCGCGCTTCCAGTCGCAGGGCAAGCCGGCCAGCATGATCGCCGCCTATGTCATGGGGCTGGCCTTTGCCTTCGGTTGGACTCCCTGCATCGGCCCGGTGCTGGGGCCGATCCTGACCTTAGCCGGCGGCCGCGAGACGGTGGGCGAGGGCGCGCTGCTGCTCGCCGCCTATTCGCTCGGGCTTGGCATTCCCTTCCTGATCGCGGCGCTGTTTTCCGGCGCCTTCATGCGCTTCCTGGGAAAATTTCGCGTCCATCTCGGTCGCGTGGAAAAAGCGATCGGCGCGCTGCTGGTCGTCGCCGGCGTGTTTTTTCTCACCGGTGGCGTGCAGAGCGCATCCTACTGGCTGCTGGAAAACTTCCCGGCGCTCGGGCGGCTCGGGTGATCTGCCACTTCGTGCACAGGATCGAATTGTGGACCTGCCGATCAAGAGTCCAGGTGATCCGCTGTCTCACCGGAATTTAACCGCATTGGTGCAGCATCACGCCGCTGCTAGCATGCGATGATTTGAATCCTTTCATACGGTTGCCCTATGAGCCAGAGATCCTGCCTGTCCGTCATCCTCGCCGCCGGCGAAGGTACGCGCATGAAGAGCGCGATACCCAAAGTGCTGCACGCCATTGCCGGCTTGCCGATGGTGGCGCATGTGGTGAAGGCCGCTGAGGCCGCCGGGGCAACGGGTCTGGCGCTGGTGATCGGCCACGGCGCCGACGAGATGCGGAAGGCGGTGCAGAAATTCGCGCCGAAAGCCGAGACCTTCGTGCAGGAGAAGCGGCTCGGCACGGCCCATGCGGTGCTTGCCGCGCGCGAAGCGATAGCGAAGGGCTACGACGACATCCTCGTCATGTTCGGCGACACGCCGCTGATCGATGCGGCAGCGCTGGCTGCCGCGCGGCAGAAGCTGGCGGAGGGTGCTGCCGTTGCGGTGATCGGCTTCCGCCCGCCCAATCCGACGGGATACGGCCGGCTGATCGAGAAGGGCGGGCGTCTCGTCGCCATCAGGGAGGAGAAGGACTGCTCCGAGGCGGAAAAAAAGATCGGCTTCTGCAATGCCGGGATGATCGCGGTGGCCGGCAACCAGGCGCTTCGGCTGCTCGACAAGGTCGGCAACAACAATGCCAAGGGCGAGTTCTATCTCACCGACATCGTCGAGCTCGCCGGCGCGGACGGGCTCGATGTGGTGGCCACCGAGGCGAGCTTCGAAAGCGCGCTCGGCATCAACAACCGGGCGGAACTGGCCGAGGCGGAAGGCATCTGGCAGACACGCAGGCGGCGCGAGGCGATGCTTGCCGGCGTGACGCTGATCGCGCCCGAAACCGTCTATTTCTCGCATGACACCGAGATCGGCGCCGATACGATTGTCGAGCCGAATGTCTGGTTCGGGCCGGGCGTCAAGATCGCTTCAGGGGCGAAAATCCACGCCTTCAGCCATATCGAAGGCGCCACGATCGCTTCCAATTGCGATGTCGGGCCGTTCGCGCGGCTGCGGCCGGGCGCTGATCTGCGGCAAAAGGCCAAGGTCGGCAATTTCTGCGAGGTCAAGCAGGCGACGATCGAGGAAGGCGCCAAGGTCAACCACCTGACTTATATCGGCGACGCGCGGGTCGGTGCTGGGGCGAATATCGGCGCTGGCACCATCACCTGCAACTATGACGGCTTTTCCAAATTCTTCACCGATATCGGCGAGGGCGCGTTCGTCGGCTCCAACTCCGCGCTGGTGGCGCCGGTCACGATCGGCAAGGGTGGCTACATCGCTTCGGGCAGCGTGATCACCGAGAGCGTGCCCGACGATGCGCTGGCCTTCGGCCGCGCCCGCCAAAAGACGCTGCCCAGAAAAGGCAAGGAATTGCGCGAGCGCTTCGCGTCGGCGGCCGCGGCGAAGAAAAGAGCCGCGGAATGATCGTCAAAGGACGTTTTGCTGGGCCGGCGCCGCTGGCGCCAACCATAAATGATCGAGCACCGCGCCGCGAAAAACCAACCATTTGCAGTAACCGGATTGCAAGCGCGGCGTGTCATGGTGCATCAGTCGCAAAACCGTTCCGGGTGACACCGAACGAAACGCAAAGTGACTTTCGCGGCAGGCCGGCCATCCGTAAATAGCGCTGGGTTTTCGCGGGGAATCGGGGGCAGCGTATGTGCGGTATCGTTGGAATTGTCGGCCATTCACAGGTCGCGCCGCTGATCGTCGATGCGCTGAAGCGGCTCGAATATCGCGGCTATGACTCGGCCGGCGTCGCCACCATCGAGAATGGCACGCTCGGCCGCCGCCGGGCCGAAGGCAAGCTGATCAATCTTGAACGCCGGCTGAAAGAAGATCCGCTGGAAGGCACGATCGGCATCGGCCACACCCGCTGGGCGACCCATGGCGTGCCGAACGAGACCAATGCGCATCCGCATTTTTCCGAAGGCGTCGCGATTGTCCACAACGGCATCATCGAGAACTTCGCCGAGCTGCGCGACGAGCTCTCCCGCGATGGCTACAAATTCGCCTCTCAGACGGACACCGAGGTCGTCGCGCATCTGGTCGCGCGGGAGCTCGCCAAGGGGCTGAAGCCGGTCCAGGCAGCGCACCAGGCGCTGAAGCGGCTCTCGGGCGCGTTTGCGCTGGCGATCATGTTCAAGGGCGACGAGGATCTGATCGTCGGCGCCCGCAACGGTCCGCCGCTTGCCGTCGGCCATGGCGACGGCGAGATGTTTTTGGGCTCGGACGCGATCGCGCTGGCGCCTTTCACCAACGCAGTCACCTATCTCGAAGATGGCGACTGGGCGGAAGTGCGTCGCAACAGCGTCACCATCTATGACGCCGACGGCAACAAGGTCGACCGCAAGCGCCAGCAGTCGCTCTCGACCAGCTTCATGGTCGACAAGGGCAACCGCCGCCATTTCATGGAAAAGGAAATCCATGAGCAGCCGGAGGTGATCTCGCACACGCTGGCGCATTATGTCGATTTCGTCTCCGGCGTGTCGAGGCCGCTCGATCTGCCCTTCGACTTTGCCAAGATCGGCCGGTTGGCGCTCTCGGCCTGCGGCACCGCCTATCTGGCGGGGCTGATCAGCAAATACTGGTTCGAGCGCTATGCGCGGCTGCCGGTCGACATCGACGTCGCCTCGGAATTCCGTTACCGCGAGATGCCGTTGTCCGGGAACGACGCGGCGTTCTTCATATCGCAGTCGGGCGAGACCGCCGACACGCTGGCTTCCCTGCGCTACTGCCGCCAGGCCGGCATGAAGATCGGCGCGGTCGTCAATGTGCGCGAATCGACCATGGCGCGCGAATCCGACGTCGTGCTGCCGACGCTTGCCGGGCCGGAGATCGGCGTCGCCTCGACGAAGGCTTTCACCTGCCAGCTCTCCGTGCTGGCCTCGCTCGCAGTGCGGGCCGGCGTGGCGCGCGGGACGATCTCGCGCGATGAGGAGAAGCGGCTGGTGCGCGAGCTTTCCGAGGCTCCGCGCTTTGCCACACAGGTGCTGAAGCTCGACGAGCAGATCGAACGCATCTCGCGTGATCTGTCCCGCTACAAGGATGTGCTCTATCTCGGCCGCGACACCAATTTTCCACTAGCCATGGAAGGGGCGCTGAAGCTCAAGGAAATCTCCTACATCCACGCCGAAGGCTATGCCGGCGGCGAGCTGAAGCACGGACCGATCGCGCTGATCGACGAAAACATGCCGGTTATCGTGATCGCGCCGCATGACCGCATCTTCGAAAAGACGGTTTCCAACATGCAGGAAGTCGCGGCGCGCGGCGGCAAGATCATCCTGATCACCGACGCCAAGGGCGCGGCCCAGGCCGGCATCAAGTCGATGGAGACGATCATCCTGCCCGAAGTGCCTGAGATCATCGCGCCGATCATCTACGCGCTGCCGATCCAGATGCTCGCCTATTTCACCGCAGTGTTCATGGGCACCGATGTCGACCAGCCGCGCAATCTGGCGAAATCGGTGACGGTGGAATAGCACTGTCACTGCTTCTTTTGGGCACCGTAGTTCGAAGTATGGCTTGCCGATGGCCCTTTCACTCCTCGGCGGGCATCGCGGAATGGATCCACGGGTCTACGCCGTGTCGCTTCGCTCCTTGCTCCGCGCGTGGATGACGAAGGGAGGGGGGTTGCAGCCAGTCGCGAACGCAGGAGCTTCCATTTGGAACGCTGAAAGCCGCTTCATAGAGCGCGCTCTTTAAAAACTTCGCAGTTCCAAACCGAATTGCGGTTCACTAAAGTTCAACCGCAATCTGCGCCGCGGTGATCCTATGTCCGACGCCCTGAAGACCTCTGGCATGACCCGGCTCAGGAATTACTTCCTGACAGGCTTCATCGTCTGCGCGCCGCTGGCGATCACCGCCTACATCGCCTGGTCGCTCATCGGCTGGGTCGATTCCTGGGTGAAGCCCTACATTCCCGCCCGCTACAATCCCGATACCTACCTGCCGTTCCCTGTCCCCGGCTTCGGGCTGATCGTGGCGCTGGTGCTGATCACGTTCATCGGATTCATGACCGCCAACATCGTCGGCCGCGCAATCGTCAATTTCGGCGAGCGGCTGCTTGGCCGCATGCCGCTGGTGCGCGGCATCTACCGCTCCCTGAAGCAGATTTTCGAGACGGTGCTGTCAAACAAGGGCGACATGTTCCGCCAGGTCGGGCTGGTCGAATATCCGCGCAAGGGAGTCTGGTCGCTGGTCTTCGTCGCCAGCGAGAAGGAAACCGAGATCAACCAGAAGCTCGACCAGGAAGGCGATCCGTTGATCGCGGTGTTCATGCCCTGCACGCCGAACCCGACCACAGGCTTCCTGATGTATGTTTATAAATCCGAGATCGTGCTGCTCGACATGACGATCGAGGACGGCGCCAAGCTGATCGTTTCGGCCGGCATGGTGGCGCCGGAGGTCAAGGCCAAGCTGGTGACGCTGAACGGCGAGCCGATCGAAGGGCCGCTTGCCAATCCGGCGCTGGGCGCGGCTCAGCCGGCGCGCAGCAGCCGCACCGCCTCGTCGCGCCCGAACAGGTAGAGCAACAGCCTAAGCGCCTCGCCGCGCCCAGACTGCAATTCGGGGTCGCGCGACAGGATCAGCCGTGCGTCGTCGCGGGCGGCTTCGAGCAGGTCGGCATGGAACTCGATGCGCGCGACCTGGAAACCTGGCGTGCCAGACTGGCGGGTTCCCAGCAGTTCGCCTTCGCCGCGCAGCTTCAGATCCTCCTCGGCTATGCGGAAGCCGTCCTCCGTCTCTCGCATCACTGACAGCCGGCGCTTCGCCGTCTCACCGAGCGGATCCTTGTAGAGCAGCACGCAGGACGAGGGCTTGTCGCCGCGCCCGACCCGGCCGCGCAACTGGTGCAACTGGGCAAGGCCGAAGCGCTCGGCATGCTCGATGACGATGATCGTGGCGTCCGGCACGTCGACGCCGACCTCAATGACGGTGGTGGCGATCAATATGCGCGTTTCGCCCTGCTTGAAGGCGCGCATCGCATCGTCCTTCTCTGCCCCTTTCATGCGGCCATGGACGAGGCCGATCTGTTCGCCGAAGAGCGGCTTCAGCGAAGCGAAGCGGTCTTCCGCCGACATCAGCTTGATCTCTTCGGATTCCTCGACCAGCGGACAAATCCAGTAGATCTTCTGACCCTCGGCGACGGCGTCGACCATGCGCCCGACCAACTCGTCCAGCCGCTCCATTGGCAAAGTGACGGTGCGTATCGGCTGGCGGCCCGCCGGCTTTTCGGTGAGCTTCGAGACATCCATGTCGCCGAAGGCGGTCAGCACCAGCGTGCGCGGAATGGGCGTCGCCGTCATCACCAGCATATCGGGCGCGTCGCCTTTGGCGGTGATGGCGAGACGCTGGTGGACACCGAAGCGGTGCTGCTCGTCGACAACGGCAAGCACGAGGTCGTGGAAGGTCACCGTCTCCTGGAACAGCGCGTGCGTGCCGACGACGATGTCGATCGCACCGCTGGCGAGGCCTTCCAGTGTTTCGGCGCGTTCGCGGCCCTTCTCGCGGCTGGTAAGGACGGCGACGCTGAGGCCGACTTTTTCCGCCAGCGGGGCGATGGTCGCCAGATGCTGCCGCGCCAGGATTTCGGTCGGCGCCATCAGCGCAGCCTGGCCGCCTGCCTCGACCGCGCGCCCCATGGCAAGCAGCGCGACCACCGTCTTGCCGGAGCCGACATCGCCCTGCAGCAGACGCAGCATGCGTTCGGGTTCGGCCAGGTCGGCGTTGATTTCGCCGAGCGCGAATTCCTGGCTGGGGGTGAGCCTGTAGGGCAGGGCAGCGCGCAGTTTCTCGACAACGCGCCCATCGCCGACTAGCGGGCGGCCCGAAAGGCGGCGGATTCTGGCGCGCACCAGCGCCAGCGACACCTGCCCTGCCAGGAGCTCGTCATAGGCCAGGCGCCGCCAGGCCGCACCCTCGACGGCAACGTAGATCGGGTCCTTGGGATAGTGGATGCGGGTCAGCGCATCGCCGAAGGACGGAAAGGTGTGGCGGCGCATGAAGGCGTCGTCCTGCCATTCCGGCAGTTCCGGCAAGCGGCCGAGCGCCTGTCCGATGGCGCGGCGCAACACTTTTGCGGACAGGCCGGCGGTGAGCGGATAGACGGGCTCGACCAGCGGCAGGCCCTCGGCCTCGTTGAGCGGCGCGATATGGTCGGGATGAACCATGGTCGGGCGGCCGTTGAACCATTCCATGCGGCCGGAGATTACGACGCGCTCGCCCTCAGGCAGCATCTTCTGCAGATAGGCGGCATGGGCATGGAAGAAGGTCAAGGCGATCTCGCCGGTGTCGTCATGGGCGTAGATCCGGTAGGGCACGGACCTGTTGCCGCGCGGCGGCGGCTGGTGGCGGTCGACCCGTACCTCGAGTGTTACGATCTGGCCTTCGGCCGACAGCGCGATCCCAGGCCGGTTGCGGCGGTCGATAACTGTGTTGGGCAGCACGAACAGAAGATCGGCGGCGCGCGCGGCGCGGTCGCCGAGATCGGCCGGCATGACACGTTCGATCATGGTCCCGACCTTCTGACCCACGCCGGCGAGCGAGGTGATCGGGACGAACAGGGGATCGAGGATGGAAGGACGCATCTCGTCAGCTTATGTTGCGGAGGCCGCAGCGCAAAGGCTGACACCAATCGCTATCCACGCTATATGCGCCGCTTCGAACAGGGATGCAGCGCGATGACCGAAACACAGCGATCAAGCGAGGGACTGGACGTCCGCCGCCGCAAGCTGCTGTTCCGCTCCTGGCATCGCGGCATGCGCGAGATGGATCTCATCCTGGGATGCTTCGCCGATGCCGAGATCGGCGCCTTGACCGGCGACGAAATCGACCAATATGAAAAGCTCCTCGAAATCCCCGACACCGAATTCCTGCCGATGATCACCGGCGAGCGCCCGGTTCCGCCCGATATCGATTGCGCGGTGCTGCAGAAGATCCTGGCGTCGCGCCGGACCATGACATTTTGAAAGAAGCATGAGTCTCATTCCCTCCATTGGCCTGCCGAAGGGCCGCGCTGGCCAGTTCATCGTCGATGGCGTCGCTGACGGTTACGAAGCTTTCGCGCTGGCGCGGACGGCGCAGGAGATCGCGCCCGACAAGCCGGTGCTGTTCGTCGCGCGCGACGGCCAGCGGCTGCCGGCGATCATCGATGCGCTCGCCTTTGCCGCTCCCGGCCTGCCGGTTCTGGAACTGCCTGCCTGGGACTGCCTGCCTTACGATCGTGTCTCGCCGGGCGCGGATGCCGCCGCGCGGCGCCTCGACGCGCTCTCCGCCATCGTTGCGCTGGCGAAAAAGCCGCACCGCGCCGTTATCCTCACGACGGCCAATGCGCTCTTGCAGCGCATTCCGCCGGCCGAACTGATCGAGGCGCAGACCTTCCACGCCAAGCCCGGCAACCAGATCGACATGAACGTGCTGATCGCGCGGCTGGAGAATTCCGGTTTCGAGCGCGTGCCGACCGTGCGCGACGTCGGCGAGTTCGCGGTGCGCGGCGGCATTCTCGACCTCTTCGCGCCCGGCTGGAGCGAGGCGCTGAGGCTCGACTTCTTCGGCGACACGCTGGAATCGATCCGCGTCTTCGACGCGGCGACCCAGCGCACGACCGGCCAGCGCAAGTCGATGGCGCTGCAGGCGATGAGCGAGGTGGCGCTGACGCCGGAAACGATCAGCCGCTTCCGCCGCTCCTATATCGAAGCCTTCGGCGCGCCGTCGCGTGACGATGCGCTCTATGCAGCCGTCAGCGAAGGACGGCGCTTTGCCGGCATGGAGCACTGGCTGCCTTTCTTCTACGAGCAACTGGAGACGGTGTTCGACTATCTGCCGGACGCGCCGGTCATCTTCGATCATCTCGCGCATGAGGCGCTGGCCGAGCGCCATACGCTGATCCTCGATCACTATGAGGCGCGGCGGAAGCAGGCTGACGGCGGGCTGAAGGATGCCGTGCCCTATAAGCCGGTGGCGCCGGATCTGCTCTATCTCTCGCCGGAAAATCTCAAAGCCTCGCTCGGACCGCGCGAGGACATCGATTTCACCGTCTTCGACGCACCCGATGTCGGCGGCAAGAAGGTCTTCCATGCGGGCTCGCGGCAAGGCCGCAGCTTCGCCGAGGAGCGCGCCGACCCGAACAGCAATGTCTTCGACGTGGTGGTGAAGCATATTGCCGAGGAGCGCGCCGCGCGCCGCCGCGTCATCGTCGCCGGCTGGACCGAGGGCTCGCTCGACCGCCTCGGCCAGATCCTGGCCGAGCACCATCTCGGCAACCTGAAACCCGTCGCTACGCTTGCCGAGGTCGAAAAGCTCGAGCCGGGGCAGGCGGGGCTTGCCGTGCTGCCGCTCGAATCCGGCTTCGAGACCGACGGCATGGTCGTCGTCGCCGAACAGGACATTCTCGGCGACAGGCTGATCCGCCGCTCCAAGCGCAAAAAGCGTGCCTCCGACTTCATCGCCGAAGCGTCGTCGCTGTCATCCGGCGACATCGTCGTTCACGTGGACCACGGCATCGGCCGTTTCGTCGGTCTGCGCACCATCGAAGCGGTCGGCGCACCGCATGACTGCCTCGAAATCCACTATGCCGGCGACGACCGGCTGTTCCTGCCGGTCGAAAACATCGAGCTCCTGTCGCGCTACGGTTCGGATTCGGCGGAAGCGCCGCTCGACAAGCTCGGCGGCGGCGCCTGGCAGGCGCGCAAGGCGCGGCTGAAGAAGCGGCTGCTCGACATGGCCGGGCAATTGATCCGCATCGCCGCCGAGCGGCAGATGCGCGCAGCACCCGCCATGATTCCGGCCGACGGCCTTTATGGCGAGTTCGCGGCGCGCTTTCCCTATGAAGAAACCGACGACCAGCAGACGGCGATCGATTCCGTCATGGACGATCTCGGCGCCGGCAAGCCGATGGATCGGCTGGTTTGCGGCGACGTCGGCTTCGGCAAGACGGAAGTGGCGCTGCGCGCCGCCTTCATCGCGGCGATGGAAGGGTTCCAGGTCGCCGTCGTGGTGCCGACGACGCTGCTGTCGCGGCAGCACTTCAAGACCTTCTCGCAACGCTTTTCCGGCCTGCCGATCCGCGTCGCGCAGGCATCGCGCCTGGTCGGCTCCAAGGAACTGGCCGAGACCAAGAAGGGCGTCGCCGACGGCACGGTCGACATCGTCGTCGGCACGCACGCGCTGCTCGGTAGCTCGATCTCCTTCAAAAATCTCGGCCTGCTGATCATCGACGAGGAGCAGCATTTCGGCGTCAAGCACAAGGAGCGGCTGAAGGAGCTCAAGAATGACGTGCATGTGCTGACACTTTCGGCGACGCCAATTCCGCGCACGCTCCAGTTGGCGCTGACCGGTGTTCGCGAGCTGTCGCTGATCGCCACCCCTCCGGTCGACCGCATGGCGGTGCGCACCTTCATCTCGCCCTTCGACCCGCTGGTCATCCGCGAGACGCTGCTCCGCGAGCGCTACCGCGGCGGCCATTCCTTCTATGTCGTGCCGCGTATCAGCGATCTTGCCGAAATCCATGATTTCCTGAGAGAATCCGTGCCGGAGCTGAAAGTAGCGGTCGCCCACGGCCAGATGCCGGCTGGTGAACTCGACGACATCATGAACGCCTTCTATGACGGCCAGTACGACGTGCTTCTGTCGACGACCATCGTCGAATCCGGCCTCGACATTCCGACCGCCAACACGCTGATCATCCATCGAGCCGATATGTTCGGTCTGGCCCAGCTCTATCAGTTGCGCGGCCGCGTCGGCCGCTCGAAGGTGCGCGCCTATGCGCTGTTCACGCTGCCGGCCAACCGCAAGCTCACCGACACGGCCGAGCGCCGGCTGAAGGTGCTGCAGTCGCTTGATACGCTCGGCGCTGGCTTCCAACTTGCCAGCCATGACCTCGATATCCGCGGCGCGGGCAATCTCCTCGGCGAGGAGCAGTCAGGCCACATCAAGGAGGTCGGTTTCGAGCTCTACCAGCAGATGCTGGAGGAGGCGGTGGCCGAAGTGAAGGATTCCGGCGAAGTGCTGGATGGAGGATGGTCGCCGCAGATCGCGGTCGGCACCGCCGTGATGATCCCGGAGAGCTATGTGCCGGACCTGCAGCTCAGGATGGCGCTCTACCGCCGCCTTGGCGACTTGGAGACCACCGAGGAGATCGACGGCTTCGGCGCCGAGCTGATCGACCGTTTCGGGCCGCTGCCGGAAGAAGTGACGCATCTGTTAAAGATCGTCTTTATCAAGGCGCTTTGCCGCAAGGCCAATGTCGAGAAGCTCGATGCCGGCCCCAAGGGCGTCGTCATCCACTTCCGCAAGCGCGAATTCCCCAATCCGGTCGGACTGGTTAAATTCATCGGCGAACAGGGCTCGCTGGCCAAGATCAGGGCTGACCACAGCGTCGTCTTCATGCGTGACTGGCCGAATGCCGAAAAGCGCCTGGCCGGCTCGGCTGTTGTCATGACTCAATTGGCGCGGCTGGTCGACAAAGCTGCCTGACGGCTTCACACCGGCATCCGAGCAGTTCAAGGCATTCGCCACTGCTGAAATTCCCGGCTAGAATAGAAAATCGGCTTCGTGTAAGGAGCCGCGACCTCTGATTTGGGGCGGGAATGGCGGGCGAGACCGCTCGCCAGTTTGTTTTGACGCAATTCCGGACGTAAACCGTTCACAGTTTTCCTGGAATTGCTCTGAAGAGTTTTGGGTGCAGCGATGACAAAATGGTCGCCGAATTCGTGGAGAGCAAAGCCGATCAAGCAGGTTCCGGCCTATCCGGACCTTGCGGCGCTGGAGGCCACGGAAGCCCGGCTCACCACCTATCCGCCGCTGGTGTTTGCCGGTGAAGCGCGCAAGCTGAAGAAGCAACTGGCGGCGGTCGCCGCCGGCGAGGCCTTCCTGCTCCAGGGCGGCGACTGTGCCGAGAGTTTCGCCGAGCACGGCGCCGACAACATCCGCGACTTCTTCCGCGTCTTCCTGCAGATGTCGGTGGTGCTCACCTTCGCCGGCGCGCAGCCGGTGGTGAAGGTCGGCCGCGTCGCCGGCCAGTTCGCCAAGCCGCGCTCCTCCGACAGCGAGACCAAGGCCGGCGTGACGCTGCCGAGCTATCGCGGCGACATCATCAACGGCATCGAGTTCGACGCCGCGTCGCGCATCCCGGATCCCGCAAGGCAGGAGATGGCGTATCGCCAGTCGGCGGCGACCCTCAATCTCCTGCGCGCCTTCGCGCAAGGCGGCTATGCCAGCCTGGAAAACGTGCATCGCTGGATGCTGGGCTTCGTTGCCGACAGCCCGCAAGGCGAGAAATACGAATCGCTCGCTAACCGCATCACCGAGACGATGGATTTCATGCGCGCGGTGGGCATCACCTCGGAAACCAATTTCGCGCTGCGCGAGACCGATTTCTACACCAGCCACGAGGCGCTGCTGCTCGGCTACGAGGAGGCGCTGACCCGCGTCGATTCGACTTCCGGCGATTGGTACGCGACTTCGGGCCATATGATCTGGATCGGCGACCGCACCCGCCAGCCCGACCATGCGCATGTCGAATATTGCCGCGGCATCGAGAATCCGCTCGGCCTGAAATGCGGTCCGTCGCTGACGCCGGACGGCCTGCTGGAGCTTATCGACCTGCTCAACCCCGAGAATGAGCCCGGACGGCTGACGCTGATCGCGCGGTTCGGCTCCGACAAGGTCGCCGAGCATCTGCCGAAGCTGGTGCGGGCGGTGAAGAAGGAGGGCCGCAACGTGGTGTGGTCTTCCGACCCGATGCATGGCAACACGATCGAGGCGGCCGGCTACAAGACGCGGCCGTTCGACCGTATCCTGAAGGAAGTGCAGACCTTCTTCGAGGTGCACCGCGCCGAAGGCACGCATCCGGGCGGCATCCATGTCGAGATGACCGGCAAGAACGTCACCGAGTGCACCGGCGGCGCCCGGGCCATCACGGCGGAAGACCTGCAGGACCGCTATCACACCCACTGCGATCCGCGCCTCAATGCCGACCAGGCGATCGAACTGGCCTTCCTGGTCTCGGATCTGCTCAAGAAAAGCCATACGATCCAGCACAAGCAAGCCGCCAACGCCTAAGCCGCTTGCCAGCGATCGAACCGGAGCGTCGGACAAAGTCCGACGCCCTTTTCGTTTGGGCCGATCCTGCGAGGCGCCGGCCGCCGAAACCTTACGAAAATTTATAGTTACGCGACCATCGCAAGACCAAGATTGAGGTGGAGGTGTCGCCCGCGGTCGAAAACCGCGCACACGACACAGGTCCCCCCATGCGCCACGAGCATGCCATCGTTCATCACCGCGCGATCGACTTCTGGTCGGCGCGGGCGGCGGTGCTTGTCGTCATCTGCCTGCAGCTTCTGGTCATCAACGACCTGTCCTTCGGTCCGCGCTGGCTCGCGCCCGCGATCGAGGCGGCGCTGCTCGTGCCTTTGTCGATCGCAACGGCCTGGACGCAAATGGCGACTCAGAAGGCCGTCGATCACGAGCATTGGTATGCGATCGGCCGGTTTCGCGTCTTCATCCGCCGTACCGCCTTGGTCATGACCGGCGTCATCAGCATCATGAATTGCGGCTCGCTGGTCTTTCTGGTCCAGAAGCTGCTGGCAGGCCATGCCGGCGCCGGCACGACGCTGCTTGTCGACGCGCTCAACATCTGGGTCACCAACGTCTTCGTCTTCGCGCTGTAGCGCCCGCGCTCCCAGCGCATATTCGCCAGCCTCGGATCGACAAAGCTCGTCCTTGACAATTCCAGCCGCCTGTCTGGAAATTCGCAGACTGCCTGGACCCCGAACGAGCCGATGCGGATGCGCCAGGTATGAGGCTCCAGCGGCTTGGCCTTGGCAAAACCGCTGCACGTCAAGAGCGCGATGTTGGCGCCCTTCGGATCGCGCGCCGAGCGGTAGCGGATGGCCTGCATCCCCGCCTCGCGCGCCACGTCGGCGATGGCCTGGCAGGCGGCATAGTCAGTCGGATCCGTCCAAGCCTTCTCGTCGCGGTCGAGCGGCGGCCGCGTGAGGTCGACGGCCTTCTCGCATCTGATCGCCGCGGCAAAGGCGGTATATTCGGCCGCGTCGTTCGGCCATTGCGTCTGCGGTGATTCCGCAAAGAACAGCAAGCGGTAGAAGGCCATTTCCGCCACTGCCGTCAGCACCGTCTCGGCGGCGTAGTAGACGCCCTTGGTCTTGCCGGCGCGGCGGAAGCGCGAGCCGTACGGATAAATCGAGCCGTAGCGGAAGGGCGTCGCCAGAAGATAGTGAAGATGGCGGCATTCCAGCGGGATCCGCGGCTTGCTTTCCTCGATGAGGTCTTCGAGCAGGCCCTGCTCGTCGAGCCTGTCGACGAGCTTCAGGGTCGAGACGCGATGCTGCGCCTCGACCATCCGCCAATATTTGCCTTCGAGCCTGACGGCCTCAGACGAGAGCGCGTCGGGAATCCAGGTAGGCAATGACATCGATAAGTCCGGCAATGGTCAGGATTTTTTCGAGCGGCGTGCCGTCGAGCGCCGTGTTCGGGTTCTTCAGCCATGCCCGGGCGACCGTCTCGTCGCCGCCGACGATGGCGTCGAGCGAGCGGAACAGCCGCACGAACAGCACCGCAAGCTCGAACGGCTTGGTGCCGCGCTCGAGCAGGAACTCCTGCTTGCGCATGCGCGAGACCGTCGCCTCGGAGACGCCGATGACCAGAGCAAGCGTTCGCGCCGTGATCTCGAGCAGGTCGGCCGCGCGCAGCGTGGCCTTGGTGATGACGGCATTTTCTGCCGCCGTCGCGGCAGCGACTGGACGTGGCATTAGCGCACCCTTTCATTTCCGTGGAAAATATAATCCATAGAAATTCATTTGGAAAGGGTGTCCAATGTGCCCTCAGTCCTTCTTGTAGAGCAGCCAGCCCTTGCCGGCACGGCCGGCCATTGTGGAATGCCTGGTGACGCGGTTGCGGCCGCCGATCTTGGAGCGGTAGAGCGCGCGGTCGGCCTTGGTGTAGAGGTCTTCGGGGGTGTCGGCCTCGGAAGCCATGCAAATGCCCATCGAGACAGTCACCGTGCCATAGTTCATCCCGGTCTGGCTGCTTGTGAACGGCGTCTGTTCGATAAGCGCGCGGATGCGCTCGGCGATTTCATAGGTGGTATCCTCGCTGGCGCCTTCGACGATCAGCGCGAACTCCTCGCCGCCGGTGCGCGCCACGAACATGTCGGCACGGATGCTGGACTGCAAGATTTCGGCGATGATCTGGATGATCTTGTCGCCGACCGGATGGCCGTAACGGTCGTTGATGTCCTTGAAGCGATCGATGTCGGCAAGGATGAGCGCGTTGAAGAGGATACCGCGGTTGCTGTTGTAGATGCGCGTGATTTCCTTGTCGAAGGCACGGCGATTCCAGATCTGCGTCAGCGGATCGGTATTGGCGAGCCGCTTGTATTCCTCCAACTTCGATTTGACGCTCTCAAGCTCGGCCGTCTTTTCGCTGAGCGTGCTCGCGATCTGGCGGTTGTGATCCAGCGTCGAACTGGTGGCGGCAGACATCGCGCCGGCGATCTTTTGCAGCAGATCCTGGGAAAGCAGGCTGCGATTGCTCAGGCCGCTCGACGTCTCGTCGAGGATGCGGCCGTACTTTTCGATATGGCTGCGCTCGCTGCGCAGCAGCGCGGCGACGTCCTCAAGCTCCTTGGCGACCACCTCGCGGGCGTGTTCGACGATCGCAGGCCCGTGGTGCTGCGGGAAGAAGGTGCGTCCGATGCGATCGAGATCCTCTTGCGTCGGCCGATTGCTCAACGAGACGACAGCGAGGCTGAGCTCGTGATTGCTGCCGCTCAGCGCTTCATAAAAGATTTCGTAGTTGCGCGGCAGGCCGAGCAGGCCGAGCTGGCGCATGGTCGCCACAACGGTGCTGGCGATGTCGCCATTTCTGTCGCTCGGGACGGCTGCCGGCTGCATAGTCTGTTCACTACCCCCTTCAGTGCGCGACCGGAGACCTGCCACCGCCGGGAGCCGCCAATATGGGGATCGAATCAGAATTGCGATGCTAGGCCGCGTCCCCAACACGACCATCGCCTGCAGGAACCATAAATGCAGCTGCGCTAAAGTTTCCTTAATGGCGGGCGTTTCCAGACCGTTTTTGCTGCTTCAGGTTGCACTGCGGTGCAGGCGCAGCTTTTGAAACGCGCCGCTTCGGTGTCGCATTTGCCTGCGCCGGACGAGCGCAAAACTGGAATCTTGTCCGGCGCGCTCGAGGTGAATGGCGTTGAAGGAGGCCGGGATGGGGGAAAATCACACTGGATCGTGCCTGTGCGGAGCGGTGCGCTTCACGACGAGAGGAGCGCTGCGCGGAGTGGTCTATTGCCACTGCTCGCAGTGCCGCAAGCAAACCGGCCATTTCGTTGCAGCGACTTCTTCGAGGGACGCCGACATCGACATCGAGGGGGCCGACGCGCTTGCTTGGTACGGCGCGTCCGACATAGCGAAACGCGGTTTTTGCAGCAGCTGCGGCTCGGTGCTGTTCTGGAAGCACAACGAGCTCGACACGATCTCCATCATGGCCGGCTCGTTCGACAAGCCGACCGGGCTTTCGGCCGAAAGCCACATCTTCGTCGGCGACAAGGGCGACTATTATGCAATCGACGACGGCCTGCCGCAGTTCGACAAGTCGACGCCGTCGATAAAGGTCGCGGTCGAGTGACTTTTGGGCCGCCTGCCTTATTCCCTTGACCCGGCTGTTGCGATATCCCCTCACGGTGATTCGAAACGGGGCTGGGCATGCAGCGGCTGATCGACGCTTTCATCAATTCGGTGCGGGCTTTCCGCAAGCTGGCTGCTCACGAAAAGGCGTTCCAGCAGGAGTTGATGCTGCTTGCGCTCGCTCTGCCGGCCGGCTGGTTCATCTCGGTATCCTGGCGCGGCTACGCCTTGCTGATCGGCGCGGTTCTGCTGATGATCCTGGTCGAGGTGCTGAACACAGGCATCGAGGCGGCGTGCGACGCGATCTCCCGCGAGTTCCACATCGACATCCAACTCGCCAAGGACTGCGGCTCGCTGGCGGTGCTGATTTCGATCGTGATCGCGGGCGCCGTGTGGGGCATTGCCATCATCGAGCGCATCATCGGCGCGCCGATCTGACCGGGAGGCATCGGTCCGACAGCTTAGGATTCGGCCTGATCCTCTTTTGCGTCCTTTGC
This sequence comes from Mesorhizobium sp. WSM3864, assembly GCF_002294955.1. Classification (NCBI taxonomy): domain Bacteria; kingdom Pseudomonadati; phylum Pseudomonadota; class Alphaproteobacteria; order Hyphomicrobiales; family Phyllobacteriaceae; genus Mesorhizobium; species Mesorhizobium sp. WSM3864. The sequence continues at coordinate 401,714 of NZ_NSGD01000001.1, forward strand.
GCGCTCCCTTCCGGCAAAGTGGCGGGCAACCAGCCCGGCGAGGACGGCCACAGCGATGCCGACGGCGGGGGCGACGAGCACGCGTTCATGGCGGGCAAATGCCTGGCCGACCATGCGCTCCGCCCCAAGCCCGAAGACATAGCCGAGGGTGCCGAAGAGGGTTGCCCAGACGGCCGACGAGATGGCGTTCAGGATGACGAAGCGCGGCACCGACACGGTCGACAGCCCTGCGGCGATGCCGCCGACAAGGCGCATTCCGTAGATGTAGCGGTTCGTCAGCACGAAGATGTTGGGGTGGGTGTTGAGCAGCCGGTAGGCGCGGCGAAAACCCGGCCGCCTGCGCAGCCTGACGACATAGGGATGATCGGCAAAGCTGCGGCCGAGGGTGAAGAAAGCCGTGTCGCCGGCGAAGGCGCCGAGAAAGGCGGCCAGGAAAGCCTGCCAGAGCACGAATATGTGCTGATGGGCGAAGAAGCCGCCGAGGATGGCAGCGCTTTCGCCCTCGGCGACGCAACCGAGGAAGACCGCGATCAGCCCGTATTGCTCGATGAGACGATGGATGGCCTCGGTCATCAGCCCGCCGACCGCGCCGACAGCTTTTCGTCGATCCGCCTGATCTGCTCGGCCATGCGCAGGATCTCGTCGCGCATGCCGATGAGCTCACTGTGGCGCAGTTCGTCGAGCTTCTCATGCAGCGCCATGATCTCGATCTCGGCCTTCAGGTTGACCTCATAGTCATGGGCGGCGTCGATGCGGTCACGCTCGGTCTGGCGGTTCTGCGACATCATGATCACCGGTGCTTGCAAGGCGGCGACCATCGAGAGCACGAGGTTGAGGAAGATGAAGGGATAGGGATCGAAGGCGTTCCGCGACAAGAGCCAGACATTGCCAAAGGTCCACAGCACCAGAAAGGCGATGAAGCCCAGAATGAAGGACCATGAGCCGCCGATACGGGCGATCGTGTCGGCAACGCGATCGCCATAGCTCTGATGAAAGGCGACTGCCTTGTTGGTGTCCCTAGTGATGGTGGTGCGTTCCAGCGTCGACTTGAGCACGCGGCTCTCTAGAGGAGAGAGACCGTCCGGCTGTCGTTTCAGCCAGCGGTTCGACAGATCCTCGACCGTCTTGTTCATCGTCCTCTCCGTCGTCAGGCCCGCGTTTCCAAGAATCCGGATGGTAACCGCTGCGCGTTTTTCCTGAGATTGCTCACTTATCTCACGCAATTCCGGACGGAAAACCGCTGCGCACTTTTCCTGGAATTGCTTATAGAGGTAGAGGCTACCGAGCCTGACGGGAAGTGATAGATTGGTCGGAACAGGCGAGGGCGGAAATGGCCGACTTCCAGCAAATTCGTGCCCGGGCGGCAAAACGCAAGGGCGGTGAAGAGGCGCTGGCGTCGCTGCTCGGACCCATGCCCGACAACACTGCCGTGGCGAAAGTTCATGACGACCGCATCCTCTCCACCATGGCCGAGCGCATCTTTGCCGCCGGTTTCGTCTGGCGTGTGATCGAGCAGAAATGGCCTGGTTTTGAGGAGGCGTTCCTTGGCTTCGAGCCGAAGCGGCTCCTGTTCCAGCCGGACGACTTCTGGCACGAGCTGGCGTCCGACAAGCGCATCGTGCGCAACCCGCAAAAGATCAAATCCGTGCGCGACAACGCGGCTTTCGTCGACCGCGTCTCGAAGGAACATGGCGGCTTCGGCAAGTTCCTGGCCGACTGGCCGGCCGACGACCAGGTCGGGCTGACCGCCTATCTCGGCAAGCATGGCAGCAGGCTCGGCGGCAACACCGGCCAGTATTTTCTGCGCTGGCTGGAGTGGGACACCTTCATTGTTTCCGCCGACATGGCGGCGGCGCTGCGCGACGCCGGTCTCGACATCGCCGAAAGCCCGACTTCGAAGCGGGATCTCGACAAGATCCAGGCGCAGATCAACCGATGGTCCGCGGCGACCGGGCTGCCGCGCCGGCACATCTCGCGCATTCTGGCGATGTCGATCGGCGAGAACCATTCGCCGGAGACGCTGCGCGAATACATGGGCGAGCAGGCCTGATCGCCTCCGGCTGAGGCGGGACATGACCGGCATTCGCCGGCCAGTCCTGGGTGGCACAAGCAATCGCCATTGCCCGGCGATTGCCGCCACGCTAAATCCAATTCATGACCCAGACCGCTCCCGACCTACTGCGCATTGCCGTCGCCCAGCTCAACCCGACCGTCGGCGACGTCGCCGGCAATCTCGCCAAGGCGCGCGAGGCAAGGGCGGATGCGGCCCGCCAGGGCGCCGATCTGGTGCTCTACACGGAGCTCTTCCTCGCCGGCTATCCGCCGGAAGACCTGGTGCTGAAGCCGGCCTTCCTGAATGCTTGCGAAAAGGCGGCGCAGGATTTCGCCGCCGACACCGCCGATGGCGGTCCTGGCGTCATCATCGGCACGCCGCTGAAGCGCCGGACCGGCACGCATAACTCCATCGTCTTCGCCGATCGCGGCAAGATCATCGCCGAGCGCTACAAGCTCGACCTGCCGAACTATGGCGAGTTCGACGAGAAGCGCGTTTTCCAGGCCGGGCCGGAGCTGCAAGGGCCGGTGAATTTTCGCGGGGTGCGCATCGGTGTCCCGATCTGCGAGGACATCTGGGGCGACATCGCCGTCTGCGAGACGCTGGCCGAGAGCGGCGCCGAGATCCTGCTTGTGCCGAACGGCTCGCCCTACTACCGCGCCAAGATCGACGTCCGCCACCAGGTGGTGATCCGTCAGGTCATCGAATGCGGATTGCCGATGATCTACGCCAATCAGCTTGGTGGCCAAGACGAACTCATCTTCGACGGCGCCTCCTTCGCCATCGGCGCGGACAAGACGATTGCCTTCCAGATGAGCCAGTTCGAGGAAGCGGTCGACGTCACCACCTGGAAGCGAAGGGATGGCATCTGGGTCTGTTCCGAAGGCCCAATGTCGAAGATTCCGGAGCGGGAGGAGGCCGACTACCGGGCCTGCATGCTGGGCCTGCGCGACTACGTGAACAAGAACGGCTTCAAGAACGTGGTGCTCGGCCTCTCCGGCGGCATCGACTCCGCGATCTGCGCTGCACTGGCGGTCGACGCGCTTGGCGAGGAGCGGCTGCGCACCGTCATGATGCCCTATCGCTATACCTCGAAGGACTCGCTGAAGGACGCCGAGGATTGCGCCCGCGCGCTCGGCTGCCGTTACGACATCGTGCCGATCTCCGAGCCGGTCGAAGGTTTCCGGCATGCGCTGACCCAGCTCTTCGAGGGCACTCAGGAAGGTATCACCGAGGAAAACCTGCAGAGCCGTGCGCGCGGCACGATCCTGATGGCGATCTCGAACAAGTTCGGTTCGATGGTCGTCACCACAGGCAACAAGAGTGAGATGTCGGTCGGCTACGCCACCCTCTATGGCGACATGAACGGCGGCTTCAACCCGATCAAGGACCTCTACAAGATGCAGGTCTATGCGCTGGCGCGCTGGCGCAACGCGCATGTGCCGCCGGGGGCGCTCGGCCCATCGGGCGAGGTCATTCCGAAGAACATCATCGATAAGGCGCCGTCGGCGGAGCTGCGCGAAAACCAGACCGACCAGGATTCGCTGCCGCCTTACCCGGTGCTGGACGACATTCTCGAATGCCTGGTCGAGCACGAGATGGGCGTCGACGACATCGTCGCGCGCGGCCACGACCGGGCGACGGTGACGCGCGTCGAGCATCTGCTCTACATTGCTGAGTACAAGCGCCGGCAGGCGGCCCCAGGCGTGAAGATCACGAAGAAGAATTTCGGCCGCGACCGCCGCTACCCGATCACCAATCGGTTCCGGGATCGCAACTAGTCCGCTGAAACGCAAGGCTGTTCGCCTGAACCGGCGCTGTTGGCAGCGCAACCCACCATTGTTGCAAAATCGTCTCAGTGGCCGGACAAGACGCCCTCCTGGCGCCGCCCTGCCTTGGCGAGATGGTGAGCCGCCTCTATAAAAGCGCTTCCGCGATTCCCTTTCGGGAGGACCGTATGGCAGGATTTGACATCGTTATGCGAGGCCGCGAAGCCTAGATCTGCACCGGCCGTCCGAACTCCGTTCGGAAGGCCAGCCGCAGGCAGGCATCTGGCTCCTGCCGGTCGCCACCGAGGGCGCGCGACCAGCCATACTGAACCTCCCCGTTTTAAGGGCGCCATAAGGCGCCGGCGCGGGTTTTCCAATTTGATTTTAGCGGGACCGGGCCTCTCTGCGCCCGGATGACATCATGGCTCGTTTCAGAATAGATCTGCGCGCCAGCGCCTTTCGCAGCGTGCTCGGCTTCACGCTCGGCCACTGGCGCCGCCAGCCGTGGCGCCTGTCGCTCATCATGGGCGCATTCCTGCTCTCGACGCTGGCCGACGTGCTGACGCCGCTCTATTCCGGCCGGCTGGTCGACGCGGTCGCCAGCAGCGCCGGCGCCGACGAGGTTGCGTGGCACGCCGCAATGACGGCGTTCTCCATCCTCATGGCGCTGGCGTTGGCGGCTGTGGTGCTGCGCAACGCCGCCTTCATGGGGATTGTCGAACTGACGTTGAAGATGATGTCGGACATCGCCGCCGACGCGTTCCACCGCGTCCAGCGCTTCTCGACGGACTGGCACGCCAACAGCTTCGCCGGCTCGACGGTGCGCAAGATAACGCGTGGCATGTGGGCGCTCGACCTGCTCAACGACACGATCCTGATCGCGCTGCTGCCGTCGTTCGTCATGCTGGTCGGCTCGACGCTGCTGCTCGGCTGGTTCTGGCCGATGATGGGGTTGGTGGTCGCGATCGGCTCGGTGCTGTTCATCGCCGTCACCGCCATGCTGTCGCTTGGCTACGTCGCGCCGGCGGCACGCCTCGCCAACAGCTGGGATACACGCCTCGGCGGCGCGCTGGCCGACGCGGTGAGCTGCAATGCCGTGGTCAAGGGTTTTGGCGCCGAGGCGCGCGAGGAAGCGCGGCTTGCCCGCGTGGTCGCCAAATGGCGTCTGCGAACGGGCCGTACCTGGGTGCGCGGCACGTTCAACGGCACCGCGCAAGGCACGATGCTGCTCTTGATGAGGGCGGCCGTGATCGGCCTTGCGCTCATGCTTTGGGCGTGGGGCGAGGCGAGTGCCGGCGACATCGCCTTCGTTCTGACGTCGTTCTTTGTCCTGCAGGGCTATCTGCGCGATATCGGCACGCATATCCGCAACCTGCAGCGCTCGATCAACGACATGGAGGAATTGGTCGACTTCCAGTCTGAACCGCTCGGCATCGAGGACCGGCCCGGTGCCGCTCCGATCCGGATCACCGACGGCCGTATTGCGTTCGACAACGTAACGTTCCATTACGGCAATCACCGGCTGCCGCTCTATCGCGACTTCTCGGTCGAGATCGCCGCGGGTGAACGCGTCGGGCTGGTCGGTCATTCGGGATCGGGCAAGACGACCTTCGTCAAGCTGATCCAGCGCCTCTATGACGTGAACGGGGGCCGGATCCTGATCGACGGCCAGGACGTCTCGAAGGTTGCGCAATCATCGTTGCGCAGCCAGATCGCCATCGTGCAGCAGGAGCCGATCCTGTTTCACCGGTCGCTGGCCGAGAACATCGCCTATGCCAGGCCGGGCGCAACGCAGGCCGAGATCGAGCATGCCGCGAAGCTCGCCAGCGCGCACGACTTCATTGCCGATCTGCCCAAGGGTTACGGAACCCTGGTCGGCGAGCGCGGCGTGAAACTGTCGGGCGGCGAGCGCCAGCGCGTGGCGATCGCGCGCGCCTTCCTGGCCGATGCGCGCATCCTGATCCTGGACGAGGCGACATCGAGCCTGGATTCCGAATCGGAGATGCTCATCCAGAAGGCGATGGAGCGGCTGATGGTCGGGCGCACGACATTGGTCATCGCACACCGGCTTTCGACCGTGCGGGCACTCGACCGGCTGCTGGTTTTCGACCGCGGCCGCATCATCGAGGAAGGCTCGCATGACGAGCTTATCCGGCTGAACGGTGGTATCTACCGTCGGCTGTTCGAGCGCCAGGCGCTCGAACTCACCAAAGGCCTGGTCGCCTGAGGAAAGGCCTCCGGCTTCGGCCGGGTGCCTTCCCGCCTTGCGGACCGACCGTCAGCCGTAGTGCAACTTGGGCTTGGCCTCGGTACCGGTGAACTTGACGCCCACGCGGTCGTTGCGTCGCCAGCGGACTTCCGCGCGATAAGCCACGCCATCGAGCGGGACGTAGAGCAGGAAACGATCGGGAACGCGTGATTCCGGTGCGACTTTCAGCTCGGCGCCACCGGCATTCTGATTGCGCAACGTGCAACTGACCTCGGAATTCTGGATACCGGTGATGATCGTCCCGCCCTTCAGCACGCGCTGGCGGTGCTCGCGCCGGTGTTCGCCGGAGTTTTCTTCAAGTGGTTGCGCGGAGTTCGTCATCGATCGACGCCATTAGCCGAATCGGCACTGCATTAACCACACAAAGCACCGATGTTCGCGCACCGCAACGTGCGGCATGCTCGTCGGGTCACATATGCGTTATTTGAGCGATGACTCAGGCGAATCTATGCGGATCGGCGCAGAAATAGGCAATGATCTGGCAAAGATCGGGCTCGTTGACCATGCCGGCGGCCTCGGCGGAGCCGACCCATTTGCGGGTGCGGGCGCGCTTTTCCTTCCAGCGGTCCGCGACGCGGTCGACCTTGAGCGGGAACACCAGGACCTCGCAAGGCACCTCCTCGCCGGATGCCAGGACCTTGCCGTAGAAATAGCGGCCGGCTTCGAGATGCGAGACCGTGCCGTGCAACCCCGCTTCCTCGCCCGCTTCGCGCGCGGCAGCTACGCAAAGCGGCTCCCTGGCTTCCGGCCAGCCTTTCGGCAGCACCCAGCGCCCGGTATCGCGGCTGGTGATCAGCATGATCTCGACGCCGTTTTCGTTCTCACGCCAAGGCAGGGCTGCAACCTGCAGGCGGCAGGGCACTGAGCCGAAGAGTCGTCGGACTCTTTCGGCAATCTGGTTGTGCGTCGTTGGCCTCGTCAACATCGTAGAAGCTGCCCCGAGCCTCTAGAATCATTTGCCATCAAACGAATCTTACGACGGATTGTGGACGATAAAAGTAAAAAACTTCACTCGGGTGTTAACCCGGACAGGGCAGGCAATTGCGAAATCATCGCCCCCGAGAGCCTTCTCCCCGAGAGCCTTCTCTATGCAGCAAACAGTGATTTGGGCGGGCGCTGGATGGAAACAGCGGCTTCCAACGATCAGCCGGCGTGATCGTCGGCAATGGGCTTCTGATAGGTGAAGCCCATGTCCCACGGGAAGTAGATCCAGGTGTCCTGGCTGACCTCGGTGACGAATGTATCGACCAGAGGCCTGCCCTTCGGCTTGGCATAGACGGTGGCGAAATGCGCCTTCGGCATCATGGCGCGCACGATGCCGGCCGTCTTGCCGGTATCGGTGAGGTCGTCGATGATGAGCACGCCCGCGCCGTCATCGGCAAGAAGCGAAGGCGAGATCTCCTTCAGCACCTGCAACTGACCCTGGCTGGTGTAGTCGTGATAGGAGGCGACGCAGACCGTTTCGATGACGCGGATGCCAAGCTCGCGCGAAATGATCGCGGCGGGCACCAGGCCTCCTCGGGTGATGCAGACGATCGCCTTCCACTGGCCTTTGTTGGTGCCGGAAAGCCGCCAGGCGAGCGCGCGGGCATCGCGGTGGAACTGGTCCCAGGAGACCGGAAAGGCTTTTTCGGGAAGGGACATGGTTCGTGCACTCCGCAAGCGCGCGCCGCAGCGCGCAGATACGATGGAATGCAGCCGGAATTAGCCGGAAAGCGCCAGCCTTGGCAAGGTGGTAGCCAAGGATGGCTGTGTACTTCTATCGCGCTGTTCAGGCGACGCGGTGCAAGTTCCCTGTTTGATACATGTCCCGAACCCGATTCCACTTCGCGGAGAAAGGCTTATCTCGACAGGAAGGCTGCCACGTTTGCCGTGCGCAGCACGGTGCGGGTGACGCCGCCGAACAGGAGCTGTCGCAGCCAGGAGTGGCTGTAGGCGCCGAGCACCAGCAGATCGGCGCCGGATTCGGCGATCCTCTCCTGGATGATGTCGTCGACCGAGCTTGCCCCCGATTTCTGCACCGAAACGCTGACATTGGCGCCGTGGCGTGACAAGGCAGCCGCGATCTCGGCGCCCGCCGCCTCGGGAGCCTCGTCGAGCGTTTCCGGCGGATCGATGACGAGAATGTCGGTTTTGTCCGCCTCGCTGATGAAGGGCAGGGCATCGAATGCTGCACGAGCCGCCTCCTTACTGCCGTTCCAGGCCAGCAGCACACGCCTGAAGGTGGTGACGAGCGGCCCGGCATGCGGAACGACAAGCACCGGCCGGCCGGCATCGTAGACCAGCGTATCGACATCGGCGCCCGGATCGCCCCCGGTGTCGCGCTGCGCGGCGATAATCAGGTCAGCCGCCCGCACGCTCGAAATGCCGGTCAGCGCGCTGTCGCCGGAGAAGCTTTCGAGGCTCCGCCAGTCGAAGGACAGGTCGGAATCCTCGACGCGCCTGAGAAAGACCGCCTGCAGCTTCTCGGCGCGCTCCTTGTTCATCTCGGCCGAGACCTGCAGGAATTCGGTGTCGGGGAAACCGGTTGCCGACGTATAGGGGACGGGAAGCGCTTCGGCGTGGATGCCGACGAGGTGGCTTTCGAACCGCTCGGCAAGCGGGATGGCGCAATCGAGCACGCGCTCGGCGTCTTGTTCGTTCTGCAGAATGGCGACGATCGTCTTGAAGCGCATGGCAGATCCCTCAAATTTATCGGCGCAAGATCGCCACCGGCATCAATGGCCGCAACGAAAGTGCCGTGCCAGAAACGTCGGCGCGCGCCTTCTGGTTCCGGGGTCAGCTCGCGGCCGACAGGCCCGCCACCATGGCCGCAACGTCTTGGCGCGCGGCCTCGAGAGCCGCTTCGTCGCGGGCACGTACCACGAGCTCGGTCCAGAATTTGCCCTCGCCATATTTCGGGTAGGAGCCGATAATGGTGTCGGGATGCGCCTTTTGGATGTCGGCCAGCGGTCCGCCGATCAGGCCTTCGCCGAACGGGCAGTGCACGGTTGCCGACAGCATCTTGATGCCGGTCTTCAGCGTCGGCACGACATTGTCGAGCATCGCCTGGAAGATCGACGGCACACCGGCCATCACGTGAACGTTGCCGATACGGAAGCCTGGCGCGATCGACACCGGATTATCGATGTGGTCGGCGCCGCGCGGCATGCGCGCCATGCGCTTGCGCGCCTCGGTGAATTCGATACCGCGCTCGGCATAGCTTGCCTCCAACATGGCGTAAGCCCTGGCATCGTATTCGCAAGGCACGCCGAAGGCCTTGGCTATCGAATCGGCGGTGATGTCGTCATGCGTGGGGCCGATGCCGCCGGTGGTGAAGACATAAGTATAGCGGGCGCGCAGCGCGTTGGCGGCGGCGACAATCTCGTCCTCCTCGTCGGGAACGATGCGCACTTCCTTCAGGTCGATGCCGATCGCGCTCATGATATCGGCGAGATGGCCGATATTCTTGTCCTTGGTCCTGCCGGAGAGGATCTCGTCGCCAATGACGAGCATGGCGGCTGTGACGATTTCGGGCATGGCTCACTCCGGCTGCAGGTGGCCTGAAATAACGCGGCGGACAGCCGGCCGCAATGCGCACGCGAGGCGGGGCTCTTGTGGCAGACACGGTTGCGAGTAAGGTGCGTCGGTACGGCTCGGGTGCAAGATGCTGATATCGATTTTGCCGTGGCTAATCGGTGGCCTGCTCGTTGCGGCGGCCGCCGTCGTGCTCGGCTTCATGCTCGCAACATGGTGGATCGCGACCAAGGCCGAGAGCCTGGTACCGGCGTGCGGCAAGTTCATCGAGATCGGCGGCAGCCGCATCCACTATGTCGAAGCAGGCGAGGGCAGGCCGATCGTGTTCCTGCACGGGCTAGGCGCGCAACTCCACCATTTCCGGCACACGTTGTTCGGCCGCTTCCGCGCCGGCTACCGGCTGATCGCTCTCGACCGGCCGGGCTCGGGATACTCGGTGCGGGCGGGCGGGGCGAGCGGCCGTCTGCCCGAACAGGCGGAAGTGGTGCGGCGCTTCATCGAGGAGCTTGGGCTCGAACGGCCTTTGATCGTCGGTCATTCGCTGGGCGGCGCCATCGCGCTTGCACTTGCGATCGAGCATCCGACGGCGATTTCCGGCATCGCGCTCATCGCGCCGCTGACGCATCTGGAGGCGAGGGTGCGCCAGAAATTCGACCTGCTCTATGTCCCCTCGCGCCTGAAGCGCTGGATCTTGGCCCATACTTTAGCGATACCGTACAGCCTGAAATATGCGGAGCCGACGATGAAGTTCATCTTTGCGCCGCAAGCCGTGCCGGGGGACTACATGATCGCCGGAGGTGGTTGGCTCGGGTTGCGGCCCGCCCATTTCCAGGCGACCTCCACCGATATCGTGGCGGTGGAAGAGGATCTCGGCCGCCTCGAACAGCGCTATGGCGAGATCCTGATGCCGGCCGGCATTCTGTTCGGCGCGGATGACCGCGTGATCGGCATCGCGGCTCATGGCGAACCGATGCCGGGCAGGATCAGAGAGCTCGATTTCGAACGCGTCCAAGGGCTCGGGCACATGCCGCAATTCGTGGAACCGGAACGCGTCGTAGCCTTCATCGAGCGCATCGCCGCGCGCGCATTCCCAGCGTGAGGATCCCGTTCGAGTCAAAGGCCGAGAGGGATCGCGTCCGTTCACGAACCGTCACACAAAAGTGTCGGACATTCTGCCTCACCTACACTTTCAACGGGAACTTCGGCTCCAACCCTCGGTTTTAAACCGTGTCGGCTGGCGAATTTCCGGCCAGCAAGAATGCGGCAAATCACCAGATGGAGTACCAATTATGCTTACGAAGATTTTTGCAGCCTCAGCGCTTGTCCTGGCCATGGGCACCTCGGCTATGGCACAATCGTCGGACGCTTGGTGGTGGTGGCATCGTGATCGCCCGGTCCATAGCGAGCAAGTGCCGGTTGATCCCTACACCACGGGCAGCATTTATTCCGATCGCGACGCCAGCGCGCTAAACAGCTTCGGCAACGGTGCCGTCGGCCCATGCGCCTCGGATACGGCCGGCCCCGACGCGAATGCCGGCCCGAACGTCAACGACCAGTATTGCGGCAAGTAGTCCGTTCGCCAGCGAGCGACCGACGTGAAGCTTTTACAGCGTCGGTCGCAGCAAGGTCGAGCGACGGAAATTAATCTGAGACTTCGGTCTGCGGCCGGTCGCGGCCATCGGCCAGTTCGTCATGCCAGACACCCTCGGAATCCTCATACTGGATGCCATCCGTGGTGCCGGCGACCTGCTGCTCGGCCGAAGCAATTTCAGCCGCGCGCAGCGCGTCCTGGCGGGTGGGAAATGTTTCTGAAAAAGTCGAGCCGACCATGTAGGCCCAGCCGCCGTCATGCTCGACGATCTTGTAAGTCAGTTTCGCCATGGAATCCTCCGGGTCGAGAAGCCCTTTGCCTGCTCAATGCAGCTTTCCATCGGACAGCCTTTCTTCGGGAACCAGCACTTCAGATTCCTCGGCTGCCTCGATCAGCGCGCGGCGCGCGTCCGCCGTCGAACGATACCCCTCCAGCGCTTTCAGGCAAGTATCGAGAGCATCACGATGCCGCTGGCCGCGATTGAGCGGCCACACGGTCATCAGGCACTCGGCCGCTTCGCGGGTGCTGCTTATTTGGTGATATTTGCCGACATGGCCGAGTTCGACCACCACCGGCTTCTCAAATGGCTTGCTGTCTGTCATGGCCGCCAACGTAAAACGGCCAATTTGGTTGCAATGGTGGCGGATGGCTGCGCCCAAAGGTCTCAGCCCATCGTCACCTGTGCAAGCCGTTCAGCCGGCCGCTTTCATCCAGTGCTGCATCGTCGTGACCGAGCGCGCCAACTGCAGCGCCGGGCGGATTTCCTCGCCGAACGTCGCCGCCGCGCGCCAGCCCCAGCGCGGATCGGCAAGGAAGGCGCGCGCCAGAGCCACCATGTCGGCGCGGCCGTCGGCCACGATCGCCTCGGCCTGCTGCGGATCGTCGATCAGACCGACGGCGCGCGTCGGAATGCCGGCGCCCTTGCGCACAGCCTCGGCCAGATGCACCTGGTAGCCGGGGCCGCTGGGCAGCTTCTGCAACGGCGAATTGCCGCCGCTGGAACAGCACAGATAGGCGACGCCTTCCGCCTTCAGCGCCTTGGCCACTTCGATCGCCTCTTCGATCTCGAAGCCGCCGTCGACCCATTCCTTCACCGAAAGGCGCGCTCCCAGCATCAGGCCCGGCGCGGCCTTCTTGACCGCTCTGGCGATCTCGACGGCGAAGCGCATGCGGTTTTCCAGCGGGCCACCCCAGCGGTCGGTGCGCTGGTTGGAAAGCGGCGACAGGAACTGGAAGATCAGATAGCCGTGAGCGGCGTGCAGCTCGATGAAGTCGAAGCCGGCGCGCTCGGCCCGCTTGGCCGCATCGGCAAAATGTTGGATGACGTGCCGGATCTCTTCCTCGTCCAATGCGTGCGGTATATTCCACCCGGTGTCATAGGCGATGGCCGAAGCCGAAACGGTCTGCCAGGGATCCTCGCCCAGTTGCAGGGGCCCGCCGCCTTCCCAAGGCCTTCTGTTGGATGCCTTGCGGCCGGCATGGGCGAGCTGGACGCCGAATTTGGTGCCGGGCGCGGCGACGCGCCTGGCGGCATCGAGCGTGCGCTTGGCCGCCGCCTCGTTGCCGTCCGAGTAGAGGCCAAGGCAGCCATGCGAGATGCGGCCGCGCCGCTCGACGTCGGTCATCTCGACGGTCACCATGCCGGCGCCGGACATGGCCAGGTTCATCCAGTGATGCAGATGCCAGTCGCTGGCGGAACCGTCCTCGGCCGAATACTGGCACATCGGCGCTACCGCAATACGGTTTGGAAAGGTCAGGCCGCCGAGGGTGATCGGCTGGAAAAGCGATGATGTCATGGAAACGGCTCCTGGGAGAGATATCGCTATCTAGGCAGCCGCGGCACTTCGCGCCAGACAACAGCCGGTGAAAGTCACGCTGGACCAGTCGGTTTCCAGGATTGCGCCCGCGCCTGTTCGCCGATAACGCTTGCCGACAGCATGGAGCCCATCATGGAAGATCGCGTCCGCATCCAGTCTGAAGAAATCCTGTCCGACGATTGGGCGGTGCTCAAGAAGACGGTGCTCGACTATCGCCGCCGCGATGGGCGCTGGGAGACGCAGATCCGCCAGACCTACGATCGCGGCGACGGCGCGGTGATCCTGCCTTTCGATCCGCAGCGCTCGACGGTGCTGCTGGTGCGGCAGTTCCGCTATCCGGCCTATGTCACTGGCCATCGCGAGCCGCTGATCGAGGCCTGTGCCGGTCTGCTCGACGAAAACGATCCGGAAACCTGCATCCGCAAGGAAGCGGAAGAGGAGCTCGGCTATCATTTGAAGAACGTTGAGCGGCTGTTCGCGCCCTATATGAGCCCCGGCAGCGTGACGGAACGGCTCTGGTTCTTTACCGCGCGCTATTCGCCGGCCGACCGTATTTCCGACGGCGGCGGAGCTCCGGAAGAGGGCGAAGACATCGAGGTGCTGGAAATGCCGCTCGACGACGCTCTGGCCGGCATCGCCGACGGCCGTATCGTCGACGCCAAGACCATCATTTTGATCCAGCACCTGAAGCTCAATCCGATCAGGGGTTGAGTGGCCTGCCACCCGAAGCGAGGAGCGAAGGGTGGTGCGGACGACGGGAATCGAACCCGTACGATCAGAGATCGAGGGATTTTAAGTCCCTTTGACGAGTTGGTGTGGGCGACGGGATTTGAACCCGTAAGTGCTTGAAACACCGGCAGATTTTAAGTCTGCTGCGTATACCAGTTCCGCCACGCCCACTCCCACATGGTGGGGTTTTACCACCGATCTCCCACGAAAAATCCCACACGATTGCCAGAGTTCATGTGTGGCTCGCGGCGCACCGATTAGCACTAGGGTAAGTGAAGCGCTAGCTACTTACCCTGGGAGCCGTTCGGTCGGTGTTATCACTTTAGCAACCACGGCCTCGTGAAAGAACACCGCCGCGCCGGCAAGGGCGACGGTCACAAATAGCAGCATATAGGCTCGAGCGATCTTCGGTTCCGATGCGCGCCGCCACTTCTTCCCGTCGAACAGGTCGTAGCGTTCCACTAGGAAGATCGCCAAACCGAGTGAGACAACCACCGCTACCATCATTATCATTATGGGATTCCTCAGCGCTTAGAGGCGCAGCCACGTGGGCGTTTGTTGAGGCGTACCTTGTGCAAGGACCATTGTGGAGCGGCTGGGTTAGCACGCGCGCTGACATGCTCGACAAATCCCTTTGGCATGAAGTTCCGCCAATCGGGATTTTCCTTGAAGGATGCGGTTGGATTTTCCGCGTTCTGCTCCGCAAATCAGAATTTGTAGCTGAAGTTTACGCCCAGGGTATGGAGCTTCAGGTCCTGATCACGATCGGAGAAGTCGTCCGGGACGTCGAAATGCTCCTTGCCGAAATCGTAGTAACGGTATTGGGCGCCGACGACGATGTTGCTGCTCAGCGCATAGTCGACCCCGGCACCGATCGTCCAACCGGTGCCGGTGCGTGTCCTGGCGAAGCCGCTGCCGCCGACATCTTGCGAGGTCTCGATACCGGCGAAGGCGACGCCCCCGACGCCATAGATCAGCCAGCGATCGACCGCCAAGCCGGCTTCGGCATTGATCGATCCCAGCCATTTGACCTCGGTGCCGACGGCATTGCCAGGGTCGAGCAAGGCCGAACCGTCGATCGAGGCATAGTTGAGCTCAGCGCGCGCGCCGATCACCGCCTGATTGAACTGCCAGAGGCCGGCGACATGGCCGCCGACGAAGCCGCCGTCGACATCGGGAGAAGCGGCGAACGGCTCGCCTTCCGTGCCGGAGATGTCAGATGAGCCCCAGCCATAGCCGGCCTGCAGGCCGGCATAATAGCCTGTCCAGTCGAAGCCCGGCGCAGTCATGGGCAAGTCGGCGATCGCGTCCGCGGCCAAGGCCGGCCCGGACAACAGGGCGAAAAAGCCGGCACTGGCAAGTGTCAGGCGACCCATCGAGCGCTCCGAAATGGCGGTTTCGAAAACTTCTCGGTGCAACCTAGCGTTATTCGCCCGAAAACGGAATTGTATTCCTGCAACAGTGGTTTACTTCGGCGGATTGCGCACGCGATCTTCCAGGTCACGCTGTTTCTCGTCGGACTTGGCCATTCGTGTGAAAGCATATTCGGCTAGTGACGAGCCGGCGATGAAGATGGCGATTGGGGCGGCCCATGCCCAGAATGAATGCAAGGTGAAGAAGGCCAGGCCGGCGCAACATGCCGACAGCATGAAGATTGCGAACCGGATCGTTTTTGCCATCTCTTCTGCAACCCGAATAGCCGGAGATCCAGTCTAGGCGAGATTTCGCCCTGCTGCGGGAGAGAATCTGTCGGGGAACCAGATTCCTGCCTTAAGAACAAAGCAGTTTTGCCAACTGGTCAAAACCGCGCCAGCTTGGCACAGTCGGGCAAACAGGAGTTCTTCATGGCGAGCCGCACCAATCCGACGAAACCCAAACCCTGGACCGACGTGGCGACCCATCTGGTCGACGTGGCGATGGGGCGCCGGCCTGCCGATCTCGTGATCCGCAACGGGCGCTGGCTGAATGTCCATTCGGGCGAGATCATTCCGGGCACCGACATCGCCGTCGCCGCCGGACGCTTCGCCTATTGTGGGCCGAATGCCGGTCACACGATCGGGCAGGGGACCAAGGTGGTCGATGCGGGCGGTCGCTATCTGGTGCCCGGCCTCTGCGATGCGCACATGCACGTCGAAAGCGGCATGGTCACGGTGACGGAATTCTGCCGCGCCGTGATCCCGCACGGCACCACCTCGATGTTCATCGATCCGCACGAGATCGCCAATGTTCTGGGCCTGCCGGGCGTTCGGCTGATGCATGACGAGGCGGTCGCGATGCCGATCAACGTCCATGTGCAGATGCCGTCCTGCGTGCCTTCGGCGCCGGGCCTGGAGCATGCCGGCGCGGAGCTTACGGTCGCAGACGTCGCCGAGGCGATGACCTGGGAGAACATCATCGGCCTTGGCGAAGTGATGAATTTCCCGGGAGTCGCCGCCAACGATCCGGTAATGTCGGGCGAGATCGCCGAGACGGTGAAGGCCGGCAAAACCGTCGGCGGCCACTATGCCTCGCGCGATCTCGGGTTGCCGTTCCACGGCTATGTCGCCGGCGGCGCCGAGGATGACCACGAGGGCACGCGCGCCGAGGATGCGATCGCCCGCGTGCGCCAGGGCATGAAGGCGATGCTGAGGCTGGGGTCCGCCTGGTACGACGTCGCTGCGCAGATCAAGGCGGTCACCGAAGGCGGCATCGACCCGCGCAACTTCATCCTGTGCACCGACGACAGCCATTCCGGCACGCTGGTGCATGAGGGTCATATGGATCGGGTGGTGCGGCACGCCATCAGCCAGGGCCTGAAGCCGGTGACGGCGATCCAGATGGCGACGCTCAACACCGCCCAGCATTTCAGGCTGGAACGCGAGGTCGGTTCGATCGCGCCGGGGCGGCTGGCGGATCTTTTGATCGTCTCCAATCTTGCCCAAATGACGATAGACGAGGTCTATGGCCGCGGCGTCAGGCTGGCGAAAGCCGGCAAGCTCGAGATCGACATCCCGGCCTATGATTATCCCGGGACGGCGAAAAACACGGTCAAGCTCGGCAAAAGGCTCAAGGCCTCTGACTTTGACATCGCCGCGCCACAGGGTGCCAACGAGGTGCGGGCGCGGGTGATCGGCGTTATCGAGAACCAGGCGCCGACCAGAGCGCTCGAGGCCGACCTGCCCGTCGAGGACGGGCTGGTCGCCATGGATCGCCGCAACGACATTTGCCAGATCGCCCTGGTCGAACGCCACCGGGGCACGGGCGGCGTCACCAACGCCTTCGTGTCGGGCTTCGGCTATGTGGAAGACTGCGCGATGGCCTCGAGCGTGGCGCATGATGCGCACCACATCATCGCCGTCGGAACCAACAAGGAGGACATGGCTTTAGCCGTGAACCGACTGGGCGAGGTCGGCGGCGGCGTCGTGCTCTACTCCAAGGGCAAGGAACTGGCGCTGGTGGAAATGCCAATCGCAGGGCTGATGTCGGACGAGCGCGCCGAGATCGTCGCGGCCAAAGCCGAGCAGTTGACGGAAGCGATGCGCAAGGTCGGCTGTTCGCTCAACAATGCCTACATGCAGCATTCGCTGCTGGCGCTGGTCGTCATACCGGAACTCAGGATTTCCGATGTCGGCCTTGTCGACGTGACGTCGTTCCAGAAGGTCGATCTGTTCGTCTAGTCGATGTTCGGGTGAGGCCGGCCTGACCCGCACCTCGACACGCCTAACCGGTGCTCAGCCGCCGGTGGCGATCGTCAGCACCCTGAACGGCGTGGTGATGACCACCTCGGCGACCGAGCCGACCGCCTTGCCGAGACCCTGGCCGATATTGTTGAGCTGCGTTGGATCCGGCTCGTCGGAGGCAAGACCGGCAGGCGTGCGCAGTCGATTGCCGAGCAACTGCACCAGGATCGGATTGTCGGCGAATTTGGCATGGTTTAACCGGTCTCCGCCCTTGGTTTGGGTCAGATCGACCACCGTCACGCCGTAGTTGGCGAGATCTGCCGCGTTGTCGTAATCGCCGACGCGCGGCTTTTCGCCGGAAATGAAGCTGGACAGCTTCAGCGCCCGGTCGTCGCCCGAGAGAAGGATGGCGAAAGGCTTGTCGGGCTTGCCGTAGCGGATCATCTGCTTCTTGAAGACATCGACGTCGATGTCAGGCGAGGCGAGGATGACGTAGCCGAGCTTGCCGTTGAGATCGCGGTCGCCGGTGATGGCGAGCTGGCGCAAAGCTTCCATCGTCAGCCAGGTCCCCATCGAATGGGCAATGATGTCAATGCTTTTGGCGCGTGACTTGGCAAGCATCCTCAGTGTCGCTTCCAGGTCGTCGCGCGCGGCGGTGGAGCTGTCCTTGTCATAAATGTAGCCGGTTGTCTTGCCGCTCGACGCCCACGAGAACAGCACCGGTGTGCCCGGATAATTCGTGTCGTGCGCGATCTGCGTCAGGCGGTAAACGCCATCGTCGAAGCCGTTGTTGAAGCCGTGCACGAAGACCAGGGCGCGGTCGCCGCGTATGGCAATATCTGTGCCGACCGCCTTCGCGAATTGCGAAGCGTCCCCATAGTGGACGACATCGGTGGCGGTGAACTGCCTGGCCGGAATGCTGTCGGCCGAACCCTTGGCGCGCTCGATCGCCCCAAGCTGGTGGATCCTTGGAACCGTGACGTCGACACGCGCGTAGCTGGTGGTCAGCGAACGGTCGCCGTCGAAAACCTGCCGCGGGTCCTTGGTCGCCTGCTGCCGGGTCGTGGCGACGAAGATCTCATGCTTGGCCGCAATTTCGGATGCAGGCGCGGTAACGGCCTTCCGATTGAGCAGGTCATGCGCGTTCTGCCCGGCGCAGCCCGTCAGGGCGAGCGTGAAGGCAAGGCCAAGGACGATCTTCCAACGCACGATCACCCGGGATCCCCCAAGGGCGGCAAACCTCTCGGGCTCCTTCGATAAAGCCAGCGAGCGGTCTGGTCCAGTTCAAAGTCCGTGCAGGGCGGCAACCGCGTGAACACGGTTATTGAGTGGCGAGCTGGCTGATCCGGTCGGTGACGTCGCGGTCGCTGGCAAAGCCGTCGTCCTGGCGCAGCCGCTGGCCGATCATCTTCACCAGCATCGGGTTGTCGGCGAATTTGGTGTGGTTAAAGCTGTCGTTGCCCTTCACCTTGGAGAGGTCGACCACCGTGACGCCGTAGGAGGCGAGGTCGGCCGCGTCCCTGTAGTCGCCGACGCGCGGCCGTGCACCGGCAATCAGGCCGGAGAGCCGGAGAGCGCGGTCGTCGTCCGACAGGAGCAGGATGAACGGCTTGTCGGGCTTGCCGTAGCGGCGCATCTGGCTCTTGAAGACATCGACGTCGATGTCGGGCGAGGCCAGGAGAACATCGCCGAGCTTGCCGCCGAGGTCGCGGTCACCGGTGATGGCGAGCTGTCGCAGTGTTTCCATCGTCACCCACGTCCCCATCGAATGGGCGACGATGTCGATGCGGCGCGCACCGGTCTGCGCCAGCATTCTCAGCGTCACTTCCAACTGGTCGCGGGCGGCGGCGGCACTTTCCTTGTCATAGACATAGTCGGTGGTCTTGGCGCCCGAAGCCCATGAAAAAAGCACCGGCGTGCCGGGATATCCGGAATCGTGAACGATCTGGGTCAGACGGTAGACGGCATCGTCGAAGCCGGTGTTGTAGCCGTGGACGAAGACCATGACGCGGCCGCCGCGGGCGTCGATGTCGGCATTGAGCGCGCTGGAGAATTTCGGCTGCGTGTCGTAGCCGACGACCTCGGAAGCCATGAAATATTTGGTCGGATCGTTCGACGTCCCGCGCGAGCGGCGCTCGATCTGACCAGTCTCATGAACCGGCGGGACGGTGACGTTGACGCGGGCGTAATTGAGCGTCGCCGAGCGCTCGCCGTCGAAAACCTTGTTCGGGTCGTCTGAGCGCTTGCGGGTGGTGGCGATGAAGATCGAATGGTTGCCGGCGATCTCGGTCGCCGTCGTCGGCACCACGACGCTGCCCAGGATTTCCTGTGACGGTCGTCCCGCGCAGCCTACAACCAGCAAGGCCAGGGCAATGATGCAAATCGTCTTCAAATGCACGTCGAAACTTCCATTCCGGCCGCAATTGGCCATCTGCCTCCGCGAAATCTCCCGGACAGGGGAAGTGCGGCGGAAGTAAGTCGTGTCCAGCGGAAATTTGATCGGCGGGTGCCAACCGCCTTGGCACTGTTGCGCGAAAACCAAAGTGGCCGCAGCAGGCCGGCGAGCGGCTGCATCGGTGGCCGCGAAAACCAAACTATGCAATAGGCTTGGGCTGCGAACCACATGGTCTCGGAGCCGGTTGCCTCATGAACAGTTTTTCTTCCCGCGTCGCAGGCGCCGCGGAGGCGATCCGCGGGATCTTTCCGGAAACGCCGCTGCAGGAGAACGACTATCTGTCGAAAAAGACCGGCGCCCGCGTCCTCCTGAAGCGCGAGGACCTGACGCCGGTCCGCTCCTACAAGATCAGGGGCGCCTTCAACTTCTTCCGCAAGGCGCTCGCCGCCGGCAACAATGCCGAGCTGTTCGTCTGCGCCTCGGCCGGCAACCACGCGCAGGGCTTTGCCTTCGTCTGCCGCCATTTCGGCAAAAAGGGCGTGGTGTTCATGCCCGTGACGACGCCGCAGCAAAAGATCGACAAGACGCGCCTTTTCGGCGGCGATTTCGTCGAGATCAGGCTGGTCGGCGACTTCTTCGACGATTGCTATCGCGCCGCCTTCGAGTTCACCGAAGCCGCCGGCGCGCATATGGTGCCGCCCTTCGACCACAAGGACATCATCGAGGGGCAGGCGACCGTTGCCTATGAGATCGCAGCCCAGATGCCGGGCGGACGCATGCCCGACATCGTCATGCTGCCTGTGGGCGGAGGCGGCCTGGCTGCAGGCGTCACCCACTATTTCGCCGACCAGCAGCGTGAATTGCACTTCGTATTCTGCGAGCCGGCGGGCGCGCCTAGCCTTAGCGAGAGTCTCGCCGGCGGCAAG
The DNA here is from genome assembly GCF_002294955.1 of Mesorhizobium sp. WSM3864. Classification (NCBI taxonomy): domain Bacteria; kingdom Pseudomonadati; phylum Pseudomonadota; class Alphaproteobacteria; order Hyphomicrobiales; family Phyllobacteriaceae; genus Mesorhizobium; species Mesorhizobium sp. WSM3864. The sequence goes on from NZ_NSGD01000001.1 coordinate 422,438, forward strand.
CGGATCAAGCTCGCCAAGGTCGACAACTTCGTCGATGGGGCGGCGGTGGCTGAAATCGGCCGCGAGCCGCTGCGCCATCTCAAGGAATTCACCGCCGACGCGGTGCGCCTTGTCCCGGAAAACCGGCTTTGCGTGACGATGATCGAGATGCTCAATGTCGAGGGCGTGGTGCTGGAGCCAGCCGGCGCATTGGCGATCGACGCGCTCAAGGATTTTTCCCGCAAGGAGATGAGGGGCAAGACCATCGTCGCGATCGTCTCGGGCGGCAATTTCGATTTCGAGCGCCTGCCGGACGTCAAGGAACGAGCGCTGCGTTTCGAAGGGCTGAAGAAGTACTTCATCATCCGCTTCCCGCAGCGGCCGGGCGCATTGCGCGATTTCCTCGAAATGCTCGGCCCGGACGACGACATCACGCGCTTCGAGTATCTCAAGAAGTCGGCGCGCAATTTCGGCTCTGTGCTGATCGGCATCGAGACCAAGGACCGGCGCAATTTCGATCTGCTGAAGGCCAATTTCGACGCCGAGGGCGTGCAGTATCAGGACATCACCGACAACGAGACGCTCGCGGGGTTCATCATATGAGCGGGCCAAAAACGGGCGACAAAGGAACGGTGTTCGTAGCCCTGTTTTCCGGCATCAATGTCGGTGGCAACCGCATCGTCAAGATGGCGGAGCTGAGGTCGTTCTTCGAAGACCTCGGCTTCACAGACGTATCGACCTACGTGCAAAGCGGCAACGTCGTGTTTCGTGCCAACAACAGCGACGCTGCGGCGCTGACCAAAGCACTCGAAGCGGCCTTCGAGAAGAAATGGGGGTTCAATTCCCGCATCATGGTGCGCAATGCCGGCTGGTTCGAGCGCCTGGTGAAGGACAATCCCTATCCGGAGGTTGCGGGCGAGCCTACCAAGCTGCATGCCTATGCGCTGGAGCGAGAGCCGACCGCGGAAGAGGCGAAGCGGCTGGCGGAAAAGTGTGCCGGCCCAGAGCGCTTCGAGATCAAAGGCGACGTGCTTTACCTGCATGCGCCGGAAGGGCTTGGCAAATCGGTGTTTGCCAACCTTATTGGGCGAACGCTCAAGGTGCCGGGCACGGCGCGGAACTGGCGCAGCGTGCTTGCGCTGCTCGAAATGGCTAGCAAGGCCGCCGGCTGACGCTCAATTCTTTCAGGCAGCCTTCTGCCAGTCGAAGGTCAGCTCCTCGCGGAAGGCGAAGCGCTTGATGTGGTCGGCGACCACGGTTTCCAGCCGCTCGAGCGAGGCGGCGTCGTCAGCGGCGACCGCGATGTGGAGAGCCTTGTCGTCTGCATCCATCACGGTGCGGCCGAGCGAGAGCTGGATGGCGCCGTGATGCGGGTCGAATTCGACCGGGAACTTGTGCGCCCAGTGCTTGCAGAGCTGCTGCAGATAGCGGCTGGCGTTTTCAGTGGCGACGTCGGCGCGGCTGGTCGGCATGAAATTCTCCCGGCGGATCAAGAAAAGCGCCAGCCTGATCTGGCTGGCGCCACAAGCGCTTAGATAGGCGCGATCCGGCAAAACGCCATAGACCGGCCGGTCAAATCCCCGGGAAGGGCAGGCGCCTACCAGCTTCCCGTATTCGACATTGAGGCCCATGGCTCCGCCTTTGCCTTGGCCGGGCCTTTCTGCAGGAGCTCGATGGAGATGCCGTCCGGCGAGCGGATGAAGGCCATGTTGCCGTCGCGCGGCGGCCGGTTGATGATCACGCCATTGTCCATCAGCTTCTGGCAGGTGGCGTAGATGTCGTCGACCTCATAGGCGAGGTGGCCGAAGTTGCGGCCGCCTTTGTACTCCTCCGGATCCCAATTGTAGGTCAGTTCGACCAGCGGCGCCTTCTCGGCAATGCCGCTTTGCTCGTCATCGGGCGCGGCGAGGAAGATCAGCGTGTAGCGTCCCTGCTCGTTCTCGTAGCGACGCACTTCCTTGAGGCCGAGCTTGTTGCAGTAGAAATCGAGCGATTGATCAATGTCGGCGACGCGGACCATTGTGTGAAGATAGCGCATATCGGATTCCTCGCGGCGTTACGTTTGCGGCGCACCATAGGAGCCGCTCCGCCAAAGGGCAATCGTCCGACAAAACCGATGGAGGGATCGATTTCAGCCGTCCCTTTGCGCTTCAGGCGCGCCGGTAAACAACAATTGAGGCTTTCCGGTGCTCAACGGTGAAAAAAGGCACGTCAGGTCTTGCACACCCCGGAAGCCGCAGTGTTAATCTGATGGCAAGAATCACTAGCGGTTGCAGTTGGAAAAGGGGGCGTTCTTATGGGGGAAAAAGCCTCTTTTACGAGGCGGGACGGAAGCCTTGACGACGCCTTGACGCGAGACAGTGGCGGCGACTCCGCCGGTCTTGTCGAAATCGCCGGCGCTATCAAATGGTTCGACGTGGCCAAGGGCTACGGCTTCATTCTTCCGGACGACGGCGTCTCGGGTGATATTCTCCTCCATGTGACATGTCTTCGAAGAGATGGCTTTCAGACCGCGCTGGAAGGCGCGCGCGTCGTCTGTCTCGTCAAGCAGGGCGAGCGTGGCCTGCAGGCGTTCCGGGTTCTTTCCATGGACGCCTCGACAGCGGTGCATCCGGCCGAGCAGGAGCAACGCACGCATGTCACCGTGACTGCCGAGAGCGGGCTCGAGCGGGCGCTGGTGAAGTGGTTCAACCGCACCAAGGGCTTCGGCTTCCTGACCCGGGGCGAGGGCACCGAGGACATCTTCGTCCATATGGAGACGCTGCGCCGCTACGGCATTACCGAGCTGAGGCCCGGCCAGGTCGTTCTGGTCCGTTTCGGACGCGGCGACAAAGGCCTTATGGCCGCCGAAATACACCCCGATATGGGCACCTTGCCGGTCTCGCATTAAAGCGCGGCCCGACGCACTTTATTTTTTGCTTGATGCAGGTTCGCCAAAACCGCTTGGCAGTTTTGGGCGACATGCATCGGGCTCTCTCGATACGATCGGGATGCCCTGCCCGGTGCAAGGCCGTTCCTGTCCAAAAACCAGTTCCACTCGCTCGGATCATGGTCTAGGACAGGGCCTGGACGAGGTATCACATGGCTCATCGCAACTGGCTGACCGCAGGCGCGCTTTGCGCCGCCATCGCTCTGGCCGCCATTTTCAGCGCCTTGAGACCGAGTTCGGCGGACGGTCAGGCGATGATGCTGCCTGCCGATCCGACGCGGCTCGTCGCGATCACCGGCTCCGGCAAGCATTCCTTCTCAATCGAGATAGCCGACAGCTCGGAAGAACGCGAGGCCGGGCTGATGTACCGCAAGGACATGGCCGACGATCACGGCATGCTGTTCGTGTTCGAGCGGCCCGCTGAGGTGAATTTCTGGATGAAGAATACACCGATGCCGCTCGACCTGGTCTTTATCGGCCAGGACGGCAGGATCAAGGCCGTCAAGCGTGGCGAACCGGAATCGGAGGCGATCATCTCGCCCGGACAGCCGGTAAGCTTCGTGCTTGAGCTGAAGGCGGGAACGGCCGCCAAGGACGGTCTGAAGGACGGCGATCTCCTGCGTCACCCAGCGATCGATAAGACCTCGGGCGCCGGCTCCAACTGACCGCGGCTGCACCAGATGCAATATTTTTCCCATGACGGCTTCGAACTCGCTTACCTCGACCGCCGGCCGGCGTCCGGTCAGGGCGATCCGGTGCTGATGATCCACGGCTTCGCCTCCAGCCACTACGTCAATTGGGTCTCGCCGGGCTGGTTCAAGACGCTGAACGACGCGGGGTACCGCGCCATCGCCGTCGACAATCGCGGCCACGGTGCGTCGACGAAGAGCTACCAGGAGGCGGACTACACGCCGGCCAAGATGGCCTCGGACGCGGCCGCGCTGCTCGATCACCTCGGCATCGAGCACGCCCATGTCATGGGCTATTCGATGGGCGCGCGGGTATCCGCCTTCATGGCGTTGTCCAATCCTGACAAGGTGGCGACGCTGGTGTTCGGCGGCCTCGGCATCGGTCTTGTCGACGGCGTCGGCGACTGGGATCCAATCGCCGATGCGCTTCTGGCCGAGGATGCCGGTACGATCAGCCATGCGCGCGGTCGCTCGTTTCGCGCCTTCGCCGACCAGACGCGCAGCGACCGCCAGGCGCTGGCCGTCTGCATAGTCGGCTCACGCGCGTCAATGAGCGAGGACGATGTCGCGCGGATCGCCCAGCCGACCCTGATTGCCGTCGGGACCAAGGACGACATCGCCGGCTCGCCCGACGAGCTTGCCGCGCTGATGCCCCACGCAGAGGCTTTTCGCATCGAGGGCCGCGACCACATGCTCGCCGTCGGCGACAAGAGCTTCAAGCAGCGCGTGCTGGAGTTCTACGCCGAAAATCCGCTCTGACCCATACCGTCCGCTGCGGGCGACGACGCGTCTAAAGCAGGTTGCGCGAAACGCGACCTGCTTTTGACCTTTGCGATGTCCTTTTCCCGAAACTGGAAGCACTTCGGGGAGAATGCTTTAGCCGCGCGTTCTCCTGTCGGCGATGGATTTCGCCATGACGCAAAGCAGCTCGAACATCATGGTCGCGCCGGCAAGCGCCGTCATGCCGCCAATATCAAAAGGAGGCGCGACCTCGACGACGTCGGCTCCGGCGAAATTCAATCCGTCGAGCAATCGAACCAGCTCCTGCACCTCGCGGGTGGTGAAGCCGCCGAGCTCCGGCGTGCCGGTGCCAGGGGCCATCGACGGATCGATGCAATCGATGTCGAAGGTCACGTAAGTGAGGCTGTCGCCGACAAGATCGCGTGCTTCCTGCATGACGGAAGCGGTGCCGCGTTTGACGAACTCTTCCATATATACGATGCGCACGCCCTGAGCGGTCGCCCAGTCGTGTTCGCCCGGCTCATAGATCGAGCCTCGAATTCCGATCTGAATAACCCGCTTCGGGTCGAGCAGCCCTTCCTCGATCGCGCGGCGAAAGGGCGTCCCGTGTGTATAGGGATTCTCGCCGAAGTAGCGGTCGTTCGTGTCGGAATGCGCGTCGAAGTGGATCATGCCGACGGGTCCCTCGCGGGCGATGGCGCGCAGCACCGGCAAGGTCGTCAGATGATCGCCTCCGGCGGCCAAAGGAAGAGCGCCGTCAGCAACGATCGCGGCAATGCCGTCTTCGATGCGCTTCAACCCGTCGAGCAAGTCGATGGGATTGACCGAGAGGTCTCCGACATCCGCGACATTGGCAATGCTGAACGGCTCGGTTCCCGATACGTGGTGGACGCGGCGCATCAGGCTCGACTGGTTCCTGATTTCGCGCGGACCATGGCGAGCGCCGGCCCGATTGGTCGTGCCGCCTCCCAAGGAATCCCGACAAGGGCAATATCGAGCCCCTTCGCGTTCGGCACCGCCGGCAGCCGCATGAAGGTGGAAAGCCCGGCAAATCGCGGCACCTGGGCGGCGTCGACGGGTTGGAAGAAGTTGTTTTCCATGGTGTCGGTCATCTCAGAGGGCGTTCACGTTCGGCGTGGCGATCAGGTCTGTTGAGACTGGTCTTGCAGGACCTGCAGCGATCGGACCAGATTTTCCCTGGCCCGCGCCTCGAACCGATCGCGAAACGATTGTGTGTAGAAAATATGCGGACGGGCCAGGAAACTCGTCAGGACAGCCGCGCGACCGGCGCGCCAGATCGGGTCCTCGACCCAGCCATATTCGCGCCGGACCGCCTTCTCGTAAGCGTCGAAGCGGTTCGGGTCGGCACCGAGGATCGCGAGGTCCATGTCGAGGAAAAGGGCGGCATCACTCGCGGCACCCTCATCTTCGAGCGGCGGCAACTGGTGCGTGGCGGTGGCGCTGATCATGGCCAGAATCCGGGCAAGCCGGGCCGGGTCGGTGCGGCCGGAGAGTTTCCTTTCTGCCAGCACCGCGCTCTTTGCCTCGTTGTCCTTGGCGCGGCTGTCATAGACTGCGTCATGGAACCAGATCGCCGCTTCCACTGCTTCTGGATCATCAAGAAGGTGCCGGTGTTCGGCTGCCAACGCCAGCATCGCTTCGATGTGAGGCAAGCCGTGATAGTGGCGATCCGCGGTCTGATAGATCGCGGCAAGCTCGCTTTTCAGCGCATCGTCGATCAAGGGTTCGTTTTCCTTCGCCGCTTGAATCTCGGTGAACCAAGTCCATTTGACAAAGCACTAAGGAAAATTGAGTTCAACCGTGTTATGATCTGGCCTATATGTGCCGCCGGATGAATGAGCAGGCCGGAGACCGTCGATGAACAGCATTACGATAGCCCGCCCCAGCATGGTGCAGCCGGTCGACCCGATCTGGCGCGCGATCAGGGATGAGGCGATGGAAGCGGTAAACCGCGATCCGTTGCTGGCTGCTTTCCTCTATTCCACCATCCTCAACCAGGAGAGCCTGGAAGAAGCGGTCATTCACCGCCTGGCCGAGCGCCTGGCGCATCAGGATATCGGCTCCGATCTTATCCGGCAGACCTTCAAGGCCATGCTTGCCGACGATCCGGAGTGGAGCACGACGGTTCGCGTCGACATCCAAGCCTATTACGATCGCGACCCTGCCTGCGACCGCTTCATCATGCCGGTGCTTTATTTCAAGGGCTTTCATGCCATCCAGACGCACCGTTTGGCGCATTGGCTGTGGAACCAGGGCCGCAGGGACTTCGCGCTCTACCTGCAGAGCCGCTCGTCCTCGGTGTTCCAGACAGACATCAACCCGGCCGCCCGCATCGGCAAGGGCATTTTCCTCGATCACGCCACCGGCCTGGTGGTCGGCCAGACGGCCGTCATCGAGGATGATGTGTCGATCCTGCACGGGGTGACGCTGGGCGGCACCGGCAAGGCCAGTGGCGACCGCCACCCGAAGATCCGCCGCGGCGTGCTGATCGGCGCAGGCGCCAAGATCCTCGGCAATATCGAGATCGGCCATTGCTCCAAGATCGCGGCCGGTTCGGTGGTGCTGTCGCCCGTGCCGCACAACAAGACGGTCGCCGGCGTGCCGGCGCGTGTCGTCGGCGAGACCGGCTGCGACCAGCCTTCGCGACAGATGGACCAGCTCCTGCCCTCGCAGACGATGGACCACGTCGTCAGCTTCGACATCTGATTCTGCGGTCATCGCCAGCGGCCGGAGTCCGGTCGCCGTTCCAGACGCCGGTTGTGGCGTGTTATGCTGCCGGCTTGCCTTTACATCGCCATCGTCGGCGTGTCAGAAGCGCGTTCCAACGAACAGCCGCATTCGGAGAAGACTTTTGAAGCCAGACGAAATCAGAAAGCTGGACGCCTACTTCAAGCGCGTCTTCCAGAATCCCAAGCTGCAGGTGAAGGCGCGCCCGCGCAAGGAAGACTCTGCCGAGGTCTATGTCGGCGACGAATTCCTCGGCATCGTCTTCAAGGACGAGGACGACGGCGACTATAATTTCTCGATGGCGATCCTCGACGTCGACCTGGCCTAAGCCGGCTTTCCGGCCGGGCTCGCCATGCCGCCCCGGTCGGAAACATCCCTGCGTGATTTTGCGGCTAGTCCACGCAGTGCCGCGGGATATGCACCCGCCGCCAGTCGGTCGAGCCTTCCCGCACCACCACCCGCCGCGCCACCCTCCGGTATGAGGGCGCGATTTCCGTGATGCGCCGCTCTCCTGGCCGCACCAGCACCTCGCGGGCGACGCCTTCGTATTCGGCCGGAAGGACGACGCGCCGGACGCGCTCCGGCTCGACGATGACCGTTGTGGCAACCCGCGCGTAGCGCGCCTTACGCCACACCTTGCACAGCACCTTGCGGCCGTGGATGACCCGCCATTCCCAGGCATAGCCGCCGTCATCCACCTTGACCGTGTGATAGACGGTGCGCGTCACGGCCGGTACGACTTCATAGCTGATGCGAGGCGTGGCGATCTGTTCGGTGCTCTCGGTCGTGCCGTAGATCGGCGGGTCATAGTGGACGAGCTGGCCGCCGGGGCTCACCATCACGTCTTCATAGACCGTGTCGTAGATCGCCGGCCGATGCACCGGCTCGTAGCATTCGAGCGTGCGGCCGCCGGCCGCGGCCTGCGACACGGCCGCAAGCATTGCGAGGCTGGTCGAGGCGAGCGATGCGGCACTCTTGCGAAGGGAGCTCTTGCAAAAGGAACTCGTGCAAAAGGAACTCTGGCTAAACATGACGTTCACCCGTTGAAAAAAGGACGCCGGTTCAACGCGGGAGCGTATCGGAAGGTCCGCCATGGACGGGGATTTCACGGCTTGTCGTTAAGCAGCGCGGTTAAGAAACTGCTACCGTGGCGGCCGGGTAGCGCCCTCGCATTTCGGGCAGAGGGCCATCTCCGGCGCAACCTGCAGCATTTCCTTGGGCCGAGCCGCTTGCTTCGACTTAACCAGATGGCTAGGAGGGGCGGCCTTGCGCTAGGGTGAGCCGGCATCCTATTTAGGATTCAACGATCCAGAACCGATTCCGCCCGATTGCTCAGGTCTACGGCGCCGGAATCCATCCAACAAGGGTAGTCCATGAAGAACCCCGTCGAAACCTACATGAACCTCGTTCCGATGGTGGTCGAGCAGACCAATCGCGGCGAGCGTGCCTACGACATCTTCTCCCGCCTGTTGAAGGAACGCATCATCTTCATCACCGGCCCGGTCGAGGACGGGATGGCGACGCTGGTTTGTGCACAGCTTTTGTTCCTCGAGGCGGAGAACCCCAAGAAGGAAATCAACCTGTACATCAACTCGCCGGGCGGTGTGGTGACATCGGGCATGGCGATCTACGACACCATGCAGTTCATCAAGCCGGCGGTATCGACGCTCTGCATCGGCCAGGCAGCCTCGATGGGCTCGTTGCTGCTTTGCGCCGGCCACAAGGATATGCGGTTTGCCACGCCGAACGCCCGTGTCATGGTCCATCAGCCGTCCGGTGGCTTCCAGGGCCAGGCGTCGGACATCGAACGTCATGCGCAGGACATCATCAAGCTGAAGCGCCGCTTGAACGAGGTCTATGTGAAGCACACCGGCAAGAGCTATGACGAGATCGAGCGGACGCTCGACCGCGACCATTTCATGACCGCCGACGAGGCCAAGGAGTTTGGTTTGATCGACAAGGTCATTACGACGCGCGAACTTGGCGAAACCCCCGCCGCATAGGCTCTGATTGGGGGCTGAATGGCGGGATAACGCGCTTTTGGCGCGGCTTGCGGCATTTCGGCCACAATTGCCTGTTCCCTCAAGGTTCGGGATTGCCTACGTTAAGGCTATGTTGATTTTCGACGGCTTAGCTTTGCATGGGGTTGCTGCGAATCATTGTCGCGTTTTCTGATTGTGTTTCGGACGGAATGCGCTGTGTGAGCCGGGACACTGGCGCCGGCGGATTCCTGCGATAGATTGATGAGACGCCAATGCGGCCAGACCATCGGCTGGCAGGCGGTGAAAGGACAGAAAAATGAGCAAAGTTAGCAACAACGGCGGCGATTCAAAGAACACGCTCTATTGCTCGTTTTGCGGCAAAAGCCAGCACGAAGTGCGCAAGCTGATCGCCGGTCCGACCGTCTTCATCTGCGACGAGTGCGTCGAACTCTGCATGGACATCATCCGCGAGGAGAACAAGACCTCGATGGTGAAGTCGCGCGAGGGGGTGCCGACCCCGCAAGAGATCCTCAAGGTTCTCGACGACTATGTCATCGGCCAGCCCTACGCCAAGCGGGTGCTGTCGGTGGCCGTCCACAACCACTACAAGCGCCTGGCGCATGCCGGCAAGAACAACGACGTCGAATTGGCAAAGTCGAACATCCTGCTGATCGGGCCGACCGGCTGCGGCAAGACGCTGCTCGCCCAGACGCTCGCCCGCATCATCGACGTGCCGTTCACCATGGCCGACGCCACGACGCTGACCGAAGCCGGTTACGTCGGCGAGGACGTCGAAAACATCATCCTGAAGCTCTTGCAGTCGGCCGACTACAATGTCGAACGTGCCCAGCGCGGCATCGTCTATATCGATGAGATCGACAAGATCTCGCGCAAGTCGGACAACCCGTCGATCACCCGCGACGTCTCGGGCGAGGGCGTTCAGCAAGCGCTGTTGAAGATCATGGAAGGCACGGTGGCCTCCGTGCCGCCGCAGGGCGGCCGCAAGCACCCGCAGCAGGAATTCCTGCAGGTCGACACCGCCAACATCCTGTTCATCTGCGGCGGCGCCTTTGCCGGACTGGACAAGATCATCTCGGATCGCGGCCGCAAGACCTCGATCGGCTTCGGCGCAACCGTGGCGTCGCCCGAGGATCGCCGCACCGGCGACCTGTTCCGCCAAGTCGAGCCCGAGGATCTTTTGAAATTCGGCCTGATCCCGGAATTCGTCGGCCGTCTGCCGGTTCTGGCGACGCTCGAGGACCTCGACGAGCCGGCGCTGATCCAGATCCTGACGGAACCGAAAAACGCGCTGGTCAAGCAGTATCAGCGGCTGTTCGAGATGGAGAATGTGGATCTCACCTTCCACGAGAACGCGCTGTCGGCGATCGCCAAGCGCGCCATCGAGCGCAAGACCGGCGCGCGCGGCCTGCGTTCCATCATGGAAGCGATCCTGCTCGACACGATGTTCGAGCTTCCGGCGCTGGAAGGCGTGCGTGAGGTGGTGATCTCGGAAGAGGTGGTCTCGGGTAACGCCCGGCCGCTTTACATCTATTCCGAGCAGAAGGAAAAGAAGGGCAATGTCAGCGCCTGAAATGGCACTGATCCGGCAAATTTTCATGGAACGGCGCCCGTGTGGCGCCGTTTTGCTGTGAGGGGCTTACCTGTAGGTGATGGAGTGGCTGATCAAAGCATGCTAACCCTTGATCTTTGCACCGCCCGCATCCACCTAACAGCGGAAGGCCGAGGGCCAGAATTCTGCGCTGTAAAATTCCCGTCACAAACGGTGGTAGGCGGAACGACGCTCGGTCGTTAATATAAGATTCGCGGTTGGCTCAATTAGCGGCCGCGACATGAAAGGTTGGACAATGGCCAAAATATCCAGGGCTTCCGGCGACGGCGTGTTTGCAGTCCTCCCACTGCGCGACATCGTCGTGTTCCCGCACATGATCGTCCCGCTCTTTGTCGGGCGTGAAAAGTCGATCAAGGCGCTGGAAGAAGTGATGGGTCAGGAAAAGCAGATCCTGCTTGCCACCCAGATGAACGCAGCCGACGATGATCCTGAACCCGATGCGATTTTCGACATCGGCACGCTCGCCAATGTGCTGCAGCTCCTGAAGCTTCCCGATGGCACCGTGAAGGTGCTGGTCGAGGGCGCCTCGCGCGCCAAGATCGTCTCGTTCACCGATCGTGCCGACTTCCACGAGGCCCGCGCCACCGCGTTGGTCGAGCCGGAGGAGGAAGAGGTCGAAATCGAGGCGCTGGCCCGCTCGGTCGTCACCGACTTCGAAAACTACGTGAAGCTGAACAAGAAGATTTCGCCCGAAGTGGTAGGTGCCGCCAGTCAGATCGACGACTATTCCAAGCTCGCCGACACGGTTGCCTCGCACCTGGCCATCAAGATCCCCGAGAAGCAGGAGATGCTCGCCACGCTTTCCGTCAAGGAGCGTCTCGAGAAGGCGATGGGCTTCATGGAAGCCGAGATTTCCGTGCTGCAAGTGGAGAAGCGCATCCGCAGCAGAGTCAAGCGCCAGATGGAGAAGACGCAGCGCGAGTACTACCTCAACGAGCAGATGAAGGCGATCCAGAAGGAGCTCGGGGAGGGCGAGGACGGCCGCGACGAGGCTGCCGAGATCGAGGCGCGCATCAAGAAGACCAAGCTCTCCAAGGAAGCCCGCGAGAAGGCGGAAGCCGAGTTGAAGAAGCTGCGGTCGATGTCGCCGATGTCGGCTGAATCGACGGTCGTGCGCAACTATCTCGACTGGCTGCTGTCGATCCCGTGGGGCAAGAACTCCAAGGTCAAGCAGGATCTCGGCTACGCCCAGGACGTGCTCGACGCCGATCACTTCGGCCTCGACAAGGTCAAGGAGCGCATCGTCGAGTATCTCGCCGTGCAGAGCCGTCAGAAGAAGATCAAGGGTCCGATCCTGTGCCTCGTCGGCCCGCCCGGCGTCGGCAAAACCTCGCTCGGCAAGTCGATTGCCAAGGCCACGGGGCGTGAGTTCATCCGAATGGCGCTCGGCGGCGTGCGCGACGAGGCCGAGATCCGCGGTCACAGGCGGACCTATATCGGCTCGATGCCCGGCAAGGTCATCCAGTCGATGAAGAAGGCCAAGAAGTCCAACCCCCTCTTCCTGCTCGACGAAATCGACAAGATGGGCCAGGACTTCCGCGGCGATCCGTCGTCGGCCCTGCTCGAGGTGCTCGATCCGGAGCAGAACTCGACGTTCATGGACCATTACCTCGAGGTCGAATACGACCTGTCGAGCGTGATGTTCGTGACGACGGCGAACACGCTGAACATCCCTGCGCCCCTGATGGACCGCATGGAGATCATCCGCATCGCCGGCTACACCGAGGACGAGAAGATCGAGATCGCCAAGCGGCACCTGATGCCGAAGGTGATCCGCGATCACGCGCTGCAGCCGAACGAGTTCTCGGTCGGCGAGGACGCGATCCGCGGCATCATCCAGACCTACACCCGTGAAGCGGGCGTCAGAAGCCTCGAGCGCGAGCTGATGAAGCTCGGGCGCAAGGCGGTGACCGAGATACTGAAGACGAAGAAGAAGACCGTGAAGATCACGGCCGACAACCTCGCCGATTATCTCGGCGTGCCGCGCTTCCGCTTCGGTCAGGTCGAGGCCGACGATCAGGTCGGCGTCGTCACGGGTCTTGCCTGGACGGAAGTCGGCGGCGAGCTGCTGACGGTCGAGGGCGTCATGATGCCCGGCAAGGGACGCATGACGGTGACCGGCAACCTGCGCGACGTGATGAAGGAATCGATCTCTGCGGCGGCCTCTTACGTCCGCTCGCGGGCCATCGATTTCGGCATCGAGCCGCCGCTGTTCGACAAGCGCGACATCCACGTCCACGTGCCGGAGGGCGCGACGCCCAAGGATGGCCCGTCGGCGGGTGTGGCGATGGTGACGGCGATCGTGTCCGTGCTCACGGGCATTCCGGTCCGCGCCGATGTGGCAATGACCGGCGAGGTGACGCTGCGGGGCAGGGTGCTGCCGATCGGCGGCCTGAAGGAGAAGCTGCTTGCCGCGCTGCGCGGCGGCATCAAGAAGGTGCTGATCCCGGAAGACAATGCCAAGGACCTGGCGGAGATCCCGGACAATGTGAAGAACAACATGGAGATCATTCCGGTGTCGCGGGTCGGCGAGGTGCTGAGGCACGCGCTTGTCAGGATGCCGGAGCCGATCGAATGGGTCGAGCCGGTCAATCCGCCGGCCGGCGCGGACGCCGGCGACGACGCCGGCAAGTCGCTTGCGCATTAGTTTCTTCTAAGGTTGCAATGCACAAAGAGAGAGCCGGGCTTTCAGCCCGGCTTTTTCATGTGAAAAATCTCCGAAAAAGTGGAAAAAAGCCCGGAATTCTGCGGTTTTCGGCTTGGGTTCCGGAACGCTTCTTTCTAAAGTCCGTTTCCTGCCGGATGAGTCGTAGTTCCGGTTTTCTCATGGAAGGGAATTTTTATGAACAAGAACGAACTGGTGTCCGCCGTCGCCGACTCCGCAAGCATTTCGAAGGCTGATGCGCAGTCCGCCGTCGATGCGGTGTTCTCTGTGATCACTGGCGAACTGAAGAAGGGCGGCGATGTCCGGCTTGTCGGCTTCGGAAATTTCACCGTGTCAAAACGTGCTGCTTCGACCGGCCGCAACCCGCAGACCGGCGCGGAAGTAAAGATTCCGGCGCGCACCGTGCCGAAGTTCTCGGCCGGCAAGGGCCTCAAGGACGCGGTCAACTAAGACCTTTTGTTTTTAAGATCAGATGAGCCGGGCTTGCCCGGCTCTTCCTTTTTGTGACCCGCGCCAGGGCCACATGTGTGGTATCAGCCGGTAGGCGCGTCGGCGCGCATCAGGCCTTCTTGCTTGAGATCCGCCCACAAGGCTGCCGGGATCTTCACGTGGAGCAGTGCACGGTTGCTTTCGACCTCGGCCGGCCGTTGGCCGCCGGGTATTACCGACATGACGGAAGGGTGCCGCAGCGGGAACTGCAACGCGGCCTCGATCAGCCGCACGCCATGGCGCTTGCAGACCGCCTCGATGCGTGCCACGCGATCGAGCACGTCTTTTGGCGCCTCTGTGTAGTTGTAGAAGGCGCCGGGCTTCGGCCCTGTCGCCAGGATGCCGGAATTGTAGGGCCCGCCAAGAACGATGCCGATGCCGCGCTGCTCGCAGAGCGGCAGGAAGCTCGCAAGCGCATCCTGCTCGAGCAGCGTGTAGCGGCCGGCGAGCAGAAAGAGGTCGAAATCGCCGCGCTCGGCGAGCGTCTGGCAAACCTGCCACTCGTTGATACCGCCTCCGAAGGCCTTGATCACGCCCTGGTCACGCAGCGCGAGCAGCGCGTAATAGCCCGAAGACATGAACTCCTCGATGCGCCGGTCGGAAGCCTCCTTGCTGCCATGGGTGAAGATGTCGACATCGTGCACATAAAGGATGTCGATGCGGTCGACGCCGAGACGCTCCAGCGAGGCCTCGAAGGAACGCATCACGCCGTCGTAACTGTAATCGTAAACTTCCCGGCGCGAGGGCGTGTCGAAGAACTTGCCGATGCCGGTTCGCTGGTCGGGCGCAGAGACGCGCATGAGGCGGCCGACCTTGCTCGACAGCACATAGTCGTCGCGTTTCTTGCCGCGCAGGAAGGGGTTGAGCCGGGTTTCGGAAAGGCCAAGGCCATAGAGCGGAGCGGTGTCGAAATAGCGGCAGCCGGTTTTCCATGCCGCCTCCAGCGTGGCATTGGCATCCTCGTCCGAGACGGCGCGGTAGAGATTGCCGAGCGGCGCGGTGCCGAAACCAAGCTCGGTGAAGGTGATGCCGCCATTGCCGATGCGGTCGAAATGCCGTGTCTTCATATCCGCACGATGTCCTGGATTGATTTGTCTGACATGACACTATCACGCCGGTGGCACAGCAAAAGCGCCGAGGCTCGTTGGACACGAATTTTCGCGGTGATAGCATGAACGAAAACAAGCGTTTCGCGCCGAACGCGACCGCGAAGCCGCATGCCTATCAAGACATCGGCAGACAGGATTAGGCAGCCATGACGCAAGCCGGATCGGAGTTGTTTGCGACAGCGCTGGGCGAGCTCGGCGCCGTGTTGGGGCGCATCGATGACGGTCGGGTTGACGCCGCCTGCGCAATGCTCGCCGGCGCTGGCAAGATCGTCGTCTATGGCTGCGGCCGCGAAGCGCTGCAGGTCAAGGGTTTCGCAATGCGGCTCTTCCATCTCGGCCTGCCGGTTTCGGTGATCGGCGATATGACCACGCCGCCACTCGGCCAGGGCGATGTCTTCCTGGCAAGTTCCGGACCGGGCGAGACCGCCACCGTTCTCACCTTGATGCGCGTGGCCCGGGAGGCCGGCGCCAAGGTGGTGTTGCTCACGGCCGAACCGGCGGGCAGCGCGGCAAAGCTTGCGGACTTCACGCTGCTCGTTCCGGCCCAGACCATGGCGAGCGACCAAGGCGCCGCCAGAAGCTCGGTGCTGCCCATGGGCTCGCTGTTCGAGGGAGCGCTTTTCCTGGTGTTTGAGGTGATGGTGCTGAAACTCAAGGCGCTCACCGGCGCAACGCCGGAGACGATGCGCACCCGGCACACCAACATGGAGTAGGGACATGCGCTACGAACTGATGCTGCCGCACCAGATCCGCAACGCGATCGAGGAGAACTGGCCGGTCGCGCTGCCGCTCGGCGTGCTCGAATACCATGGCGAGCACATGGCGGTCGGCATGGACACGCTGGCCGTCATCAAGACGCTCGAGCTTATCGAGAAGGAGCGGGACATCGTCATCCTGCCGCCCTTCTATTATGGCGCGGCGAGTTATGCCGTGGCGCCGCCGGAAGGCAGCGGCTCGGTGCAGGTCGGCGGTCCGGTGCTGGCGCCCTTTGCGGAGGAATTGTTCTATGGCCTGCTGCGCATCGGCTTCCGCAACATTCACGCCATCATCCATCACCAGACCGAGAATTTCGTCGCCGGCATGCCGACCGATCTCGCCTTCAAGACCGCCGGCCGGCAGGCGATTTTCCGCTTCCTGGAGAAGGAACGCGGCGAGGGCTGGTGGGGCTCGGAGAAGATGGTCGACTACTATGCCGGCCATGCCCAGGGCGAGAACGTCTTCAACTGGGTGCAGGTGCACCCGCTGATGCCGGCCGCAATGACCGGCAAATATCCATTCGACCATGCCGGGATCGGCGAGACATCGCTGATGCTGGCGCTACGTCCCGAAGCGGTGGATGCCGGTCATTTCGCGGACAATACCGGCTGGTACACAAAAGGCGCATCGGATGCCTCGGCCGAGCTGGGCCGGAAGGGTGTGGCGATGATCCTTGAGCATTTGCGGGCGATATTGCGGGCCTAGCTCGCTTCTCCCACAAGAAGGGGAAGGCGGCTATTTCACCGAACCGGCCGTCATGCCCATGATCAGATAGCGTTCGAGCGCGATGCCGATGATCGCCAGCGGCGTGATGGCTGCTGTCGCCAGGGCTGCCATCGACCACCAGTTGATACCTTGCGAGCCGGTCTGGCTCGCCACCATAACTGGGATGGTCTTGGCATCCGTCGACGTCAGAAGGGCGGCGAAGAAATATTCGTTCCAGCAGAGCACCATCGCCAGGATGAAGGCGGCGACCATGCCTGGGAGCGCGATCGGCATGACAATGCGGAAGAAGGCGCCCCAGATCGACAGGCCGTCGACGAGTGCCGCCTCCTCGAGCTCGACGGGAATGGAGTTGAATTGGTCGCGCATGATCCAGATGACGATCGGCAGCACCATCAGCGTGTAGAGGAGCACAAGGCCGATGCGGGTGTCGAGCAGGGCCACTTCGCGGTAAAGCACCAGGAAGGGCAGCGCCAGCACCACCGGCGGCAGGATCAGCTGCGAGAGGAAGAAGAAGGAGATGTCCTCGTTCTTGAACCAGGCGAACTTGTAGCGGTATCGGGTCAAGCCATAGGCGGCGAGGCTGCCGATGATGATGGCGAGGCTCGACGCGCCGACAGAGGTAATGACCGAGTTCATGAAGCGTTTCAGGAACTCGTCGCGCACCGTCGAGGTCTGGACGATCGAATCCGGCGACAGGCCGAGTGAGCGCCAGCCCTTCCAGTCTGGCTGGAAGTCGACGAAGGGGATGAGGTGCCCCTGCGTGACATCGACCGCCGACTTGAACGAAGTGGTGATCGTCCAATAGATCGGGAACAGGCAGACGAAGGACCAGAACACCAGGGCGCCATAGATGAAGACGCGGCTGGCGAGGAAGGCCGCCGGGGAGCGGATATCGGAAACGGTATATTCGGTGGTCTGGACGCTCATATGGACGCTCAGTTGACGTTGCGCACGAAGCGACTGGCGAGCTTCAGCAGCCAGGTGACGAACACGACGATGATGATCAGATAGACCATGGCGAGCATGGTGCCGTAGCCGACATTCGAACGGTCGCGATATTCGCGGTAGATGAAGCTCGAAACGGAATCGGTGGCGCCGCCGGGCCCGCCGGACGTCACCGTAATGATGATGTCGGCGAGCTTCAGCTTGAAGATGATGCGCAGGATCACCGCCGTCACGGACACCGGCAGCATCAGCGGGAAAGTAACCTGCCAGAAGGTCTGCCATGTCGTCGCGCCGTCGACGCGCGCCGCCTCGATCACCTCGCGCGACATCGCTTGCAGGCCGGCGAGCAGCATGATCATCATGAACGGAATGAAGGTCCAGGCGTCGAGCACCATGATCGAGATGCGCGCGATGATCGGGTCGGAGAAGAAGGCAGGATTGTCCCAGCCGAGATGGCGCGCCAGCGTCGATGCCGGTCCGAACCGGTATTCCATCAGCGACTTGCCAACCATCCAGGAGACCGCCACCGGCGACAGCATGAGCGGCAGCAGGAAGACCACACGGAAGAATTTCCTGGCGCGGATCTGCGCGTTGAGCAGCAGCGCCAGTCCGAAGGCGATGACATATTCGACCAGCACCGCCAGCACATAGAGGACCATGTTGAAGAGCGCGTTGCGGTAGTAGGGGTCGGCCAGCATCTGCCAGAAATTGTCGAGACCGTTGAACCTGCGGCCAGCGAAGGAGCTGAGGTTCCAGTCGGTCAGCGCGATATAGAAGCCGAACAGCGTCGGGAAGATCACCATGGCGACGGTGAAGAGCAGCGCCGGCAGCAGGAACAGCGCGCGCTGGCCGTCCTCGCCGCGCGTCAGCACTTGCCAGGCGCCGAGCGCCACGCCCCACAGCACATAGGCGTAGACCACCGGACGCCAGGTATAGAAGCCGATCGTGTCGACCTCAGTCTTGTAAAGGATCTGCATGACGATCGTCGCCAGCAGCACGAGCGTCGCGGCGATCATCAGGGCCCAGCCGAGGCGCTTGCGGCCGGGCGGAATCAGATCGATCGCTGCGGAGTTAGCCGGCCATGCATTGGCGGTTGAAGTCTGCTCAGCCACGCCTCTCGCCTCTACCTTGCTTTGGATGCAATTCCGGAGGAAAACCGCTTCACGCTTTTCCTGGAATTGCTGGAAGTCCAAATGACCGGCCATTGCCGGTCAACATGCGGCCCGGCGACGAGGTCGCCGGGCCGCGACTTCTCATGGGACAGCCTACATGCCGAGCGAGGCTTTGTAGAGCTTGATTTGGTTCTCACGGCCGATCTGGTCGGTCAGCTTCTCCCAGGCGGCGGCGATGGCATCCGCACCTTCCTGCGCCTTCATCTTGCCGGCGAAGGTGTTGGCCAGAATATCCTCGGCGGCGCTGTAGTACTGGAAGATGCCGGGGATGCGCGGCTCGATCGCGGCGTTCGGATGGTTGTAGGAGTCGCCCTCCGACTTGAGATAGGAGGTGATGAAGGCCTCGTCATAGCCGGCCGCCACCCATTCCGGAATGTTGAAATGGGAGTTGCGGTAGGGCTGGAAGCCGGAAGGATAGGCCGCGCACCACAGCGACAGATCCTTGCCGCCGAGATGGGCCGCCGCCGACCACGCCGCCTTCTTCTTCTTCTCGTCGCTGTCGACGCGGGCCATGACGTAGACGCCCCAGCCGAGATAGGCGCAGTTCGGCGCATAGTTCGGGCCGCTGGCCAGCTTGTCCCACTTTCCGGTCTTCGAATTGTAGACGTCGTCCGAGCCCGGCAGGATCGAGAAGCCGGTGACGTCGCCGATGACCGAAGAGTCGTTGGTCTTGACGTTGGAGCCGATATCGCCCCACCACGGGATCATCGACCCCGTGCCGGCCAGGAACTGCTGGAAGCCGGTGGTGTTCGGATCGGCGTTGATCTGATCCGGCGGCTCCGAGGGCAGGGCGTCGATGACGTCCTGGATGGCCCGCACCCAAGCCGGGTTGTTGATGCGCGGCTTCATCGTATCCGGGTCGAACAGCCAGGCCTTGTCGTCGGGGTGCTTGGCATAGGCAGAGGCGCGGCTGCCGAGGAAGTAGAAACCGAAGCCGCCCCAGGGCTTGGGCGCGTCAAGATAGCCATAGACGTCCTGGCCCTTGAACTGCTTGCCCTTGAGGAACTTGGTGACGGCCTGCACTTCCTGCCAGGTCTTGGGCACGCCCCATTCGGTCGTCGCGCCGCTCTCCTTCCAAGCCTTGGCGAGGTCGGGATCGGAGAATACGTCGGTGCGGTAGTTGAAGTTGTGCGTATCGCCGTCGATGGTCACGCGATACTGCTTGCCGTCCCAGGTGCCGACCGGCGGCTTGAGGTAGTTGACGAGATCGTCCATGTCGATCTGCTTCTTGACCCAGTCGGGCATCTCCGAGGTGAGGCCCTTGCCGCAGACGTCGCCCTCGAAGGGCGCACCCATCTCGATGATGTCGAAGTCGACGGTTTTGGTCGCGATCGACTGTTGCAGACGGGCGTTGTAGTCGGCCTGGGCGAGGTCGATCCAGCTGATCTTGGCGCCGGTATAGGCCTCCCACGGCTTCAGGAAGCCGCGGAACAGCACGTTGTGCAGGTTCTGGTTGTTGAGGCCCATGAAGGTGAGCTCGACACCGGCGAACTCGCCTTGCTTGACGTTGGCCTTGGTCGCATCCAGGCAGAGCTCACCGACTTTCTGGAAGTCGGCGTCCGTCGGCTGGCCTTTGCCGACGCCGGGTATCTGCAGGATTTTCGCGCGCAGGTCGTCGGCGGCAGCCGCCGGCCTGGTCAGCGCGCCAAGCCCCGTGCCGGACGCCGCTGCGAGCGCCGCCATGCTGGCCGCGCCCTTCAGCAAATCGCGGCGGGTCGCCCCGGCACGCACCAGTTTTTCGTAAAGATCGACTCTCATCTCAAGGTTCCTCCCAGAACTTCAGTCGTGAATTGATTCTGCCAATCTCTCGGACGTCGAAACGTCTGCGGTTCTCCTATACCATAGGGCAGCGTGGGACCCCACCCTGCGTCGCCTGGAGATCCGATTTTCGGGACAAGGACCGGCATTCGGATTGGCACTCGTCACTATTCGCGTAATCGATTACCTTGTCAACAAGATTGGCTTTTTATCTATAAGATACCGACTTGCCCTTGCCGTTGGCAATGGCTAGCTTCACCGAAAAAGATAGGGGAGACAATGGCTCAAGTCGCGATCGCCAATGTGGCCAAGGCTTTCGGAACCGTCAAGGTTCTACATGAGGTCAGCGTCGATATCGCCGACGGTCAATTCGTCGTCCTGGTCGGCCCTTCGGGCTGCGGCAAGTCCACGCTGCTGCGGATGGTGGCGGGGCTGGAAACGGTTTCCGGCGGAACGATTTCGATCGGCGACCGCATCGTCAACAACCTGCCGCCGGCCAAGCGCGACATCGCCATGGTGTTCCAGAACTACGCGCTCTATCCGCACAAGACGGTGGAGCAGAACATGGCTTTCGCGCTGAAGCTGCGCGGCACCGATCCGGCCATCGTCGCCGAGCGGGTGAAGCGTGCGGCCGACATCCTCGACCTCAATCCCTATCTCAAGCGCTATCCGCGCCAGCTTTCCGGCGGCCAGCGCCAGCGCGTCGCCATGGGCCGCGCGATCGTGCGCAACCCGCAGGTGTTTCTGTTCGACGAGCCGCTCTCAAACCTCGATGCCAAGCTGCGCGTGCAGATGCGCACCGAGATCAAGGAACTGCATCAGCGGCTGAAGACCACCACCATCTACGTCACACACGACCAGATCGAGGCCATGACCATGGCCGACAAGATCGTGGTCATGCGCGACGGCCGCATCGAGCAGATCGGCGCGCCGCTGCAACTGTTCGACCGGCCGGCCAACCTGTTCGTCGCGGGCTTCATCGGCTCGCCGGCGATGAACCTGCTCAAGGGCACGGTGAAGAAGGGTGAAAGGTCCGAGGTCGACATAGCAGGCTCGGCCTTTCCGATGCCTGCCAGCATCGCCGCGGCGGACGGCCAGGCCGTCGTCTATGGCGTCCGTCCCGAGCATCTGGAGATCCATCCCGACGGTGTGGCGTCCACGATTTCGGTGGTCGAGCCGACCGGCTCGGAAACGCTGGTGTTCGTGCGCTTCGGCGAGGGCGAGATGGTGGCGCTGTTCCGCGAGCGTCACGACTTCAAGCCTGGCGATACGCTGAAGCTCAGGCCGCGGCTCGACCATGTCCATCTCTTCGACGCAGGGACCGGCAAGCGTCTCTGACCGCAAACACACATCGAGGAAACCCAATGCTCAAAGGGATCAATCCGCTGCTCAACGCCGACGTGCTCCAGGCACTGCGGGCGATGGGGCACGGCGACGACCTGATCATCGCCGACACCAATTTCCCATCCGACTCCGTCGCCAAGCAGACGGTGCTCGGCAAGCTGCTGCGCATCGATGCGCCGGCGGCTGGAGTGGTGAAGGCGGTGCTGTCGCTCTATCCGCTGGACAGCTTCGTCAACGACGCGGCCGCGCGCATGGAGATCGTCGGCAAGCCGAACGAGATCCCGCCGGTGCAGAAGGAGGTGCAGCAGGAAATCGACGCGGCTGAGGGCAAACCCTGGCCGATGATCTCGATCGAGCGCTACGCCTTCTACGAGCGGGCCAAGAAGGCGTATTGCGTCATCCAGACTGGTGAGCCCCGCTTCTATGGCTGCTTTGCCTTCCGCAAGGGCGTCATTCCGCCGGATGCGGAGTAAGGAGATGTCCGCCAGCAAGCCAGTCGTCATCCTGGGTGTCTTCGTCGCCGACACCGCCTATCGCGCCGACCGCCAGCCGCGCATGGGCGAGACGATCCTCGGCAATTCGTTCAAGCTCGGACCCGGCGGCAAGGGCTCGAACCAGGCGGTCGCAGCCGGCAAACTCGGCGCCGACATCACCTTCCTGACCCGGCTCGGCATCGATGCCTTCGCCGACATGGCCAAGCAGACGTGGAGGGATGCGGGCGTCAAGAGCGCGGTCATCGACACGCCGGACAGCTACACCGGGGCGGCTTATATCTTTGTCGAGGAGGGCAGCGGCAACAACGCCATCATCGTCAGCCCGGGTGCTGCGATGCTGATCTCGTCCGCTGACATCGAGGCGCATGCCGACCTGATCCGCTCGGCGGGCGTCTTCGTCACCCAGCTCGAGCAGCCGATCGACGCGGCGCTGAAAGCCTTGCAAATTGCGCACGGGGCAGGGGTGACTACCATTCTTAACCCGGCGCCGGCCGCCACCCTGCCGGACAGCATCTACGCGCTTTGCGACTACGTCACACCCAACGAGTCCGAGGCCGAGGGGCTGACCGGCATCGCCGTCTCTTCGGTCGACGATGCCCGCCGCGCCGCCGACAGCCTGCTGGCAAAGGGCGTCGGCGCCGTTATCGTGACGCTTGGCGAGAAGGGCGCGCTGCTGCACACCAGGGAGCGATCCGATCACGTCGGCGCCGTCACTGCCGGCCCTGTAATCGAAACCACGGGGGCGGGCGACGCCTTCAATGGCGGACTGGCGGCAGCGCTTGCCAAGGGCGTCGAGCCGCTGGAGGCGGTGCGCTTCGCCTGTGCCGTCGCAGGCATTTCGGTGACCCGGCCGGGCACCGCGCCTTCCATGCCGACGCTCCAGGAAGTCGAGGCGCTGCTGGCGCGCGGTTGAAGCCGCTAAATCTCGCGTGGCGTTTCAGCGACGCTAGCCGGTCATCGGCTTGACCACAACTCACAGAAGTTGGTCTCTCACGCCCCCAGGGTTGCATATTAGCCACGGTTAATATTAATCGGCGCCAACGCCTTGCATCAACGGCATAGGTGTCCCGTAATGGGCCACCGTGTCTGGCATCGCAATTGCACTGTCAGCAATGCCGGGGTGGACCGTGCCTCGGTAGCCGGGGGGTATTTTGGGGGGCCCGCCGCTCCGCGATGGAGCGGCGGGCGCTTTAAGGGTCGAGGGTAATGGCGATGTATTTTCCGCAATTTCTGGTGGGCATGTTCGCGACGTCGTTCACCGTCGCAATCTGGGTCGGGTTGCAAACCGGCTCCGCCTGGAAGGCGCTCGGCTGCGCTATGCTTGCAATGATCATTCTCCAGATTGGATATGCCGGACTGGTCATGCGGCTCATCTACAAGCGGGGATCGCAAGGCACTGGAGCTGACTTTATATCGGCAAATGCGGCGCCACCGGTGCAGCGAGCGCGTCCACACTAGAGGGCTCACCCTCCCGAGCGAGTGCAGACCGTAAACCCTTGGCGACGACCAAACCGTCCCGCCCTTCTCGTGGAACTGCGCGACCGGGCAGCAGTTCGAGCCGACAAGGCTTTCGAGACCTGGGTTTTCGGAAACGCAAAGCCGTTGCGATTACCTGCCATGGCTTGATGACCGGGGCCGGCCAAGGCTGGCTCAACCCGCCAAACGCGCCTGCGGAACGCAAGCAGTGCCAGCGCGTTCACCGTCTTGACCAGCACAGGCAGCCTGGTTTCCCGGAACGGTGAGATGAAAAAGCCCTATAAAAAGCCCACGCTTGTAAAGCGCGAGAAGCTCACCGCCCGAACCGCGCAGATTGTCGCCTCCGGTGTGATATTGGGCGAGTGAACAGGGGCGCCGAAGCGCAGCTGAAGAATTTTGCTGCTCACTGCAGGCTGGCCGGTCGGTGACTGCTCTAGAGGGCCGGGCCCGGCCGAATGGCGCTTCCGTCAGAAAAGCGCGACAGGCGAAAGCGGGTGAGATCGTGCCCGATCTGGTTTCCCTGGATCATGTCGGCGACAACGCGGCCGATTCCGGGTCCGATACCGAAGCCGTGACCGCTCATGCCGGTTGCGACAACGAGGCCAGCTATCGCCTGCACTTTGTCCACAATGGGAACGACATCCGGCATCGCGTCGATCATGCCAGCCCAGCTTGCCTTTAGGCGCACCGCGTCGAGCTGTGGGAACAGGCGCCTGAAATTGCACTCGATGGAACGCAGACCAGAACGTTCGGGAGCCGGATTAAGCACCCGCATTCTTTCGAAAGGACTTTGCGAATCCGGCGCCCAGTGACGCGGCGTTGACCAGCTATCCGGGTAGCCCGCCGGCGCAGCCGGCGAATAGCGTGAGCCGAAAGGATTGGCTATAAGCGCGGGAAGGTATTTCCTAGCATGCCGGAATGCGTCCGGGCCAAGGTGGAGCAAATGACTGGCTCCGGCAGCGAGCGTGTATCCGCCATCCTGTCGGCGTCTGAAAGCGATATGCTCTCCTGCCGCGGCTCCTGCATAGACTTCAGGCATCGGCTCGGTTGCCGCGACGGTCGACCTTACACTGAGTTGGGGAATGGAAACGCCATGTCTTCTCAGGAACAGGGAAGACCACGCACCGCCGGCAAGCAGAACGCTCGACGTCTCGATGTGACCCGCCTCTGTCCAAACACCGCTGATCCTCCCGGCCGAGATTTCCAGGGTTCGCGCTGCGCAATTCTCCACAATCTTGACGCCCCTGCGGGCGGCAAGCCGGGCGAGTGCCGGCACGGCCAGCCAAGGCTCCGCCCGCATGTCGGAAGGCGTCGTCATCGCGCCCTTGAAACTGCGCGACATGCCTTTGATGAGACCGGCGGTGTCGCGTGCGTTCAGAAGGCGCGTGTCGATCTCATGGACGGCGGCGATCGTCATGAATTTTTCGAAGCGGGCCATTTCGCGGTCGGAGCTTGCCAGGTAAGTCACGCCGGTCTGCTTCAAGCCGATGTCTTCGCCGCATTCCTCAGCCAGCTGCCGCCAATGACGCGACGCCTCGATCACGATCGGCAGTTCGTCCGCATCGCGTCCCTGTTTGCGGATCCATCCCCAATTGCGGGAGGACTGTTCGGCGGCGATGCGTCCCTTTTCCAATAGGGTCACCGAGATGTTGCGCCGCGCAAGAAAAAGCGCTGTCGTCACGCCGATAACGCCGCCACCGATAATGACCACGTCAGCGCTTTTTGGTGGAGGGCCGGGAAATTGAATCGGATCTGCTTCGGAGAACGGGAAAGTAGGCAAGGGGAGAATCCTGAAAAGGCTGCGACAGCTATGGCCCACCGGCAGCCATCCTTTCTTGAGGCAGTTCTGGGGAAGGTGGAGCACAGGCGCCTGACGAGCGGCTGCCGTAGTCGCCAATTCAGACGCGGTGGATCGCGAATGTTGGCCGCAGCGAATACAAAACGTTGAAACTCTCCGGAAAATGAAAGTTCAAGCTTTTGAAGAGCAGGGCCTAAACCCTTGAAAGACTGGCGCGAGTGACGGGGCTCGAACCCGCGACCTCCGGCGTGACAGGCCGGCACTCTAACCGACTGAGCTACACCCGCGCACTGACGAGCACGTGTCAGGCGTGTTCGTCGTTGGGGCGCTGGATAAGGGGTTCGTTTGCGGGTGTCAAGCGCGGCATGTGAGCATAACAGCAATCAGCAGAAGGTTTTTTGACAAGTGCGCCGGCATTGGCGAAATCCGTCCGATAGCGGGTGCGCCGGCTGTTCATTGGGCCTTGCGAATAGAGCTCTAACTGCTTAAAGGTCCGGCCCGGAGCGGGCGATTAGCTCAGTTGGTAGAGCGCTTCGTTTACACCGAAGATGTCGGCGGTTCGAGCCCGTCATCGCCCACCACTTTCCCGGCACAATCAAGAACTCACGGCGGCGTCAGGCGGAAATCCTGGCCTTCGGGCAGGAGCTGGCCGCCATCGACGACGATCGTCGTGCCGGTGATGTAGCTGGCGTCGTCGGAGGCCAGGAACAGGAAGGCGTTGGCTACGTCGCGCGGCGTGCCGAGACGTCCGAGCGGCACGGCGTCCTCCATGCTCTTGATGAAGGCGGCATCGCGGTGAAGCTTCATGCCTTCGGTCAGGATGTTGCCAGGCTCGACGCCGTTAACGGTGATGCCATAGCCAGAAAACTCCAGCGCCGCCGAGCGGATGAAGCCGTTGATGCCGGCCTTGCTTGCCGAATAATGACCGTGGCCGGGGCTGCTCACTTGCGGGCCGGTAATGGAAGAGGTGAAGAGCATGCGACCGCTGCCCTGAGCCTTCATCGGTGGAAGCGCTGCCCGGGCGGCGTTGAAGCTGCCGCGCAGATTGACCGCCATGACCCGGTCCCAATCTTCCGGGCTGGTGTTCTCGATCAGTTGCCAGGGATAGATGCCGGCGTTCTGGACGATGATGTCGAGGCAGCCGTGACGCTGCAGCGCCAATGCCACCACCGCTTCGGCGTCGGCCATCTTGGAAATATCGGTGCGGATGAAGGCGGCACCCAGTTCGTCGGCGCTCGCTCTGCCGGCTTCGGCTTCACTGTCGGCCAGCACAAGGCTGGCGCCTTCCTCGGCGAAGCGCTGGGCTATGCCCCTGCCGATGCCACGCGCGGCCCCGACGATCACCGCCACCTTGCCTTGGATGCGTCCGGTCATGCGAGCCGCCCTGTCATGCGAGTCTTTGGCGAATGGTTTGCTTGAAGGCGTCGAGAAGCACGGCCGCCAGCACCAGCAAGCCGTGGATGACCTGGGTGAAGTTGGCCGGCAGGGCCATGAGGTTGATGGCGGTGTTGATGGCCGACAGGAGCAGCACGCCGGCATAGACGCCGGGCAGGGTGCCGACGCCGCCTTTCAGGCTGACGCCGCCAATGACGACGGCGGCGAAGGCGTTGAAGAGCAGGCCGACCCCGAGATTGGCGGTGGCGCCGGAGGTGCGGATGGCGAGCAGCCAGCCGGCGAGGCCGGCGATGGCGCCGGCAAGCACGAAGGCGATGATCAGGTTGCGGTTGACGCGGATGCCGGCGCGGAAGGTCGCGGTCTCGTTGCCGCCGATCATCACCAGATGCCGGCCGAACGGCGTCTTGGCGAGAATCAGCGAGAAGACGACGAAGCAGCCGACAGCGATCCAGGCGGTGAGCGGCAGCCCGACGAGCCGCTGGATGCCGAACCAGCGGATGGCCGGCGCAAGGTCCTGCGCCGAGCGTCCGCCTGAAACGACAAGCACCAGGCCGCGCACCCAGATATAGGAGGCAAGCGTGATGATGAAGGCGCTCATCTGCAGCCTGACGATGAGGAAACCGTTGATGACGCCGATAATGGCTCCCACCGCCAGGGCTACGGCGAGCGAGACCGGCACCATCAGCCAGTCCGGATGCAACTGCAGGCCGAGGCCGATGCCTGACGAGCAGAACATGATGCCGACTGCCATGGCGCTGAGCGCCGCGACCGATTCAACCGACAGGTCCATGTGACCGGCAATGATGACTAGCGCCAGGCCGATCGACATCACGCCCAGCACGCTCGATGCCTCGACGATGTTGGCGAAGATGCCGAGCTGGAAGAAGTTCGGAATGAGGGTCGAGAACACGGCCAGCACGAAGACCAGCATGAACCAGACGAGATTGTCGAGCACAAGCTCGAGACTGTGGCGGGTGCGTGGGCTCATCGGCCGATCCGGTTAGCGTCGAATTTGAATATGCGGCTGCCGCGGGGCGGGCCCGCGAGGCTCCGGGCCGGGAGGCCCGGAGCTCGATGGAAAAGGCCTACTCGACGGGCTTAACGGTATCCGTCGGCGGCTTCAGGTTGCCCCAGAAAGCGGGGTTGTCGACATTCTCCTTGGTGATCGCCGCGCCCGGGATCTTGATGTTCGGGCCCCAGGCTTCCTTGGTCACCACCGACTTCAGGCCGAGCACGTCGTACTCGCCGGGCTTGATCTCCTGCTTGTTGACGACCTTGTCCATGAACATGGCGACGGCCGCGGCCTGGGCGTAGAGCGGCTGTTCGACTTCGACGTTGAGCCAACCCTTGCGGATCAGGTCGAGGCCGACCGGCGCGCCGTTCGAGCTCATCATCATCACGTCGCCCGGCTTCTTACCGGCAGCCTCCAGCGAGGCAACGCCCGCGACCGAAAGATGCGCGGCGTGGCTGAAGATCAGGTCGATGTCGGGATTGGCCAAGATCTGGTCGGCAACGATGGTGCCGGCGTTGCTCGCCTCCCACTGCATGGCGGGCAGCGAGATGATCTTGACGTCCGGAAACGCCTTCATCTTCTCCTCGAAACCCTTCTGGATGTCGAGCGTGTAAGGATCGCCGGGATCGCCGAGCACCTGCAGGATCTTGCCCTTGACCGAGCCATGCTTGGCCTTCAGCAGCGCTTCGGCCTGCTCCGCCGCAATGTGGCCGATCTCGACCGTGCCGGCGACCGATGTGAAGTCGGATGGCGTGGCGGTGATCTGGCGGTCGAACTCGACCACAGGGATGCCGGCCGCGCGGGCGGCTTCAACGGATGGCTTCAACGCATTGAAATCGACCGCGGCGAGGATGATCGCCTTCGGCTTCAGCGCGATCACGTCGTTCATCTGCGATTGCTGAGCGTCGGTCTTGTTGTCGGCGTTCAGTGTCTTCATCTCGTAGCCGACCTGTTTCAGGAACAGTTCCAGCGCGCTCACCGAGCCGGTCTGGAATTCGTCGAGCAAGGTCGGCACCAGGTAGTAGACGGTACCCTTGGACTGGGCGAATGCCGGCGTGAGCGTGGCAATGGCCAGGGCCAGGATACCGAAGACAGAAAGTAGCATTCGCTTCATGTCGTTCGCTCCTCTTTTCGCCGGACCCCTCATTTGTCCCTCAGCCCGCCGGTCCGGCACCGGCGAGCGTTTCCCCGGTGATCATGTTGATCACCGCATCGGGACTTGTCTTGTTGCGGGCAACGTCGCCCGCCACGACGCCCTGGCGGATCACCACGATCCGGTCGGCGACCTGGAAGGCCTGCTGCATGATGTGGGTGATGATGACGACCCCGATGCCTTGGCTCGCCACCTTGCGGATCATGTCGAGGCCGCGGCGCGTCTGCTCGACGCCGAGCGCGGCGAAGGGCTCGTCGAGCAGCACCAGCTTGCCGCCCCAATGAACGAAACGGTTGAGCTCGATCGCCTGCCGCTGGCCGCCCGAGAGATGCTCGACCTTGGTGCGCAGCGAGGGAATGCGAGTGCCGGCATTGGCCAGCGCCTTCGCCACTACTGACTCCATCGCGCGCTCGTCGAGCACCGGAACGCCCAGCACCTTGCGGGTGATCTCGCGGCCCATGAAAAAGTTGGCCACCACGTCGACATTGGTGCAGAGCGAGAGGTCCTGGTAGACGGTCTCGATGCCGGCGGCCTTGGCCTCGGCGGGGGTTTTGGCGAGGAACTCCTTGCCTTCGAACAGCATGCGGCCCGAGGTCGGCTCGAGTCCGCCGGCGATGATCTTGACCAGCGTCGACTTGCCGGCGCCGTTGTCGCCGAGCAGCGCCACCACCTCGCCGCGCGCGATCGAGAAGCTGATGCCCCTCAGCGCCCGGATGGCGCCGTAATTCTTGGTGACGTTGTCAAGGACCAGCAGGGGTTCGCTCATGCCGCGATGTCTCCGCCGTTCAGAAGGTCGCCTTCGCGCTGCCGCTTGGCGGTGAAGATCTGGCCGAAGCGCGGCGAAAGCACGCCGGAAACCGCAAGTGCCGCGGCGCCGCGCAACACGGCATGCTGCCCGCCCTGCGCCACGAGGATGCGCGGCGCGGCGCGATCCTTGCGAGCCGAAACCGAATTGTGCAGCGGCTCCGCCAATGCAGCCAGGCGTTCGAGCAACTGAGGCGAGGCGAGGCCCCCAAGCACGATCGTCTCGGGATCGAAAAGATTTTCAATCACGACGATGGCATTGCGGAAGATCGGAGCGACTTCGGCCACCCATTCGGCGTCGTTGCCGTTCCAGCGGCCGCGCGCCTCGAGCGAGAGATAGCGTTCGAGGCAGCCCCGGTTGCCGCAGGGGCAAAGCTCGCCTTCCGGAACGACGGGGATGTGTCCGATCTCGCCGGCATTGCCCCAGGCCCCGCGCAGCACGCCGCCGTCATGCACCATGGCGCCGCCAAGCCCGACGCTGAAATAGAGATAGTAGTAGTCGGATCGCTGGAGGCCGAGGCCGTAGAGGCGTTCCCCCATGGCCGCCGCCGCCATATCGGTCTCGAAGAAGGCGGGCAGGCCGGTCGCGGCGGCAAGGCGCTCGCGCAACGGCACGCCTTTCCAGCCCGCCATTGTGGTCGGTCCGACGAAGCTCATGGACTCGACGCCGAACGGGCCGGGAAGCGCCATGCCGACGCCGATGACCCGTCCTCCGGCGCGGCGCCCGGTCAGATCGGCAACCATGGCGCCGATCGCCTCGAAGGCGAGATCGGGTGTCGGGCTCGGCGCTTCGCGATGGACGCTCTCGATCACGTCGCCGCTCAGGTTGATGAGTGCGGCGTCTATCCCCAGCGGGGTGAGGTGGATGCCGACGGCATAGCCGCCTTCCGGGTTGATGCGCAGCGTGGCCGGCGGCTGGCCGCGGCCCTTCGGTTCCTCGCGGACCGACAGTATGTAACCCTGTTCCTCCAATTCGCGCACGATGGTCGAGACCGTCTGAACGGTGAGCCCGACGTGGTGCGCGATGTCGCCGCGGGCGATCGGACCGAAGCGGCGGATGGATTCGAGCACGATGCGCCGGTTGTATGGCCGCCCGAACTCCTGATTGGTTCCCCGCAACGCCATGGCTTGCGCTCCTGACGGACGCAAGGTTCGCAGAGAAGATTTATTCAGTCAAATGGAATTCAAAAATAATTTGCCCGGCTCCCGAGGAGAGCAAGTTTCCCTGCGGCCCCGGCGCTTGCGACCCGGGCAATGTGCGGAAAGCTAGTATCTGATGACGCGACGCTCGATCAGCACGACGATGCAGAAAAGCGCGATCGACAGCGACGAGGACAGCACGATCGCGGCGTAGAGCCGGTCGGATTGATAGTTGAACGTCGCCTGGATGATCAGCGCGCCGAGGCCTTTGTCCGAGCCGATCCATTCGCCGACGATGGCGCCGATCACCGCAGTGGCCGAGGCGATGCGCAGCGAGGAGAATAGCATCGGCAAGGCGCGGGGCAGGCGCAGAGCCCAGAAGATCTCCGAGCGTGTCGCCGACAGCACGCGGAACAGCTCGTGTTCGTTGTCGCTTGCCGAATCCAGGCCCCGGATCATGTTCACCAGGGTCGGGAAGAAGCAGATCACCGCGGCGATGACGATCTTTGGCGTCATGCCGAGGCCGAAGATCAGGATGATGATCGGCGACAGCGCCAGGATCGGTATAGTGTTGAAGAACAGGACGATCGGGAAATAGGCGGCCTGCAGGATGCGGCTGTGCACGAAGACCACGGCAAGCAGCACGGCGGCGAGATTGCCGATGACGAAGCCCGCCAGCGCCTCGATCAGCGTCGGTCTGAGGTTGTCGATGAGCAGGGCGAAATTCTTCTGGAAGACGCCGAAGATCGCCGTCGGCGTTGGCACGATATAGGCCGGCACGCCGAGCAGCGGCAGGAGATACTGCCAGGCAATCAGGATCGACGCCGCGCCCAGAACCGGAAGCGCAATCGCCATTTGCGGGGCAAGCGGCGCCGGTCTCACGATGCGCGCTCCAGCGCTGCACGCAACTCGGCCATGGCGCCGACGATCGCCGCATCCTCGCGCTTGCAGCGGTTGCCTTCCTGCTTGAAGGGCCGCAGGTCAAGGTCCTTCACCACCCGTCCCGGATTGGCAGCCAGCACAATGACGCGCTCGCCGAGATAGGCGGCTTCGGCGATCGAATGGGTGACGAAAAGGATCGTTGTGCCGGTGCGCCGCCAGAGCGTCAGCAATTCGTCGTTGAGGCGATCGCGCGTGATCTCGTCCAGCGCGCCGAACGGCTCGTCCATCAGAAGCAGCCTGGGCTCGCCAAGCAGGGCGCGCGCGATGGCGACGCGCTGGCGCTGGCCCCCCGAAAGCTGATGCGGCAGGCGTTCACCGAGTCCGCCAAGCCCCATCAGCTCCAGCAGTTCGCTGCTGCGGTCATCGATCTTGCGTGTGAGGCTGCGCTGGCCGACGCCGAGCGGCAGGCGCACATTGTCGCGCACCGTGCGCCAGGGCAGCAGGGTGGAATCCTGGAAGACGAAGCCGACGTCGCGGCGCGAGCGCACCGCGTGCGGTGTGGTCCCAAGCACGCTCATCGTGCCGTCCAGCGGGTCGAGCAGGTCCGCTACCACGCGAAGTAAGGTCGACTTGCCGCAGCCCGACGGGCCGAGGATCGACAGGAAGGAGCCGGCCGCGACCGTGAGGTCGAGGCCGGACAGCACTTTGACGACCTTCTGCCGGCCGCCATAGCCGACATCGAGCTTCTGCGCTTCGATGGCGTTCGGCATCAGGCCGCGGGCGCGTCGAGCTTGGGCCGGTCCGCGGCCGAAAGCTCCAGGATCTTCGTGGTGTAGACATCTTTGGCGGCCGGGCGTCCGTTCGGGTACTGGCCGACCTTGTCGAGCAGCGTCAATTGCTCCTCGATGGAGGCAGGGTCGAACGTGCCCCAGCCATCTTTGGCGGTCGCGCCGTCGAAGGAGAGTTTCAGCACCAGGTTGACGGTCTTCTCTTCCCAGCCGAGATCCATCTCCGGATAGGCGGCGACCATCTTCTTCACCGCTTCCTGGGGGTTGGCGTGAACCCAGCCCCAGCCCTTGCCGACCGCGCCGACGAACTTCGCCAGTGTGTCGGGGTCCTTCTCGATCGCCGCGTCGGTCGCGAAATAGACGTCGGCGTAGGAAGCGAGGCCGAGGTCGCGCACCAGGAGATCGATGCGGTCCTCGCCGACCACGCTCAGCGCCTGGGTGTTGGTGATCCAGCCGCCGATGGCGTCGACGTCGCCGCGCACCAGAGGCGCCTTGTCGAAGCCGACATTGACGATGGTGACTTCCGACGGGTCGATGCCGTTCTTGGCCAGGATCTCATCGATGACGAAGCGCGCGGTCGGCTGGATGCCGATCTTCTTGCCCTTGAGGTCGGCAACATTGCGGATTGGCTTTCCCGGTTTCGAGGTCAGCGCATAGGGGCCGGTGCGGAAGCCGCAGGCGATGATTTTGATCGGCACGCCGCTGGCGCGCGCCGCATAAAGCTGCGGCGTTTCCGAGAACTGGCCGAGCTGCGCGGCGCCGGAGATCACCGGCGGCACGGTCGAGGCGTTGGGCCCGCCAGGGCTGAACTCCACCTCGAGCCCGGTATCCTTGAAATAGCCGTTGGCGACGGCCGCGATGTCGCCGATCTGGCCATTGGACATCAGCCAGTCATACTGGATGACGACCTTGCCGGCGGCCCTGGCGCCCGGCGTCAACACCAATTGCATACCGGCTGACGCGGCTGCGACCGCTGCGAGGCCGCCCTTCACGAAAGCGCGGCGGTTCAATTCGTAGTCTTGGTTCCCACTCATTTTTCGCTCCTGTTGCAGACTTCTTGTCTCTTCTTTCCAAGCGCCGCTCCCTCGGCGCGGCGTCGCTACGGCTGTTGGTCGTGGTAGTCGCCAGGGCCGCCGTCGAGCCAGGCGTAAAGCTCCCAAAGCGTGTCGTCCGGATCGGTGAAATAGGCGCAGCGCGCATTCCAGACGTAGTTTTCGGGCGGTCCATAGAAGGGCACGCCCTTGGCGCTCAATTCGCCGTGCAGCCGGTCGATCTCGGCCGGCGATCCGAGCTGGACGGCGACGCAAACCTTGTGCGCTTGGCGCGGCGATCTCTGGTTCGAGACGCCGGTGTGTCGGTTGATGTGGTCGAGCTCCCAGGCGGCGAGCGTCACGCCCTCGCCATGGAAATCGGCAAAGCCTTCGGCACGCCGACGCAGCCGGAAGCCGAGTTTCCCGACATAGAAGTCGACCGTACGCTCGATATTTTCCACCAGCAGGCAGACGTCGGAGATGCGGGTGAGGTTGGCCGGCATGACTATTTCGTCCCGCCGGTCTTGGAGAGTGGCAGCTTCACGCCGACGCGGTTGGCGGCGCCGATGATGTGCGTACGCATTGCTGCTTCCGCCGCCGCCGGATCGCCCGCCACCAGCGCCTCGTAGATGCGCACATGCTCGCCGACATTGATCTCGACGAGATCGTGCAGCGGGTTGGTCATGCGGGCATAGTGGATCGACTGGCGGATCTGCTCACAGACAAAAGAGATGAAGGTGTGGATGTAGCTGTTGCCGGTCGCCCGCGCGATCTCGCGGTGGAAGAGCAGGTCGGCGTCGATGCTGCCTTCTTCCCAGCGCTCCTCGCCGCCCATGCGGTCGAGCGCCGCCTTGATCGAATCGAGATGCTCCTGCCCGCGCCGCGCCGCGGCGAGCGCCGCCGACTCGGCCTCGAGGATGCAACGCAGCTCGAACAGCCGCTCCATATTGTGGGTATCCTTGAGCGCCTCGCGGTCGATGCGGATGGCGGCCCTTTGCTCGGGCGCCAGCACGAAGGCTCCGATACCTTGCCGCGCTTCGATCATGCCGTCGGCCCTGAGCTGGGCGATCGCCTCGCGCACCACATTGCGGCTGACGCCGAACTTCTCGGAAAGCTCCTGCTCGGTCGGCAGCCGCGCGCCGGGATTCAACTCGCCGGATTCGATCTCGCGGCTGAGGAAGGCCGCGACCCGGTGCGGCAGGGTTTCGACGGTGCCGATGGCGGCCAGTCTCTGCTTCATAAAAAACGCTCCGTCGAGGGCAGCAGGCAGCCGGGATTCATCACCCCTTTAGGGTCGAGCGCAGTCTTCAGCGCGGTAACCATGCGGCGATGCGCCGGCGAGAGCCCGGCCCAGAATTCTCGGGCACGGCTGCGGCCGATGCCGTGCTCGGCGCTGATCGAGCCGCCGAGGCTGACGGCGATGTCGTAGAGTCCCGCCGTGATTTCCTCGCCGCGCACCCGGGCTTCGCCATCAGCGAGATCGAGCGGCGGCAGCACATTGAAATGGATGTTGCCGTCGCCGGCATGGCCATAGGCCAGTGCAATCCAGCCCGGATGTTCGGTGGCGACGAAGCGGCGGGCGCGCTCGACAAGGGCAGGGATATCGGAAATGCGCACCGAGAGATCGGTGCGCACGTGGTAGCCGCGCTTCGCCTGGCCCTCGACCAGTCCCTCGCGGATCGCCCAGAAGGCCTTAGCCTGCGCGTTGCTGGTCGCGAGGACTGCGTCGGCCACCAGGCCGCTTTCGAGCGCATCGGTTAGAAAACTGGCGAGCACGCCGTTGAGGTCGATGGTCGGTCCGGAGGACAATTCCATCAGCGCATGGACGGGTGCTGCGACAGGCGCCATCATTCCAGGATCGACCAGCCGGGCCAAATCGATGCATTCCGAGCCGATGATCTCGAAGGCGGAAATCAGATCGGAGCAGCCGCGGCGCGCTCGGTTGAAGAGGCCGATGGCCGCCTCGAACGAGACGAGGCCGAGATAGGCAGTCTCGACACGGGCGGGCTTCGGGAACAGCTTGACCTCGACACCGGTAATGAGGCCG
Source organism: Mesorhizobium sp. WSM3864 (assembly GCF_002294955.1). Lineage (NCBI taxonomy): Bacteria > Pseudomonadati > Pseudomonadota > Alphaproteobacteria > Hyphomicrobiales > Phyllobacteriaceae > Mesorhizobium > Mesorhizobium sp. WSM3864. The sequence continues at coordinate 458,120 of NZ_NSGD01000001.1, forward strand.
AGCGTGCCTTCGGAGCCGATGAAGAGCTGCTTCAGGTCATAACCGCTGTTGTTCTTGCGCAGCCCGGAAAAGCCGTTCCACAGCTCGCCATCGGCCAGAACAACCTCCAGCCCCAGGATCAGGTCGCGCGCCATGCCGTAGCGCAGCACGTTGACGCCGCCGGCATTGGTCGCGGCATTGCCGCCGATCTGGCAACTGCCTTGTGCGCCGAGCGCCAGTGGGAACAGGCAATCTTCGGCCCCGCTTGCCTCTTTGATCGTCTGCAGCACGCAGCCTGCGTCCGCCTGAAGTGTGAAGTTCGCGCGATCGATCCGGCGGATGGCGTTCAGCCGCTCTAGGCTGACGACTACACCGCCGGTGGCGGTGCCATCGATGGCGCCCGAAACCAAGCCGGTGTTGCCGCCCTGTGGAATGACGCCGAGTCCCAACTCGCTGCACAGACGCATCAGCGCTTGCACCTCCGCAACCGACGCGGGGCGCAGTACGGCCAGCGCGCTGCCTCGATAGTCGCCGGCCCAATCGCCGAGATACTTCGCCATTCCAGCAGTGTCGGCGGTGAGACCGCTCGGCCCCACTGCGTCTTCGAGGACGCTGAGGATATCCGGTGAGAGGCTGCGAATGGTCATCAGCGGCGCAATCGGTGAGGCGATAGGGTGATGTATATCATCCTACAACTTGGATTGAGTCAATCCGAAGCGAGCGCTGCCAGGCAAAACGGTGGATAAATCTGGAGGGACCTCGGGTCGGCCGCGAGGCGTGCGCTAAAGGTAATGCGCGACCTTCTTGCCGACGGCGAGGAAGCGCAGCGGGTCGACCGCCTCGCCATTGTGGCGCACTTCGTAGTGGAGATGCGGACCGGTCGAGCGGCCGCTGCTGCCAGTCTTGCCGATCACGTCGCCGGCGGCGAGCTTCTGGCCGACAGTCACGTCGATCTCGCTGAGGTGGCCATAGCGCGTCGCAAAGCCGTTGCCGTGGTCGACCTCGACCATGCGGCCGTAGCCGCCGTTCCAGCCGGCCTTGGTGACGACGCCGGCAGCGGTGACCTTCGCCGGCATGCCGATCGGCGCCCTGAAATCCATTCCCGTATGTAGGGCGGCCGTGCCGAGGATCGGGTCGGTGCGCACCCCGAACGGGCTGGTCACGGTATGGCCCGGCGCGGGATTGCTGAGCGGCAGCTTGCGCGCCTCTTTCTTGACGTCATCCAGCGCATCAAGCGCTTCATCCAGCTCTTTGACTTTGCTGTCGAAGGTCATTGAAGAATCGAGCGGCACCAGCGGCCCGCCGACTTCGTTCTTGTCGAGCTCCGTGTCGACCGGCAGCCCGGCGGCTTGCAGCGCCTGCGAGATCGCGTCGGCGTTGCGATAAGCGTTGTCCGCAAGCGTGGTGATGCGCGTGAGCTGCTGGTTCTCGATGGCCTTGAGCGAAGCGTTGATCGACACGAAGAGCTTGTCGGCACGATCCGCTGCCGTTTCGTTGTCGAGCGGGTCCGAGCGTGTCGACCACAGGGAGAATGGCCTCGTGTCGCCGGCGCCCAACGACGCGACGGAGTAGGTCGGCGCCTGCGAAAGACCGCCGGTGATCTCGGCGCGCTCGTCGGGTTTGGTCGCGGTGGCATTGGCTGCGGCGGGCACATCGCCGACCTCGCTCTCGGCGCGTTCGAGGATCGGCCCGAGCCGGCCGTGGCGCTGGCTGAGCTGGGTCTGCCTGGCCAGCAACTCGCTGACCTTGGTCTCCATGAGCTGCTGGTCGAGAAGCTGGCGGCTGGTGATGCGATCGACCTGGGCGCGAAGCGCGGAGATGCGATCCTCATAGGCCTGCTGCATGCGCGCCTGCCTGGCTGCGGTGGCGCCGATCAGGTCATCGCGCAGCACCAGGTAGGAGGTGGCGAGCAGATAGCCGATGGCGATCGCCGCAAGCGCCGACCCGATGAAGGCGGCGAGCCACGGGCGGATGGTGAAATGCCGGATCTCGTTGCCCCGGGCGATAATGACCGTATGGGGCTCCTTGCGCCTGCCGAAGACCGCTGACTGACCGTTCACGGGACCAAGCTTTCGTTACGACTCCAACGACAGCTCGATTACACATTATTAGGGTTAACAAAGCTTTGCTGGCGGCGATGTCGGCATATCCAAATCCCGCAACGCGGGTGGCAGGTTGCAGGGAAGGAGGCCAGCAAAATCGCGGAAGCTTTGGGTCTGCCCCGCTTCACAGCGCGCGCACCGCCTCCAGCACCTCTTCGGCATGGCCCTTGACGCGCACCTTGCGCCAGATGCGGGCGATGCGTCCGTCCTGGCCGATCAGGAAGGTAGCGCGCTCGACACCCATGTACTTGCGGCCGTACATCGTCTTCTCGACCCACAGATGATAGGCCTCGATCGCCTTGCGCTCCTCGTCTGCGACGAGATCGAGGGTGAGATCGTATTTCGCCTTGAATTTGTCGTGTTTCTTGACGCTATCGGGGGACAGTCCGATGACTACGGCGCCGGCCTTCTCGAATTCCGGCTTCAGCTGCGAGAAGCCGATCGCCTCGTTGGTGCAGCTTGTGGTGTCGTCCTGCGGATAAAAGTAGAGTACGACAGGTTTTCCCCGGATCGCGGCGAGGCTGAGGGTGCCGCCGCCGTCGCGCGGAAGATCGAATTGCGGCGCAACGTCGCCCACGTCGAGATCAGCCATGTCGATGCCCTTGTTTGCGGTTACGCGCGGATCGAGCATCGATATAACGTGAGGCGGGGATTCGTCCACGACGAGTACGTTTACAACGGAATATTGCTTGGATCAGGAGCAACCGCAGCACGAGAAGATCAGGTTCAGGCGTGACGAGATCACCGACCTGGGAGCTTTTCCGTCCGCTTGCAGCGTGCCGCCGCTCGGCCGTGCTTCGGTGCGCTGGCGTTTCCGCATCCTCGGCCGGGTGTTCGCCGGACTCTGCGCACTGGTGCTTCTGGCGGCAATTGGCGTCTATGTGCTTGGCACGTCAGGCATCGGCACGGAACGACTTCGCGCCGAAGCCGAGACGGCCATCGAGAAGCTCGCTGGCGTCGATCTCAACGTCACCGTTGGGCCGGCGCGGTTGACGCTCGATGGGTCGAGCTTCGTCGCCCTGCAGGTCAGCGACGTCAGCTTGAAGACGGCCGACGGCAAGCCGATGGCCGATGTCGGGCGCGTCCGCTTCGGCATGCGCCTGCTGCCGCTGCTATCCGGCGAGGTCAAGCTCACCAGCGCCCGGTTCTCCGATGCTCGCATCATGGTCGCCGCCATGCCGTCCGGCAGCGGTGATTGGACGGCGGCTTTGCGCAACGAGGATGGCCTGGTCGATCCGGAGAAAGTATCTGCGGCGGTGTTTGGCGGCGTCAACGCGGCGCTGGATGCGGTGCGCGCGGAATCGATGCGCCAGATCGACCTCCGCAACGTCGAGTTCGAATTGCCGCCGGGCGGATCGGTCAGGCGTGTGACCGTCGCCGAGGCCACGGTTGGGCAGACGGGCACAGGCAGCATGGAACTGTCTTCAAAAGCCGATGTCGACGGCCGGCATGTCAGCCTGAGCGCCTCCGCGGCGCGCGATCCGAGCGCCAGGCGGATCGCATCGCTGGACGCCGCCGTCGCGATAGCGGACGTCGGCGTAACGCCCGCTCAGGGAAGCTCCAGCGGCGGGAACTTCGCCGCCCAGGGCGGCAAGCTTGGTTCTGTTGCGCTGAAGCTTTCGGGCGTCGAGGCGTCCGGCGACACGCCGTCGCGGCTGACGGCGTCGCTGTCGCTCGGCGGCTCGGTGCTCGATCTCGGCTCGCGCGGGCTGCTGCCGGCCGACGTCGATGCCAGGGCCACATTGGTCGCGGGATCAAACAAGGTCTCGGTCGACAAATTGCTGATCAGGACCGGCCGCTCGACATTCGATTTCTCAGGCTCGGTCGGGCCGAAACCGGCAGCCGCGGGCGAGGAGCCGTCCTACCGCTATGACCTTGTCAGCGACGGCTCGACGCTCGCGCCTTCGGAATCGCCGGAGCCGGCGCTTCAGTTCCTTGCCCGGGTCGCCGGCGTCTACCAGACCAAGAGCCGCAAGCTCGTCGCCGAGCAGATCGGCGTCCGCTCCGGCGGTTCGAGCGACGTGCTGGGCACGGCGTCGCTCGCCTTCATCGACAATGGCCCGCCGGGTGTGTCGCTGTCGCTCAATGTCCACGACATGCCGGTTTCGCATGTGAAGCAGTTGTGGCCCTGGTTCTCCGCCCGCAACGCGCGGCTTTGGGTGCTGGACAACCTGTTCGGCGGCCGCGTGGTCGACGCCAACCTGCAGTTCCAGGTCGTTCCGGGGCGGCTCGGCAACGGCGTTCCGCTTTCCGGCGACGAGGTGTTCGGCCGCTTCCAGGTCGAAGGCTCGCGCTTCGATACCGCGGGGCGCATTCCGCCGATCCGCGATGCGGTCGGTGTCGTTGCCTTTCATGGCAACGATGTCGATATCACGCTGTCCTCGGGCAGCGTTTTTATGCCGAGCGGCCGCACCGTGGCGGCAAGCGGCGGCACGCTGACGATCAAGCAGGCGAATGTTTCCCCCGTGATCGGCTCGCTCGACATCGATGTCGCCGGCGAGGCCCCGGCGATCGCCGAACTCGCCTCCTTTGAGCCGATCAACGCCATGCGCCATGTCGGACTTGCGCCTGAGGATTTGAGCGGCACCGTCACCGGGCATGTGCGGGCCGACATTCCGCTGACCTCCGGCGTCGATACCTCGAGGCTCGACTGGCTGGTGGCGCTGGACTACCAGGATCTTTCCTTAGTCAAACCGTTCGAGGACCAGATGGTGACCGAGGCCGACGGGTCGATCACCGTGAGCCCCGACCGTGCGGTGATATCGGCCAAGGCGAAGCTGAACGGCATTCCGGCCGAGCTCGACCTGGTCGAGCCGCTCGAGGACAGTGGCCCGCCGCGCAGCCGTAAGGTCGCGCTGGTGATCGACGACAAGACGCGCACTGCAGCAATGCCCGGCCTGTCGCCGCTGCTTTCCGGAACCATCAAGGTGGCGATCGACAAGAGCGGCGAGGGCGTCCAGAACGTGTCGGCCGACCTGACCAACGCAAGGCTCGACATCCCTTGGGCAGGATGGAGCAAGGGTGCCGGCATTCCGGCCAAGGTCACCTTCACGATGGCAAAGTCCGGCAGCACGACCACACTGTCCGACTTCGATCTCGACGGGAAGAGCTTTTCGATCGACGGCGATGTGACACTGGTCAACGGGGCGCTGTCCTCGGCCCGGTTCAGCAAGGTCGCGCTCAACAGAGGAGACGACGTCGCGGTCTCGGTCAAACGGTCGGGCAAAAGCTATGCGGTCAATGTCAGCGGCGACTCTCTCGACGCCCGCTCGCTGATCAAACAGTTCACCTCAGACGTCGATACAGCCACAAAGGGCGCCGGCGCCGACGCGATCTCGGTCAGCGCCGACGTGAAGTCCCTGACCGGCTTTCACGACGAGGTGCTGTCGAACCTCAAGCTGAATTACAGCGCTGCCGGCTCCCGGGTGAATGGTCTCGATGTCAGCGCGACGGCGAGTTCGGGTGCCGCCATTGCCGTCCGAAACACCACCGGCGACGGCGGCCGGTCTCTCAGGATGAAATCGGCCGATGCCGGCGCTATCCTGCGCTTCCTCAACATTTACGAGCATATGGAGGGCGGGGCCATCACGCTGTCGCTGGCGGGCGACGCCGACGGGCCAATGAAGGGCCAGGTCGACGCCAGCAATTTCTATGTCGTCAACGAGCCGAAGCTTGCGTCGATCGTGTCGACCAGGCCGGCCGGCGACACGCGCAGCCTCAACCAGGCGGTCAAGGCCAACATCGACACCTCAAGGGTGCAGTTCGAGCGCGGCTATGCCGAGATCGACAAAGGCTCCGGCTATCTCAGACTGGCAAACGGTCTGTTGCGCGGTCCGCGCATCGGCACCACTTTCCAGGGCACGCTCTACGACCAGGACAACAATATGGACATGACCGGCACCTTCATGCCGGTCTATGGGCTGAATCGCATCTTCGGCGAACTGCCGCTGTTCGGCCCGCTGCTCGGCAACGGCCGCGACCGCGGCCTGATCGGCGTCACCTACCGGCTGCGCGGCAACGCCAACAAGCCGACGCTCAACATCAATCCGCTGTCGGTGGTGGCGCCGGGAATTTTCCGCTCAATCTTCGAGTATCGGTGATCAGGCCGACTAGATCGGCCGCACCAGAACGTGCTTCTTCCTGCCGAACGAGAGCTTCACCACACCTTCCGCGCCCAGGTCCTCAAGCGTCACCACGCGCCGGTCGTCGGTCACCACCTTGTCGTTGAGGCGCACGGCGCCGCCCTGGACATGCCGGCGCGCTTCGCCATTGGAGCCGGCGAGTCCGGCGGTGACGAACAGCGACAGGATGCCGATGCCGGCCTCGAGATCAGCCTTGGCGACGTCGATGCTGGGCAGCGTGTCGGCGAGCGCGCCTTCCTCGAAAGTCTTGCGCGCGGTCTCTGCAGCCGTTTCGGCCGCCGCGCGGCCATGCAGCATGGCGGTGATCTCGGTGGCGAGAATCTTCTTCGCCTCGTTGATCTCCGAGCCGCCGAGCTTTTCGAGGCGCGCGACCTCGGCGAGCGGCAGTGTCGTGTAGAGCTTCAGGAAGCGCCCGACATCCGCATCCTCGGTGTTGCGCCAGTACTGCCAGAACTCGTAAGGCGACAGCATATCGCCGTCGAGCCAGACAGCGCCGGAGGCCGACTTACCCATCTTGGCGCCCGACGAGGTGGTGAGCAGCGGCGTCGTCATCGCAAACAGCTGCACGCCTTCCATGCGATGACCGAGATCGATGCCGTTGACGATGTTGCCCCACTGGTCGGAGCCGCCCATCTGCAGCCGGCAGCCGACGCGCTTGTAGAGCTCGACGAAGTCGTAAGCCTGCAGGATCATGTAGTTGAATTCGAGGAACGACAGCGACTGCTCGCGGTCGAGCCTGAGCTTCACGGAATCGAAGGCCAGCATGCGGTTTACGGAGAAATGCCGGCCGACATCGCGCAGGAAACTGACGTAGTTGATCTCCATCAGCCAATCGGCATTGTTAACCATCACCGCGTCGCCCGCGCCGCTGCCGAATTTGAGATAAGGCGCGAAATTGCGGCGGATGCCGACGAGATTGCTCTCAATGTCCCCAGGCGTCAGCAGCTTGCGCGCCTCGTCCTTGAAAGAAGGATCGCCGATCATCGAGGTGCCGCCGCCCATCAGCGCGATCGGCCGGTGGCCGGTCTGCTGCAGCCAGTGAAGCATCATGATCTGGATCAGCGATCCGGCATGCAGGCTCTTCGCCGTCGCATCGAAGCCGATATAAGCGCTCACCGTTTCCTTGGCGAAAAGCTGGTCGAGGCCGGTTTCATCCGAAATCTGGTGGATGAAGCCGCGCTCGCTCATGATGCGCAGGAAATCGGACTTGAAGGCGGACATCTTTTCTTCCCGGAGATCGCACGGCATTTGGCCGAGCTTGACGTGAAGGGGCGCGTTTAGCATCCAAGCGCGATCAGCAAAAGTGGTTTCCGGTTTTGCGTAGGATCGCGCTTCAAGAGGCAAACAGGTGATCAGCAACAGTGAGTTCCGGTTTCGCGTAAGACCGCACTTCAACCGGCAAATGGGCGATCAGCAAAAGTGGCTTGGGGCATTGCGTGCTATCGCCTTGCCATGAGCCGCATCCTTGCTTCGCCCCTTTTGCTGGCGTAATGAGGCGCCCGCGCAAGGGCAGCACGCCCCGACGCGCCGCGACGGGGCTATCCCGCAGATCAGATCGGACAAGCTCCCGCGATGAACAGGAACTATCTCCTCCTCTTTCTGTTCAGCATCCTGATGACCGTCAGCGGGCTGGCAAGCCTGCCGCCGGTCGACCGGGACGAATCACGCTTCGTCCAGTCGACCAAGCAGATGGTCGAGACCGGCGACTATATCGACATCCGACTGCAGGATGTGACCCGCTACAAGAAACCGATCGGCATCTACTGGCTGCAATCGGCGGCCGTCGTATTGAGCGGTGAGGGGGTCGAAGCGCCGATCTGGGTCTATCGACTGGTTTCGATGCTGGGCATCGCGCTCGCCGTCGTGGGCATCGGCTGGACGGGCACAAAACTCTTCGGCGCCAATGCCGGCCTTGCCGCCGGCCTGATGATGGCCGCCATCTTCGCCACCGCCTTCGAAGGCCGCGACGCCAAGACCGACGCCATGTTGCTCGCCTGCTGCGTGGCCGCGCAGGGCGCGCTGGCGCAGGTCTATCTGGCCGCGCGCCGCAAGGAGCCGGTTGCCGGCCACCTCCCATGGATCTTCTGGATCGCGCAGGGACTGGGAATTCTGATCAAGGGTCCGGTCGCTCCGCTGTTGTCGCTGCTGACGGCCGGCGCGCTGTTCGCCTTCGAACGCGACTGGCGCTGGCTTTTGAAGCTGAAGCTGGTGCGCGGCGTTGCAATCGTGCTCGTCATCGTGCTGCCCTGGATCATCCTCATCAGCTGGAAGAGCGGCGGCGCCTTCTTCCAGGAGGCGGTCGGCAAGGACATGCTGAACAAGGTGGCGCAGGGCGAGGAATCGCATGGCCTGCCGCCGGGCTTCTATATGCTCACCTATTCGCTGTTCATGTGGCCTTTCGGCCTGATCGCGGTCGGCGCCGGGCTGCAGGCCATCAACCGCTTCTGGGACGACCCGCGCCTGCGCTTCTGTCTCGCCTGGTATATCCCCTTCTGGCTGGTGTTCGAGGCGATCCCGACCAAGCTGCCGCATTATGTGCTGCCGGCCTATCCCGGCATGGCGCTGCTGATCGGCTGGCTGCTCACCTTGCCGGAGGATAAGGCCAATGCGCCGCTCAAGCGCTGGCAGAACTGGCTGTGGTGGTCGACCGCCTTCGGCGTCGTCGTCGTGTCGATCGGGCTAGCCGCAGTATGCATAGGCGCGCCGCTCTATCTCGCAAAAGCCTTTTCCTGGTGGAGCATTCCGGCGGCAATCGCCGCGCTCGTGACCGGCTATCTGGCTTTCCCGCGCCAATTGCAGGTGCCGCTCGAACGCATCGCGGCGATCGCGATCGGCGCGGGCGTAACGTTCAGCCTGCTGTTCGGCGTGATTGCGCCGTCGCTGAGGCCGATCTGGCTGAGCCCGGCCATCAAGGCAGCCGTCGATGCCAACCGTCCTTGCGACACCACGGTGGTCGCCTCGTCCCCCTATCACGAGCCGAGCCTGGTGTTCCTGGTCGGGACCAAGACCGTGCTGACCGACGTCGATGGCGTGGCAAAGCACCTGCTGGCCGATCCGACCTGTGCGCTGGGACTGGCGCCGGTCAAGGAGGAGCAAAAGCTAAACGAGCTGCTTGCCGGGCAGGGCAAGTCGGCGAAGCGACTGACCGAGATCGACGGGCTCAACTATTCGTCAGGAGACAAGCTGGCTCTCGGCCTTTATCGAGTGGCCCAGTGAGGAATAATGTCGGAGCTCGAAGACCCCTATAGAGCCATGTCCGCCGTTTCTCTTTACCGCCGTTCGCTCGGCAACTTCCGCGACACGACGCGCATCGTGCAGCGGCGTTTTGCAGTGCGGCCCGCGCGCTATCCCGAGATTCCCTGGCTCGTCTGGGTCTCTGCATGGCTTCTGCTGGCCATAGCCATTGGCCTCACCCTGGACAGCGCCGCCGGCAGGATGCGCGGCGGGTGGACGCCAAGCTTCGTCCGATTCACCGACTTCTTAACGGATTTCGGCCTGGGCGGCTGGTATCTCATCCCCGCGGTTCTCTGCCTCGTCGCCGCCAACCTGACGGACTGGCGACGGCTTTCCAGGTCGTCGCGTCTGCTCGTCTACAATTGGACCTGCTTCGCTTTCCTGGTGCTTTGCGCGGTTAGTCTTTCCGGGCTGGCCGTCAACTTACTAAAATACGGCATCGGCCGGGCCCGGCCGCTCTATTTCAACGATTACGGGGTGCTGTCGCTGCATCCCTTCGCCATGGATGCGCGCTTCGCCGGCTTTCCGTCCGGCCATGCTACGACGATGGGGGCGGTGTTCGGCGTCCTCTTGCTGCTGTTTCCAAGGCGCTGGCACATCGCGCTTGCGGCCACGGCCTTGATCGCTTCGACGCGCGTCTTCGTCGGCGCGCATTATCCGAGCGACACAGTGGCCGGCTTTGGGCTCGGCCTTGCCTTTGCGATCGCCGCAGGGTTGGTCTTCGCGCGGCTCGGTTTCATCTTCCGGCGGCCGTCGTCGACCAGACCCGTGCCCAAGCGCACGTTCCGGCTGCTGTCTTCCAGCGGATCCAAGGGTAAAACATCGCTGGCGAGGCGGAGCCGCGAGCAATTGTCAGCTGACCGCCCGTAGAGCATTGGTCACAGGATCGCCCGAAATCTACCTCAGCCGCTTCGGCCGTGGATCGGCGAGCTCGCCGGCCAGACGCCGGTCGAGGTAATCGGCGCATTCGTCGATCAGCAGTTCAGCGTGGTTGGCGAAGAAATGGTTGGCGCCGGAGATAGTCTTCTGCGTGATGGTTATGCCCTTTTGCGTGTGCAGCTTGTCGACCAGCGTCTGGACGTCCTTGGGCGGCGCCACCTTATCGGCATCGCCATGGATGATGAGGCCGGACGACGGGCAGGGTGCCAGGAACGAAAAATCGTAGGTGTTGGGCTGCGGGGCGACCGAGATGAAGCCCTCGATCTCGGGCCGGCGCATGAGCAGCTGCATGCCGATCCATGAGCCGAACGAATAGCCCGCGACCCAGCAGCTCTTGGAATCCGGATGCAGCGACTGCACCCAGTCGAGCGCAGCGGCCGCGTCCGACAATTCGCCGGTACCGTGGTCGAACTCGCCCTGGCTGCGGCCGATGCCGCGGAAATTGAAGCGAAGCGTGGTGAAATCGCGCTTCTGGAACATGTAGAAGAGGTCATAGACGATCTTGTTGTTCATCGTGCCGCCGAATTGCGGGTGCGGATGCAGCACGATGGCGATCGGCGCGCTCTTTTCCTTCGAAGGCTGGTAACGGCCCTCCAGGCGACCAGCCGGACCGGCGAAAATGACCTCAGGCATAAAATACTCCACGTGGCATACGAAGGCGCGGGCCCGGACTCTTCCTTTGGCCCATTCTGTGGCCTTGACGCCGGGCAAGCGTCTTCCTAGAAGCTAGTTTAGAATTGTTCAAAACTGGGTGCCGAAAACGCATTTTCTCGGCCGCCCGCGCCGCAAGCCGGGTAAATAGGACGGCTCGCCTTGCAATTTCAAGGAAATAACGCGCCGTCCTCGCGGAATGGCTGCTGACAGGATCGACTGAAGGAAAATGGCCGCAACTCGCGCCTATCTCGACTACAACGCCAGCGCACCTCTCATTGCAGAGGCGCGGTCGGCGATGGTCGCGGCGCTCGATGCCGCCAATCCGTCGTCGGTTCACAGCGAGGGCCGCGCGGCGCGGCGGCTGATCGAGGATGCCAGGCGTGACGTGGCAAGACTGGTCAATGCCAGGCCCGAGCACGTCGTGTTCACCTCCGGCGCGACGGAGGCCGCATCGACGATGCTTGCTCCCGACTGGCAGATGGGGCGCGGCTCTGTCCGCATCAGCCACCTCTATGTCTCGGCCGCCGATCATCCCTGCATTCTGAATGGCGGGCGGTTCTCGGCGCCGCAGGTGACGAGGATCGGCGTCGATCGAGACGGCATTGCCGATCTCGAGGCGCTGACTGCGGCGCTCTCCGCGCATGACAAGGCTGCCGGCCTGCCGCTGGTGGCGATCCATGCCGCCAACAACGAGACGGGGGTGATCCAGCCGATCGGACGCATCGCCGAGATCGTCAAGGAAGCGGGCGGCGTGCTGGTCGTCGATGCCGTGCAGGCGGCAGGACGGATTCCGATCGACATGTCAGCCGGTTATGCCGATTATCTGATCCTTTCCTCGCACAAGATCGGCGGCCCGAAGGGCGTCGGCGCCATCGTCGCCCGGGCCGATCTGATGATGCCGAAGCCGCTGATCAATGGCGGCGGCCAGGAAAAGGGCCATCGCGCCGGCACGGAGAATCTTCCCGGCATGGCCGGTTTTGGTGCCGCGGCGCGGGCAGCACTCGCCGGCCTGGAAGACATGGAAGCGGTCGCGCGCCGTCGCGACAAGGTCGAAGCCATCGTCCGGGAGCTCGTCCCTGATACGGAAATCTTTGGAGCGGCAGCGCCAAGGCTTGCCAATACGACATTCTTCGCTATTCCCGGCGTCAAGGCCGAGACCGCGCAGATCGCCTTCGATCTCGCCGGTGTTGCGCTGTCGGCCGGTTCCGCCTGTTCGTCGGGGAAAGTCGGGCCAAGCCATGTGCTGAAGGCGATGGGCCACGGCGAGAGTCTTGGCGCATTGCGCGTCTCGATTGGCCGCGCTACCGGCGCCGAGGAGATCGAGGCGTTCCGGGCGGCTCTGGCGGGCATAGCCGCGCGTCGGGGTGGAAAAGAAAAGGCTGCCTGACGGCGGCGAGGCATCGGACAAGAGATCCCCGGCGGCTCTTGAAATCCGGTGCTCGAAAAACGAATTCAGGCCATCCGGCCTGGTAGAGCCGTGCGTTTCGTCTGGACGGGTGAATTTCCGGCCAGAACGCACTATATGGAGCTTACTCCGCAGCCGAGTCCTTCCTGGGGCGCGTTTCTGCGGTGCCATAGTTTGAAAACTGCCGGGCCTTGACCCCGGCGTGGATGGAGAACGCTTATGCCTGCTGTGCAGGAGACGATCGATCGAGTCCGAAAGATCGACGTCGACCAGTATAAATACGGATTCCGGACAGAGATCGAGATGGATAAGGCCCCCAAGGGCCTGAGCGAAGACATCATTCGCTTGATCTCCGAGAAGAAGGGCGAGCCAGACTGGATGCTAGAATGGCGTCTGGGCGCCTATAGGCGCTGGCTGACGCTGGAAGAGCCGACCTGGGCGCGCGTCCACTATCCGAAGATCGATTTCCAGGACATCCACTACTACGCGGCGCCGAAGAGCACGCCGGGACCGAAGTCGCTGGACGAGGTCGATCCCGAATTGCTCAAGGTCTACGAGAAGCTTGGCATTCCTTTGAAGGAGCAGGAGATCCTCGCCGGCGTGCAGAAGACCGACGCTTCGGAGCTGGAGGAGGCCAACGACAACGTCTACAAGTCCGGCCGCGTCGCGGTCGACGCCGTGTTCGATTCCGTCTCGGTCGTCACCACCTTCAAGAAGGAGCTGGCTCAGGCCGGCGTTATCTTCTGCTCGATCTCGGAAGCGATCCGCGAGCATCCGGAGCTGGTGCAGAAATATCTGGGCTCGGTCGTGCCCACTTCCGACAATTTCTACGCCACGCTGAACTCGGCCGTGTTCACCGACGGCTCCTTCGTCTTCGTGCCGAAGGGCGTGCGCTGCCCGATGGAGCTGTCGACCTATTTCCGCATCAATGAGAAGAATACCGGCCAGTTCGAGCGCACGCTGATCATCGCCGAGGAGGGGGCCTATGTCTCCTATCTCGAAGGCTGCACGGCTCCCCAGCGCGACGAGAACCAGCTGCATGCCGCGGTGGTCGAGCTGATCGCGCTCGACGATGCCGAGATCAAATATTCGACGGTGCAGAACTGGTATCCCGGCGACGCCGAGGGCAAGGGCGGCATCTATAATTTCGTCACCAAGCGCGGCGACTGCCGCGGCCATCGTTCGAAGATTTCGTGGACGCAGGTCGAGACCGGCTCGGCGATCACCTGGAAATATCCGAGCTGCATTCTGCGCGGCGACGATTCCAGCGGCGAGTTCTATTCGATCGCGGTGTCGAACGGCTATCAGCAGGTCGACAGCGGCACCAAGATGATCCATCTCGGCAAGAACACGTCGAGCCGCATCATCTCCAAGGGTATTGCCGCCGGCTTCTCGCAGAACACCTATCGCGGCCAGGTCTCGGCGCACCGCAAGGCGACCAACGCCCGCAACTTCACCAACTGCGATTCGCTGCTGATCGGCGACCAGTGCGGCGCGCACACCGTGCCCTACATGGAAGCCAAGAACGCGACGGCGAAGTTCGAGCACGAGGCGACGACGTCGAAGATATCCGAGGACCAGAAGTTCTACGTGATGCAGCGCGGCATTCCCGAGGAAGAGGCGATCGCGCTGATCGTCAACGGCTTTGTCAAGGACGTCATCCAACAGCTGCCGATGGAGTTCGCCGTCGAGGCGCAGAAGCTGATCGGGATCTCGCTGGAAGGCAGCGTGGGCTGACTAAATGGAACGGCGCTCCTGGAAATTCTTCGAGCGTATCCAGAGTTTGATAGTCATCGTTCTGATGCTCTTGTTGACGCTGGCTATTGGAGGTGCCGTGGTGGCTTTAATAGGCGCGATATTTGGCTTGAGTTCGGTAAGGAATGTTGGTGGTTCGATTGCGACCCTAGGCGCGGTAGGTTTTTTTGGCTGGATGATCGTTACTGGCGATCTTGCGGGCGCTCTTCTGGGGAAATCTCGTCAAGGACCCGGCGTCGAGGACAACAAGAACACGAAAGTAGAAGATAATGCTTGAGATCAAGAATTTGCATGCCCGCATCGTCGAGGACGGCACGGAGATCATCCGTGGCCTGAACCTGACGGTCAAAGCCGGCGAGGTCGCCGCCATCATGGGCCCGAACGGTTCGGGCAAGTCGACGCTGTCCTACATCCTCGCCGGCCGCGAGGACTACGAGGTCACCGAAGGCGACATCCTCTACAACGGCCAGTCGATCCTCGAAATGGATCCGGCCGAACGTGCCACCGCCGGCATCTTCCTCGCCTTCCAGTATCCGATGGAGATACCGGGCGTGGCGACCATGGAATTCCTGAAAGTCGCCATGAACGAGCAGCGCAAAGCGCGCGGCGAGGAGCCCCTGAAGGTTCCGGAATTCCTGAAGCGCGTGAAGGACGCCGCCGCCTCGCTCAACATGGACATGAACATGCTGAAGCGGCCGCTCAATGTCGGCTTCTCCGGCGGCGAGAAGAAGCGCGCCGAGATCCTGCAGATGAAGCTGCTCGAGCCGAAGCTCTGCGTGCTCGACGAGACCGATTCAGGCCTCGACATCGACGCCCTCAAGATCGTCGCCGATGGCGTCAACGCGCTGCGCTCGCCGGAGCGCGCGATCGTCGTCATCACCCATTACCAGCGCCTGCTCGAGCACATCGTGCCGGACAGCGTGCACGTGCTCTACAAGGGCCAGGTCATCAAGTCGGGCGACAAGTCGCTGGCGCTCGACCTCGAGACCAACGGCTATGCCGGCGTGATCGGGCAAGCCGCGTGAGATGGGGCCAAGTGAGGCAAGAGCAATGAACATGCACGCACAGCCCCAGCGGACATTGGCCGAAACGGCGCTGATCGACGCCTTCGGCGAGCGGCTATCGCTGCTGCCCGGCGACGGCGCGGTGATGGTCAAGCGCGACGACGCGATCGAAGCGATCAAGCACGGCCTGCCGACGCGCCGCGTCGAATCCTGGCACTATACGGACCTGCGCCGGCTGCTGACCTCGGTGCCGGTCTTCGAGGCCGGGGACATCGCAAAGGCGCTCGATCCGGTCCTCGACGGTTCGGCCGTTCTGCCGGTGCTGAACGGCGTTTCGAGCGCCAAGGCTCCCGAGATCGAAGGCGTCACGGTGCAGCGCCTGTCGGAGAAGCTCACCGACGGCAGTATCGCGCCGGGGCTCGATCGCTATGGCGCCGATGACGCAATCGGCGCGCTGAACACGGCCTTCGTCGCCGACGGCTATTTCGTCGACATCGCCGACGGCACCGAGCTGGAAAAGCCGATCGAGCTGCAGAACCTCCAGGCCGGCGGCCAGACGCATGTGCGGCTCCTGGCACGTGTCGGTGCCGGCGCCAAGGCAATCATCGTCGAGCGTCAAGCGGGAGAGGGCGGCGAAGCCGCGCTCGTCAGCTCGGTCAGCCAGCTCGTGGTCGGCGACGGCGCCGAGGTGACCTGGCTGGTCGTGCAAGAACAGCCGGACACGGCGACGCACCTTGCTCAGTTCAAGGCGCATATTGGGAAGGACGCGAAGCTGACGCTGTTCGTGATGAACGCCGGCGGCAAGTTGGTGCGCCAGGAAGTCGTGGTCAGGACGACTGGCGAGGGCGCCGATTTCAAGCTGCGCGGCATCAACCTTCTGGCCGGCGACACGCACACCGACACCACCATGGTGCTCGACCACGCCGTGCCGCACACGGCCTCTACCGAAGTGATCCGCAACGTTGTGACCGGCAAGGCGCGGGGTGTCTTCCAGGGTCGAATCAACGTCCACCAATACGCGCAGAAGACCAACGCCAAGATGGCGTGCAACACGCTGCTCCTGTCGGACGAGGGTGAGTTCTCGACCAAGCCGGAGCTGGAAATCTTCGCCGACGACGTCGTTTGCGGTCACGGCGCGACGGTCACCGAGATCGACCACAACCATCTGTTCTATCTGATGGCGCGCGGCATTGACGAGAAAGCGGCGCGCGGCCTTCTGGTGAAGGCTTTCGTCGCGCAAGTGATCGAGGAACTGGACGACGACGCGCTCGTCGATGCGCTCGAAGCGCGGCTCGACGCCTGGTTTTCGACGCACGGGTAGCGCTTTCCCCTTCTCCTACT
This sequence comes from Mesorhizobium sp. WSM3864, assembly GCF_002294955.1. Taxonomy (NCBI): domain Bacteria; kingdom Pseudomonadati; phylum Pseudomonadota; class Alphaproteobacteria; order Hyphomicrobiales; family Phyllobacteriaceae; genus Mesorhizobium; species Mesorhizobium sp. WSM3864. Next base: position 474,675 of record NZ_NSGD01000001.1, read on the forward strand.
TGGGAGAAGGTGGATTGGCGCGGAGCGCCAAGACGGATGAGGGTTGCTGGACGAAGTGAGGCGAAGCCTCGAAAGACCTTGTGATGGACCAGAAGATCGAAACCGCTCCCTACGACGTCGAGGCGATCCGCCGCGACTTCCCGATCCTGTCGCGGCAGGTCTACGGCAAGCCGCTGGTCTATCTCGACAACGGCGCCTCGGCGCAGAAGCCGCAGGTGGTGCTCGACACGATCCAGCACGCCTATTCGCAGGACTACGCCAATGTCCATCGCGGCCTGCATTTTCTGTCGAATGCCGCGACCGATGCTTATGAGAAAGCACGCGAGACGGTACGCCGCTTCCTCAATGCGCCGAGCACCGACAACATCGTCTTCACCTCCAACACCACCTCGGCGATCAACACGGTCGCCTATGGCTACGGCATGCCGAGGATCGGCGAGGGCGACGAGATCGTGCTCTCGATCATGGAGCACCACTCCAACATCGTGCCCTGGCATTTCATCCGCGAGCGGCAGGGCGCGAAGCTTGTCTGGGTGCCGGTCGACGATCTCGGCGCCTTCCATATCGAGGAATTCGAGAAGCGGCTGACGAACCGCACAAAACTCGTCGCCATCACCCATATGTCGAACGCGCTGGGCACGGTGACGCCGATCAAGGAGATCGTGCGCATCGCGCATTCGCGTGGCATTCCCGTGCTCGTCGACGGCAGCCAGAGCGCCGTGCATATGCCGATCGACGTGCAGGACCTCGATTGCGACTTCTTCGTCTTCACCGGCCACAAGGTTTACGGTCCGTCCGGCATCGGCGTGCTCTACGGCAAGAAGCACATGCTGGAAGCGATGCGGCCCTTCATGGGTGGCGGCGAGATGATCGAGGAGGTGACGGAAGACATCGTCACCTACAACGAGCCGCCGCACCGTTTCGAGGCCGGCACGCCGCCGATCGTGCAGGCGATCGGGCTGGGCGCCGCGCTCGAATATATGGAAAAGGTCGGCCGCGAGCGCATCGCGGCGCATGAGGCGGACCTCAAGAATTACGCGCACGAGCGGCTGCGCACCATCAATTCGCTGCGCATCTTCGGCGACGCGCCCGGCAAGGGCGCCATCATCTCGTTCGAATTGCAGGGCATCCACGCCCATGACGTGTCGATGCTTATCGACAGGCAAGGCGTCGCGGTCCGCGCCGGCACGCATTGCGCCCAGCCGCTGTTGAAACGCTTCGGCGTAACCTCCACATGCAGGGCATCGTTCGGCATGTATAACACCAGGGCCGAAGTCGACGCTTTGGCCGATGCGCTGGAAAAGGCGCGAAAGTTCTTCGGGTGACGACCATGGAAGATGCGAGCACCACCGCAGAGACCGCGCCGGAAACGGCCGGTAACGGCCTCGTCTCAGCCTCGGCGATCCCGGCCGACGAGTTGGCGCGGCTGACCGACGATATCGTCTCGGCGCTGAAGACGGTCTACGATCCGGAAATCCCGGCTGACATCTACGAGCTCGGCCTCGTCTACAGGATCGACATCGAGGACGACCGGACGGTCAAGATCGACATGACGCTGACCGCGCCGGGCTGCCCGGTGGCCGGCGAGATGCCGGGCTGGGTCGAGAACGCCGTCGGCGCCGTGGAGGGGGTTTCGGGCGTCGAGGTCAACATGGTGTTCGACCCGCCGTGGACACCCGACCGGATGTCGGAAGAGGCGCAGGTCGCGGTTGGATGGTACTAGCCAGCGACCCCACTAAGGTTGGCTGGCTTGCAGCAAAGGTGAAACTTCACCATCTTAAAGGCAGACTCATTCCGCGGGCCTTGAACCCGCGCGAACGTGGAGAATGACATGGGACGCTTCGCCGTCATCACGATGACCGACAAGGCCGCGGATCGCGTGCGTGAGATCGTCGCTACGCGCGACAACGCGCATGGGATCCGTCTTGGCATCAAGAAGGGCGGCTGCGCCGGGATGGAATACACGGTCGATCTGGTCACCGAGCCGAACCCCAAGGACGATCATATCGAGCGCGACGGCGCGCACGTCTATGTCGCGCCGGAAGCGGCGCTTTTCCTGCTCGGAACCGAGATGGATTTCGAGCAGACGACGCTGCGAACCGGCTTCACCTTCAGGAACCCGAACCAGAGCTCGGCCTGCGGCTGCGGCGAATCCGTCGAGCTGAAGCCGGCCGATCTCAAGGCGCTGGCGGAGGCGCGCGCTTCAAGCGCTGCTTAGGTGAGCGCCGAGGCATATCGCTGGCGATGTGCCTGCTGTGACCAGGAGTTCACCGGACTTCCCACCGATATAGCCTTTGGCGCACCGGTGAATCCAGACGCGCTTGACGAGGTAGCTCGGTCGACTTTCCGCAAGAACGACGATTTTTGCGTGGTGAGCTACGCCACGGGGCAAACAGACCGCTTCATTCGTTGCCTGCTGCCCTTGCCCGTACCTCAGTTGTCCGAAGAGTTCTGTTTCGGTGTTTGGATGTCCGTCTCGGAAAGAATCTGGAATGTCTATCGAGCCGGGTTTGATAGCGGCCAATATGAGGACGAGCTCTGCTTCGGGTATCTGATGCACGACATTCCTGAATATCCGAGCTCGATGCACCTGCATGCCAATGTTGTGTTTCAGCCCGGCAATCTGCGTCCCAGGGTCTTTCTGCATGATGCAGACCACCCCTTGGTCGCCGCGCAGCGCGAAGGGGTGGATGTGAGGCAGATCGAGCGCTGGGTTGCGCTAACCCATCGCTCTTAGATGCAGGCTTAGTCCACCCACAAGCCGGTGCGCTTGTGCCAGTCGGCGATCGATTCTTCGGGATAGAGCTCGAACACCTTGTCGTTCCTGCCGATCGCCGGCTCGACCCAGCTCGCCTTGTATTTCAGCATCAGATGCACCTTTTCCGGCGGCTTCGGCAGGTCGCTGTCGATCGCCGAGGCGAAGGGGTGGACGAGGTCCGGCCAAGTCGGGTCGTAGAGCCAGAGCGCGGCGCCGCATTTCTTGCAGAAATTGCGCTCGCCGGTCGAGACCTCGCAGTGCGGATGCTCGTCGTCCTCGATCTCAGCGCGGTAGACGCCGAGATTGGGCTTGCCGGTGACCTTGAGCGTTTCGTTGTCGGCGCCGAGATTGATGGCAAAACCGCCGCCGCCCTGCTGCTTGCGGCAGATCGAGCAGTAGCAGAGCATGAACGGCACGGGCGTGTGACTTTCCACCTCGAAGCGGACGGCGCCGCAGCGGCAGGAGCCTTTGAGCAGGACAGGCATGGCGCGAAACTCCATTTCATGTCTCAACCTGTCAGCATGCTGTTGGTTGCTGCGATGACAAGGCCCACGCCGGATGAGATGCTTGCGGCATGGACAATGACCGCCTCGAAGAATTGTTCGAGAGCCTGGGGCCGATCAGCATCCGAAAACTGTTCGGCGGCAAGGGCATCTATTGCGACGGCGTCATCGTCGCGGTCGTGGTGCGCGGCGAACTGATGCTGAAGGCCGACGAGGAGACGATCCCCGAATTCGAGGCCGCCGGCTGCAGCCAGTGGACCTATACGGGCTCGCGGCACGGCAAGGAGGTGGCGATGCCCTATTGGAGCGTTCCCGACAGCGCCTTCGACGATCCCGACGAAATGGCGGTCTGGGCGCGGCGCGCTTATGAAGCGGGGCGGCGCGCGGGCAGATAAGGCCTACAGCGCCTTCGCTATCTCCGCCGCCAGCCGTGCATTGTTCTCGACCAGCGCGATGTTGGTCTTGAGGCTGCGGCCGCCGGTGAGCTCCAAGATCTTCGACAGGAGGAACGGCGTCACGGCTTTGCCGGTGATGTTCTGCGCTTCGGCCGCCTTTTGCGCGGCCTGGATGTAGCCGTCCATCTCGGCTGCCGGGATCTCGTCGTTCTGCGGCACCGGGTTGGCGACCAGAATGCCGCCGCCCAAGCCCAGCGCCTGCCGCGTGCGGCAGAAATGCGCGATGTCTTCAGGCGCATGCAGCGTCAGCGGCGCACGGAAGGGCGATTGCCTGGACCAGAAGGCCGGCATTGTCTCGCAGCCGTGGCCGATAACGGGCACGCCGCGCGTCTCCAGCACTTCCAGCGTCTTTTCGATGTCGAGGATCGCCTTGGCGCCGGCCGAGACGACGACGACCGGCGTGCGCGCCAGCTCGTCGAGGTCGGCCGAGATGTCAAAACTCTTTTCGGCGCCCTTGTGCACCCCGCCGATGCCGCCGGTGGCGAAGACCTTTATGCCGGCCATGTGCGCGGCGATCATGGTGGCGGCCACGGTGGTGCCGCCGGTGCGCTTTTGGGCGACGGCAAAGCCGATATCGGCACGCGACAGCTTCATGGCGTCGCCGGTCATGGCAAGCGATTCGCGCTCGCCATCGGACAGGCCAATCTTGATGCGGCCATCGACCACGGCGATCGTCGCCGGCACGGCGCCGCCCTCGGCGATGATCTGCTCGACCTTGGCGGCCATCGCGCCATTGTCGGGGTATGGCATGCCGTGGGTAATGATGGTGCTTTCCAGCGCCACCACAGGCCGCCCGGCGGCAAGCGCCTCCGCCACTGGCGGATGAATGTCGATGAAGGGGCGGGCGGTTTCGGGCGTCATGTCCGTTCTCCACTCCGGAGAAAACTCCGGCAAGATAGTTTGTGGCCCTATGCCACCACCCGCGCCTCGTGCACAAGGGCAAGCGCCTGGCCAAAACTGCCGGCGGTGAAAGACGGTACCGCCTCGGCGCTCTCAATGGCGAGCATCGCTGCGGCAACACCTTCGCGCAGTGCCCTCCGCAAAGGGAGCCCGCGCAGCAGCGCGGCAACCGTGGCTCCGGTCAGGGCGTCGCCGGCGCCGGTCACGTCGGCAACTCGTCGCGGGGCGGGCGGGTCGATGGCGAAGACGCCCGATTGGTCGAAGCCGAGCACCGGAGCACTGCCGGCCGTGATCACGCCTGCCGTCAAGCCCAGTCGCCTGAGTTCCCCGACAAGATCGCGGCCGGAGATATCCGCACCAGCCAGCGCCGCCGCCTCTCGGCGGTTCATGAACAGCAGCGAAAGATTGCCGAGCAGCGGCGCTAGCCGCACCACCTTGGCTGGCGAGATGGCGATGGCGAAAACCGGCTTGTCGCCGGCTTGCGCAACCAGGCGCTCGAGGGCCGCCGTCGGCAGGTTCGCGTCGCAGAGGATCGCGTCTGCCTCGGCGATCGCCTCGCGCACCTTGGCGCGGCGGATCTGCTTGGGGAAGGCGAGGTCGTAAAGGCCCATATCGGCAAAGCCGACGATCAGCTCCCCCTCGCTGTCGATCAGCGCAGTGTAGCTCGGCGTCGTGCGGTCGAGGAACACCGCCGAAAGGTCGGCGATGCCGGCCTCGTTGATCGCCGATGCGACCGCCTCACCCGCCGCATCGCCGCCGCGCACCGAAAGCAGCGAGGCCGAGACGCCGCGCTTCACAATGCTGCGCAGCGCGTTGAAGACGCCGCCGCCGACATCCTCGCGCATGATGCCGGGATTGGATGCGGCGGGCACGTAAGGGCCCGAGACCTGGCCGCGCCGGTCGATATGGGCGCCGCCCAGCGCCAGGATGTTTGGGGATGTCGGCATGCCGCGGAGGTGACCTCGTTGATTGTTTGCGTGCGCACACTAGGTTTCCGCGCATCGCCCCGCAATCGGGTCGCGATTCGGGCCGTCCGGATAACGAGATCTCGCTTGGATCAGCAGCACTGGTTCACGCCATCTCTAGTGAGACAAAAATAGAACAAATCCAGATACTGTTTGTTTTCCAGTCATTTGCTGCCTCTTGCCAGATGAGAACAAAAAAGGTACAAACTGGCAGGGATCACGGATTGTCCGGCCTTCATTGACGACCAAGGGGTGATGTATCATGGCTCAGAATAGTTTGCGGCTTGTAGAGGATAAGGCAGTGGACAAATCAAAGGCTCTGGATGCGGCACTGTCGCAAATCGAGCGCGCTTTCGGCAAGGGCTCGATCATGCGGCTCGGCGCCAATGAGCAGGTGGTCGAGATCGAAACCGTGCCGACGGGATCGCTCGGGCTCGACATCGCGCTCGGCGTCGGCGGGCTGCCGCGCGGCCGCATCATCGAAATCTACGGGCCGGAAAGCTCGGGCAAGACGACGCTGGCGCTGCACACGGTTGCGGAAGCCCAGAAGAAGGGCGGTATCTGCGCCTTCGTCGATGCCGAGCACGCGCTCGATCCGGTCTATGCCCGCAAGCTCGGCGTAGACCTCGAAAACCTCCTGATCTCGCAGCCCGACACGGGTGAGCAGGCGCTGGAGATCTGCGACACGCTGGTGCGCTCCGGCGCCATCGACGTTCTGGTGGTCGATTCGGTGGCGGCACTGACGCCGCGCGCCGAAATCGAGGGCGAGATGGGCGATGCGCTGCCCGGCCTGCAGGCCCGCCTGATGAGCCAGGCGCTGCGCAAGCTGACCGCATCGATCTCGCGCTCCAACACCATGGTCATCTTCATCAACCAGATCCGTATGAAGATCGGCGTCATGTTCGGCTCGCCGGAAACCACGACCGGCGGCAACGCGCTGAAATTCTACGCCTCGGTGCGCCTCGACATCCGCCGCATCGGCTCGGTCAAGGATCGCGACGAAGTGGTCGGCAACCAGACCCGCGTCAAGGTGGTGAAGAACAAGCTGGCTCCGCCCTTCAAGGTGGTCGAGTTCGACATCATGTATGGCGAGGGCGTGTCGAAGACCGGCGAGCTCGTCGATCTCGGGGTCAAGGCCGGCGTGGTCGAGAAGTCGGGCGCCTGGTTCTCCTACAATTCGCAGCGTCTCGGTCAGGGCCGTGAGAACGCCAAGCTTTTCCTGCGCGACAATCCGGACACGGCGCGCGAGATCGAGCTGGCGCTGAGGCAGAATGCCGGGCTGATCGCCGAAAAATTCCTCGAGAACGGCGGCTCCGAAGGCGGTGGTGACGACAGCTTCGAGGACGAGGCTGGCGCGATGTAGGCACTGCCGGAGTTCGGCCATAATCCGGATCCATTATCTAAAGCTGATGTAATCGAGTTCCCTAGTACTGCGTTCGAACCGCCGGCCTTCGTGCCGGCGGTTTGCGTTTGGGGGCGAGGGCACAGGCCGCCCAGCCGGAGGATTGGCCTTGCTTCCGTGTTTCTGGACAGGGTCAAGAGCTACGGCTAAAAGGCCAATCTATCTTCTGACACACGAAAGCCCATTTGCCGCCGGCCTGGCCGGCGGTTTTCGCGAAAAGGCAGTATCCATGAGTGGCGTGAACGAGATCCGGTCGACATTCCTCGACTACTTCCGCAAGGAGGGTCATGAGATCGTCGCCTCCAGCCCGCTGGTGCCGCGCAACGATCCGACGCTGATGTTCACCAACGCCGGCATGGTGCAGTTCAAGAACGTGTTCACCGGCCTGGAGAAGCGGTCCTATTCGCGCGCCGCGACCGCGCAGAAGAGCGTGCGCGCCGGCGGCAAGCACAACGATCTCGACAATGTCGGCTACACCGCGCGCCATCTCACCTTCTTCGAGATGCTCGGCAATTTCTCGTTCGGCGATTATTTCAAGGAGCGCGCGATCGAGCTTGCCTGGAACCTGATCACCAAGGAATTCGGCCTGCCGAAGGACAAGCTTCTGGTCACCGTCTATCACACCGACGACGAGGCGGCCGGTTACTGGAAGAAGATCGCCGGCTTCTCGGACGATCGCATCATCCGCATCCCGACCTCTGACAATTTCTGGGCGATGGGCGACACCGGTCCCTGCGGTCCGTGCTCGGAGATATTCATCGATCGCGGCGAGCATATCTGGGGCGGTCCGCCCGGCAGCCCGGAGGAGGACGGCGACCGGTTCCTCGAATTCTGGAACCTGGTGTTCATGCAATATGAGCAGGTGACGAAAGAAGAGCGCATCGACCTGCCGCGCCCGTCGATCGACACCGGCATGGGCCTGGAGCGCATGGCTTCGATCCTTCAGGGAGTGGAGAGCGTCTTTGAGACCGACCTGTTCCGGCATTTGATCGATGCGGCATGCTCGGCGCTCGGGCACGGTCACAACCAGGAGAACGCAGCATCCTTCCGCGTGATCGCGGATCATTTGCGCTCGTCATCCTTCCTGGTGGCCGACGGCGTGCTGCCCTCCAATGAAGGCCGCGGCTATGTGCTGCGTCGCATCATGCGTCGTGCCATGCGCCATGCGCAACTGCTCGGCGCCAAGGAGCCGCTGATGTGGAAGCTGGTGCCGGCGCTGGTGCGCGAGATGGGCCAGGCCTATCCGGAACTGGTGCGTGGCGAAGCGCTGATCACCGAGACGCTGAAGCTCGAGGAGACGCGCTTCCGCAAGACGCTGGTCCGCGGTCTCGGCCTGCTTTCGGAGGCGACGGAACAGCTGCACGCCGGCGACATGCTGGATGGCGAGACGGCCTTCAAGCTCTACGACACCTATGGCTTCCCGCTCGACCTGACGCAGGATGCGCTGCGCCAACGCGACATCTCGGTCGATCTTGCCGGCTTCACCGCTGCGATGGAGCGGCAGAAGGCGGAAGCGCGCGCGCACTGGGCGGGGTCGGGCGAAGCGGCGACCGAGACGGTCTGGTTCCCGGTGCGCGAGCAGACCGGCGCCACCGATTTCCTCGGTTACGAGACGGAAGAGGCGGAAGGCCTGATCCAAGCCCTGGTCAAGGATGGCAAGATCGTCGACAGCGCCGGGCAGGGCGACGCGGTTGCCGTCGTCGTCAACCAGACGCCGTTCTATGGCGAATCCGGTGGCCAGATGGGCGATACCGGCATGATTTCCGGCGACGGCTTCTCGATCGAGGTCACCGACACGCAAAAGAAGGCCGACGGGCTTTTCGTGCATTTGGGCAAGGTGACGCGCGGTACGATCAAGACCGGCGCTGCCGTGGAGCTAAAGGTCGATCACGCGCGCCGTTCGAAGCTGCGCGCCAATCACTCCGCGACGCATCTCGTCCACGAGGCGCTGCGTGAGGTGCTGGGCACCCATGTCGCGCAGAAGGGTTCGCTGGTCGCGCCTGATCGCCTCCGCTTCGACATCTCGCACAACAAGCCGATCTCGGCCGAGGAGCTCGAGGATGTCGAGCGCATGGCCAACGAGATCGTCGTGCAGAACAGTCCGGTGACGACGCGGCTGATGTCGGTGGACGATGCTATTGCCGAGGGCGCGATGGCGCTGTTCGGCGAGAAATACGGCGACGAGGTGCGCGTCGTTTCGATGGGCACCGGCCTGCACGGCGCCAAGGCCAACCGTCCCTATTCGGTCGAGCTCTGCGGCGGCACGCATGTCAGGTCGACCGGCGATATCGGCCTTGTGCGGATCCTGTCGGACAGCGCGGTCGCCGCCGGCGTGCGCCGCATCGAGGCGCTGACCGGCGAGGCGGCGCGCAAGCATCTCGACGAGCAGGACAAGCGCCTGAAGGCAGCCGCGGCGACCTTGAGGATCTCGCCGGCCGACGTTCCGGCGCGTGTCGAGACTTTGCTCGAGGAGCGCAAGAAACTCGAGAAAGAGCTCACCGAGGCGCGCAAGAAACTGGCCCTTGGCGGCGGCGCGGCCGTTGCCGATGCTCCGGCCACCAACGAGACGGTTGCGGGTGTCGGCTTCCTCGGCAAAGCGGTCAGCGGTGTCGCGCCGAAGGACCTGAAGCCGCTTGCGGATGCCGGCAAGAAGACGCTGGGCTCCGGCGTGGTCGTCTTTATCGGCGCCGGCGAGGACAACAAGGCGAGCGTGGTGGTCGGCGTCACCGACGACTTGACCGGCCGCTTCAGCGCTGTCGATCTCGTCCGTGTTGCGTCCGCCGCGCTTGGCGGGCAGGGCGGCGGCGGGCGCCCTGATATGGCGCAAGCCGGCGGCCCCGACGCCTCCAAGGCGGACGACGCCATCGCGGCGGTAAAGGCGGCGCTCGAAGCCGCGTAAGCCAGCTACAGGGCTTCAATTTAAGCCAGTTCCACCTTCTCCGAGGGTAGCGCTGCCCCTCATCTGGCAGCCGCCATCTTCTCCCCGTCGAACGGGGAGAAGGGCGCTGTCACCGCGATTTTCGCCAATCGCCGGCGTCGCGCCCAGCCTCTTTCTCCTCATTTAGGCCCGTTTACGGGGAGAAATGCCCGGCAGGGCAATGAGGGGCACGCCGGCATCGAGGACGTTCACTCGAATCAGGCGGCTTTCTCGGTTCGCGCAAAGCTCGGGCGAACGGCAACGCGTCCATACCAATCCCGGATTTCTGGAAACCGCGCAAGCAGCTTTCGCCCTTCGGCGACCTTGAGGAAATAGCCGATAATCGACGCCGCGTGCAGATCGGCCAGGGTCAACTGATCGCCGAGCAGCCAGGGGCCCGGGGTGCTCAATGAAACAAGCGTCCGCAGCACCGTCTCCGCCTGCGAAATCCCCCGCGCGATCAAGGCTTCGTCCGGCGGCGCCTTTTCCAGCCGCTCGACGGCGACATTCCAGACCATGGCCCGGTAAGCGTAGGCATCGAGCATGCCGATGATCTGGTTCATCCGCGCCCGACAGCGCGTATCGCTGGGCTGCAGGGCCGGACCGGCGAAGGCCTCGTCGATGTAGCGTGCAATCGCACCGGTCTCGAAGAGCCGAAAACCGTCATGCTCGAAGGCCGGAATGCGGGCGAACGGATGATGCTCCAGATACCAGGGCGGAATGCCTTCGGCCGCGAAGATGTCGAGAGGGACGAGCTCGTAATCGACGCCCTTTTCCTCCAGCGCCATTCGCGCGATGCGGACATAGACGCTGTAGTGGGCGCCGTAGAGAAGAGGCTTTGCCACTTCGTTCCTCTTTGCCTTGGCTGTCCCGTATCCAGACGCGCAGCGTGCCGGTGGTCTGAAAGCCGCAGGTCAGTGCGTCATCCAGCCCGCCGCCGCGTTCATACCCGACTAGCGCGCGACTTTCAGCAAACGTATTGGCTGCGGCTCGCACAGCGTCTCGATAGGTCGGATTGCCATCCGTGGCAAAGACATTTGACAACCCGATCACGAGCTCGGATCTATTGGCTATGCAGCCGGCGGTGAAGCCGTCGGCCGTCCGTCGGCCAAGGATGGCGATGGCGGGGTCGGCCAGAACTGCAGTCGGAAAGAGACGGCCGCTGGAGCGACCTGCGCCACCCGTCCAGGCAAGTTCCCACATCTCCAAGCTGGCTGCGTCCCGAACGCGTTCCCAACCGGAGGGGGTCGTCGTTGGACGACTTAGGTCCATCCAGATCCAGCTTGCTTCGAAGAGTTGGCTGAACCCGAGCGGTCGGAGATCCAGACGGCAGAACCCATCCTTGACCGAAAAGCTGGCGGCAAGAACAGATCTCAGTCTGGTTATTTCTGCAAGTTGGATCGGTACGTCATCGGCATCCAACGTGGCGGCATTGGGGTAGTAAAGAGGTGCTTGCTCGTCGCTGGACCAGACGGAGCAGCTCCTCCGGTCGCTTAGCCCGTGCACCTTGAAAATAGCCTGGCAGAGGTCGGCATTGTTGCCAGCGCAAAGGCGGACCCTTTCGCTGGCAACAAGGCTCGGCACTTCTTACCCCATCGCCTTCTGCAGGTTCTCGTCGATCTTGTCGAGAAAGCCGGTGGTCGACAGCCAGGGCTGGTCGGGGCCGATCAGCAGCGACAGGTCCTTGGTCATGAAGCCGCCCTCGACGGTCTGGATGCAGACCTTTTCCAGCGTCTCGGCAAAGCGCTTGAGCTCGGCATTGCCGTCGAGCTTGGCGCGGTGGGCCAAGCCACGCGTCCAGGCGAAGATCGAGGCGATCGAGTTGGTCGAGGTTTCCTCGCCCTTCTGATGCTGGCGGTAGTGGCGGGTGACGGTGCCGTGGGCGGCTTCCGCTTCCACGGTCTTGCCGTCCGGCGTCATCAGCACCGAGGTCATCAGGCCGAGCGAGCCGAAGCCTTGCGCCACCGTGTCGGATTGCACGTCGCCGTCATAATTCTTGCAGGCCCAGACATAGCCGCCCGACCATTTCAGGCTGGAAGCGACCATGTCGTCGATCAGGCGGTGCTCGTACCAGAGTTTTCTCGCCTTGAACTCGGCCTCGAATTCCTTCTCGTAGACTTCCTGGAAGATGTCCTTGAAGCGGCCGTCATAGGCTTTGAGAATGGTATTCTTGGTCGAGAGATAGACCGGGAAGTTGCGCAGCAGGCCATAGTTCAGCGAGGCGCGAGCGAATTCGCGGATCGACTCGTCGAGATTGTACATGGCCATGGCGACGCCGGCGCCGGGCGCGTCGAAGACGTCATGCTCGATCACCTTGCCGTCTTCGCCGACGAACTTGATCGTCAGCTTGCCCTTGCCCGGGAAGCGGAAGTCGGTGGCGCGGTATTGGTCGCCGAACGCGTGACGGCCGACGACGATCGGCTTGGTCCAGCCGGGCACCAGGCGCGGCACGTTCTTCATGATGATCGGCTCGCGAAAAATGGTGCCGCCGAGGATGTTGCGGATGGTGCCGTTGGGCGACTTCCACATTTTCTTCAGCTTGAATTCCTCGACGCGCTGCTCGTCGGGCGTGATCGTCGCGCATTTCACGCCGACGCCGTATTTCTTGATTGCGTTGGCCGAGTCGACGGTCACCTGGTCATTGGTGGCGTCCCGGTTCTCGATCCCTAGATCGAAATAGTCCAGCTTGATGTCGAGATAGGGGTGGATCAGCTTGTCCTTGATGAACTGCCAGATGATGCGGGTCATCTCGTCGCCGTCGAGCTCGACGACCGGGTTCGCCACCTTGATCTTCGCCATGGAAAAAATGCCTCGTTGCTGGGGATCTGAACGGCCTTGCCCGTGGCTTCGGCCGGGGTTGGGCAGCGTATATCAAAGCCTTTTTGAGCGCGCAAACCGCGATCAGCCGATCGCAGACCGGTGTCGCGCTTGTGAATGCTTCATTTTCCGGGCCGGATGTGGCAGGGGACGCCGAAACGCCGCAAATCCCATGTACGGAGAGCCATGCCAGCCGCAAACGACACCGCCAAGACCGCCGGACCGGCGATCATCCTTGTCGAGCCGCAGCTCGGCGAGAATATCGGCATGGTCGCGCGCGCCATGGCGAATTTCGGCCTTTCGGAGCTGCGCCTGGTCAATCCGCGCGACGGCTGGCCGAGCGAGAAGGCGCGCGCCGCCGCCAGCCGCGCCGACCACGTCATCGATGCGACAAGGGTGTTCGACGATCTTGCCTCGGCAGTGGCCGACCTCAACTTCGTCTTCGCCACCACCGCTCGCGAGCGTGACGGCTTCAAGCCGGTGCGCGGCCCGGTGGACGCAGGCAGGGCGCTCCGGGCCCGCGAGCAGGCGGGGCTGCGCACCGGGATTCTTTTCGGCCGTGAACGTTTTGGCCTCTACAATGAAGAGGTTGGTCTGGCTGACGAGATCGTCACCTTTCCCGTCGATCCCGGCTTCTCCTCGCTCAACATCGCGCAGGCCGTGCTTTTGATGTCCTATGAATGGATGAAATCCGGCCTTGCCGAAGAAACCGCGACCAACTTCGCCGGACCGGAGCTCGTTCCGGCGACCAAGGAGCAGCTGCACAGCCTGTTCACCTATCTCGAAGGCGCCCTCGAGGCGCGCGGCTATTTCCGCCCGGAAGAGAAGAAGCCGAAGATGGTGGACAATCTGCGCGCCGTGCTGACGCGGGCGGGATTCGCTGAGCCCGAGTTGAAGGTGCTGCGCGGCATCATCTCGTCGCTCCACAGGTTTTCGCCGGCAATGCCGCGCGGCGACGGCTCACCGGGGGACGATCCGAGGCGGGCGCCGGCTACGCGCAAACGAACAACGGACAAAGAAAGTTAAAATCCGTAAGCTCCGAACCTTCAAGGTAACCGAATATTATGCGGTTTGGTTCATCGTTCTCGAAACGATGGGGCAGCAGATGTTTACGTCCAATATTGGCCGTCTGCATTTCTTCTTCTATTCGCTAGGTCTGTTCATAGCGGAAGCGGTAACGATCGTGCTCTGCATTGCCGCAACGACCGGCTTCGCGGGGTTGATCAATTCGATGCCGGGTCCGTCGCGGCAAAGCCTGGCCGGCGCCGCGCTTGTTGTGTCGCTCGTCTTCGTCGCGCTGCGCGGCAACATCGCATGGCGCCGCAGCCGCAATGCCGATGGTTCAGGCTGGATCCTCTGGTCCTATATCGCCTTTTCCGGCATCTATGGATTGCTGCAGGCCGGAACGCTTCTGGTCATCGATTTCGGCAATCCTGAGAGCGCGCCCGGTGGCCTGAACCTGCTCGGCCTTGCCATATTCGGCCTCTGGTGCACGATCCTGTGGGCAAAGCCTGTGGCCGGCAGCAACATCGATGAGCTGACCGAGGCTTTCGACTTTGAAGGCTCGTTGCCGGCGGAGGCGCGCCCCGCGAGGGCGACAGCGAGCGTCGCTCCAGCTGCGCCACGGACTGCTGCGCAACCCGCGCGTCCGGCGCCGGCGCCGGCGCCGCAGCCGTTTGGCCGCGCGCGACCCGCCGGCTTCGGCAAGCGGGGGCTCTGAGTTGCGCAAAAGCTGCTGGCATCTGCCACTTCAAGACCATGATCGTTCAGGATAGAAGCGCGGTTGGCCAAATCTCGGGTCAGCTTCTTCCTGTAGTCGGATGACAATGAACGATCGATCAAACCAGCGTCCGATCCTGATGTTCGATTCCGGTGTCGGCGGACTGACGGTGCTGCGCGAGGCGCGCGTCCTGATGCCGGATCGGCGCTTCGTCTATGTCGCCGACGACGCGGCTTTTCCTTACGGCGCATGGGAAGAGCCGGCGCTCAAGGAGCACATACTCGCCCTGTTCGGCAAATTGCTCGACCGTCTGCAGCCGGCGATCTCAGTGATCGCCTGCAACACCGCCTCGACCCTGGTGATCGATGCGCTGCGGGAAAAATTTCCCGGTCATCTTTTTGTCGGAACGGTGCCCGCGATCAAGCCGGCGGCCGAGCGCACGCGGTCCGGCCTGGTTTCGGTGCTGGCGACTCCGGGCACGGTGAAGCGCCAGTACACGCGTGACCTGATCAGCAAATGGGCGCAGAAATGCCATGTCCGGCTCGTCGGCAGCGACAGGCTTGCCGCATTGGCCGAGATCTATATGCGCGAAGGTTTTGTCGACGAGGAAGCCGTGCGCGCCGAGATCGCGCCCTGCTTCATCGAGCACGACGGGCAGCGCACCGACATCGTCGTGCTCGCCTGCACGCATTATCCGTTCCTGGCCAACCGCATGCGCAAGACCGCTCCCTGGCCGGTCGACTGGATCGATCCGGCGGAAGCCATTGCCCGGCGCGCCATGTCGCTGCTGCAGCCTATCGGCGAACCGTCGGGCGAGACCGAGCCCGATATCGCCCTCTTCACCTCTGGTAAGGTGGATTTCGCCACGCGCAGGCTCATCCAGGGCTTTGGGCTGACCTCGCGCTAGCTGGAACTGCGATAGCGCCGCAGCGTTTCTCTTCCCACCACCGCACAGGGAGAAATCGCATGCCAGCCAAGTCGCAAGCCCAACAGAAGGCAGCCGGCGCAGCCCTTTCGGCCAAGCGCGGCGAGACCAAGAAAACCGAGCTTAAGGGTGCTTCGCGCGAGATGTACGAGTCCATGAGCGAGAAGCAACTCGAGGAGTTCGCCGAGACCAAACGCAAGGGACTGCCTAGCAAGAAGTCCTGACTTTGTGGCTGCCTGGCTCTCAAGTTGGTGCCTAGATAGAAACCCGCGGCATGCCACGACGTGGCGGATCTGCTTGCGGCCATGCCAATGCCTGCCATCGCCGGCTCCGGCGTCATGACGGCAGAATGGTTGAGCCGGTGCGTCGCCGACACGAGCTTGACACCGGTTAAATCTCTGTTTAACAGGGCCACCAACACCGGGCGGCGACGTCCGGTGGTTTCTTTTGCATGGGCAAGACCTCACCGGAAGCCACTCTGTCGGCGGTCTTGTTCGAACTGACGTGTCCCGTGGGTTTTCCGTCGCGTTGCGTGGGAAACCCTGTCAGGCCTCGAAAACGGAGGCCAGAGGAGGGCGCGTTTCCTTCACCCGGAGCCAAGGGGTTCCGGGTATATCGTTTTGAAAGGGAATGCGATGAGCAAGCGCGAATCCGCGAAATACAAGATCGACCGCCGTCTCGGCGAAAATATCTGGGGCCGTCCGAAGTCCCCGGTCAACAAGCGCGAATACGGTCCCGGCCAGCATGGCCAGCGCCGCAAGGGCAAGCTTTCCGACTTCGGCCTGCAGTTGCGCGCCAAGCAGAAGCTCAAGGGCCACTATGGCGATGTTTCGGAAAAGCAGTTCCGTAAGGTCTATGAGGAGGCCAACCGCCGCAAGGGCGACACCTCCGAGAACCTGATCGGCCTGCTCGAGTCGCGTCTCGACGCGATCGTCTATCGCGCCAAGTTCGTGCCGACCATCTTCGCGGCCCGCCAGTTCGTCAACCACGGCCACGTCAACGTCAACGGCAAGCGCACCAATATCGGTTCGTACCGCTGCAAGCCGGGCGACGTCATCGAGGTGCGCGAGAAGTCGAAGCAGCTCGTCATCGTGCTGGAATCGGTAGGCTTGGCCGAGCGTGACGTGCCGGACTATATCGAGGCCGACCACAACAAGATGACCGCGACCTACAACCGCGTTCCCGGCCTGGCGGATGTTCCGTTCGCCGTCCAGATGGAACCGAACCTGGTCGTCGAATTCTATTCGCGCTGATCCGACCAATCGGCGACACCCATCCAAGGCCGCCCTCGAGGCGGCCTTTTCTTTGTTTGTCGCGTCGGCCACGGCGGCAATTCCACCCTGGTCATTTTTTTAGCCGCAATTCCGCGACGGCTAGTGATTCCACTTGGCTGCAAAATGCTCTAAGCGAAGCGGCAACAGAACCGTGGGCACCTGCGCCATGAATATGCTGCCAAAGGTCAAATCGCTTGAGCCGATCGCCGACGAGCCGGAAGGCGGATTCCATCCGCTGTTCCGCGACGTGCCATCCTCGGTCGAGTTCAACAAGCTGCGCAAGCGGCTGCTGCGGCTCACGCGCCAGGCGATCGAAGACTTCGCCATGGTCAAGCCCGGCGAGCGCTGGCTGGTGGCGCTCTCCGGCGGCAAGGATTCTTATGGCCTGCTTGCCTTGCTGCTCGATCTCAAATGGCGCGGGCTGCTGCCGGTCGATCTGCTTGCCTGCAATCTCGACCAAGGTCAGCCGAATTTCCCGAAGCACATCCTGCCGGACTACCTCGGCGCCAACGGCATTGCGCATCGCATCGAGTACCAGGACACCTATTCGGTGGTCACCGACAAGCTGCCCGAGGGCAGCACCTATTGCTCGCTCTGCTCGCGGCTGAGGCGCGGCCACCTCTATCGCATCGCGCGCGAGGAGGGTTGCACCGCGCTTGTGCTCGGCCACCACCGGGAGGACATCCTCGAAACCTTTTTCATGAACCTCTTCCATGGCGGGCGTCTCGCCGCCATGCCGCCGAAGCTTCTCAATGACGAGGGCGACGTCATGGTTCTGCGCCCGCTCGCCTATTGCGCCGAGGCAGATCTCGAGAAATTCGCCAATGCACTGAAGTTCCCAATCATCCCGTGCGATCTCTGCGGCAGCCAGGAAGGGCTGCAGCGCAACGCCATGAAGGCGATGCTCGACGATATCGAGAAGCACATGCCTGGCCGCAAGGACACGATGATCCGCGCGATGACCAATGTGCGACCCTCGCATCTGCTCGACCGAAAACTGTTCGACTTCGCCGCGCTCGATGCGCGCCTTACCATGGGAAAAGACATTTCCGATGACGTTTGACATGCAAGCGATCGACTGGCTGGCCGAGCTTCTAGCTGACGCAGCCAGGGCCGAAATCATGCCGCGCTTTCGCCGGTTGGGCGAGGGCGATATTCGCCAGAAGACGTCCGCCGCCGATCTGGTTACGGAGGCGGACGTCAACGCCGAAAGGCTGATCACTGCCAGGCTGCGCGAGCGTTACCCTACAGCGATGATCGTCGGCGAGGAGACCTGCTCCGACAATCCGGCCTTGCTCAAAGGGCTCGGCGATGCCGCGCTGGCCTTCGTCATCGATCCGGTCGACGGCACCTTCAACTTCGCCTCCGGCGTGCCGCTGTTCGGCGTCATGCTCGGCGTCGTGGTCAACGGCGAGACGGTTGCCGGCATCATCCACGACCCGATCGGGAAGGACTGGCTGATCGGCGCCAGGGGGGCGGGCAGCCATATCCGCCACGCACATGGCGCGCTGGACAGGGTGCGGGTCGCCGAGCCGGTGCCGATCTCCGAGATGACCGGCGCGATCTCGTGGCAGTATCTGAAGGAACCGGAGCGCTCGCGGCTCGCTCGCAACCACACAAAGGCGCTGTCGCAGTTCGGCTATCGTTGCGCCGCGCACGAATACCGGCTGCTGGCGAGCGGCCATGCGCATTTCGTCGTCTACAACAAGCTGATGCCGTGGGACCATCTGGCCGGCGTGCTGATCCATCAGGAAGCCGGTGGTTATGCGGCGCGGATCGACGGCGATGCCTATCTGCCGTCGCATGTCGACGGCGGGTTGTTGGTTGCGCCAGACAAGGATAGCTGGAACGAACTGCGGCGCGAGCTCTGGGCGGAATAGGATCGATTGCGCCAGCGAGGGCCAGCCGGTCGGCTGGAAGATGTCGACCTACAACCTCACGCAAATCCGGA
Source organism: Mesorhizobium sp. WSM3864 (assembly GCF_002294955.1). Taxonomy (NCBI): domain Bacteria; kingdom Pseudomonadati; phylum Pseudomonadota; class Alphaproteobacteria; order Hyphomicrobiales; family Phyllobacteriaceae; genus Mesorhizobium; species Mesorhizobium sp. WSM3864. The sequence continues at coordinate 493,262 of NZ_NSGD01000001.1, forward strand.
GATGTAAATGAGCACCCGGTCCGCGATGGTCGCTCTGGCTCTCGCCATCGCCGTGACGATCACGGGTGCTGACGAAGCAGCGGCACGGGAGCGCGCCTGCGGCAGTCGCGATCCCGTAAACTCCATAGCGGAAATGTCGGCTGCCATTTACGCCTGCTGGCGGCCGCCTCGCGGAACTGCCGGTCTGTCCTTGACCCTGCGGTTCTCGCTCCGCCGAGACGGAACGCTCATTGGCAAGCCGCGCGCGACCTTCTCCGCACTCGGATCGAACGACGCATTGAACAGAGCCTTCGTTGCCTCGGTCCTCGAGGCTCTCGATAAGGCCCTGCCGTTACCCTTTACCGAGAGCATGGGCGAGGCGATCGCAGGGCGCATACTTTCGCCTCGCTTCACGGCTGCGCTTGAACGAAAATCCTGACCGCCTGGCCGTAGGCGAGGTCTCACACCGGCGGATTGTGGGGCTGGAACAGCCTTCCGCGCTCGGCGATCAGGATCATCAGCAGGGCAGCGAGGGAAACGCTGCAGAAGCCGGCGGCCAATGGCGTGACCGTGCCGTTATAGGCCTGGCCTATCAGCGTGCCGAGCAGGCCGCCAAGAAAGGTCTGCATGAAGCCGAGGATGGAGGACGCCGTGCCGGCAAGCTCGCCGAGCGGCTCCATCGCAAGCGCGTTGAAATTCGCGCCGAGACAGCCGAACGGAACCATCGCGCCGGCAAAGAAGGCGATGAACAGCCAGAGCGGCATCTCGATCTCCAGCGAGACGACGAGCCAGACCAGGCTGATGGCGAGGAAGAGCAGCAGCGCGCTCTGCGACAGGCGGCGCATGCCGACCTTGCCGACGAGCCGCGCGTTGAGGAAGTTCGAGAAGGCGAGCACGCCCGCGACGCCGGCGAAGATCAGCGGAAACAGCTCGCCGACATGGAAGACTTCGAGATAGATCTGCTGCGCGGAATTGATGAAGCCGAACATGGCGCCGAAGATGAAGGTGCTGGCAAAGGCATAGCAAAGCACGATGCGGTTGGTGAGCACGATGCGGAAACCGCCGACGACGGCGTTGACGGTTAAGGGCCGCCGGTATTCCGGATGCAGCGTCTCCGGCAAGCGCAACAGCGACCATGCCGACACGATGAGCGCGCCGACGGCCATGGTGACGAAGATCCAGTGCCAAGTGGCGAAGAGCATGATGAACTGGCCGATGCCGGGCGCGACGACCGGTATCGCCATGAACACCATGAAGATCAGCGACATGACCTCGGCCATGCGGCGGCCCTCGAAGGTGTCGCGCACGATGGAGACGGCGATGACGCGGGTGGCCGCCGCGCCGATGCCTTGCACGACACGGCAGGCGAGAAGGGTGGCAAAGGTCGGAGCAACAGCAGCGGCCGCTACCGCCGCCACGTAGATGATCAGGCCGGCGACCAGCGGCGCACGGCGGCCGAAACGATCGGAAACCGGACCGAAGAAGAGCTGACCGGTGCCGAAGCCAAGGATGTAGGCTGTGATCACATACTGGCGGTGGTTTTCATTCTCGACGCCGAGCGAGGCGCCGATCTGCTGCAGTGCCGGCAGCATGATGTCGATGGCGAGCGAATTGAGCGCCATCAGCGCCGCGCAGAGCGCAATGAATTCCCAGCGCGGAATGGGTAAGCTTTTTGCCGACTGCTGCGCTAGTGCCTGATTGTCCACGGCAAAATCCGATCAATCAAACGAACACGCGCCGGTCGACCGGCGCATCAATTCGTCTCGTTCTCGAGTTCGAAAGCCAAAGTGCCGAGGTGGGGCGGCCCCGGATGTCACGGCGCAGCCGGCTGGGCCGGCCAGCGCGAGCTCAAATCAGGCGGCGCCTTTGACGCTGACGCCTTTTTCGACCAGGAAATCCTGCAGCTCGCCGGCCTGGAACATCTCGCGCACGATGTCGCAACCGCCGACGAACTCGCCCTTGACGTAGAGCTGCGGAATGGTCGGCCAGTTGGAATAGTCCTTGATGCCCTGGCGCAGCTCGGCCGAGGTCAGCACGTTCACGCCTTTGTAGTCGACCCCGACATAGTCAAGGATCTGCACCACCTGGCCGGAGAACCCGCACTGCGGGAAGCCGGGGGTGCCCTTCATGAAGAGCACGACGTCGTTGCTCTTCACTTCGCTGTCGATGTAGTCGTTGATGCCGCTCATGGGGAATCCTTTCACGCCTGTGGGATTCAGGCTCGAAGCATGTCCATCAAATAAACCCATAGGTTGGCTGAAACAAGACGTTAGCCGCGACGCACCCGAAATGGCGCAAAGCTTTGGTCCGCCATTGGGCCAAATCCGCCAGCCGGAACTCTTCCCACAGGCGGGCCGGCAGGCCGGTTCTCTTGTCCCGGTGCCGCTGACGGTTTCCCAGGTGCGCACGCGCCAGAATTATAGCTATAGCTAAATCTTGAAGCATGCGCTATCCTTGCCAGTGCCTTGGAGGAACGCGGATATGCGCGAAACGAAATCGCTGCTGGAACAAAAGCTCGATCGAAGGCTGCTTCTGGCCGGTGGCCTGGCGGCCGGCGGCACGGCGGTGATGGCGACCGCGGCGCGCGGGCAGACCGACCACGCCGGTCACGGAACGCCAGGGGCGGCCGAACCGCAGCCGGCGCACCTGTCCGCGCATGGGGCGATGATCACCGTCGGCGAGGTCGAGGATAGCCGCAACGGATTCGATCCAGTGAAGCTGCTGAGCGACTGGGAGACCGGGACGGTGTCGACGCTGCCGGACGGGCGGACACTGCGCAGCTTCGAGGTCACGGCCGAGGACAAGGAGATCGAGATCGCGCCCGGCATCCTGTTCCCCGCCTGGACCTACAATGGCCGTGTGCCGGGGCCGACGCTGCGGGCCACCGAAGGCGATCGCCTGAAGATCCTCTTCCGCAACAACGGCTCGCATCCGCATTCCATGCATTTCCACGGCATTCACGCAGCACGGATGGACGGCGTTCCCGGCGCCGGTTTGATCGGGCCGGGCGAGGAGTTCGTCTACGAGTTCGATGCCAGGCCGTTCGGCTGCCACCTTTATCATTGCCATGCGCTGCCGCTGAAGCGGCACATCCAGAAAGGTATGTACGGCGCGTTCATCATCGATCCCGATCCCGCCCGGCATCCGGAGCACGAGGCAGTCGCCCGTTCGCGCCTGCTCGGCACGCCCGAGAATGCCGGCTGGCAGGAATTCGTGATGGTGATGAACGCCTTCGACACCAATTTCGACAACGAGAACGAGGTCTATGCCGTCAACACCGTCGCCCATGCCTACGCGAAGAAGCCGATACGGGTGCTGAAGGACAAGCCTGTCCGGATCTACCTCGTCAACGTGGTCGAGTTCGACCCGATCAACTCCTTCCATCTGCATGCCAATTTCTTCGACTACTACAATCAGGGCACGACGCTGACGCCGACACTCAGGACCGTCGATCTGATCACCCAGTGCCAGGCCGAGCGCGGTATCCTCGAGTTCCATTTCAGGGAGCACGAGCCAGGCCTCTACATGTTCCATCCCCACCAGTCGGAGTTTACGGAACTCGGCTGGTCGGGCATGTTCGACGTCGTGGAGGCCTTGTCGTGACCGATGTCAGTCGCACCTCCCGGGATACACAGGCCGGTCGGCCGCGCTGGCTCTCTCTGCTATGGATCGTACTGCCGTTTGCCGTGCTCGGGCTCGCGGTTGCGTGGATGGTCTCTTCCGACCCGTTGGCGAGCTTTCGCAACGGCGCGCCGCCGGTCGAGAACCTGACCTTCGAGCGGACGATTATCGGAAACGACGGCATTCGAATCCTCGTGCGGGCGGGCGGGTCGGAACCGATGACGATCGCCCAGGTCCAGGTCGACGACGCTTACTGGCAGTTCACGCAGGATCCGCCGGGCCCGATCGCGCGCGGCGCAACGGCATGGATCAGCCTGCCATACCCCTGGGTGCTGGGGGAGGCGCATGCGATCAATGTCGTAACCAGTACCGGGACAACATTCGGGCACGATATCGCCGTCGCCGTACCCACACCGACGCGCAGTTCACCTAGCTTTGCCGCGCAAGCGGTGCTCGGCGGCTTTGTCGGCATCCTGCCCGTGGCGATCGGCCTGATGTTCTATCCGGCACTACGCGGGGTCGGGCGGAACGGCATGGACTTTCTCCTGTCGATGACCGTCGGTCTGCTCGCCTTCCTTTTCGTCGACACGCTCGAGGACGCGTTCGAACTGGCCGGCGAAGCAGCCGCCCTGTTCCAGGGGTCGACCATGATCGTACTCGCAGCCACCGCCAGTTTCCTTCTGCTCATGGCGGCAGGCCGGCGCAGCGGGACACCGACCGGGCTGGCGCTTGCCACCTTCATCGCACTCGGCATCGGCCTGCACAATCTCGGCGAGGGGCTGGCGATCGGCGCAGCCTTCGTCTCGGGCGCAGCCGGGCTCGGCACGTTCCTGGTGCTTGGCTTCACCTTGCACAACATCACCGAAGGCATCGCCATCGCCGCCCCGATCCTGAAGCAGCGACCGCCGCTCAGGACCTTCGCCATGTTGACGCTGCTCGCGGGAGGTCCGGCCGTCGTCGGCCTATGGATCGGCAGCCTCGCCTATGCGCCACAATGGTCGGCGCTGGCGCTGGCGATCGGCGCCGGAGCGATCCTGCAAGTGATCGTCGAGATGGTTTCGCTGCAGCTTCGCCAGCGCCCCGATGGCTCGCGCGCCTTGCTCGCACCGGCTGCGATGGCCGGGCTGACAGCCGGGGTCGGCTTCATGTACCTCACGGCGATGCTGGTAAAGATCTGAACAACCGCGGCGTCAACACTCAGTCCGGAACGCTGGTCTGCAGGGCGAGCGCATGCAGCACGCCGCCCATATTGCCTTTCAGCGCGTCATAGACCATCTGGTGCTGCTGGACGCGGCTTTTGCCGCGGAAGCTCTCGGCCACCACTTCGGCAGCGTAGTGGTCGCCGTCACCAGCCAGATCGCGAATCGTCACCTTGGCGTCCGGAATGCCTTCCTTGATCAGCCGTTCGATGTCGTGCGCATCCATTGCCATGGCAGAAATCCTGTTTTCGAGCGGGCGCAGCCCGTGCGATGAGAGTCGGGGATAAGCGTAGAGCCTTTCCGGTCCGGATTGAAGCCGTTCCATCCGTGACCGAGGCTTCACGGGATATTCCGACCCGGCTGAGCCGCGTCGCCGGCGGACATATCCTCGCGCGTCGAGTAGGCGCGACCGAGGCTGAAGGTCAGCACGTAGAGCGGCACGTTTATCGCGATGCCGACCATCGGCAAGTAGCTCGTCCACTGCCAGACCGGGGAGAAAAACGGCCGGCCGTAGCCATCGCACATAAGCGAAGAACCATACGCCCAAAGCGCTCCGATGGCGGTTGCAATGGCGAAGAGCTTGACGCAAGTGACGATATGCCTTGCCCGGGCCGGCTCCGGCAAAAGGCGCTGCCACAGCACCAGGCACAAAACAGGAATGGCGTAGACGAGGTCCTGAGCGGCCAGCAACGGAATTGCGCCGTTCGCCGCAGCAAGGAACTCGGCTCGCGTTTCGAGCCTTGGACAGACCTCGCTCGAGGTCGTCGACAGCAGCAGAAAGACGAACGGGCCGAGGAACCAGAAAAAGAACAGCGACGGCCAGAAAACCGCTGCAAGCAGCGCCCGGACCGCCAGCCTGGTCAAATGGCCTGATCCATGAAGCGCGGGAACCAGCCCTCATGGGCGGCGGTCAATTCGCTGACCGGAACGGCACGCGCCTCGCCGAGCTTCAGCGTGTCGCCACCGGTCGTGCCGATCCACGGCGCGAAGATGCCGAGCTTGCCCTGCTCCGCGCGGATCCTGTCCCATTCGCCGCTTTGCGGGTCGATCGACAAGGTCAGGAGATAACGTCCTTGGTCCTCGCCGAACCAGACCGGGATCGGATCGGTGCCGGTGAGGCCGGGAATGGTGGCGCCGATGCCGGATGCCATCGCCATTTCGGCCAGCGCCACGGCAAGGCCGCCGTCGGAGACGTCGTGCGCGGCAGTCACGATGCCGGAAGCGATCAGCGCGCGCACATGGTCGCCGACGCGCTTTTCATGTTCGAGGTCGACGGGCGGCGGCGAACCGTCGGCGCGGCTGTGGATGTCGCGCATATAGGCGGACTGGCCGAGATGGCTGCCCCATGTCGGCGGCGCGCCGACCAGCACGATCATCTGGCCCTCGGCGGCAAAGCCGACGCGGGCCATCTTCGACCAATCGGCGATCAGCCCGACGCCGCCGATGGTCGGCGTCGGCAGGATGCCGCGGCCATTGGTTTCGTTGTAGAGCGAGACATTGCCGGAGACGATCGGGAAGCCGAGCGCGCGACAGGCGTCGCCGATACCCTTAACCGCTCCGACAAACTGGCCCATGATCTCCGGCCGCTCCGGATTGCCGAAATTAAGATTATCGGTGGCGGCAAGCGGCAGGGCGCCCGTTGCCGTCAGGTTGCGCCAGCATTCGGCGACGGCCTGCTTGCCGCCCTCATACGGGTCGGCCTCGCAATAGCGCGGCGTGACGTCGGAAGAGAAGGCGAGCGCCTTGGTTGGATGACCTTCGACGCGCACCACGCCGGCATCGCCGCCTGGGAGCTGCAGCGAATTGCCCTGGATCAGCGTGTCATACTGCTCCCACACCCAGCGGCGCGAAGAGAGGTCCGGTCCGCCCAGCATCTTGAGCAACGCGTCAGCGACGTCGGCCTTGGGCGCGTCGTTCGCTGCAAGCGGCGCCGGCTTCTTCGTTTCGACCCAAGGGCGATCATATTCCGGCGCCTGGTCGCCCAGTTCCTTGATCGGCAGGTTGGCGACCTCGTCGCCATGGTGCAGCACGCGGAAGCGCAGGTCGTCGGTGGTCGTCCCGACGATGGCGAAGTCGAGGCCCCATTTGCGGAAGATCGCCTCGGCTTCCTCCTCTTTCTCGGGGCGCAGCACCATCAACATGCGCTCCTGGCTTTCCGACAGCATCATCTCGTAGGCGCTCATGCGCTCCTCGCGCACCGGCACCTTGTCGAGATCGAGCTCGATGCCGAGATCGCCCTTGGCGCCCATCTCGACCGCCGAGCAGGTGAGCCCGGCCGCACCCATGTCCTGGATGGCGATGACCGCGCCCGACGCCATCAGCTCGAGGCAGGCCTCCAGCAGGCACTTTTCGGTGAAAGGGTCGCCAACCTGTACGGTCGGCCGCTTCTCCTCGATCTTGTCGTCGAACTCGGCCGACGCCATGGTGGCGCCGCCGACGCCGTCGCGCCCGGTCTTGGCGCCGAGATAGACGACCGGCAGGCCGACGCCCTTGGCCTGCGACAGGAAGATGGCGTTGGTTTTGGCGAGGCCGGCCGCGAAGGCGTTGACCAAGATGTTGCCGTTGTAGCGGGCGTCGAAATTGACCTCGCCGCCGACGGTCGGCACGCCGAAGGAATTGCCGTAGCCGCCGACACCGGAAACGACTCCAGCAACCAGGTGCCGGGTCTTGGGATGGTCAGGCGCGCCGAAGCGCAACGCGTTCATCGCCGCAACCGGTCGGGCACCCATGGTGAAGACATCGCGCAGGATGCCGCCGACGCCGGTCGCGGCTCCCTGATAGGGCTCGATATAGGAGGGGTGGTTGTGGCTCTCCATCTTGAAGACGACGCAGTCGCCGTCGCCGATGTCGACCACGCCGGCATTCTCGCCCGGCCCCTGGATAACCTGCGGGCCGCTGGTGGGAAGCGTGCGCAGCCATTTCTTGGAAGACTTGTAGGAGCAGTGCTCGTTCCACATCGCCGAGAAGATGCCGAGCTCGGTGAAGCTCGGCTCGCGGCCAACCAGATCGAGGATGCGCTGGTATTCGTCGGGCTTCAGCCCATGCGCGGCGACGAGCTCGGGGGTGATCGGCACGGAATTGGATATGGTCATGAGCGGCGATTGGTATCCGTCGGAGAGGGGGCTTTTTCTGAGTCTCCTCTTATCGCAAGCGTTCGAGCGATACACCCCCAAAGCACAACGAAAACGCCGGAAAACCGCTGCGCCGGCACCGGCCGATAGCGCGAGGCGCTTAGGAAAGGACAGGTCAGGAAAAACTGTCGTAGCCGGCGCGGCCCTCGTCGAGCAGGCGGCGGATGACCGCGACGCCACCGGCGACATCCTTGCTTTGCCGGGGTTGCGAGACACCGAAGCGGACGCCGTGGAAGACTTGTTCGGAACGACCGGCCTTGAACTCATCCTCGTCGTCGATGAGCACGCCCTGCGCAAGGCAGGCATTCTTGAAGGTGCCTGAGAGCCAAGGATCCGGCAAGGTGAGCCAGACGAAGGGCACATTGTCCCGTGCCTTGAAGTCAAAGCCAACCAGCGTCTCGCGCACGACGTGGACACGAGCTTGGATCTCTGCAATGCAGCGCTTGCGGATATCGCTGGCCTGGCCGGACATCACCAGCCTTGTTCCGACTTCCGCCAGCAGAAAGGGCAGCCCGCCGGTCATCATCTTGTGCGCCACGCGGATGCGGTGGCGGTAGGCGGGCGGGCAGGACAGCCAGCCCCCGCGCACGCCGGCCGCTACCGACTTCGACAGGCCGCCGGCGACGATCGTGCGCTCAGGGGCGTATTCGGCGAGCAGGGGCGTCGGATCGTCGGTCAATTCGCCATAGAGATCATCCTCGATCAGGACGACATTGTACTCGCGCGCTATGCGCGCGATCGCCTTGCGCCGCTCCGCCGACAGCGTCACCAGCGTCGGGTTCTTCGCCGTCGGCATCACGAACATCATCTTCGGGTGTTTCTGGGCGCAGACGCGTTCGAGATCGTCGGGATCGAGACCTTCATCGTCCGCCGACACCAGCGCGGTACGGCGCCCGATCAGACCGGCGCTGCGCGAGATCTGCGAATAGGTCAGATGCTCGAAGACGATCGTGTCGCCAGGCGTGGTGAGCGCCGCGATCGCCGCCATCACCGCCGCATGGGTGCCAAGTGTCGGCACGATCGAATCGGGCGAGGGGTGGAAGGAATTGCGCTTGAGCCAAAGGCCGCCGGCCTCGAACCAGCGCTCGGGGAAATCCCTGGTATAGCTTGAAATGTCGTGAGGGTGCTCCTCCGCCGTCCGCGCCAGCAGTTCGGCAATCAGTGCGCCTTGCCCGACATCGGGGGCGGCGGTGCTGTCGAAGCGCAACTTGCCGCTCGGCGCGTCGATGAGCCGCGTTCCGAGCGCGGCGGGCTGCAGCTCGGGCTTGGGGCTCTCCGCGCGTTGCGCGAGCACATAGGTGCCGCGCCCGACCTCCCCACTCACCAGCCCGCGCTCGCGCAGCAACTGATAGGCCCGGCCGACCGTGCCGACCGTAGTGCCAATGTCGTAGGCGAGGTCGCGCTGCGGCGGCAGTTTTGCACCCGCATCGATGACGCCCTTGTCGATATCTGACTCAATGCTGTCAGCAAGGCGCTGATAGAGAGGGCCGGAACCGGAAGCGAGGTCTGGGAGCCAATTTGTCATGGTGACAATTTTTTATATTGCATCGCGAGACGAGTCAATCGATATGAAAACGCGGGTAACTAGAGTACAATTGATAGAATTGGTTGATCGCAAGATGAATACAATTGATACATTCCGTTATGACAGCGCCGAGTTGCACGGCCGCCCGTCGGGGCGCCGCGGGTTCGTTGACCGGGTCATATTCGTGCTTCGTGCCATCGCCAGGCAAATCGACCGAATGCTGGAACGCCGTCGCGGACGCCTTGCGCTCTTGGAGATGACCGACGAGCAGCTCAAGGACATCGGCATTTCGCGCTGCGACGCCCATCGCGAAGGTATCAGGCCGTTCTGGGGCTAAGCGCGTCGCGACGCCCTTGATTGTTGCGATGCATATCAAATCGCTGCGCGGTTTGGGCATACATCGACCGCGAACAGAGCTTCGACGGTATGTTGATTGACGAGCGCGAAAACCGACCGTCAATCTTGCATTTGCAGGAATTGGCCTACGGCCGAATCACGCGGCGGCGGCGCAGGATGGATTGCCGGCCTGCCAGCGCGCGATGTCGGAGCCTATACGCGCGCCCAGCGGTTCGGCCATCAACGGCCCGAACACGTCCACTTTGCGGGAATTGCCTTGTGCTTGCACGACCAGCAGCGGCTTGCCGCCATAGTGCTTGGCGGGCACCAGCAGGAAGCGCGGCGTGCCGCTGTAGGAGTTGAGCTCGTTGGCCATCTGATAGGGCTTGAAGGCCGGGTCCTTGCTGGCGATCCAGCACTTGTGAGCGGCGATGGCGACCTGCTCCATGGCAAGCAGGGAAGCGCTCTTGCCAGAGGGGGGCGGCGTGGTCTTCGAGCCGGACTGGCAAGAGGCGAGCGCAAATCCGGCGGCGGCCAGGAGAGCAAGGCGAGTAATCGTCAGTCTCATGGTCAGGCCGCCCCGTTGGTCTGAAAGAATGGTCAGAAGGAATCGTCTGAAAGGATCAAGCGGCGATGCCAAGCGCGCCTTCGAACAGCGCCCGGCCGTCGCTGCCGCCGTGTGCCGCCTCGATCAGGTTCTCCGGGTGCGGCATCAGACCGAGCACATTGCCCTTCTCGCTGACGATGCCGGCGATGTCGTTGATCGAGCCGTTGGGATTGGTGCCTTCGGCATAGCGGAACACCACCTGGCCTTCGCCTTCGAGGCGCGCCAGCGTTTCGGCGTCGGCGAAATAGTTGCCGTCGTGATGCGCGACCGGTGAGCGGATGATCTGGCCGGGCTGATAGCCGCGGGTGAACATCGTGTTCGCGTTAGCGATCTCGAGCTTCACGTGCCGGCAGACGAATTTCAGCGAGGCGTTGCGCATCAGGGCGCCGGGCAGCAGCCCCGCCTCGACCAGGATCTGGAAGCCGTTGCAGACGCCGATCACCATCACGCCCTTGGCCGCCTTTTCGGCCACTGCCCGCATCACCGGCATGCGCGCGGCGATCGCCCCGCAGCGCAGGTAGTCGCCGAAGGAGAAGCCGCCGGGAATGGCGATCAGGTCGACGTCCGGGATTTCGGTGTCGGTTTGCCAGACGGTCGCCGGCGCCTGACCGGAAATCTTGGTCAGAGCCGCGATCATGTCGCGGTCACGGTTGAGCCCAGGCAGGAGGACGACGGCTGATTTCATTTGGGTCGTAGGGCCTCTGGTTTTCGGCGAGTTCGCTGGTGATGCACGCGCTTCAGGAGCCTGTACATCAAATCGCTGGTGGCTTCCGGCATAACCTCTGCGCTGCAACCTCAGGTAATAGCCACACTATAATTCTCAATCACTGTGTTCGCCAGAAGCTTGTCGCACATGGCCTTGAGGTCGGCTTCGGCCTTGGCTTTGTCGGTTCCGGTGAGCTCGATGTCGAAGACCTTGCCCTGCCGCACCTGGCCGACGCCGTCGAAGCCCAGTCCTGAGAGGGCGTGCTCGATCGCCTTGCCCTGCGGGTCGAGAACTCCGTTCTTAAGGGTGACGGTGACGCGGGCTTTCATCGATACTCCTGAGTGATCGGTAGTGCGGAGGGCGGGCACGCCGTTTCCGGCAGGCCCGCGCTGGCAGTCAGTGCTTCGTGCTCTTCGAGGGCTCGGAAGAGGCAACGAGCACCGGGCCTGTCGGGCGCGGCGGCTCGTTCTCGTTCATGATGCCGAGGCGGCGGGCAACTTCCTGGTAGGCCTCGACCAGGCCGCCCATGTCGCGGCGAAAGCGGTCCTTGTCGAGCTTGTCCTGGGTGGCGACGTCCCACAGCCGGCAGGAATCCGGCGAGATCTCGTCGGCGACGACGATGCGCATCATGTCGCCCTCGAACAGGCGCCCGCATTCGATCTTGAAGTCGACAAGCTGGATGCCGACGCCCAGGAACAGGCCGGAGAGGAAGTCATTGACGCGGATAGCCAGCGCCATGATGTCGTCGATCTCCTGCGGGCTCGCCCAGCCAAAGGCGGTGATGTGTTCTTCCGACACCATCGGGTCGTCCAGCGCATCGGCCTTGTAGTAGAATTCGATGATCGAGCGCGGCAGAACCGTGCCTTCCTCGATGCCCAGGCGCTTTGCGAGCGAGCCGGCGGCGACGTTGCGCACCACCACCTCGAGCGGGATGATCTCGACTTCCTTGATCAGCTGCTCGCGCATGTTCAGCCGGCGGATGAAATGGGTCGGGATGCCCATACGATTGAGGTGATTGAAAATGTGCTCGGAGATGCGGTTGTTGAGCACGCCCTTGCCGTCGACCACCTCATGTTTCTTCTTGTTGAAGGCGGTGGCGTCATCCTTGAAGAACTGGATCAGCGTCCCGGGCTCAGGTCCTTCATAGAGGATCTTGGCCTTGCCTTCGTAAATGCGGCGGCGATTTTTCATCTGATTTTTTCTCTGGATTGGCGGGCAGGCGGCAAGCGACCAGTTCCTGTCCGTCTGCCTAAATTAGTTGTGGCGACGGGTGCGTTCAATGCCGGTGTCTATAGCAATCGTAATGTTTGCTCAATCGGCAAATCCAGCCGATCAACCGCTTTCGGAACCGAAATGCCGCAGCGCAGCATGGGACGTTGCATATTGACCGGCCCGCGACCTTTTGGTTTGTGCTGGGTAAGCACACATATTCATAGCCAAGCGAATCGATTTGATCGGAGGGACGCATGAGCAGCATGAAAGACCGCGAAGAGGGCTTCGAGCGCAAATTCGTCTTCGACGAGGAGCTCCGCTTCAAGGCCTCGGCGCGCCGCAACAGAGCGCTCGGCCTGTGGGCCGCCGAAAAGCTGGGCAAGAGCGGAGCCGATGCCGAGGCCTATGCCAAAGCGGTAGTCGTCTCCGACATCGAGGAGGCCGGCGACCATGACGTCTTCCGCAAGATCCGCGAGGACTTCGACGCCGCGGGCGTCAACCAGTCGGACCATCAGATCCGCCGCACCATGGACGAGCTGATGGCGCAGGCGATCGAGCAGGTCAAGAACACGTAAAAATTGTTGGACCAATCAACCGCCCGGCTCAGCCGGGCGGTTTTCTTTGCCTTGCCGCCGTTTCCGGCTGAGACTGCGGACGTTACCAAGGAAGTTCCGATGTCGCTCAAGTCCCGCCTGGCCGCCGACGAAACGCTGTTCACCGCCTGGTCCGGCGTGCCGGACGCGCTGACGGTAGAAATCATCGCCAAGCAGGGCTTTGATGCCGTTACCCTCGACATGCAGCATGGCGGCCACCACGAGGACAGCGTGCTGCGGGGCCTGGTGCCGGTGCTTGCCGCCAATAAGCCGGCGCTGGTGCGCATCCCGGTCGGGCGCTTCGACATGGCGAGCCGGGCGCTCGATTTCGGCGCCGAGGCGGTGATCGCGCCGATGGTCAATTCCGTGGACGACGCCAGGCAGTTCGCCGCAGCGATGAAGTATCCGCCGATGGGCGAGCGTTCCTGGGGCCCGACCTATGCCTTCCCGCGCCATGGGAAGGGTGACCATGCCGAGTGGCTGCGCGACTCGAACCAGCGCACCATGGCCTTTGCCATGGTCGAGACGCGTGCGGCGTTCGAGGCGCTGGATGGGATCCTCGAGACGTCCGGCATCGATGGCATCTTCGTCGGGCCGTCGGATTTCTCGATCGCCTGGTCGAACGGCACCACCGTCAATTCGACGTTGGAAAGCATGATGGAGACGGTCGCCTCGATCGCCGAGCGGACGCGCAAGGCCGGCAAGCACGCCGCGATCTATGTCATCGAGCCGGCCGTTGCCGGCCGCGTCGTGTCGATGGGCTACCGCCTGCTCGCCATGGGCTCTGACCACACGCTGATCTCGCTCGGCGCCAGGACGCTGCTGAAGAGCATGCGGGATTCGATTGGCGCCTGAGGCGCCGGCGTTTCAAGGCTCCTTCAATTCCGTCAGGAACTTGGCGAAAGTCATCGATCCCTCCGGCCAGGGGCCGAAGCCCGCGTCCTGGTTGAGATGGCCGGCGTCGCCGGCGTCGATGAACAGCGACCCCCAGGCGGCGGCGATGTCCTCGGCAACCTCAAAGGCGCAGAACGGGTCGTTGCGGCTGGCGATCACGATCGACGGAAAGGGCAGTGGCTCGCGCGAATAGGGTCCGAAGGTCATCAGGTGCCTCGGCCTGATCTCCGGATTGGCGACATCAGGGGGCGCCACGAAGAAGGCGCCCGCGACCGGCTTCTGGAATTGCGGGATCGCCTGCACCGCCGCCGCCACACCCAGCGAATGCGCGACGATGACTACCGGCCGCTCGGCCTCGTTGACAGCTTTCGCTACGCTTGCCGTCCAATCCTCGCGCACGGGTTTCGTCCACTCGGCCTGCTCGACCCGGCGCGCCGTCGACAATTTCGATTGCCAGCGGGTCTGCCAGTGCTCGGGCCCGGAATTGGTGTAGCCCGGTATGATGAGAATATCGGCGTCCTTGACTTTCATGGCGCCGATGTAGCGAGCACCCTTGTCTGATGCAACCGGCCGGTGGGACGCAGTGGCATCACAAAGGTGAACAACGTGTTCGACTCTTTCAACCTTGTGTGAACGATGGTGATGAACGATCTGGAGAGGGAACAGGAATGACTAATAAACGTCGGCGCGACTGCCCATCGTGAGATCGGCGCCCGAACGGAGAGTGTGATGAGCGAACTGCCTTTTGCCGCGACCACCCCGGTCAGCGTCGCGCGTGTCGGGTTGAAGGCGCGCGATGCCGAAAACCTTGCCGCCTATTATCGTGCCGTCGTCGGCCTGCAGGAGTTGAGCCGCGCCGATGGCGCGATCACCATCGGCGCCGCGGGCCGCCCGCTGCTGGTGCTGGAGCAGGATGCCTCGGCCAAGCCTGACGACCCGCGCAGCGCCGGCCTGTTCCATACTGCCTTCCTGCTGCCATCGCGCGCCGATCTTGGCCGGTGGATCAGCTACGCCGCTGCCAACCGGATAAGCATCGAAGGCGCTTCGGACCATCTGGTCAGCGAGGCGCTCTACCTCACCGACCCTGAAGGCAACGGCATCGAGATCTACGCCGATCGCCGTCCGCAGGATTGGAAATGGAACGGCGACAAGATCGCAATGTCGACCGAGCGGCTGAATCTCCCCGCGGTCGTCGCCAGCGTGCCCGTCGGTGATGCCGGCTGGCAGGGAGCGCCGGAAAACACCATTGTCGGCCATGTCCACCTGCGCGTCGGGCGTCCGGAAGACGCCGAAGCGTGGTGGCATGACGAATTCGGCTTCGACACGGTCGCCAAATATGGCGGTCAGGCGGTGTTCCTGTCCTCCGGCCACTACCACCACCATATCGGTGCCAATTCCTGGCGCAGCGCCGGCGCCGGCCGCCGCGATCCCTCCCGCTCGGGCCTCGCCTGGGTCGAAATGCGCTCGGATAACGTGAAGGCCGAGACGACGCGTGAAGATCCCTGGGGCACGGTGATCAGGACGGTGCCTGGCAAGGCCTGATTAGGCTGCGCCACGCTAGCGGGGCGCCCTTCACTCGGACTCAAGCCTCTCCAAACACCCGCTTGAAGATCGTGTCGACATGCTTGGTGTGATAACCGAGGTCGAACTTCTCGCGGATCTCGGCCTCGGGCAGTGCCGCTGTTACGTCCTTGTCGGCAAGCAGTTCCTCAAGGAAATCAGCGCCTTGCTCCCATACCTTCATGGCGTTGCGCTGCACATGGCGATAGGCATCCTCGCGTGACACGCCAGCCTGCGTCAACGCCAGCAACACGCGCTGCGAGTGGACCAGGCCGCGGAACTTGTTGAGGTTCTTCTCCATGTTCTCGGGGTAAACGAGCAGCTTATCGACGACACCGGTCAGGCGTGCCAAGGCGAAGTCGAGCGTCACCGTCGCGTCCGGTCCGATCATGCGCTCCACCGAGGAGTGCGAGATATCGCGCTCGTGCCACAGCGCCACATCCTCCATGGCCGGCATGGCGTAGGAGCGGACCATGCGGGCAAGGCCGGTGAGATTCTCGGTCAACACCGGGTTGCGCTTGTGCGGCATCGCCGACGAGCCCTTTTGTCCCGGCGAGAAATATTCTTCCGCTTCCAGCACCTCGGTGCGCTGCAGATGCCGGATCTCGACGGCCAGGCGCTCGACCGACGAGGCGATCACGCCGAGCGTAGCGAAGAACATCGCATGGCGGTCTCGCGGGATGACCTGAGTCGAGACCGGTTCCGGCTTCAGGCCGAGTTTCTTCGCCACATGCTCTTCGACATAGGGATCGATGTTGGCGAAGGTGCCGACCGCGCCCGAGATGGCGCAGGTGGCGATGTCTTCGCGCGCGTGCAGCAACCGCTCGCGGCAACGCGAAAATTCGGCATAGGCCAGCGCCAGCTTGACGCCGAAGGTGGTCGGCTCGGCGTGGATACCGTGGCTGCGGCCGATGGTGATGGTATCCTTGTGCTCGAAGGCGCGGCGCTTCAGGGCCACAAGCAGCGCGTCAATGTCGGCAAGCAGGATGTCGCTGGCGCGTGTCAATTGCACCGCAAGACACGTGTCGAGAACGTCCGACGAGGTCATGCCCTGGTGAATGAAGCGGGCGTCCGGCCCGACGAATTCGGCAAGATGGGTCAGGAATGCAATCACGTCATGCTTGGTGACGCGCTCGATCTCGTCAATTTTGCCAACGTCGAATTTGGCCGCGCCGCCCTTCTCCCAAATCGTCTTCGCGGCTTCCTTCGGGATGACGCCGAGCTCGGCCAGCGCATCGCAGGCATAAGCCTCGATTTCGAACCAGATGCGGAACCGGGTTTCGGGCGACCAGATGGCGACCATTTCCGGCCGGGAATAGCGAGGGATCATGGTTTCTGAATCCTGCTGGGAGAAGCTTTGGCCGCGTCCTAACAGAGGCCGGCTCAATGCTCAACGCCGCCGGCGTGCAAACCAGATGCTGGCGGCGGCAAGTGCGGCAAAGCCGAACGGAAAATAGAGCCGGATGCCAAGGACGACGAACTGGTAGAGCGCAGCGAGGATCGTGAACACGAACTCAGACCCCCAGGTCCGCGTGAAGGCCGGCGCGTGCCACTCGGCGTAGTAAGAACGGTATTGCAGGGCAAACAGCCCGCCGGTGAAAGCGAGCGTCGCGCCGAGCAGGCATACGAAAGCTGCGGCGAGCGCGGTTTCCCAGTGGCGGCCGCGCGTTGCCAGAGCGGCGAACGTCAGCCCGACCGGAAAAGCAAGCGCGCCGCCGAGCGCATA
Organism: Mesorhizobium sp. WSM3864; assembly: GCF_002294955.1. Classification (NCBI taxonomy): domain Bacteria; kingdom Pseudomonadati; phylum Pseudomonadota; class Alphaproteobacteria; order Hyphomicrobiales; family Phyllobacteriaceae; genus Mesorhizobium; species Mesorhizobium sp. WSM3864. The sequence continues at coordinate 510,351 of NZ_NSGD01000001.1, forward strand.
CAGCAGCACGACGAAGCGGGCGCTGTCCGGCGTCTCCCAATAATACAGATTGAGGAAAGCGCTCGCCGCCATCGCAAGCCCCTACAGCAAGGCGCCGACAATTGCCGTGCCTGCCGAGGGCAGAGCGTCGCGCAGGCGGTTTGCCAGGCGCAGACGCAAGGAGGCCGGCTGCAGCGACGTTACGGTCACTGGGCCACGTTCCGCGGCGAAAAGGTTCGGCTTGCGTGGTGTTGGCAATGCTTCCCGTCTCATTGGCGTCATGGCTATCACGCCATGGTGAACAAGACGTGCCGCTCGATGCATCCAATCCGGCGGCCGTTTGTTATTGTGGGCGCCCGACAGGGACGCGCGGCCACCCACCGGAGGGACCAGCATGACCACCGATGTCAGCAAGATACGCGAGCATATGGAAGTAGTCGGCGCCGATGGCGTCCATGTCGGCACCGTCGACAAGGTCGAGGGGCAGCGCATCAAGCTGACCAAGGCCGACAGCGGCATGGGCTCGCACAAAGGCCACCACCATTATGTTCCGCTGGCTCTGGTCGCGGAGATCGAAGGAAAGAAGGTCTGGCTCTCGGCGAATTCGGAAGTCGCGGTGACGTTCGAGGAAGAGAAGTCCGACCCGACCTGACCGACGTCCAGAACTCTAGCGGGACGACCAGACCGGAAAGAGATCGCCGTCGGCCGGCGTCGCCGCGTGGACGCCGCGGCTGATGGCGCGGGCCATCGTAGACCCCGCTGCGGCATAGAGATCGATCGCTGCATCGGCGCTGAGTTCGATGCCGCTCCTGCCGGTCGCGAGCGCAAAGACGAGATCCCCGTCGGCCGGTGTGTGCGTCGGCCAGATGGCGCGGGCAAATCCGTCATGCGCCGAAATCGCCAGCCGTTTGGCGGCCGACTTGGAAAGCACGGCATCGGTGGCAATGACGGCAATCGTCGTGCTGGCGCCCTCTGGCGGTTCCCCTGCGCGCCTGTCGCGGTACTTCAAGAGTATCTTCCTGGCGTCTTCAGGTATCGGGTCGGGATAACCCAAGCCGCCGAATTCATCGCCGATCTCGAAGGGAGCGGCCCAGAAATGGCGGCTGAGTCCGACCGTCACCGAACCGGTCGGGTTGACGGCGGCTAGCGCGCCGATGGTGACGCCGCTGCCGAGCACCGTCGAGGCCGAACCCAGCCCGCCCTTCAGACCGGAAGTCAGCGCGCCGGTACCGGCGCCGACCGTACCGAGCGGGAAGTCGGTCGTTGTCGCCTGAGCCGCCTCGTAGCCAAGCTCGCGATAGGGCGGATAGCGGCCCCAATCCTTGTCGCCGCCATTGCGCAGGTCGAAGAGGATCGCGGCCGGCACGATCGGCACGCGAAAACCACCCACCTCGACGCCGATGTTTTTCTCCCGCAGCGCCGCCTGGACGCCGGAAGCGGCATCGAGGCCGAAGGCCGAGCCGCCGGACAGCACGACTGCGTGAATGGTCGCGATCGAGTTTTGCGGCTCGAGCAGGTCGGTCTCACGTGTGCCTGGTGCGCCACCCAGCACCTGGACTCCGGCCACCGCCGGCTCCTCGCAAAGCACTACCGTGACGCCGGACTTCAGCCTGGCGTCAGCAGCATTGCCGACGGTGAGTCCGGCGACGTCGGTGATCAGGTTGCGTGGACCGGTGCGGAACATCAGTTTTCCTCCAGCGGCACGAAATGGGAGCCGTCGAAACGGAAGGCGCGGAATGGGTTTTGGCTGAGATCACCCTTTTCGTCGAAGCGGACGGTGCCGATAGCGGTCGCGAAATCATGGTCGGTCAGCGTCTTGGCGAGCGGCTTGCCGGAGCTTTCTGCGTCGACCGCTGCCGCCTTGGCGATCTCCACCGCGGCATAAGCCGGCAGCGTGTAGCCGTCGGTCACGATCTTCCTTTCGCCAAAGGCCTGCACGACCTTGGGGTCCGCGACTTCTGACCACTCCGGCAACGCGATCATCAGTGTGCCGGCCGCATAGGGCACATCGCCGGGTGGCGTGCGCAGCGTCTCGCCGCCGGCGAAGGTGATGCCAGCATTGAGCGAGGCAGCGTCGCGCCCCATGATGGCGATGTCGTCGCCGTCGCCGCCGGCAAACACTTTCGTAGCCCCCGCTTTCTTCAGGCGGCCGATCAGCCCAATCTGGTTGTCGAGCTGCGGCCGGAACGTGTCGACGAAGACCGGTTTCAGCGCCGCCTGCTCGGCGGCCGCGCGGAAAGTCTCTGCGATCTCTCGGCCATAGATGGTGCCGTCATCGATAACGGCGAACAATTCGTTCTGCCAGAGCCGAGTGAGGATCGTGGCCACCGCATTGCGTTCGTCGTCGCCGCGCGGGCCAAGCCGGTAGACCGGCCAGCCGGTCTTGGCGCGGCGGTCGGTCAGGCTCTCGGTGCGCACGCCGATCGCGATCACCGGAATGTTGGCATCCTTCAGGATCGGCAGCGCCGCCTCGATCGCTTCGGTGCACAAAAAACCGACAACGATGTTGACCTTGGCATCCACGAACTGCCTGGCAGCCGCTGCACCGCCGTCGGCCGTGCAGGCGTCGTCAACGGTTCGGACCGCCACGCCTTCGGCGTCCGCCGCCAGCGCGGTCCCCGCCTCGATCTGCTTGCCGAGGATCGCCGACGGCCCCGACAGCGGTGCGGCGACGCCAACCAGCGTCTCGGCATGGACGCTCGCGGCCAGCCAAAGCAGCGCGGCTAAAGTCGTCGTGAGAAGGCGCATTCGGGCGAGAGGTCCTCCGTGCCGGGAGTATTGTTCCGGCACTATTCCAGCAAAGACCTAAAGGCTGCCTAATCCCGGTGCAACACGCGAATTCAGGATTGCGCTCAAGCACTTCGCTTGTGTCATACAATATGCAGCCATATATAACGAGCTTCCGTTTTGGCAGGTGGATCATCGGGTGCTGAAGATTAATGACATCGGGCCGCAAGCCTATCGCGATGCGATGGCGCATTTTGCCGGCCATGTGCATGTGGTGACCACGGACGGCCCGGCCGGGAGACGAGGCGCAACGGTGATTGCCGCCTGCTCGGTCTCGGATACGCCGCCCGCCGTGCTTGTCTGCCTCAACCGCGAAAATCCCAAGAACGAGGCCTTCATCCGGAACGGCAATTTCGCGCTGAACACGCTCGCCTCGGACCAGGAGGCGCTGTCGGTCGGCTTTTCCGGCATCACCGGCCTGCCGTCCGAGGAGCGCTTCGCGCTCGGCGAATGGGACGTGATCTCGACCGGCGCGCCGACGCTGAAAGGCGCGCTCGCCGTCTTCGACTGTCAGATCATCGATACCAAGGATTTGGCCACCCACCGTGTGCTTTTTGGCAAGGTGACGGGCCTGCGCATCGGCGATAATTTGCGGCCGCTGATCTACCACAACCGCGACTACCACGTTCTGTGAAAACCGCTCTTGCGCTTTGATGGGTCGAGGCGCGCACCCGTGGCGGGAAGGCGATGCTGCCGCGTGTCGACGAGTTCCGCGCCGTGCACAATCTCGACGCGCTGGCCGCTCCTTGCGCCTCGCTCGACCAGCGGCCGGCCGCAGCGGTTGACCCGCGGCCCTGGCTGCGAACTGGCGACAGGCGGGCCGCGTAGCCATATGTTTCGCAGCGATATATTGCTCTGGGACGTTCCCCGGGAAAAACAGACTTTGCGAGAAGCGACGATGGACCAGAGCATTTATCTCGACGAGGCCCGCGATCCCCTGATCATCGCGGAAGGCTGGATGAGGGACGGCAAGGATGTCGCCATCGCGACCGTGGTCGAAACCTGGGGTTCGGCGCCGCGCCCGGCCGGCAGCCATCTGGTTATCGACGCCGAAGGCAATTTCCACGGCTCGGTGTCGGGCGGCTGTGTCGAGGGCGCGGTGGTGGCCGAAGCGATCGACGTCATCGGCTCGGGCAAGCCGAGGATGCTGGAGTTCGGCGTTGCCGACGAAACCGCCTGGCAGGTGGGGCTGTCCTGCGGCGGCCGCATCAAGGTCTATGTCGAGCGGCTGGGTTGACTGCGGATGGATCCGTATGTTCTGAAAACATTGAACGAAGAGCGCCGCGCCAGGCGCGCCGCGGTGCTGGTCACCGACCTCGGTGACGGCCGCGACCGCATCGTGCGTGAAGGCGACCGCGTCGCGGGCGAGCTCGGTGCGGCGATCGCCAGTGCGTTCCGCACCGGCATCTCTCGATCGGTGGAAGCGGAAGGGCGGACTTTCTTTCTCAATGCGCATCTGCCGCGCCCGCGCCTGGTGGTGGTCGGAGCGGTGCATATCAGCCAGGCGCTGGCGCCGATGGCCAGAATCGCCGGCTATCCGGTCGAGATCATCGATCCGCGCACCGCCTTCGCCACGCCGGAGCGCTTTCACGGTGTAGCGCTGCATGCCGAATGGCCGGAAGATGTGCTGAAGCGCCAGCCGCTCGACAGCTACACCGCGCTTGCCGCCGTCACCCACGATCCCAAAATCGACGATTTCGCGCTGAAGGCGGCGCTCGACGCCAGGTGCTTCTATGTCGGGGCGCTTGGCAGCAGGAAGACTCACGCCAAGCGGGTCGAGCGTCTGCTGGCGCTCGGCGCCAGCGCCGACCAGATCGCCCGCATCCATGCACCGATCGGGCTGGACATCGGCGCCGCGAGCCCGGCCGAGATCGCCGTCGCGGTGCTGGCACAGACCATCCACGCCTTCCGCTCGCGCGGCCTGGAAAGCAAAGGCGCGGTGGCGTGAAGTTCGGGCCGGTTGCGATCGATGAGGCCGAAGGCGCGGTGCTGGCGCATGCGACCACTGCCGGCGAGCGGCGATTCCGCAAGGCGCATCGGCTGAACGGCGAGGACGTTGCTGCGCTGAAGGCGGCCGGCATCAGCGAAGTCGTCGTGGCCGTTCTCTCTCCCCATGATCTCGGCGAGGATGCCGCGGCCGAAAAGATCGCGTTGAGCATGTCCCATCGCAATGTGGAGACGAAGCCCGCTGCAACGGGACGCGTGAACTTGCATGCCGAAGCCGCAGGCGTCTTCACCGTCGACGCCAAGATGATCGACGCCGTCAATGCCATCGACCCGGCGATCACCATCGCTACCCTGGCGCAGCACGCGCCTGTCGAGGCGGGCCAGATGGTGGCGACGGTGAAGATCATTCCGTTTGCCGTCGCTGCGAGCCTAGTCGATGCGGTGGCCAGGATTTGCGCCGGCGGCGAAATCTGCGCCGTCAACGCCTATCGCCCGGTCAATGTCGGCGTCATCCAGACGACGCTGCCCGGCTTGAAGCCGAGCGTGCTCGACAAGACGCTGCGGGTCACCGAGGCGCGGCTGGCGCGCTCCGGCGGCCGGCTGAAGGCGGAGCGGCGCACGCCGCATGACGTGACGCTTGTTGCGGAAGCAGCAAGCGCGCTGGCGCGCGACAACGACATGGTAGTGATCTTCGGCGCCTCGGCGCTGGCCGATTTCGCCGATGTCATCCCTGCCGCGATCGAGAAGGCGGGCGGCAAAGTCATTCGAGCCGGCATGCCGGTCGATCCCGGCAATCTGCTGGTGCTCGGTACGCTCGACGGCAAGCGCGTCATCGGCGCGCCCGGCTGTGCCCGCAGCCCGAAGGAAAACGGTTTCGACTGGGTGCTGGACCGGCTGATCGCCGGGCTTGACGTGACGGCGGGCGACATTGCCGGCATGGGCGTCGGAGGCCTGTTGATGGAAATCCCGTCCAGGCCGCAGCCGCGCGAGCCGCTGCCGTCGCAGTCGGCAAAAGCGGAGCCGAGGGTCGACATCGTGCTTCTCGCCGCCGGGCGCTCCAGCCGCATGGGCGGGCCGAACAAACTGCTGGCGCTGTTCGACGGCAAGCCGCTGGTGCGGCGCACCGCCGAGCGGGCGCTGGGATCGAAAGCGGCCAACGCCATCGTCGTCACCGGCCATCAGCGCGAGCGGGTGCGCTCGGCGCTCTCAGGTCTCGATATCACGCTTGCACACAATCCGGACTTCGCCGACGGGTTGGCCTCGTCGCTCAAGGCGGGCATCGCGCGGGTCGCGCCCGACGCGGCCGGCGCCATCATCGTGCTCGGCGACATGCCTGGTATCTCGTCTAAGGATCTCGATAGCCTGATCGATGCGTTCCGCCGATCCGGGGGCCGCGCGGTGGTGCGCGCAGCGCATCACGGCAAACGCGGCAACCCGGTGCTGCTGCCGCGGTCGCTCTTTGCCGCCGTCGCGCAACTTGAAGGCGATACTGGCGCGCGCCATCTGGTCGAGGCCGAAGGGCTCGACGTCATCGATGTCGAAATCGGGCAGGGCGCTTCGATCGACGTCGATACGCGCGAGGCGCTGGAAGGCGCGGGCGGCGTGCTGCAGGATTGACAAACCGAAGCCGAATTTCGCATGGCTTCGGAATGTCTTTGCGCTGCCGAACTTTCCTCACTTTGCTCGCCGCAACAGCTTTTTCGCTCTCTGCCGCCGAGGGCCAGACGTTGTCGCTGAAACCCTTCAAGGACGAGCTTTTCGCTTATCCGGCGACGCTGTCGAGCGGCGACAACGGTGCCTATACGGTGCTCGACTATCGCGAGATGCGCGACATCAATCAGCGCGACGAGGTGCCGGAAAGGCGTGTGCATGCCCAATATACCGACCCCGGCGTGCGCAAGATGCAGCAGGACTTGATGCTGAAGACCGATGTCGGCGATGTCCGGCATGTCGCAGTCGGCAAGACGCAAGGTGCCGCCATCATCGTGCTTTATCTGCACGGGCAGGGCGGCAGCCGCAAGCAGGGCGTCGACGACTTCACCTTCGGCGGTAATTTCAACCGCCTCAAGAATTTGATGGCCGAAAATGGCGGTCTTTATCTTTCGCCGGACTTTCCCGATTTCGGCGACAAGGGCGCCGCCCAGGTCGCGGCGTTGATCGACCACTATGCAGAGACATCGCCCGGCGCGAAAATCTTCGTCGCCTGCGGCTCGATGGGCGGCATCCTCTGCTGGAAGCTGGCGGACCGCAAGGATACTGGCGCCCGCGTCAGTGGGCTGCTGCTGCTCGGCTCGCTCTGGGACCAAAGCTTCTTGACCAGCCCGGCCTTCAAGCGTCGGGTGCCGGTGTTCTTCGGCCAGGGCAGCCGTGACGGGGTTTTCCAGGTTGAGAAGCAGGAAACCTTCTTCCGCTCGATCCTCGCCAAATCGAAGAGCTATCCGACCCGCTTCGTGCGGTTCGAGACCGGCACGCATGGGACGCCGATCCGCATGGTTGATTGGCGCGGCACACTGAACTGGATGCTGACGAAAGCGCCCTGATCAAGGCGGCGTGTTGTAGTCCAGGACGGTCTCGGGATTGATCTCGCCGTCGTAAGACGCATCGACATCATACTGCACCAGCGAGAAATTGCCGTGGCGGAACAGATAGGTGCCGGTCGATGAAGCGTCGCCGACGCCGCGCCATTTGTTCATCGAGGTGATCGTCTTGGTCTTGTCGTCATATTCGGAATTGACCAGCTGGTCGTCGGTCTGGAAGCCGATGATGTGGATGCCCTCGACCTTGCCTTCACTGTTGTTGTTCTCGTAACGGATGTCGAGTTCCGGCGCGGCGAACTGCAACTGCCGGACGCCGGACACATCGTCATAGATGTAATAGACCGCGCTTTCATTGTAGGCGGCCATCGAGCAGAAGAAGCGGAAGAGCCGCGTCTCGCGCTCCGGCTCGTCGGCTCCAGCGTCCTTGTCCTTGTAATGGATCGAGTAGGCGTCCGGCTCGCCGGCCGGCTTGCCTTCCGGGTTCTCCTTGTCGCACTGCTCGCCATAGGCGGCGAGGAACGCCTTCCTGGCCTGTTCCAGCGCCTCGTCCTTCTTGGGCGGCGGCGGGCCGTCGCCGCAGCTTGTCGGCACGGCATCCTGGAAATCCGAAGTCGACGGCTTCAGGGCGCCCTTGTCGATAAAGATCGGCTGGAACGGCGGTTCCTGGATCTGCGCGTTGACCTGGCGAAGCGTGTAGCAGCCGGCAAAGATTTTGGCTTCGCCCTTCTTGTCGGTGGCCTGGATGACGACAGGGACGCTGTAGTAGATGCTGCCGGCAGCACCCTCGTCCGATACCGCGCCGGTCTTGACCTCGACCGCGTCGGTGCTGTCGTAGCCTTTAACGAAGGCATCGAAATCTTTTGCCGGCTTGGTGTCGCCGAAATAACCCCAGGCGCGGGCGAATTCATGCCGGTTGATCGCGCTGTAGAGCGAGCGAACAACAGCCTCGGCACTGGACCGGTCGTCGATATAAGGGGCTTCGGCTGCAAGCGCCGACCGGCCGATGGCCGCAAGGGAGAACAAGGCAGTCGCTGCGAGAATGGCAGGTCTCATCGGGAATCTCCGCTCGATAACGAAAATACTACCACCGCGATTGCGGCGAGGCGGTGACAGGGGCGCACGGGCTGCTTGAAGAATCGAGCCGGGAAGCGCTAGCTCACGGCCCGCGGCGCTGACGCCGCCTGGGGAGATAACTCACGTGACCATATCCATGTACGATATTTCCGTGGCCGTCTTTTCGGCCCGGCTGAAGGCGCTGGCCAGCGTGCTGTCACTGGCCGAACAGAACGCCGCCGACCGCAAGATCGACCCTCAGGTGTTTCTGACCGCGAGGCTGGCGCCCGACATGTTCGCGCTGACCCGGCAGGTACAGATCGCCACCGATCATGCCAAGGGCGCGCCGTCGCGGCTCGCCGGCCGCGAAGTGCCGAAATACGAGGACAACGAGTCCAGTTTCGCAGAGCTGCACGCCCGAATCGCCAAGACGCTCGATCATCTGGCGACATTCTCGGCCGCCGATCTGGACGGGTCGGAGGAGCGGACGATCGAATTGAGGCTTGCCGGACGCGAGGTCTCAATGGCCGGACTGCAATATCTGCTCAACGCAGCCATGCCGAACTTCTACTTCCACATCACCACGGCATACGACATCCTGCGGCACAATGGCGTGCCGCTGGGCAAGTCGATTTTCCTGGGACGCTGAAGACGGAGAGGTTTCCCGGCGCGGCCGAGACCCCCCTTCTTCATCGTTGAATCAGCGTATCGACATCTCGCGGGCGATACGCGGAAAGTCGGCCGGCTTGATGCCGATATCGGCGCGGTCGGCGTTGCTCATCGCGTTCAGCAGCGCGAGCGCCGATCGGTAACGCTGTTGTTCCTGCGGCCGCGGCCGCGCGAACATTTCGGTGAAGAACCCCATATTCCAGCCCCTTGTTTGTCCTCCACACGCCGAGAATATAGGTGATTTGTTACAATTGTGCAGTGCAGCAAGTGCATGGCAGCCATGCCTGGTGAATTTTTTCCGCCAAAATCGCTTCTCTTCTGAAACTTTTGCGGAAACTCGACCGTACGCCACGGTCCTGGCCCCCGGGCGGGCTTTTTCCTCGCCACTCTGGCGACCTGCCGGTCGGTATCAAATGCAGCGCGGCTTTGATCTTTCCGGCCGGCGTCTGCAGCTGCAACACCCGCAATCGTTAATGTCGTCGGCATTCATTTTTAACGACAGCGATCTATGGTCGACGGCAACAATGAATGCCGTTGCGACAGGAGGAGGCTGAGATCGGCACCGGGAACAAGCTGGATTTCGCTTCGTTGCTCGACGACCTCATCATCGCTTCCGAGAAGGGCGAAGACGGGGGCGCCCGGCCCTCTATTCCATTCGACTATCTGTCGGTGGCGGACGAGCTTCACTCCGGCCGCATCAAGGTCGCCGGCGAAAGCGTCGCCGCCGAGTACCGCGAAGCGGGCGCCGACCTTGCCGCCGAGTTCGCCGCGCTTCTCGACCAGGCCAAGCTGGCTCTCGCTGAGGAAGAGCATCGCCCTGAGGAAAAGCTGGCGCCGATCGACCCTGAATCGATTGCCGGCGAGCTCGGCCTCGATCGCCCTGCGAAGGATACCGATTTCGGCCGCATTCGCCGCAATTTCGCCTTCGCCAACCATCCGGACCGCGTCGCCCCGCATCTGCGTCAGCGCGCCATGATCCGCATGCAGGTGGCCAACATGCTGATCGACGAGGCCAAGCGGCGCGCGCTGGCCGCGGCACGACGCTAGCCGGTTTCCGAATTCACGCAAAAGTCGCCAGGACCGGCTTGGAGAAAATCCGGCCTATGCCTTATGCTTGAATTCCTCCCCGCGCAGCCGCGCGCCACCTCCCGCCGGAGACATTTCATGCAAAAACGCCGCCTCGGTCGGACAGACCTCCTTGTTTCGCAAATCTGCCTCGGTTCGATGACCTGGGGCCAGCAGAACACAGAGGCCGAAGGCCATGCCCAGATGGATCTGGCCTTCTCGCGCGGCGTGAATTTCATCGACACCGCCGAGCTTTACCCGATCCCGCCCAAAGCCGAGACGCAAGGGTGGACCGAGAGGATCATCGGCAGTTGGATGAAGACCAGGGGCAACCGCGACAAGGTCATCATCGCCTCGAAAGTGGTCGGCCGCACGGCCAACGCCTGGTTTCGCGGCGACCGGCCATCGAAGCTTGTGCGCGCAGACATTTTCGATGCGGTCGAGAAGTCGCTCGCCAAGCTCCGTACCGATTACATCGATCTCTACCAGATCCATTGGCCGGACCGGGACATTCCGTGGGGTTCGAACCCGACGCGGGTCGGGGCGGTAGCCCGACGGGCCGATGCTGTCGGCGCGCCGGCGGACGAGACGCCGATCGCCGAGACGCTCGCTGTCTTCGAGGAGTTGGTGAGGGCGGGAAAAATCCGCCATTTAGGCCTGTCGAACGAAAGCTCGTGGGGCGTCATGCGTTTCCTTGCCGAGTCCGACAAGGGCGTCGGCCCGCGCGTCGCCTCGCTGCAGAACGCCTACAATCTCGTCAACCGCACCTTCGAGGTGAACCTGGCCGAAGTCTGCCAACGCGAAGAGATCGCGTTTCTACCTTATTCTCCGCTGGCGCAGGGCTACCTCACCGGCAAATATGATCACGGCGCGCGGCCGCAAGGCTCGCGCACGCAGCTCTTCAATCGCGGCCAGCGCTACGAGACGCCGAATGCGGCGGAAGTGCTGCTCCAATACAGTGAGCTGGCGCGCTCCTTCGGCATGGAGCCGGCGCTCTTCGCCAACGCCTATGTGACGAGCCGGCCTTTTGTGACCGCGAATATCGTCGGCGCCACCAGCGTCGCCCAGCTCGACATGGCGCTGTCTTCGGTCGAGGTCCGCTGGACGGAGGAGATGCAGAAGGCGGTCGACGCCATCCACCAGCGCGTCGGCAACCCTTGCCCGTGACTGGAAATCATTGAGAAGGACGGAGGGATGGAGGCGATGGCAGATTTTCCGATCGAGCTCGTGCGCGGACGGTTTCCAGCACTTTCGCTGACGGACAAGGGCCGCCGTCGCATCTATCTCGACAATCCCGCCGGAACCCAGGTGCCGCGGGCGGTGGCGGATGCGGTCTCGCGCTGCCTGCTAACGACAAACGCCAACCTCGGCGGCTTCTTCGAAACGACGCTCGCGGCGCAGCAGGTGGTCGGTGATGCGCATGCGGCGATGGCCGATTTTCTCGGTGCGGCGAGCGTCGAGGAAATCATCATCGGCGCCAACATGACGACGCTGACCTACCACATGTCGCGCACCCTCGGCTGGACGATGAAGCCGAGAGACGAGATCATCCTCACCCGCATGGACCACGAGGGCAATGTCTCGCCCTGGCTGCAGCTTGCAGAGGATCTCGGCCTCGTCGTGCATTTCCTGCCCTTCGACGAGAAGAGCTGGCAGGTCGAGGAAGCGGGGCTGAAGGCGCTGCTTTCGCAAAAGACCCGGCTTGTGGCGCTGAACTATGCCTCGAACCTCACCGGCTCGATCAACCGCGTGAGCGAACTGACTGCAATCGCCAAGCAGGCCGGGGCGCTGGTCTATGTCGACGCGGTGCAATTCGCGCCGCACGGGCTGATCGACCTTCAGGCGCTGGGCTGCGATTTCCTGGTCTGCTCGGCCTATAAATTCTTCGGGCCGCATATGGGTATATTGTGGGGCCGTCGCGACGTCATCGATGCGCTGAAACCCTACAAATGCCGCTGCTCGTCCAACCACCTGCCGGAAAGGTTCGAGCTCGGCACGCCACAGATCGAGCTGATGGCTGGGTTGACCGCAGCGGTCGACTACTTCGCCGATCTCGGCGCCGGAGCCGGCGAGGGCGGTTCGCGGCGGCAGCGGATAGCGAGAGCCTTCGAAGTGTCGATCGCTTACGAGAATACGCTCGCCCGGCAGTTGATCGAGGGCCTGTCGAGCATCGAGGGATTGACCATCCGCGGCATCACCGACCCGGAACGTTTCGGCGATCGCGTGCCGACAATTTCCTTCACGGTAGAGGGCATCGCGCCGGAAACGATCGTGCGACAGATGAATGCCGAGAACATCTTCCTGTGGTCCGGCCACAACTATGCATGGGAGATCGTCCACCAACTCGGCATTCCGCCGGAGCAGGGCGTCGTGCGCATCGGCATCGCGCATTACAACACGACCGCAGAGATCGACGAGACGCTGGAAAGCGTACATCGCGTCATTGCAATGCTGAGGCAGCAGCGCGCCTGAACTATCCGTTCTTCCCGCCAAAGCCGGTCAGGAAAGCGGTGAGGTTGTCGCCGAGCGCATCGCAGAGGTAGCCGCCCTCCTGGATGATGACCGTCGGCAGGCCAAGGCCGGCGATCGCCTCGCCGATGCGCGCGAAGCCGGCCGTCGTCACCGAAAGGCCTCCGAACGGATCGCCTTCGAATGCGTCAAGGCCGAGCGCGACAACCAGCGCTTCCGGCGCGAAGGCGCGGACGCGCCGAAAGGCTGTTTCCAGCCCTTCCAAAAATGCCGCGTCGCCGGATTTGCGCGGCAGTGGCAGGTTGAGGTTGTAGCCGAGGCCCGCTCCTTCGCCGCGCTCGTCGGCATGGCCCCAGAAGAAGGGATAGAAGCGCACCGGATCGGCATGCAGCGAGACGGTCAAAACATCCGGTCGGGCGTAAAAGATTCCCTGCGTGCCGTTGCCGTGATGCAGGTCGACATCGAGTATGGCGACACGTCCCGCGTCCTTTCTCAGCACCTGCGCGGCGACCGCCGAATTGTTGATGAAGCAGAAGCCGCCCGCCACGTCGGCAAAGGCGTGATGGCCGGGCGGGCGGCAGAGAGCGTAGGCCGCCGTCGCGCCGGCCATCACGGCTTCGGCGGTTTCCACCGCGCTCCAGGCGCTCCAGAGCGCACTGTTCCAGGTCTCTACCGAGATCGGGCAGGCGGTGTCGGCCATATGATAGCCGGCCTGGCCGACCGCCGAGGCCGGATAGGAGCCGCCGCGGCCGATTGGATGGATGTTCGGGATGACCTCCGCCGAGGCGCCTTCGATGCGTTGCCAGCGCGCGAAGATGTGCTCGAGAAAGTCGAGATATTCGGGCGTATGCACGGCGGCGATCGGCCCAAGGCCATGGTCCTTCGGCCGCTCGATCGTCACACCGGCCGATCTTGCGCCGGCTAGCAATCTTTCGACCCGTTCCGGCTTTTCCGGATTGGGCTGCGGCGCGCCGCTGGAAAGGAAGGCCCTTGGGTCATGGCGCTTCTGTTCCTCGGCATAGAAGGCTTTCATCGTTCGTCCTCCGGCGCGTCGGCAAAGGCAAAAAAGGCCTCGCCGACAATCTTCTGCACCTGCTCGTAGCTCGACCAGCCGATACCGAGCTTTTCATAGAAGGTCTTGGCGGTCTCGTTATCGGTGTCGACGGAGAGCCTGAGATAGACGCCGCCTGCAGTGCGACACTCCTTGGCCACGCGCCGCAACAGCTTCTCACCGATGCGGCGGCCGCGAAAGCGGTCCTCGACATAGAGGTCCTGCACAAAGACCCCGGGCCGGCCCATCCAGGTCGAAAAGATCGGGAAGTGCAGGCAAAGCCCGGCGAACTCGCCGTCGACCTCGGCGACCAAGGTCGAAAAGGCGGGGTTTGCGCCGAAGCCGTAGCGGCGGAGGTCATCCGGTGTCGAGGTGATGTCCTGATGCGCGCCGATGTGGGTGCCGAGGCGCAGCAAGGCGGCATGGATGGTCTCGGCATCCTCGATTTGGCCGGGGCGGAGGATAACTGTGCTCACGACAAGTACGGCGCCCGGGCACCCCCCTCTGTCCCGCCGGACATCTCCCCCGCAACGAGGGAGATCAGCAGGTGCACCGACCGCGCTGTTCCTGCAACGTCGGCGATTGGCGAAAGCGACAGGGACATCGGATCTCCCCCGTTGCGGGGGAGATGGCCGGCAGGCCAGAGGCGGGTGCGAAGGATCGCGAACATCTCAGGACGTCTCAAAGCGCCATTTCACCCTCAGGCTGCCACCGGCAGGTCGAGTTCCTCCGCCAGCGCCTCGAGCGAGTCGCCGATGATTGCGATCATCTCGCCGATCTGCTCGCGCGTGATGATCATCGGCGGCGCCACCATGAAATTGTCGCCGTCGACGCCCCCCTTGACCTTGCGGCCATAGATGATCAGGCCGCGCGCATAGGCGTGGTCGAGCAGGCGCTGCGTTGCCTTTTTCGCCGGCGCGATCGGCGTCAGCGTCTCCGGATCGGCGACCATCTCGGCGCCGAGCAGCAAGCCCTTGCCGCGCACGTCGGCGATGAAAGGGAAACGCTTCTGCAACGCCTTCAATTCTGCGATCAGCACATCCTCCATGGTGGCGGCGTTGGCGATGAGATCTAGCCGGTCCATTTCGCTCAGCACCGCAAGGCCCGCCGCACAGGCAAGCGGATTGCCGGCATAGGTGTGGCCGTGCTGGAAGCCGCCGGAGGCGAGCAGCGGCTCGACCAGTCGCATGGGAGCAGCCAGCGCGCCGAGCGGCGCATAGCCGGAGCCCAGCCCTTTCGACAGCGCGACGATGTCCGGCTTGCAGTTCCAATGGTCGCCGCCCAAAAATTTGCCGGTGCGGCCGGCACCGCTCATCACCTCGTCATGGATGAGCAGGATGCCGTAGCGGTCGCATATCTCGCGGATGCGCGGATAGTAGCTGTCGGGCGCGACAAGGGCTGCCGTCGCCGCGCCGCCGACGGGTTCCATGATGAAGGCGAGCACGCTTTCCGGGCCCTCGGCCTGTATCTTGTCTTCGAGCATGTCGGCATAGCGGATGCCGCGCTGCTCCATCGAGAGGTTGTCGCGATCGCGCCAGGCGGCCGGCGCCGGCACCGTCGGCATCACCCGCATCAGCGGCGTAAATGTCTCGGCAAGCGCGTCGTCGCCGGTGATGGCGAGCGAACCCAGCGTGCCACCGTGATAGGACGGGAAGCGGGTGATCACCTTCCAGCGCTTCGGCTGACCGGTGGCGACCGCCCATTGCCGGGCGAGTTTGATGCAGGATTCGGTCGCTTCCGAGCCGCCCGAGACGAAGAAGATGCGGTCCATGCCTTCGGGCAGCTTGTGAGACAGTGCCCGCGCCAGTTCTTCCGCCGGTTCGTTCTCGAAATGAAGCCGATAGGCGAAGGTGGTCTTGTCCATCTGCCGCTTCATGGCGTCGAGCACGTTGCGGTTGGAATGGCCGATATTGGCGACCATCGGTCCGCTTGAACCGTCGATGAAGCGGCGGCCGTCCTTGGTCCAGAAATAGATGCCCTCGGCGCGGTCGACGAGTGGCCGGCGCAGGCTGGAGAGATAGAACAAATGCGACGGCGGCCGCGCTTCGGCTTCAGGCGAGGGCTGCACTTCCGGTGTCGGCATATCAGGACTTTCCGAGATAGCGGTCGAGAACATTCTTGGTGACGCGTTCGACCATCGCGTCCTGCCTTAGCAGGCCGGCGACCCATTCGCAGCTTCCGGCGTGGAAGACTTCGCCCTTGCCGCGCGGGAAATTGACGATCATGCCGTTGCCGCGCTTGACCTTGTCGAGATTGGCGTCGCTGGCCTCGCCGAACAAAGTCTCGGCGGTGAAGCGGCCGTCCTCGTCGGTGAGAAACTGGTCTTCGATCGGAATGTCGGCGCTTTCCTCGACCTGGCTCGCCAGGCCGACGGCCAGCACCTGCAAGCCGTCCGGCGCTCCGCTCTCCGCAGTCGGGTAGGGCAGGCCGCCGCGTATCTCGAAATCGAGCCCGTCGACCTCATAGCCATAGACATGGCTGTCGGCGCCAAGCAGGTCGCCATAATAGATGCCGGTGCCGGCGAAGGCCCAGTGCTCGGGGCGGTAAACAGGGAAGCCGCGCACGCCGCGCGGCGCGCAGCCGCCCCAGCCGGCATAGACGCCACGCGTCGCGTTGAGGCCGAAGGTAGCGCTGCCCGGACGCCCGATCTCCGGCGCTTCCCAGGAATTGGTGGCGCGGGTGATGTCGACGCCGCGATAGGCCGGGTCTTCGGCCCGCGCCCGGTATTTGTAGCAAACCTGGCGGCGGCCCTCGTCCTCCAGCCTGGTCTGCCACATGAAATTGCCGGCGAAGCGCGCCGCGTGGCCACCGCGCTCGACATAGGCGTCCACCGCGTCGCGCATCACCCAGGTCCAGTATTCGTCGTGGCCGACGAAGACGACGCAATCATAGCCGTCGAGGATTTCCGGCGAGAAGTGCAGCTCGTGCTGGCTGGCGAGGTCGACCTGATATCCGGCGCGTTCGGCAAAGCGGAAGAAATGGCTGTCGTAGCTTGCCCAGCCGGAAGACGCGTATTTCTTCGAATGTCCCGTGGCAAAGGCCCATTCCATATGCGGATAACGCGGCACGGTCTTCGGCGGCATCGCGACTTCCAGCGGCACGCGCGGTGCATCCTTGGGCAGCACGACGAAGCCGCGGCACCAAGGGCGTTGCGTGGAGACCATCGTCGCATATCGGTCGCGGTTCGGGCCGGTGATGCCCTGATAGTGGTTGGAGCCGCCCCAGGTGTTATAGGCGAGCCAGGTGCCGGTCGCGGCGATCTGCAGCAGGCGACCAGGCTTGCGGCCGGGCAGGGGCGCGACGATGAAGAGGTGGTGGCTCTCGATCGGCGTGCCGTCCGGCCCTTCAGCCGAAAGCCTGACACGGTAAGCTCCCGACGGCCAGTCATCGCCGATGCGGAATTCGAACGAGGCTTCCCAGCCGCAGCCGTCGACCGAACATTGCTCGGGCGTTTCCTGCCAGCGCGCCGACAGTCCCGACCCATCGAAGACCTTGGTTTCATCGCCGCCGTCGCGGACGATGACAATCCTGAATTGCGGGGCCGTCGAGCTGACGAAAAGCGTCACCGTCTCGCCCGGACGATAGGAAAAGCGGTCGCTATAGCACCAGATCTCGCCGCTCGAGCCATCCATGCCGGGCCACTCGTAATAATGCCCGCGCACCGCCTCCCGGCGCTGCTCGGGCGTCAGTCCGAAATCGGGAAAGTCGGCGGGCCGTTGCGTCATGGAAAAACCGAAACCAAGAGGTCGCCATTGAGACCGTAGGGCGGCCAAGCGTCAAATGGAAACGATCGGGCCAGCAGGCGCTTGGCCTTATCCGGCAAACGGCTTATTTGATCTTCAGGCGATGTTTGAACGCCGGGAGCCAAGATGCTGCGCGTGCAAAGGGTCAAGGTCGACGACATCTATGTGCCGATGGCGAGGCGCAAGACGCTGCATCCGGAGACGGTGCGCCATCTTGCCGAGGATATCCTCGAGAACGGCATGAAGATGCCGATCCAGGTGCGCCACGACGGCAAGCGTCATGTCCTGGTCGAAGGGCTGCACCGGCTGGAAGCCGCCAAATGGCTCGGCGAAACCGAGATCGACGCCTACCTCGTCCAGGCGCGGCGCCACTGACGCCATCCTATCTGTTGCCGTGTCAGCCCGGCATCACCGTGAGCGATCGCGTCCTATCAATGCTTTTTAATTGACGCTCCGATGTTCGCCGCTACCGTGCCGGCCTTCCTGTCAATCGGGTACTTGGAAATGGCGAAATACCAGGGCGGATGCCTGTGCGGCGCAGTGCGCTATCGCGCCGAGGCCGAACCAATCAACGAGCGCGTCTGCCATTGCCGGCTGTGCCAGAAGGCGATCGGCGCCGCCTTCAATGCGCGGCTCCTGTTTCGCATCGATGATGTCACGATCGAGGGGCCGGTGGCGACGGTCAATTCCTCGCCGGACCTCAAGCGTGGCTTCTGCCCGGCTTGCGGCACGACGATCTTTTCGCGACGTGACTCCAGGGGCATTCTCGGCGTCACATCCGGCTCGCTCGACGATCCGTCCGCGTTCGAGCCCGACATGCATTTCTGGACCGCTTCGAAGCAGCCTTGGGTGCGGCTGGATGACGGCCTGCCGCAATATGAGGGGGCACCGCCGGCATAGAGTTTTCCGTTCTCCCACAACAATGGGAGAAGGAAGAATGCCTGCACAAAAATTTCATCTTCGATTCACGAGATAGCCGGCAAAGCGTCATTGGCGGGCCATCATTGGCTGCCTATCTAAGCGCCACGCGGGAAGGCATCGAGGAGGCGACGGATGAGCGAGAGCAGCAACCCCCTGGACGAGCTTTTGAACGACCCGATGATCCAACTCGTGATGGAGCGAGACCGCGTGCGCCCGGCCGAGCTTCGCCTGCTCTTGGAAAAGGCTCGCGACAGGGCTGCCGACGATTCCCGCTTCGACCAGCCCGTGCTGCCGCCGGCGCATATCGTGGCCAGAAGCTGCCTGAAGCAATGGCTGTACCGCTAAAGCGCATCGCACCGAACTGACGCGCTTTAGGTCTTTCCGATCAGCTCGAATGCGCCGGCAAATAGCTGTAATGACTGCGGAGATAGGCGATTTTGTAGCCGAGCCGGGCGTAGTTGCGGTAGGCCGGACCGTCGCGTTCGGGGCGCGGCGCCTCGATGTCGGCGACGAACAGTCTTGCGCCGGCGGCTATGCCGTCGCGGACCAGCCTTTCGCCAAGCATGGCGTCGAGGTCGAAGCTCGGCGCCATGATGCCAGGCACCGGGGCGTCGATCCCGCTCCAGGCGGCGCCATCCGAGATGAACATTGAACGCACGGCAGCCACGGCGCCATCGTGTTTCAGCATGTAGTGACGCCAGCCCTCGCGGCCGACCAGGGCCATGAGCCAGGGCGAGGTGGGCAGCCTGTACTTCGCATCGATGAAGGAAGCCCATTCGGGAGCGGTCTTGGACGTAACCTCTTCGACCGACAGATCGTCTGCCGGGAACAGCGGCTCGGCAGGCAGCGGCGTTGCGTCGCGAAGAATTCGTTCCCAGCCACTCTGATGCTGGAGCCCGCGCGCTTCAAGCCAGCAGCGCAGCCGGGAAGGCTCGGTGTGCGGGCTTGTGCAGAACCACGGCCGCAAGATGCCGGCAGCGCGGTAATGCGCCAGCAGCGAATCGAGCTGATCCTCCGTGGCCGGGCCGTCGACGCCGATGTTCTTCACGCAGTTGAAATGGATGAAAGGGATCGTCGCGCAGGTGGTCCAGACGAGGTCGCCGTCGCGGGCGAGCGACAAGCCGTGCCGTGCGGCGAATTCCGTGGGCGCGGCATCGTAGAGATCGAGCCAGGCATTGACCTCTGCGCGCTCGATGGCGCGGCTCAAATCACGCGAGACCTCCTCGATCCCGATTTCCGGATGGTGCGACACCGGCGGGACGACCGGCTGCAGTTCCGAGAGGGCGGCAGTCGACATGCTAGTCCTCCTCCGATCTGCCTTACAGTGTAAGATTAGCGTATGATAATATGGAGGCGCCTGTTGTCAAGCAGGATAAGCGGCACCTTACAAATCCGTGAATTGGCTTCGCTGTACCGTGAGGCTAAGCCTGTCCTTGAGGGGCTTTGCGCATAACAATTCATTTTTCGCCGGGGAAGGACAGGGATGACGGACGTCTGCAGGCAGGGATTGGACACCGGCTTCGTAAGCCTGGGCTACGCCAAGGTGGCGTTTCTCGGCATCGTGCAAGGCATCACCGAACTGCTGCCGATCTCTTCGACGGCGCATATGCGCGTCGTGCCCGCCGTGCTTGGCTGGCAGGACCCGGGCTCGGCCTTTTCTGCGGCTATGCAACTCGCGGCCCTTGCCGCGGTGATCAGCTATTTCTGGAGCGATGTCAGGGAAGTCGCGGTGGGGTCGCTGGCGGCGCTCACGCGCCGCGATTATGCCAACCGCTATTTCCGCCTGGCGATCGGCATCGTGCTTGCCACCGTTCCGATCGTCATCGCCGGCCTTGCGCTATCCAGCGTGCTCAATGCCTGCAACTCGCCGCTGCGCGGGCTGGCCGTGATCGGCTGGGCCTGCATCGCCATGGCCGTGCTGCTTGCGCTGTCGGAAATCTATGCCCGCCACAGGCTGACCCTGGACAAGGTGTCCGTGCTCGACGCCTTGCTCGTCGGCGTGGCCCAGGTCGGCGCGCTCATTCCCGGCGTGTCGCGCTCGGGATCGACGCTGACGGCGGCGCTGGGCCTTGGCTATGCCCGCCCGGAGGCGGCGCGGCTCTCCTTCCTGCTCGGCCTGCCGGCCATCGCGTTGGCCGGCCTGAAGGAGCTTTGGGAACTGCACAAGATTCACCTCGGCGCTTATGGCTGGTCGGTCCTGGCGGTCGGCCTCGTCGTCGCCTCGATTTCCGCCTTCTTCGCCATATGGGGACTGATGCGCGTGCTCGAGCGCTTTTCCGCCTGGCCCTTCGTCATCTATCGCGGCCTGCTCGGCGTCGTGCTGCTGATCGGCGTCGCCGTCGGCTGGCTGAGCTAGAGGCTTTCGCCGAATCCGCTATACCGACACCTGAACCTTGTTTCGGGTGCGCCTATGGACATTGCAACCCTGCTGCAATCGCTGCCTTTGCTGGCAGCGCTGGTGAAATCGGCGGTGCCGGCAGTGGTCGGTGCGGGGCTGGGGCTCAGCCAATGGGTCGCAGCGCTGCCGCCATGCCGCACTCACACCTTCGAGACCGCGACCTATCTCGTCTGCGAGACGGACCCGAAGCATTACTCGATCGAGCTGTTCTGGAAGGATCCCGACGGCAAGCTCTACCAGTCGCTGCACAATCTTCGAAGCGCCCAGCAGGCGGCCGGACGCACCATGCTCTTCGGCATCAATGCCGGCATGTACCATCCCAATCTCGCGCCGGTCGGTCTCTATGTCGAGCGAGGGCAGCAGATCGCGTCGGCGAAGATTGGGGCCGGCTCCGGCAATTTCTCGATGCAGCCCAACGGCATCTTCTATCTTAGCGACCGCAAGGCCGGCGTTCGCGCGACGAAGGATTATTTGAAGCGTTCCCCGAAGGTGGACTATGCCACCCAGTCCGGGCCGATGCTGGTGATCGACGGAAAGCTGCATCCGAAATTCCAGGCCGACAGCCCTTCGCGAAAAATCCGCGATGGCGTCGGCGTGCGTGGCGACGGCGTCGTCGTCTTCGCCATCTCGAACGATGTGGTGACTTTCCACGAATTCGCGCGCCTGTTCCGCGACGAACTCGGCTGTCCCAACGCGCTCTTCCTCGACGGCTCGATCTCCAGCCTCTATGCGCCGGCCATTGGCCGCAACGACGATTTCTGGAATCTCGGGCCGATGATCGGCGTGTTCAGGCGCTGAGCAACCGAGAAGCGGTTTGCGTGGAAACAAAGGCGGAGCTTTTATTGTCGGCTTGCCTGGCGAATCGCCCCGCCGAACCAAAGGTAAATTTTGATTCAAACTTTGTTGGTAATTTCTCATTAGGAATGGGGCTCCCGGCGGCGCTGTTCCGGCCCTCGGTCTGTTTTGTTTTGCGTACAGGTCAAGATGCGGATTTTTGGCGTCGTCAGTTTCGTGCTTGCAGGGCTTTGCCTTGCCGGCTGCTCGTCTACCTCGGGCGTCGATGCCTTGCAGATGCCGTCGAACGAGACGACCAGTTCGGTCGTGCGGCCGAGCGCGCCGGTGACGAAGGCAGTGAAGACCGCCGACGCTGCGATGACGGTGGAGACCGTTTCCATGGCGGGCGCCGCGCGCATCAGGCCGCCGGCGTCGCTCCCTGGCGACCAGAATGCTCGTGTTGACGAGGACAACGCGCGTCCAGGGGATGAGAATTCGCGTCCCTTTGGCTTGGCCGAGGAAGAGACGGTGGCATTCCCGGCGCCGGACCTGCCGGATACGGTCGAGCCCCCGGTCGAGGCCGCAGCACTCGTCTCGCCGCCGAAGCGGCTGTCGCGCGCAGCGCCCGCGATGCTGGCTGGCCCTGTTACCCGCTATGCCTTTCGCGATGCCAAACCGATCAATTTCGGGCGCGCCTCGCCCAGGCACCTTGCCGTCCATGGCGTCGACGTGTCGCGCTGGCAGGGCAATATCAACTGGCAAAAGCTGCGCGCCCAGGGCGCCAACTTCGCCTACATCAAGGCGACCGACGGCGGCGACCATCTCGATCCGATGTTCATGAAGAACTGGCGCGGCGCCGATGCCGCCGGGCTGAAGCGCGGCGCCTATCATTTCTTCTACTGGTGCCGCACCGCCGGCGAGCAGGCCGACTGGTTCATCCGCAACGTGCCGCGGGTCCAAGGCGCGTTGCCGCCGGTCATCGATGTCGAGTGGAACGGCGAGTCCTCCTGCAAGCGCCGGCCTTCGCGCCAGAAGGTGCTGGAGAAGATGCAGGTGTTCATGGACAAGCTGGAGCGCCATTACGGCCAGCGGCCCATCATCTACACGTCGCCGGATTTTTATCGTGACAATCTGCGCGGCGCTTTCCTCGACTATCCGTTCTGGTTGCGCGCGGTGGCCGCCCATCCGTCAAAGGTCTATCCGGGCCGCAACTGGCTGTTCTGGCAATATTCGGGCTCCGGCCTGTCGCATGGCGTCAGCGGCCGCATCGACCTCAATGTCTTCCACGGCGACGAGCGGCAGTGGCGCAGGTGGCTGGGCGGCGGCGAGATGGTGGCCAACGCGAATTGAGGCCGTCTGCTTCACCCCGGCGCCGGGCCGACGATCGACGGCAATTTCACGATTTCGCTAACCATCGACTCACTGTCTCCCTTAGCGGCGCGGCAACGGCCTTCCGGTAACGTGTTCGTGATCGCGTCTTGGAGGGGTCTATGCGCAAACTGATTGTCACTGCCGCTGTGGTGGCCGCCGTCGGCTACGGATTTTTCAATTCGCACCTGCGCAACAAAACGCCCAACGCCAATGTGGTCGCCTATTCAACCACCGACGAGGCGATGCAGGGCGCCAAGGCCAAGGGCCACTCGACGCTACCCCGCTTCCATGAGTTGATGGCCGCCCGCACGCCTGGCACCTATACGGTCAAGTTCCCGCTGACCCAGAACGGCGCCACCGAGCATATCTGGATGCAGCTTGTGGCTTTCAGCGACGGCCGCTTCGTCGGATTGCTGGCCGACAAGCCCGTCAACGGCAACCAGTACAAGATGGGCGACCGCATGACGGTTGCCGAGGCCGATGTCGAAGACTGGATGATCCGCAACGGCAGCGACGTCTATGGTGGCTACACGGTACGCCAGGCGCTGGCCGACATGCCGAAGGAACAGGCCGCGAAATACGGGATCACGTTCAAGGATTGAGTGGTTCCCCTTCTCCCCTTGTGGGAGAAGGTGTCGCCGAAGGCGACGGATGAGGGGTGCTCCAGCTTGACGCAGACCTTCGCCAACGTTGGGCACAGCGACAGGATCGCAGCGTCTCACTCCGCTGGAACACCCCTCATCCGTCTCGGCGCTGCGCGCCAATCCACCTTCTCCCACAAGGGGAGAAGGAGAGGGCGCGCGCTACCCCTCGTTGATCATCGCCTCGATGTTGTAACCGTCGGGATCGAGCACGAAGCAGGCGTAGTAGTTCGCCGCGTAGTCCGGACGCGGCCCGGGCGCGCCATTGTCCGCGGCACCTGCCTCCAGCGCCGCCCGATAGAACGCATCGACCTCCGCCTTGCTCTTCACCCGGAAGGCAACGTGCAGATGGGTGAGCGGCGGCTGCTCGCCGGCGCGCTGGATCTCGAACAGGCAGCCATTGCCGACATCGAAGGCCCAGAACACGCCCTCCTTGCCGAAGGAGAGGCTGTAGCCCAAGGGCGCAAAAGCCTTTTCGTAGAAGAGCTTGCTCTTCTCGAGGTCGCACACTTCGATGGTGATGTGGTCGATCATGGAAGGTCTTGGACAATCAGGCCAGTGCGGCCGGCCACGATGACGCGGCCGGCTTTGATCTATATTGGCGATGGCTGCATTTGGTTGCAACCAGATACCAGCCATCGGCCTTCAGCTTGCGAATAACTTCGCTGACTGTCAGCCTTGGCGGCATCGGGCCTCAGCTGCACCCGCTCGTCGAACCACACGTGTCGCACTTCTCGCAGGTGCCGTTCCGCACCATGGTGAAGTTGTGGCACTCCGAACATTCGTTGCCGGTGTAACCCTGGAGCAAGGACTGCTGGCGACGGGTGGCGGCTAGCTTCTTGGCCTCGGCGGCCTCGTTGGCGGCGGCGTCGGTGAAGAGCGCCTCGGCGCCGCCGGCGGCCTCGGCTTCCTCTTCCACCATCTCCTCGGCCAGTTCCCTGGCGCGCTCCTCATAGTCGCGCTTGTAGGCAAGGGCCTCGTCGCTTGCCGGCTTCAATGCCAGCACGTTGGAGCCGGCAAAGGCGGTGGGCGCTGCGCGGGCAGGGGCGGTCGTCGGGGCTGCGCCGCCAAAGCCCTTGGGGTCCGAACCGGCAGCCGACACCAGCTTCACCGGCGAGGCACCGCGATAGAGGCCCTTGGAGAAGGGTGTCGCCTTGCCTTCGGTGATGCCGCGGCCGAGCGCCGTCTTGTCGAAGTCCGACTGGTCGACATGGGCGAGGTCGTGGCGGCCGAGATAGGACACGGCAAGCTCGCGGAACACGTAGTCGAGGATCGACGTCGCGTTCTTGATCGCGTCATTGCCCTGCACCATGCCGGCCGGCTCGAACTTGGTGAAGGTGAAGGCCTCGACATATTCGTCGAGCGGCACGCCATATTGCAGGCCGAGCGAGATGGCGATGGCGAAGTTGTTCATCATGGCGCGGAAGGCGGCACCTTCCTTGTGCATGTCGATGAAGATCTCGCCGAGGCGGCCGTCGTCGAACTCGCCGGTCCTGAGATACACCTTGTGGCCGCCGACGACCGCCTTCTGGGTGTAGCCTTTGCGACGGTTCGGCAGCTTCTCGCGGTCGCGGTAGAGACGCTCGATGACGCGCTCGACGATCTTTTCCGTCACCTGCACGGCGCGCTGCGCGGCGGGCGCCGCAATCAGCTGCTCGACCGCCTCGTCCTCGTCCTCCTCGCCGTCGGCGAGCAGCGAGGCATTGAGCGGCTGCGACAGCTTCGAGCCGTCGCGATAGAGCGCGTTGGCCTTCAGCGCCAGCTTCCAGGACAGCATGTAGGCGTTCTTGGCGTCCTCGACCGTCGCCTCGTTCGGCATGTTGATGGTCTTGGAAATGGCGCCCGAGATGAAGGGCTGCGCCGCCGCCATCATCAGGATGTGGCTCTGGATCGACAGCGAGCGCTTGCCGATCTTGCCGCAGGGGCTGGCGCAGTCGAACACCGGCAGGTGCTCGGCCTTGAGGAACGGTGCCCCTTCGAGCGTCATCGCACCGCAGACATGGATGTTGGCGGCGTCGATGTCCTTCTTGGAGAAGCCCAGCGCCGGCAGCATCTCGAAGGAGAAGTCGGAAAGCTGCTCGTCGGTGAAGCCGAGCGTCTCTTTCACCCAATCGGCGCCGAGCGTCCACTGGTTGAACACGAACTTGATGTCGAAGGCCGACTTCAGCGCCGCATTCAGCGCCGCGATCTTGTCATCGGTGAAGCCCTTGGCCTTCAGCGAAGACGGGTTGATGCCGGGCGCCTGGTTGAGGTTGCCATGGCCGACGGCATAGGCCTCGATCTCGGCAATCTGGCTTTCGGAGTAGCCGAGCGTGCGCAGCGCTTCCGGCACCGCGCGGTTGATGATCTTGAAGTAGCCGCCGCCGGCGAGCTTCTTGAACTTCACCAGCGCGAAGTCGGGCTCGATGCCGGTGGTGTCGCAGTCCATGACCAGGCCGATCGTGCCGGTCGGCGCGATGACGGTCGCCTGCGCGTTGCGGTAGCCATGCTCCTCGCCGAGCTCGATGGCGCGATCCCAGGCGGCGCGGGCATGCTCGGCCAGCGCCTGCTGCTTCAGGTCGGAGGCGACCAGCGGCACCGGATTGACGGCGAGCTTCTCGTAGCCGTCCTTGTCGCCATAGGCGGCACGGCGGTGGTTGCGCATGACACGCAGCATGTTCTGTGCGTTGCGGTCATAGTCCGGGAAGGCACCGAGCTCGGAAGCCATTTCGGCCGAGGTCGCATAGGCGATGCCGGTCATGATGGCGGTGAGCGCGGCGCAGATCGCGCGGCCCGCGTCGGAGTCGTAGGGAATGCCGGACGTCATCAACAGGCCGCCGATATTGGCGTAGCCGAGGCCGAGCGTGCGGTAGTCGTAGGAGAGCTTGGCGATCTCCTTGGACGGGAACTGCGCCATCATCACCGAGATCTCGAGCACGACGGTCCACAGCCGAACGGTGTGCTCGTAAGCGGCGATGTCGATCGTGCCGTCTTCCTTGCGGTAGGGCAGGAGGTTGATCGAGGCGAGATTGCAGGCCGTGTCGTCGAGGAACATATATTCCGAGCACGGGTTGGAGGCCCGGATCGCACCGGCGGAGGCGCAGGTGTGCCAGTCGT
Source organism: Mesorhizobium sp. WSM3864 (assembly GCF_002294955.1). Lineage (NCBI taxonomy): Bacteria > Pseudomonadati > Pseudomonadota > Alphaproteobacteria > Hyphomicrobiales > Phyllobacteriaceae > Mesorhizobium > Mesorhizobium sp. WSM3864. Next base: position 536,852 of record NZ_NSGD01000001.1, read on the forward strand.
TCATGGTCGTGTTGAAATGCAGGCCGGGATCGGCGGACGCCCAGGCGGCATAACCGATCTTTTCCCACAGATCCCGCGCCTTCAGCGTCTTCAGCACCTTGCCGTCCTTGCGGGCCGTGAGCTGCCAGTCGCCGTCGGCCTCGACGGCGCGCAGGAAGTTGTCCTTCAGCGACACCGAGTTGTTGGAGTTCTGGCCGGAAACGGTGAGATAGGCGTCAGAGTCCCAGTCGGTGTCGTAGGTCTTGAACGACATCGAGGTGTAGCCCTGGCGGGCGAACTGGATGACGCGATAGATGTAGTTCTCCGGCACAGCGTCCTTCTTGGCCGCCTTGATCTCGCGCTTCAGCGCGGTGTTGAGGGCCGGGTCGAAGCAGTCGTCGCCATTGCCTTCGCAATTGACGCAGGCCTTCATGATCGCTTCGAGGTGCTTCTTGACGATCTTCGAGCCGGTCACCAGCGAGGCGACCTTCTGCTCCTCATTGACCTTCCAGTCGATGAAGTCCTCGATGTCGGGATGGTCGGCGTCGACGATGACCATCTTGGCGGCGCGGCGCGTCGTGCCGCCCGACTTGATGGCGCCCGCCGCGCGATCGCCGATCTTGAGGAAGCTCATCAGGCCGGACGAGCGGCCGCCGCCGGACAGCTTCTCGCCTTCGCCGCGCAGCATCGAGAAGTTCGAGCCGGTGCCGGAGCCGTATTTGAACAGGCGCGCCTCACGCACCCACAGGTCCATGATGCCGCCCTCGTTGACGAGGTCGTCCTGAACGCTCTGGATGAAGCAGGCATGCGGCTGCGGATGCTCGTAAGCCGACTTCGACTTGGTCAGCTTGCCGGTGAAGGGGTCGACATAGAAGTGACCCTGGCTCGGCCCGTCGATGCCATAGGCCCAGTGCAGGCCGGTGTTGAACCATTGCGGCGAGTTCGGTGCCACGCGCTGAGTGGCCAGCATATAGGCAAGCTCGTCGCGGAAAGCGCGGGCATCTTCTTCCGACTTGAAGTAACCGCCCTTCCAGCCCCAATAGGTCCAGGTGCCGGACAGCCGGTCGAAGACCTGGCGGGCATCGGTTTCCGAACCATAGCGCTCGGCCTCAGGGAGCTTGGCGAGTTCGGCCTCGTCGGCAACCGAACGCCACAGGAAGGAGGGGACGTCGTTCTCCTCGACCTTCTTCAGGCGCGCCGGGACGCCGGCCTTGCGGAAATATTTTTGGGCCAGGATGTCGGCCGCGACCTGGCTGAACTGCGCCGGCACATCGATGTTATCGAGGCGGAACACCACCGAGCCGTCGGGATTCTTGATCTCCGACAGGGCCTTGCGGAATTCGATCTCCGCGTAAGCTGCCCCTTCTTGACCTTGGTCTGGCTTGGTGAAGCGACGCTCGATGCGCATTGGTCCGGTCCCTTTTGTCTACATATAGCGCTTTTCCCTAGGGATTGCTGCCCCGCCAGGCGAAAAGCACGGTCCGCCGTTTGCCGGCATCGCAGGCGACGCCGGCATTCTCCTCGTCGCGGGCAGCACCGTGCAGACAAGCAAACGCCCTTCCAGGCGCTCACCAGGCTGCAGGCCGACCCGCGGGTCCCTCAAAACTGAAACTTTTGTCGATTCCCTCGGAAGAGGGAGGTTCACACTATCTAGGGTCGAGCCTGCCTGCAAACACTAAATATAGTGTTAACAGATCATTTTTTCCAGCCCGACAATTCTCCCTTTCGCCCACCCAAGCCCCATCATTCCCAATGCTTCCGCCGGCCTCGTGAACGGGCGGAAATGTGGGCAAAACGCACAAAATCCGGGAAAAAGACCGGCCCCTGAACTCTCCGGTCACGCCCGCAACAGGAGCGCATGGCCTATAAAAAGCGACTCGTTCTGACCCGTCAAGGATTCGTTTTTGTAGGTTTTGTGACCCCAATATGTTGTGTGTCACATATGTGGATAACGGGGACAGAAAGGCGCATCGAAAAGCCTTTATTTGACGGTCCTTGCGGACGGTTCGTCGGGTTGCCCGGGGCCGGGCCCGACGGGTGGCTTTTCATTTTAGCTGGCTTGGACTATCTGTTGCCCTGCGCGGGGGCGTGTCTTGTCAAGCCTGGAAGCATTCGCTACGCCCCGCTCATGACAGTTACCGTTCGTTTCGCACCGTCGCCGACCGGCCGCATCCACATCGGCAATGCCCGCACCGCGCTGTTCAACTGGCTTTTCGCCATGAACAACAGGGGCCGCTACATCCAGCGCTTCGACGATACAGACGTTGCCCGTTCGACGCAGGAATTCGCCGATGCAATTCTCTATGACCTGCATTGGCTCGGCATTTTTCCCGACGTTACCGAATACCAGTCGCGTCGCTTTGAAGTCTATGACGCCGCGGTGGAGCGGCTGAAGGCGGCGCGCGTGCTTTATGCCTGCTACGAAACGCCGGAGGAGCTCGACCTGCGCCGCAAGGTGCGCCGCACGCGCGGCCTGCCGCCGGTCTATGGCCGCGAGGCATTGACGCTGACGCCGGAGCAGGTGGCCGAATACGAGTCCGACGGGCGCCGGCCGCACTGGCGCTTTCTTTTGCCGAACTTCACCGGCGACCCGCTGCAGCCCGAGCGGACCGAGGTGCACTGGGACGACCTTGTGCGCGGCGAGGAGACCGTCGATCTCGCCTCACTGTCGGACCCGGTCCTGGTTCGTGAGGACGGCACTTATCTCTACACGCTGCCTTCGGTGGTCGACGACATCGAGATGGGCGTCACCCATGTCATACGCGGCGACGACCACGTAACCAACACCGGCGTGCAGATCGCCTTGTTCCAGGCGCTGGGCGCTGAGCCGCCGGTGTTCGGGCACCACAATCTCTTGACCACCGTGTCGGGTGAGGGGCTGTCGAAGCGCACCGGCGCGCTGTCGATAGAAAGCCTGCGCGAGGACGGCATCGAGCCGATGGCTGTCGCCTCGCTTGCCGTGCTCGTTGGCACATCGGAAAATGTCACGGCAGCGCACGATCTCAACCAGCTCGCCAGCCATTTCGACCCGGCCGCGACATCCAAGTCTGCCGCCAAGTTCGATCCCGACGAGCTTTTCGTGCTCAATCGCACGCTGATGCACCAAATGCCGTTCGAGGAGGCGCGCGACCGGCTGATTGTGCTTGGCATTTCCGGCGACAGGGCCGAGCCCTTCTGGCTCGCCGTGCGCGGCAATATCGACCGTTTGTCCGACGCTGTCGCCTGGTGGCGAATCCTGAGCGACGGGCCGCAGGAGCCGGCGGAATTTTCCGGCGAGGACCGTGACTTCCTCCACCAGGCGTTCGACCTGTTGCCGGAAGAGCCTTGGAACGGCACGGTCTGGAAGGATTGGACCGGCAAGATCAGGGAAGCGACGGGCCGCAAGGGCAAGCCACTGTTCATGCCGCTGCGGCTTGCCCTTACCGGGCGGTCTTCGGGGCCGGAGCTTGCAGATCTATTGCCGCTGATGGGTCGGGAAGGAACGCTGGCCCGACGACCCTGACCTTGCGCTGTTCCGGCGGCAGGGCCGAAACCGGTGACGCCGGCACCTTGGCGGTCAGCTGCTTGATAGCCGCGCGGTCGAGCCCGCCTGCAGCGTTGGCGAGCGTTTCGGGATCGGCGCCAGCATCGAGCTTGGCCGCCGGCGCCGGCACGAGGGTCGTCACCCCGCTGTCCGGCTGCGGCTGCTCCGGATTGGGCGGATTACCGCCTATGATCGAGAAGTTTTCGGCCTGGGCGTTGCAGCCGCATTGCGGCGGCCGCGAGTAGTTGGCCTGCTTGTAGAGATAGGCCGTCGGCAGCTCGCTGTAAGGACGGCCGGTCGCCGAGGATGTCATGTTGCCGGCGTCATCGTCCATGCCGCGCGTGTAGAAGACCTGCATTTCGGTGCCGGGGCAGCTCGATTCGCAATTCTTCTGATCGCGCTCGAAATCGCCAACAGAGGCGGCGTTCGACATCGGGAAGAAATAGCCGTCGCAGGTGCGCACGCAGACGGTGCGGAACTCGCCGTTCATCCTCGGCAGATCCATGCCGTCGGATTGGTTGATCACCCGGCGGATGTTGCGCGCGCTGGGATCGTCTGGCGGAAGCGCTTCAGGCGTGTCGAGCGTAGCGATCTCCTCGTCGCCACGGCCGAAGAGCTGCTCGAACAGATTGCCGCCACCATTGTTGCGGGCGGCCTCCTGGATCGGGGCGCGAGGCGGCTCGACTTCATCATCGCGGCAGCCATTGGCGTCGAGCGCGGCAAGAATGCGGCTGCGGTCGCGCCGCGTGCCGCCGCCGGCCAGCCGCTGGCGCTTGGCCTGCAAGATGTCGAGATTGGCGTTCATACGCTCTATCGAGGCATTGATCGCCGCGCATTGGCCGGCATTGCGCGAAAACAGCGCGAAGCCGCAATTGGCATCACCGGCGCGGCCGCGCGCCTTGGCCAGCTGCTCGCGCTGGCGGGCGATCGCGTCGTCATATTTGCGGATCAGTCCCGGACCGCCGCCACCGCCGCGCGTGGCTGCAAGCTCCGCGTCGAGTTGGCGGCAGGTGCGAGAAGCGGCCTGCGGCTCGGTCACAGCGACAGCCGACGCCGCCAACGCTGCAAGCAGCGCAGCAAGGTGCGTCAGCTTCAACCCCTTCATCCGCCTGGAATCCCGATTGCCGGTGGAAGGCTACCGCGTTCGTGGTTAACTGTTCCTTTGCTTACTACCCAAACACAATTCCGCTGGCGCGAGCTCGCATCAACCCAGAGCTCACCCTCAACTCAGATCGGGGCGAGCGCCTGCGCCTTGTGCGCCGCCTCGACCACCGCCAGTGCCGTCATGTTGACCACGCCGCGCGAGGTCACAGAAGGCGTCAGGATGTGCGCGGGCTTGTCGGTGCCGAGCAGGATCGGCCCGACATGCAGCGCGTCCATCATGGCACGCAGCGCCGTCAGCGTGATGTTGGCCGAATCGAGGTTCGGGAACACCAGCAGATTGGCTTCCCCTTTCAGCCGCGAATGCGGGTAGACGCGCTGGCGCAGATGCTCGGAAAGAGCCGAGTCGGCATGCATCTCGCCGTCGCTCTGCAGCTCCGGCGCGATGCGGGCGAGGATGGCAGCGGCCTCGCGCATCTTGAGCGCGCCGGGCGAATCGCGCGAGCCGAAATCCGAATGCGACAGCAGCGCAGCCTTCGGCTCGATGCCGAAGCGCTGGATTTCTTCCGCCGCCAGCACCGTCATCTCGGCGATCTCCTCCGCCGTCGGATCGACGGAGACATGGGTGTCGGTGAGGAAGATGATGCCGCGCTGCGAGATCAGCATCGACAGCGTCGAGAGATCGCGGTCCTTGATGCCCGGACGCGGCCCGATGATCAGCGTGACATTGCGGAGATGGCGCTCGAAGCGGCCTTCGAGCCCGCAAATCATCGCATCCGCATCGCCGCGCTTCAACGCAAGCGCCGCGATCACCGTGTTGTTGGTGCGCACCATGGTGCGAGCGGCTTCCGTCGTTATACCGCGGCGGCCGGCGAGCTCGATCAGCAGATCGACATAGTGCCGGTAGCGCGGATCGTCCTCCGGATTGATCAGGCCGAAATCGACGCCCGGCCGGATGCGCAGGCCGTAACGCTTCAGCCTCACTTCCACGACATGCGGACGGCCGATCAGGATCGGCTCGGCGATGCCTTCCTCGAGGACCACCTGTGCCGCCCGCAGCACGCGCTCGTCCTCGCCGTCGGCGTAGATGACGCGCTTCGCGCTGGCGGCCTTGGCCGAGGAGAACACCGGTTTCATCACCAGGCCGGAGCGGAAGACGAAGCGGTTGAGCTTGTCGACATAGGCCGCGAAATCGGAGATCGGCCGCGTCGCCACGCCGGTGTCGCAGGCGGCTCTCGCCACCGCCGGCGCGATGCGCAGGATGAGCCGCGGATCGAAGGGCGAGGGGATCAGGAAGTCCGGCCCGAAGACCGGCGTCTCGCCGGAATAGGCGCGGGCGGCGACGTCCGATGGCTCCTCGCGGGCCAGCGCCGCGATCGCTCTGACCGCGGCCATCTTCATCTCCTCGTTGATGGCGCTAGCCCCGCAATCCAGCGCGCCGCGGAAGATGTAAGGAAAGCAGAGCACGTTATTGACTTGATTGGGAAAATCGGAGCGCCCGGTGCAGATCATGGCGTCGGGCCGTGCCGCGCGCGCAACCTCCGGCATGATCTCCGGCGTCGGGTTGGCGAGCGCCAGGATCAGCGGCTTCGGCGCCATGTGCTGCAGGAGCTCGGGCTTCAGCACGCCGGCGGCGGAGAGGCCGAGAAAGACGTCGGCGCCGGGGATGACATCGGTCAGCGTGCGCGCCTGGGTGTCCTTCACATAAGGGTCTTTCCAGCGGTCCATCTCCTCGACCCGGCCTTTGTAGGCGACGCCGAAACGATCGGTGACCCAGATGTTTTCGACCTTGGCCCCGAGCGAGACCAAAAGGTTGAGGCAGGCGAGCGCCGCAGCGCCCGCGCCGGACGTGACGATCTTGATGTCGGAGATCGATTTGCCGGCGAATTCCAGCCCGTTGAGCACCGCGGCGGCGACGATGATTGCCGTGCCATGCTGGTCGTCATGGAAAACCGGAATGCCCATGCGGGCCTTCAGCCGTTCCTCGACCTCGAAGCATTCAGGCGCCTTGATGTCCTCGAGATTGATACCGCCGAAGGTCGGCTCGAGAGCAGCCACCGTCTCGACCATGCGCTCGATCTCGGGAGCATCGATCTCGATGTCGAACACGTCGATGCCGGCGAATTTCTTGAACAGCACCGCCTTGCCTTCCATCACCGGCTTGGAGGCGAGCGGGCCGATATTGCCCAGCCCAAGCACCGCCGAGCCGTTGGAGACAACGCCGACGAGGTTGGCGCGCGCCGTGTAGTCGGCGGCGGCCGCGGGATCGTCCTGGATCTCGAGACAAGGAGCGGCAACGCCCGGCGAATAGGCAAGCGCGAGGTCGCGCTGGTTGCCCAGCGGCTTGGTCGCCTGGATCTCGAGCTTTCCCGGGGTGGGGTGCTTGTGGAAGAAGAGCGCGGCCTCATCGAGGTCCGATCGGGCCGTTTTCTTGCTCTCGCCGTCCATTCGCGGCCCTCCTGCGCTTCTTGCTTTCGAGCCTTTTAGCATGCAGCGGCGATTCTTCGCGACGCCAAATGTCGGCCTTGGCATTCACGATGCCGAGGCGAAGATAATCAATCCATTTCAGCCTGTTGGCTCGGAAACTTGCGGGATTGACGAAGCTCGTCAGAACGCACTGACATAGAGGCCGCCGTCGACCGGGATGTTCTGTCCAGTGAGATAGCCGGCATGAACCGAGCACAGGAAGGCGCAGATCTGGCCGAACTCTTCCGGCGTGCCGAGGCGCTTTGCCGGTACGTCGGCGCTGATGCGGGCCTTGCGCGCGGCGGCCGCTGCGGGGTCTTCCGGCGTGCCGGCTTCGTGCGGGCCACGCAACCGGTCGGTGTCGAGCTTGCCGGGCAACAGGCTGTTGATGGTGACGTTTCGGTCGATGACCGTGCGGGCCACGCCGGCAAGGAACGAGGTCAGGCCGGCGCGGGCGCCCGACGACAGGTCGAGGCCCGGGATCGGCACATAGACCGACAGCGATGTGATGTTGACGATGCGGCCGAAGCCGCGCTTGGCCATACCGTCGATGACCGCCTGGATCAGCTCGATCGGCGTCACCATGTTCTGCGTCACGCCTTCGAGGATTTTCGCGCGGTCGAGCTCGCGGAAATCGCGAAGCGGCGGGCCGCCATTGTTGTTGACCAGGATGTCGGGGGCGGGGCAGGCGGCAAGCAATGCCTTCTGCACTTCCGGCTTCGAGACGTCGCCGGCGATCTCGATCACCTCGACACGGAATTTTTCGCGGATTTCCTGCGCCGTCTTCGCCAACAGCTCGGCGTTGCGGCCGTTGATGACAAGGTCGACGCCGGCTTTGGCCAGCGCAATCGCGCATCCGCGCCCCAGTCCCTTGCTCGAGGCGCAGACGATGGCCTTCTTGCCGCGAATGCCGAGATCCATGGTGATTTCTCCTTTTTCGAGGGCGGCAAGCTAGCGCCTGGGCTGGACCAACCGCAACCGTCATACGGTTGTTGCATGAATCGAGGCATAGCACGCCAAAGAAAGGTGGAAATCGCGATGTCCGGTCCAGAGCCCCGCACTTTTCGCACCATGTTCATTTCCGACGTGCATCTCGGCTCGAAAGCGGCCAAGGCCGATTTCCTGATCGATTTCCTGCGCCACCATGACGCCGATACCATCTACCTGGTCGGCGACATCGTCGACGGCTGGCGCCTGCGACGCAGCTGGCATTGGCCGCAGAGCCATAACGACGTGGTGCAAAAATTGCTGCGCAAGGCGCGCAAGGGCGCCTCGATCACCTACATCGCCGGCAACCACGACGAGTTCGCCCGCCAGTTCCAGGGCGTGCATTTCGGCGGCATCGTCGTTGCCGACCGCGCCATTCATGAGACCGCCGACGGCAGGCGGCTTCTCGTCATCCATGGCGACCAGTTCGACACCGTGGTGCACAACCAGCGCTGGCTCGCTTACCTCGGCGACTACGCCTATGACACGGCAATGCTGGTCAATCGCCTCGTGACGAGGCTGCGCCACCTGCTCGGCCTGCCTTACTGGTCGTTCTCTTCCTGGGCGAAGGTCAAGGTGAAGAAGGCGGTGAACTTCATCGGATCGTTCCAGACGGTGCTCTCCGAGGAAGCGCGGCGCTCGCATGTCGACGGCGTGATCTGCGGCCACATCCATCACGCCGCGATCGAAAGCTATGGCGACGTGCAATACATCAACACCGGCGACTGGGTGGAAAGCTGCACCGCGGTGGTCGAGCATTTCGACGGCCGCATCGAGATCCTGACCTGGGCGCATGTGCTGCCCGAAGTTCCGGCCGGCAAGGACGCGCCGGTGCGCGTCGATCTCATCGATCTCAAGGGCAGGGCGGTCAAGGCTGCCTGAGCGCCTTTCCGGCTCCGAGGTTCCTTGTCTTTCAACAGCTTTGGCCAGATCGACTGGTCCAGGCGGTTCCGCCGCGCCTTGCCGCGTGATAGGGATCGAAACGCGTTGCGGGTCGTGGAATGCAGCGTAATTGGATCGATTCATGCCGCTGCCGCCGCTTTCGCCTGAGCAACTCGTCAAGCCCGCCCACTTCGAACTGCGCATGAGCCTGATCTTCGCGACATTGTTCGTGTCGCAGGGGACGCATCTGCCCTATTTTCCGCTCTGGCTGGAGGCGAAAGGCTTCCACGCCGAACAGATCGCAGTCATCCTGGCCGCGCCGATGTTCCTGCGCGTCGTGACGACTCCGATGCTCACCGCGTTTGCCGACCGGGCGAAGGACCGCGCCAATGTCTATATCGCGCTGGTCGCGGCGACGATGATCATTTCGGCCGGCTATTTCCTGCCGGCCACCTATGCGGGCGTGCTGGCCATCTCGCTGTTGCTTTCGATCCCCTGGACGCCGCATTCGCCGATGGCCGATTCGCTGGCTCTGTCGGGCGTCCGCCGCTTCGGCTCCAACTACACCGCCATGCGCAAATGGGGTTCGATCTCCTATTTCTGCGCCAATATAGTCGGCGGCTTCATCCTGGCGGCCACCGGCCCGCAAGCAGTTCCGGCGATCATCTTTGTGGCCCTTGCCGCAGCGCTTGCCGCGGGTTTGTGGGCGCCGCGGATGGGCAAGCCTCGCAAGGCGTCGCCATTATCGGCGACCGACATTCAGCATTCGGCGCCAAGCCTCTTCAACGCCTATTTCCTCTATTTCACGCTGGGTGTCGGCATCATCACCGCCAGCCACGCCTTTCTTTACGGCTTCGTGTCGATCTACTGGAAGTCGATCGGCATCAGCGATTCCGTCGTGGGCCTGCTGTGGGCCTGGGGCGTGGTTGCCGAGGTCTGCATGTTCTTGTTCTTCAACCGCATTTTCGCCTCGGTTTCCGTCGTCAGGGTGATGGTGATCGCCGGCATCGGCTCGATCCTGCGATGGGTCGCCTTTCCGCTGGTCTGGCCGCTGGGCCTCGGCGTCGTCGGCTTCTTCGGCGTCCAGACGCTGCATGCGGTTTCGGTGGCGATGGTGCTGATCGGCCTGCAGAAGATGATCGGCGAAACGGTTTCCGAAGAGCGCACGGGCGCCGCGCAAGGCATCGCCTATTTCTTCAACGGCTTCTTCATGGCCGCGGTCACGCTGGTCTCCGGCCCGCTCTACGATCGTCTTGGCGTCGACGGGTTCCTGGCGATGATCCCGATCGCGATCATCGGCCTCGCGCTGATCGGGCTTGCCGCGCGCTCAGCCCCACAGCGCCGGCTGAGGCGGTGAGACCAGCGAGCCCTGGTAGACGAGACCCGGTTCGCGGTCGTGCGCCAAGAGCAGCGGCCCGTCGAGGTCGACGAAATCGGCGCCTTGAGCCAACAGCACTGCCGGCGCCATGGCGAGCGACGTGCCGACCATGCAGCCGACCATGATGCCGAAACCCAACTCGCGAACACGATCGCGAAGGATCAGCGCTTCGGTCAGTCCGCCAGTTTTGTCGAGCTTGATGTTGACGACGTCATAAAGGCCGACCAGCGCTTCGAGGTTCTTCGCCTCGTGCACGCTTTCGTCGGCGCAGATCGGCACGGGATGCGCGATTTCGCGCAAGATGCCATCACGGCCGGCCGGCAGCGGCTGCTCGATCAGCACTATGCCGTGCTCGGCTGCGAATGCGAGATTCTCGACGATGTTGTTATCGGTCCAGCCCTCGTTGGCGTCGAGTATGATGCGGCTTTGCGGGGCGGCTTGCGTCACGGCGCGAATCCTTGCCGCGTCGTTGTCGCCGCCGATCTTGACCTTGAGCAGCGGCCGCGAGGCAGCGGCGCGGGCCTGCGCCGCCATCGCCTCAGGTTCGGCGAGCGACAGCGTGTAGGCGGTTTCAAGCGCCTTCGGCGAAACGACCCCGATTGCGTCCGCCACCGGCCTAGCGCCCAGCTTGGCTTCGAGATCCCACAAGGCGCAGTCGATGGCATTGCGGGCCGCGCCCGCCGGCATGGCCGCGAGCAAGGCGGTGCGGCCGATGCCGTCGATGATCTGGCCGCGCATCGCCTCGATTGCGGCGCGCACGCCTTCCATCGTCTCGCCGTAGCGCCTGTAGGGCACGCATTCGCCGCGTCCGACATGTCCGTTGTCGGCGATCGTCACGGTGATGACTTCGGCCTCGGTTTTCGAGCCGCGCGAGATGGTGAAAGTGCCCGCGATGGGGAATCGCTCCGCCTCGACCGAAATGACACGCGCCATATTTTTCTTCTCCGGCTGTGCGACCCGGTCTCCCGGCAAATCGACACGCCAGTCCCGTCACGCTAAACAGGACGCCATGTTGACCATCCGCAAACGCGACGCAAGCCGCACGCCCGCCGGTGATGCCAATCACCAGCCGCGCATTGCCGTCGGCGAGGAAGGCGACGTGCTCGGCTGCGCTTTCTCGGGTGTCTGGACGACGCGGACCGTGGCATCGATCGATGCCGAAATGCGCAAGATCGAAAACCGCAACAGCGCCAAGAAGCTGATGCTCGACCTTTCCCAGATCGAGAAGATGGACACGGCCGGCGCCTGGCTGATCGATCGGCTGGCGAGCGCTTTCGAGAAGAAAGGCGTCGAAGTCCATGTGCAGGGGCAGAGCGAGATCGCCTCAATCCTGCTCGGCGCGGTCGGCGACGCGGTGCGACGCGAACCCGAATCGGGGCCGGCCGGACCGCCCAACATCATCCTGCGCGCGCTGGAGCTGGTCGGCCGCCGCGTCTACGAGATGCGCGACGATTTTCTGGCCTCGATGAACATCCTCGGCGCCACCATCCGCGGCGCGCAGATGAAGCTCGGCCGCGGCCATGCCGTCAATCCGGCAGCAATCTTCAACCAGATCGACCGTATGGGCGTCGGCGCCATTCCCGTGGTGGTGCTGATGTCGGCCATCGTCGGCGCCATCGTCGCCCAGCAAGGCGCTTATCAGCTTAGCTATTTCGGTGCCGACATTTTCGTTGTCGACCTCGTCGGCGTGCTGATCCTGCGCGAGCTTGGCGTGCTGATGACCGCGATCATGCTGGCCGGCCGCTCGGGCAGCGCCATCACCGCCGAGATCGGCTCGATGAAGATGCGCGAGGAGGTCGACGCGCTGAAGGTGATCGGGTTGAACCCGATCGGCGTGCTGGTGTTTCCGCGGCTCGTCGCCTTGGTGATTGCGCTGCCGTGCTTGACGATCATCGCGAATTTCGCCGCGCTCGGCGGCGGCATCATCGCCGCCTGGCTCTATTCCGACATTCCACCGGCGGCATTCATCGATCGGCTGCGGGTCGCCATCGACCTCAGCACCATTTTTGCCGGGCTGATCAAGGCGCCGTTCATGGCCATGATCATCGGCACCATCGCTTCGGTCGAGGGCATGAAGGTCGGCGGCAGCGCCGAATCGCTCGGCCAGCACGTGACCGCGTCGGTGGTGAAGTCGATCTTCGTCGTCATCATCCTCGACGGGCTTTTCGCCATGTTCTACGCATCGATCGGGTTTTGAGATGGCGGTTGCAAGCGGCAACGGGGTCAACACGGCGCAGAACGCGGACGAGAGCGAGATCGTGCTTTCGGTCCGTGACGTCACGGTTGCCATCGAAGACAAGCTGATCCTCGACAAGCTTTCGCTCGACATCGAGCGCGGCGAGATCCTGGGGTTCGTCGGCGCCTCGGGCGCCGGCAAGTCGGTGTTGCTGCGCACCATCCTCGGGCTTATGCCGAAGCAATCGGGAACCATCAGGCTGTTCGGCGTCGACGTCGACAAGGCAAGCGAGATCGAGCGCCTGCGCATCGACATGCGGCTTGGCGTCCTGTTCCAGCACGGCGCGCTGTTTTCGGCGCTGACGGTGCTGGAAAACGTGCAGGTGCCGATGCGCGAGTATCTCGACCTGCCGAAGAAGCTGATGGACGAGCTCGCCATGCTCAAGATCGAGCTGGTCGGGCTGCCGCCGGACGCAGCGCAGAAATTCCCCTCCGAGCTGTCGGGCGGCATGATCAAGCGCGCGGCGTTGGCTCGCGCGCTGGCGCTCGATCCGGACATCGTCTTCCTCGACGAGCCGACCTCGGGCCTCGATCCGATCAGCGCGGCCGAATTCGACGAATTGGTCGTCAAGTTGCGCGATACGATGGATTTGACGGTCTACATGGTCACGCACGACCTCGACACGCTGTTCACCGCCTGCGACCACGTGGCGGTGCTCGGCAAGAAGAGGGTGCTGGTCGAAGGCACGATCGACGACATGCTGAAAAGCGAGGAGCCGTGGGTAAAATCCTATTTCCGCGGAAAACGCGCCCGACAACTTGATCTTGCGGCTCGCGCATAGCCATAAGTGAGGTAATGGAAACCAGAGCCAACTACGTCATTGTCGGCATTTTCACGCTGGCCGCGATCCTCGCGGCCTTCGCCTTCGTCTACTGGACGGCCGCGATCGGCGAGCGTGGCGAGACGACGCTGTTGCGCGTGCGCATCCCGGGCTCGGCTTCGGGCCTTGGCCGCGGCAGCTTCGTGCTGTTCAACGGCGTCAAGGTGGGCGACGTCAAACGGGTCTATATCGATGTCGACAACCCGACGGTCGCCATCGCCGATACCGAGATCGACCGCATGACGCCGATCACCAAGTCGACGCAGGCCGATATCGGGCTCGCCGGCCTCACCGGCCAGGCCAATATCGAGCTGAAAGGCGCCGATCCCAAGGAAGTGAAGCTGCTCGACCAGGCCGAGAAAGAAGGCAGGGTTCCGGAGATCGTCGCCAATCCGTCGGCCGTGACCAACCTGCTGCAGACGGCGCAGAACATCTTCACGCGTGCCGATAAGGTGCTTTCCGAGTTGGAAGGCTTCACCAAGGATGTTCGCGGACCTCTGACGCAGACAGTCAAGAACGTCGAGACCTTCTCCAACGCGCTGGCCAAGAATTCGGACGGCATCGATAAATTCCTGTCCGCCGTGAGCTCGCTTTCGGAGCAATTGCAAAATGTGTCGGGCCGACTCGACAGCACGCTGAAGGCGGCCGAGGGCCTGCTCAATTCGGTCGACAAGGACCGGATCAAGAGCATCGTCGCCAATGTCGACGCTGTCACCGCGAACCTCAAGGAAACCAGCGGGCAGTTGGACGGCGTGCTGAAGAACGTCGATGCCGCGGTGGGGTCGGTCAACGACTTCGCCAAGCAGACGCAAGGTACGCTCGCCAAGGTCAACGGCGTTCTCGATGGGATAGATCCGGCGGATGTCCGTGCGGCGCTCGCCAACATCCAGAAGGCGAGCGACAGCGCCAACAAGGCGGCCGCCGACATCGCCAAGGTCACCGACAAGATCGCCAACCGCTCCGACGACATCAACGATACGATCAAGAATGCCCGCCAGCTTGCGCAACGCCTCAACGACGCCTCCGTGCGCGTCGACGGAATTCTCGAGAAGGTCGACAAGCTTCTCGGGTCCGGTGAAGCCAATGGCGTAATGGCCGATGCTCGGGCGACGCTGAAGTCCTTCAAGCAGGTTGCCGATACGCTGAACTCTCGGCTGGGCACCATCGTCGACAATCTGTCGCGCTTCTCCGGCCAGGGGCTGCAGGATGTCGAGGCGCTGGTCCAGGCCAGCCGGCGCTCGATCAGCCGAATCGAGGAAGCGGTGACAGATCTCAGCCGAAACCCGCAGCGCATACTGACGGGCGGCGAGGGGGAGGTCCGTCAGTTTGACGGCAGGGCACGGCGTTGACTTCCGCTGCTGCGAACGCCAAGAACATGGATTGCAGCTGTAAGTTGATCGTCAGATCCGGGGACAGTGGGGATCGCGCGTGAAGTCAGTGAGAGGGTTGAAGTCCGTTGCTGCCGCGACGCTCGTGTTCACGCTTGCAGGCTGCGCGGTACTGGGGGGCAGGCCGGCGCCGCTCGACACGTTCGAGCTTTCCGCGCCTTCGCTCGACATGCGAGGCCACAGCCGCCGCCAGATCCTGATCGCCCAACCCTCGGCGCTGAAGGCGCTGGACAGCCAGAACATCGTGATCAGGCCGTCCGACCAGTCGATCCAGTTCCTCAAGGGCGCGCAATGGGCGGACCGCCTGCCGCTGATCGTGCAGGCAAGGCTCGCCGAGACTTTTCAGCGCTCCGGCAGCTTTGCCGGTGTCGGCAAGCCGGGCGAGGGTCTGGCGATCGACTACCAGATCATCGTCGAGGTGCGGTCCTTCGAAGTCCGGGTCAATGGGGGCGAACATGCCGATGTGGACCTGTTCGTGCGCATCCTCAACGATCGCAATGGCGAGGTGCGCGCCTCGAAGGACTTCACGGCCAGCGCACCGGTCTCGGGCGGCGGAAACGCCGCTTATGTCGGTGCCCTGGACAGCGCGTTCGGCCAAGCGGCGAAGGACATCGTGCGCTGGACCGATTCGGTGATCTGAACGAATGCGCGTGCCTGTGCGGTGCCGCGCAAGCTACAAACACTCGAAGACGTCTGCCTGCAATTTTTCGGATTTCAACAGATGTTGCAGGGTGTAGGTCAGCGATAGCGCATCGTCGAGCGCGTCGTGTGCCCGCAACGGAACGTGGTCGACGCCATAGTAGTCCGCCAGCTTGTTGCTGGGTGTCCTCGCCAAATCTTCGATCGGCATCCCTGCCGCTAGCAGCAGCTTGACTGCATTGTCGAACCGGTTGGCTGGTATGGAAACGGGAATGCCGGCGATATAACAACTGATCGCGACCATGTTCAGCTCGTCCTTGCCCCAGGACCAAAAGCGCGCACCGTCGGAGAACCGGTCGATGTCGGCAAGAGCTTCTGCCAATCCGACTCCCTCGGTCTCCAGGGTTTCTTCAGTGATGCCGGTGAGCTGGGTGAAAAACGGATCGAGCGCGTATCCCCGGCCGAATCGGTCAATCGGTTGCACATAGGCGCGGTGCGTGCCTAATAGGGGAAACTCCCCCTCAAGTCCGAGCTTTACTGCGCCGACCTGGGCTATGACCGGATCGGGATCATGAGCCGCGCACCAAAATCTGCGTTGCGAGCCTTCGAGGCAAAGAAATTCGCAGTCGAAGATTATCGCTGTCTTCAAGGCCTTCCCGCCAATTCGAAGATGGGACCTGCGTCAAACTAAAAGTAGATTCTAAAATGAAGAAGCGGAGCAATGGCCCCGCTTCAGTGTCTGACAGGTGCCCCGCTCAGTGCAGGCGGCCGCTGGCGTGGGCCAGCATCGTGTAGACCTTGCCGGTGTCCGACGTGAGATAGGTTTGCGCCATGATGTTGTCGCGGTCGTTGCGCGATACGTCCTTGAGCAGCTTCTCGAAATCGTCGCAGTAGCGGTCGACGGCGGCGCGGAACTCGGCCTCGGCCTGATACTTGCGGCGGATCTCGTCGAAGGTCTGCTGGCCCTTCAGCGTGTAGAGCCGGCGCGTGAACACGTCGCGCTCGCCGCGGCGGTAGCGGTTCCACAGCTCGATCGAGGCGTCATGGTCGATGGCGCGGGCGATGTCGACCGACAGCGAGTTCAGCGATTCCATGACATGCAGCGGCGAACGCTGGGCAGGGGTCGCGCGCGGTGCTTCCGCGGGCGTCGCCGGCTTCAGCTCTTCCTCGCGCGAGGCGTTGGTCAGGAGATCGCGCACCCAGCCGCCCTGCTGCGTGCGGCCGTTCGGATCGCGGCGCGGCGCTTCCGCCGGGCGCTCGAGATCGAGGGTGCCGCGCAGCGTCGTCTCGCCGAGCGGTGCCTGCGGCGCCGGGCGCTCCGGCTGAGGCTGCTGCGGCGCCGGCGGGCGGCGCAGCGGCTGCTCGGCGGGGCGAGCGGGCGACTGCGGCGCGGGGCGCAGGGCGCGCGGCTCGCCGGTCTCGCTGCTGCCGCTGCGGCCGGATTTCGCAACGATATCCGACAGTTCCTTGAGCGCGTTAATCTGCTCGGCGACGGCGCGGCGGATGGCCGAGGTCGATTCCTTCGCCTCCTCCGGCATCTCGATGACGCCTTTCTTGAGCTCGGCGCGGGTGAGGTCCAGCTCGCTCTTGATGGAGCCCGCAGTGCGCCGCATCTCCTCGGTCGCGTCGGCGAAGCGGCGCGTCGCCGAATCGACGACCTCGGCGATGGCGGTGCGAATCTTCTCCGCCGATTCCATCGTCCGGCCCTCGGCATTCTGCATCGTCTGGCCCACAAGAGTCTCGAAGGAGCGCATGACTTTCTCGAGGTCTTCCGACTTCTTGACCAGGCCGACGGCGAGGTCTTCCAGCGACGACTGCCGCTCCAGCGTGTGCTCGAGATTGCTCTGCGCGGAGCTCAGCAGGTCCGAGGCGCTGGACAGCAGGCGGCTGTGCTCGTCGAACTTGGTCGCGATCGAGGCGACCTCGCGCAACGTCGCCGACGACAGATCGGTGAGCCGCGTCGTGTTGGAATCAACGAGGCGCGCCGAGCTGGCAAAGGTCTGGGCCGCCTTCTCGGTGGTCGCCGCGAAGCTCTGCGTGCTGCCGCTCAGGCGCTCCTCGACCTGGCCGAGATTGACGGCCGCCTGGTCGATCAGCTGACTGAGCTGCGCGCTGGAGGTGGTCATGCGGCCGATAAGGTCGGCAACGCTGTCGGCCAGCGTCGAGCGGGCGCCCTCGACCGCCGAGAGCGTCTCCGCGGTACGGTTGGCGAGCGCATTGACGAGGGCCGCGTTTTCGCTGCGCAGCTTCTCGGTCGCCCGTTCGGTGACCTCTTCCATGCTCTTTTGCAGCTCGGAGCCGCCCTGGGCGAAGCGCTCGACCAGGGGACGCGCCGTCTCGTCGAGAATCTTCGACATTTCGGCGGAGCGCGCCGCAAGCATGGTGTTGAGCTCGCGGGTGTTGGCGCCGATGGTCTTTGCCGCCTCGTTGGTGCTCTGGCCGATATGCTGGCCGACCGCGGTGAAGGTTTCGGCAATGACGTTGGCGCGCGAGATGAGCTGCGCCTCGGCGCTGGAGACCTGCTCGTTGAGCTTCTGGCCCATCGTTTCGGCGCCATAGGCGAGCCGGTTCTCGACGCTCGCCACCTGTTCCTCGACACGGGCCGCCGCCGCAGCGGCGCTCGAGGCCAGGCGTTCGTCGGCACCGGCAAGTGCCTGCTCGATCTCGCGGGCGTGGACGGCGAGTTCCTGGCCGGTCTGGCGGGCACGGTCGGCGACGCGCTGCTCGGTGGCGGCGAATGCGCCGACAATGGTGTCGGCATGTTCGCCGATGGTCGAGGTGCTGCTGGCGATGCGCGACACCAAACGGTTGTCGGCGTCGTCGAAGATGCGGGCAATTTCAGACGCCCGCGACGACAGCGCCTCCGAACCTTCGGCAATGCGCGAGATCAGATGCTGGTCGGCGGCGTCTAAGATGCGGCCGAGATCCGAAGCGCGGGCGGCCAGCGCTTCGGCCGATTCGGTGATGCGCATGCTGAGGCGCTCGTCCGCGCCCTCGAAGTTGCGCAGGATGTCGCCGGCGCGGGCTGCGAGCGACTGCGCCGTTTCGACCGCGCGGGCAACCAGTTTCTGGTCGGCGGCGTCGAAGGTGCCGGCGATCTCGCCGGCGCGGGCGGCGAGCTTGTCGGCGGTTTCCTCGGCACGGGCCATGAGCGCGTTGGACGCGTCATCGGCGCGGGCCATCAGCATACTCGAGGTGTCCTGAGCGCGCTCGTGCAGGCGGCGGTCGGCCTGCTCGAAGGCGTTGGCAATCTCTTCGGCCCGGGCGAGCAGCGCAGCCGAAGTCTGTTCGGCGCGTTCGGCGATCTTGCGATCGGCGTCGCTGAAGGCGGCGCCCGCCTGCTCGTGCAGCGTGCTGGTGATTTCCATCACCTTGTCGCGCAGCGCGCCGGCAACGAAGACGGCGGTCTTTTCGAGGACGCCGCGGACATTGTCGACGCCGGCCGAAAGCGCACGCTCCATGGTGCCGGCGCGTTCTTCGATGATGCCGGTCTGGCGGCTGAAGGCCTGCTCGATCTTCTCGACATCGGCAGCGATCGCCGCCGAGATGTCGCTGCTCTTGGCCGCGATCTGGTCGATATGGCCGGACACCGAACGGTCGACGTCCTTGCGCGCTTCGGCGAGCTTGACGAGGTCATCTTCCAGCGCGCGGGCCAGCATGTCGCGGCCTTCGGACAGCTTGCCGATGTGACCGGCGATGACGCCGTCGATCTCCGAGCGGCTTTCCGCCAGCTTCTGCAGATCGGATTCAAGCGCCCGCTTGAGGATGTCGCGACCCTCGGCGAGCTTTTCCACCTGGCCGGAGACCAGCCCGTCGATGCCGGCGCGGCTCTCGGCGAGCTTGGCCAGGTCGGCCTCGAGGGCGCGCGTGAGGACATCGCGGCCTTCCGCGAGCTTGTCCACCTGCGCGGCGACGAGGCCGTCGATCGAGGCGCGGCTTTCGGCGAGCTTGCCGAGGTCCGCTTCGAGCGCACGCTTGAGGATATCGCGGCCTTCGGCCAGCTTCTCCACCTGGCCAGCGACCAGACCATCGATCGAGGACCGGCTTTCGGCCAGCTTGGCGAGATCGTCCTCCAAGGCCTTGGACAGGGTCGAGCGGTCCTGGAGCAGCCTGTCGGCGTGGGTCTGCATGAGGCCGCTGGCATTGGCCATGTCGGCATCCAGGACGCGCGACAGCTCGGCGCGATGGTCGGCGATCTTCTGCGAATGATCGACGATGGCGCCCTGGATGGTGTTGAGGTCCGCTTCCAGCGCGCGTTTGAGGATGTCGCGGCCCTCGGCAAGCTTCTCGACCTGGCCGGCCACCAAGCCATCGATGCTGGAACGGCTCTCGGCCAGCTTGGCCAGATCGTCCTCGAGCGACTTCGACAGCACGGCGCGGTCCTGGACGAGCCTGTTCTGGTGATCGGAGATTGCGCCGCCGACGGTCTGCAGGTCGGCCTCCAGGGCCTGCGACAGCTGAGCGCGTTCCTCCTGCACCTTCTCGGAGTGTCCCGCAATGGCACCCCTGATGGTGTTGATGTCGGCTTCCAGGGCACGCTTCAAGATATCGCGGCCTTCGGCGAGCTTCTCGACCTGGCCGGCGACCAGGCCGTCGATCGAGGCGCGGCTCTCGGCCAACTTGGCGAGATCGGATTCGAGCGTCTGGGACAGCAGGCTGCGGTCCTCGACAAGCCTTCCGGCGTGGCTGTCGATCAGGCTTCGGATTCCGCTCAGGTCTCCCTCCAGCGCGCGGCTGAGTTCACCCCTGTCCTCCGCGAGCTTGGCCGAATGGGTCTCGATCAGGTCCTTTATCCCGGCGATGTCGGTCTCCAGCGCCTTGGCGAGCACGGCGCGGCCCTCGGCGATCTTCTCGACCTGGCCTGCGACCAGGCCGTCGATCGAGGCGCGGCTGTCCGCCAGTTTGCCGAGATCGGCTTCCAGCGCGCGCGCCAGAATATTGCGGCCCTCGGCCAGCTTGCCGACATGTCCAGCGACCATTTCGTCAATTATGGTGCGGGCTTGCACGAGTTTGCCGGAGTCTTCGTTCAGCGCCTGAGAGAGGCGGTTGCGACTCTCTTGGAGCTGCTCGAGATGGGCTCCGAGCGAGGCGTCGATGGCCGCGTGGGACTCGTTGACCTTGCGCAGGTCCTCTTCCAGCGCGCGAGAGATAAGGCTGCGGCCCTCGGCCAGTTTTTGGACCTGACTGGCCACGGCCTCGTCGATGCCGGCGCGACTCTCGGCGAATTTCGCGAGGTCCTCCTGCATGGCGGCGGCCATACGGTTGCTGCTGTCGGAGAGCTTCCGGCTGTGGTCTTCGATGGCTTCGTCAATGCCGGCGCGAGCATCGGCGAGGCGCTGGATGTCGGAGTCGAAGGCGCGCGACACGACATGGCGGGCCGCCTCCATGCGTCCGGCGAAATCCGTGGCGCGGGCTTCGAGCATGGAAGAGGTCGACGAGATGATGTCGGCCATGTCGGCACCGATCTGGGTCTTGCCCTGATCGATCATCGACGACAGCTGGTCCTTGCTCTCGGCGAAGGTGTTGGCGATCTCGCGCGCACGTTCGACCAGAGTTTCGTTGATCTGGCGGGCACGCGCTTCGAGCGCGGCATTGAGCTTCTGGGTGCCGGTGTCGAGTGCTTCGGCGCGGGTCTGGAACTCGCTGATCAGCGCCTGGCCGCGCTCGGCCAGCGTCCGCTCGATGCCGCTGAGGCTTGCTTCGAATTCGGAGTTCAGCGTGCGGGCGGCGCCGCCGAGCAGCGAAACCATGCCGTTGGTGCGATCGTCAAGAAGATCGGTCAGCGAACGGGTAAGGCCGTCCGTGGTGTCGGTCAGCTTGGCGATGCGGGTGTCGAGCAGGCTGGCGAAGGCCTCGCCCGAGGTCGACAGGCGGTCGGTGATCGTGTCGAGCCGGGTTTCCACCGAGTCGAAGATCGACAGCGAGCTCTCGTTGATGCGATCGATCAGCGTGTCACCCGAATTGTTGATCGTCATCGACAGCTTGGTCGAGGCATTGAGGATCGAATCGCGGATGATATCGCTGGCGGCACCGATCTCGTCGCGCAGCGTCTCGTGCGCGCCGTGGATCGAAGCGCGCACGCGCTCGGCATGGCTAACGACAGCTTCGCGCTCGCTGCCCAGCCCGTCGACCAGCGAGCGGATACGCGCTTCGTTCTCGGAGTAGGAGCGCTCGATCTGGTTGACTTCGCTGTGGACGAGGGTTTCGAGCTCGACGGCGCGGGCCAAAGTGCGCTCGATGCCTTCGCCCATGGCGGCGACCTCGCGGCGAACGGCCTGACCGATCATCATGACGCGGTCTTGGGCAAGGTTTTCCGGCTCGGCGAGGCGGAAGGCCACTTCGGTCATGGATTGCGCGGCGATGCGCATTTCCTGCGCGCGCCGGATCATGGCGGCGAAGGCCCAGAACAGGATGACCGGGATGATCGCCGCGACCGCCAGGCCGATCAGCTCGGGGCGGGCGAAGAACTGGTCGAGAGTGCGGATCTGCCAGATGCTCGGCCCAAACAGCAGGTTGGCGAGGCCGCCGGCGCCTGCGATCCAGGCGAGTGAAATGAACGCGATCACCCAGTAGACGGTGCTCGAAGCGCGCCGGTTGAGGCCATGCAGAAGCGTCCGGTAATCCTTTTGGCGATCGTCATTGGCCGGCGTGAAACCGGCGGGAGCCGGCGTAAAACCGTTCGGTTGCGAGGCGCGCGATTCGAGCGGGCGCAGTTCCGCCGGCTTCGGCTGGGGCGCCGCCTTCGCGGCCTGAGGCTCATTTGCCGGCTCGATTCTATGGCTGCGGCCTTCGCGCGCCAGTTCATCCGCGGCCGCCGAAATCTGGGCCTCGAGATCTTCCATCGACGCCGCCATGTCGAGCCCGCCTTCGTCGCCGTTCAGGTCAAGGTCAAGCGCCTTTTCCAGTTCCGCGGCCACGTCGCTCTCGAGAGATTTGGTCGTCGTCGGTTTCTTAGCCATGCCTTCGCTACCCTGTACTAGCTGCCGCGGGACTTATGATTTTGGCCTGATTCTGGCTTGTCTGGTCCCAGACAGGAGGCTGAAAATGGACGTTCGTATCGTAATGACACACACGGGTAAAGAAAACATGCATTCCCGGCGATACGTAAAACTTTAAATATAAGGTTAACGGGAGCGTGATTTGGCTGCCTCCGTGACAACATTTTTCCCCGGCAATCGTTAACCCGTTGGCGACGGGAATCCGCCTATTTTTGGGCCGCCGGCCGGGCCCCTTCTTGGAGTAGCAGTGCGTATGCGTGGCGAGATTGGTATTGCGTTTTCCATGCCCGGCGGCGACGTGTCGGGAACGGCAGGTTCGCGACCTGTGGATATGGCCCACCTTGCGCGGCAGACGATGGATGATCGCGCGCTCGAACAGGAGGTGCTGGCGCTGTTCGTGCAGCAGGCGCTTTCGGTGCGCGACAAGATCGTCGATGCCGATGCCAAGGAACGGGTGCTCCTTGCACACGGCCTGAAAGGCTCGGCCCGCGGCATCGGCGCCTTTGCCGTCGCCGAATGCGCTGCAGCCATTGAAAAGCAGCCTGAGGATGGTCGCATCCTGAGGAAGCTGGGCGTGCTGATCGATGAAGTGCGGGACTTCATCGCCGCCATCAGCCGGTAGTCCTCCAGGGAGCACATCCAGAAAAAACGTCATGCGGTGGCGCTTTCGCGCCGCAGTTGACTTGTCCGGCGGAGTGATTATCTCGGCTGCGACTCCTCAGGTGACAAATGGCCAAGCTGACTTACATCGCCAATGACGGTACTCAATTCGACGTGGAGGCCGAGAACGGCTCGACCGTCATGGAAAACGCGATCCGCAACGCGGTGCCCGGCATCGAGGCCGAATGCGGCGGCGCCTGCGCCTGCGCGACCTGTCATGTCTATGTCGACGAGGCCTGGACGGGCGAGGTCGGCGAGCCGGAAGCGATGGAGGAGGACATGCTGGATTTCGCCTACGACGTCCGGCCCAACTCGCGCCTGTCCTGCCAGATCAAGGTGCGCGACGCGCTCGACGGTCTGGTCGTGCGCGTTCCCGAACGGCAGGGCTGAACCAAGTCTCCATTTCCAATTTTGCCGTGGCTGCTTGGCAGCGAGCCAATGCTCATGCACTGTCGCCAGCATTCCCAAAATGGGGGCGGAGCTGATGACGGACACGATCAAGACGGACGTACTCATTGTCGGGGCAGGGCCGGTCGGCCTATTCGCCGTGTTCGAGCTCGGGCTCTTCGACATGAAGTGCCATCTCATCGACATCCTCGACCGTCCCGGCGGGCAATGCGCCGAGCTCTATCCGGAAAAGCCGATCTACGACATTCCCGGCTGGCCGATGATCACTGCCCAGGGTCTGGTCGACAAGCTGCTCGAACAGATCCATCCCTTCAAGCCGGACTTCACTTTCAACCGGATGGTCTCAAGCCTCGAAAAGCTCGAGGACGGCAGCTTCCGCGTCACCACGGACGAGGCTGAGGTGTTCGAAGCCAAGGTGGTGGTGATCGCCGCCGGCGGCGGCTCGTTCCAGCCCAAGCGACCGCCCATCCCGGGCATCGAGAGCTACGAAGGCAAGAGCGTGTTCTACTCGGTCCGGCGCATGGAAGATTTCCGCGGCCACGATCTCGTCATCGTCGGCGGCGGCGATTCGGCGCTCGACTGGACGCTCAACCTGCAGCCAATCGCCAAAAGCGTGACGCTTGTCCACCGGCGCCCGGAATTCCGGGCTGCGCCCGACAGCGTCAACAAGATGTATGCCATGCAGGAGATGAAAGAGCTGGGATTCCTGGTCGGTCAGGTGAGCGGGCTCGCGGGCGCCGACGGCCAGCTCTCGTCCGCCACCATCAAGGGTGGCCCCGATGGCGATATCGAGGTGCCATGCACCCGCATGCTGCCGTTCTTCGGCCTCACCATGAAACTCGGGCCGATCGCCGAATGGGGGCTGAACCTGCATGAGAACCTCATCCCGGTCGACACCGAGAAATTCCAGACGTCGGTTCCCGGCATCTTCGCCATCGGCGACATCAACTGGTATCCGGGCAAGCTGAAGCTGATTCTGTCAGGGTTCCATGAGGTTGCCCTGATGGCGCAGGCCGCAAAACGCATCGTCAGCCCGGGCGAGCGCATCATCTTCCAGTACACGACCTCGTCGACCAGCCTGCAAAAGAAGCTCGGCGTCCACGATTGACGTGATCATTCGGCGAGCACGGGCGCTGCGTGCTCGTCCTTGCCGCGCAGCGGCTTTTCCGGCATCAGCGCCAGCGCGATCAATGCCAGAACAAGAGTAATGCCGGCGGTGAGGAAGATCATCACGAACGGCATTGCCGATGTCAGCTCGATATGCGTCTGCGAGCCCTCGGCGGCGAGCGGCAGGCCGTAGCCGAGCGCGACGGCGCCGAGCAGGGCGACGCCAAGCGCGCCGCCCAGTGTGCGCAGGAAGGTCAGGACGCCGGTCGCGACACCGAGATGGGCGCGATCGACCGCGTTCTGTACCGAGACGGTGCTGACCGGGAAGGTCGTGCCACTGCCGAGGCCAATGAGGGTCGTCAGGATTTCGACTTCGAGCAGCGAGGCGTGCGTCGCAATGGCACTCAGCACCCCGATGCACGCGATCGCCAAACTGACGCCGACCATGGCAATGCGCTTGTAGTGGACGAAGCGCGGGATCATGCGGCCGCTGAAGGTGGCACCGGCAACAGTGCCGAGCAGGAGACCCAGCATGGCGATGCCGGATTCGCTGACCGAGAGCCCGACAACCGATTGCAGATAGACCGGCAGGTAAACCGACGCCCCGATGTTTGCCGCCTGCAGCAGGAACATCGACAACGTGCCGGCGAGCACGATTCGGTTGCCCAGCACCTCGAGCGAGATCAAAGGCTCACTGGCCCTCAGCAGCCGCAGCGCGAACAACGCCCAGAACGCGGCCGAGCAGGCCACCAGCCCAAGGATTTCCGGCGAGAACCACGGATAGGTGCTGCCACCCCAGTTGAGCGCCAGAAGCAGCAGCGCCGTGGCGATCACCAAGAGCACTGCGCCCAGCCCGTCGATGCGGTGATGTTTGGCCGCGATCGGCAACTTCTTCAGCGGATTGTTGATGATGGCCATCGCCAGGAAGCCGATCGGCAGGTTGATCCAGAAGATCAACGACCAGTGGAGATGCTCTGCGAAGACACCGCCAAGCAGCGGGCCGGCGACGCTGGCGACCGCCCAGGTGCCGGAGATCCAGGCGGCGTAGCGGGCCCGCTCGCGTGGCGGCACCAGATCGCCGATGACGGTTTGCGTCAGCGCGAAAAGGCCGCCGCCGCCGGCCCCCTGGATCGCCCGGCCGATGACCAGCACCAGCATGTTGGGGGCCAGGGCGCTGACCAGCGATCCCAAAAGAAAGATCAGGATGGCGGCGTAGATGACCGGCCGGCGGCCGTAGACGTCGGAAATCTTGCCGTAGAGCGGCGCCATCGCAGTGGCCGTCAGCAGATAGCCGGTCACGATCCAGGGCAGGTATTCGGCGTGGCCGAGCGCGCGCGCGATGGTCGGCAAGGCAGGCGACACAATGGTCTGGTCAAGCGCCGCCAGAAGCATCGACAAGAGCACGCCGCCGATGATGGCGTTCTTCTCGCTCTCGCTGATCGACGGCGAGGCCATTGTCCTCATCGTCGTGCGATTGTCGACGGTCTGGTCCATGCGTCACTCTTTCAAGGTCGGTGCGCCGTCGGCAAGAAGCAGCCGGTGCGGGGCGTCCTGCGCCCGTCATTCGTATCTCGGTTTCCAAAGTCCGCCGGACGGCAAACCCGATATATGTCGGTCGATATAGGCCGTTTTCGACCGATGCTCGAAAGTTTTTTGGAATCTGGCACCATTGTTTCGGCAGTATTGGCTTTCGCCGGCACCACCGCTCCAATGGTCAAGCCGGTGGCAACCGTCCGCTTTGGGTGCGCTGCATCCGGTAGCGCAGGAGCCGGATGATTCGGCTCTCGAAATTGACGCTTTCGACGCGGTCGAACTGCACCTGGGCGCGATCGTGCTTGGCGAGGATGGCGGCCGAGATCTGGGCGGCCTGGGCCTTCGCGGCTTCGCAGGTCCTTTGCGGATAAGTCGCCTTCAGCGCGTCCTCGAGTTCGCGCGCATGGTTTTTGGCGATCTCGACATGGCGCTCTTCGTGGCGCTTGATGTCGGCCGACAGCGTATCCCAGAACAGCCTGACCTGCGGATCCGCCTTGCGCGGGCGCCGCCATTCCGGGAGGATCACCTTGACCTTCACGGTCACCTGCGCGTTCGCGATCCGGCATGAATTTGCGGTTTGCGCGTAGCTGACGCGGGTGGTGAAAGCCATCTGCGTTGCGCCTGGATGCCGGGAGCCGGTGCTCTTCACTTCCGGTCCGTTTTTCGTCAGCTGTTTTTCGATGTCGTCCAGCGTGCGGCCGCCGACGCTGAAATAGCTGTAGGTCTTCACCAGATTTGCCGCGGCGGCCGGCGTGGCGGCCAGCGTGAGCATGAGGGCGCAGAGCAGGGAACGGTTCATCATGTTGCCTCTTCACGCACCTTGCTTTACGGCCGTTGCCGGCGCAACGAAATTGATTTCGCGCGGATCACGCATGGTTGATGGACAATGACGACAAGGCGGTGGCAGCTCGCGCATGGACGCCATCTCGACCTCGGCCCCAAGTCGGTCGTGGTCGGCATCCTCAACGTCACGCCGGACAGTTTTTCTGACGGGGGATTGTTCATCGCGCCGGAGAAGGCGATAGCCCAGGCGCGCCGCATGGCGGAAGAGGGCGCGGCCATCATCGACATCGGCGGGGAATCGACGCGGCCCGGTTTTGCCCCGATCAGCGCCGAAGAAGAGCAGACGCGGGTGCTGCCGGTCATCGAGGCGCTCGCGGCATCGGGCGAGGCGCTGATTTCGGTCGACACCTATCGCGAGGACACCGCGCGGCGGGCCGTCGCTGCGGGGGCGCATATCGTCAACGATGTCTGGGGACTGCAGCGCGAGCCCGGCATCGCGAGAGTCGCGGCCGAGACCGGCGCCGGCCTCATCATTATGCATACCGGCCGTGAACGCCAGAAGCTGCCGGACGTGATCGAGGACCAGCTTCTGTTCCTCAGCAAATCGCTGGAGATCGCGCGCGCCAGCAATGTTGCCGAGGACCAGATCGTGCTCGACGCCGGTTTCGGCTTTGCCAAGGAAACGACGGAGGAAAATCTCGATCTGATGGCGCGGTTCTCCGAGCTTCAGGCGCTCGGCTTTCCGCTGATGGCGGGAACGTCGCGAAAGCGTTTTATCGGCGGCGTCACCGGGCGCGAGCCCGCTGAGCGCGCTGTCGGCACGGCGGCCACGAGCGTCATTCTAAGGCTCAAGGGAGCCGATCTTTTTCGCGTCCACGATGTCGCAATCAACGTGGATGCGCTAGCGATGGCCGATGCTATGCTGGCGCGAGAAAAACTTTCTCCCGGACGCTGACGATGTATGTCATCCGCATGAAGAACTGCGCCTTCTTTGCCCGGCACGGCGTGCTGGACGAGGAGGAGACGCTCGGTCAGCGTTTTTATGTCGACGCCGAACTCACGGTCGAGCCCAGCCGGCCGCTGGAGGACGATTCGATCGAGGATACCGTCAATTACGGCATCGCGTTCGCGGTCATCGAGAAGATCGTCACCGGGCACCGGCGTTTCCTGATCGAGGCGCTGGCGCTGGAAGTGGCGAAAGCGCTGGCGGCGCGCTTTCCACAGATCAGGAAAGCGGAAATTACCGTGCGCAAGCCGAACGCCCCGGTTCCGGGCGTGCTCGATCATGTCGAGGTGACAGTTGTCTGGCCTCAATAGCGCCGTCTACCTTAGCCTCGGCGGCAATCTCGGCGATCCGGCGAAATCCATGGCCGCGGCGCTGCGCATGCTGGACGGCGACGACAAGACGCGCGTCACCGCTGTTTCCTCACTCTACCGGACGCCGCCGTGGGGCAAGCTCGACCAGCCGGATTTTCTCAATGCCTCCGCCGGGATCGAAACCGCGCTCTCGCCACGCGGCCTGCTCGATCTCTGCCTGGACGTCGAGAGGCGCCTGAAGCGGGTGCGCGAGGAACGTTGGGGGCCGCGCCTGATCGACATCGACATTCTGGTGTTCGGTGACCGGGTGATCCACGAGACGGGCCTTGAGGTTCCCCACCCGCGCATGCTGGAGCGGGCCTTCGTGCTGGCGCCGCTGGCCGAGATCGCGCCCGATCTTGTGGTCGGCAACAAAAGCGTGTCGGAGCGGCTCGGCGCCGTCGATATTTCGGGGATCGAGCGGCTGCCGTCCGGCCGGGAGTGGTGGCTCGCTTAGATTAGCCGAGGGTGGGATTGGTTGGAGGAAGACGGATCTTGGCCGTGGCGATCATCCATTCAACCACTTCCACGGACACTTCAGACTCAAACAGGGTCACGGTCATCTTCCTATCGAAATCCGAAAAGAAAATCTGGCCCACAATGTGCCCGTGTTGGTCGGCGAATTCCGGATACATGCCATCGCGTTGGACGTCGCTTCCGATCGTGGCTTCGTAGGTCCGCCCTGCTAGCTCGATCATGGGTTGATTATCCGCAGTTTGCCTGTTCAGCCGGAGAAACCGCCGCCCTCGAGAAACGTCTTTTCCTCTGGCGTCGTCTCGCGGCCGAGCATTTTGTTGCGGTGCGGAAAGCGCCCGAAGCGCTGGATGATCTCCAGGTGCTCCTTGGCGTATTTGAGATAATCCGGCGCCCTGGCCGCTGTGAGTTCGAGCGAGCGTTCCTGATCCGCGAGCGACTCCGAATGCTCAAAGGGGAGATAGAGGAAGACGCGAAGCGCTTCTTCGAACTCGAGATCCTGACCGGCGGCGATCGCCCGGTCGGCGAAATGCCTGGCCAGCGGATCGGTCGCATACATATGCCCGGTGCCGCGGAAGCAGTTGCGCGGAAACTGGTCGAGCAGGATCATCAGCGCCAGCGATCCTTCGGCATGCTCGCTCCAGTCGTCGCATTCGCGCCGGGCGGCGGCGTGGTGCAGCTCGAGGAAGCAGTCGCGGAAACCCGAGTCGAACGCGTCGTTCTTCTCGAACCAGGCGTCCTCGCCGGCATCGCGCCAGAATTTGGTGACGGCAAGCGCCCGCGGGTCGAGTTCTGCCATGCGTTGCTCCTCAGCTCTTCGTCTCTGCCTTGTTCAGCACGCCGGCCGTCTCTTCGTTCAGCGCCCGGCCGGCGCGGCGCGGCTGCGCGAGCGGGGTCGGGATCGGCGTGCCGATGTTGCCCTTGAGAAAGCGCTGGCCGGCGCGGATACCTTCGGCGAGCTGTGTCTCGATGCGAGCTGTGTCGCGGCGGCGGACGTCCTCGATCACCTCGGCTACCTCTTCCGGATCGACGCCCAGCGCTTCCAGGGCCGAGCCGCCGAAGACCAGCGCCGATTCAAAGGTCTCGCGCAACTGATAGTCGACGCCGGCGCGGATGAGTTGCAGCGCGGTGCCGCGGTCGAAGGCACGCGCCAGGATAGTGACCAGCGGGAATTCGGCCTTGATCAATTGCGCGATGCGCACGGCCACGTCCGGTTTGTCGACGCAGATCAGCACGGCGCGCGCGCGGCCAGCGCCCGCCGCACGCAGGATGTCGAGCCGCGTGCCGTCGCCGTAATAGACCTTGAAGCCGAAATCGGCCGCCGCCTGGATCATCTCGACCTCATTGTCGATGATCGAGACGTCGAGGCCGCGCAAAAGCAGCGGCTGGCTGGCGATCTGGCCGAAGCGGCCGAAGCCGATGATCAGCACGCTTCCGGTTAGCCCGTCGGCGATGTCGACGCCTTCCAGCGATTGCTCGTCGCGCGGGGTGAGGTAGCGCAGTGCCAAGATAGCCACGGGCGTCAGCACCATGGAGATGATGACGATGGCGGTCAGCGTGGAATTGGCCTTGCCGTCGATGATGCCGACGACGGCGGCCGAGGAATAGAGCACAAAGGCGAATTCGCCGCCCTGCGCCATGAAGACGGCGCGCTCGAGCGCCTCGCGATGGCCGCTCTTGAGCATACGCGCGACCAGATAGATGCCGAGCCCCTTCATGACCATATAGGCGACGACATAAATGGCGACCAGGCGCCAGTTCTGGGCGACGACGCCAAGGTCGAGCGACATGCCAACGGCAAGAAAAAACAGGCCGAGCAGGATGCCGCGAAACGGCTCGATATCGGCTTCGAGCTGGTGGCGGAAGGTCGATTCGGAGAGCAGCACGCCGGCGAGGAACGCACCCATCGCCATCGACAAACCGGAAAGCTGCATGGCTAGCGCCGACCCAAGCACCACCAGCAGGGCGGCGGCCGTCATCACTTCGCGGGCGCGGGCATCGGCCAGGATGCGGAAGAGCGGGTTGAGCAGATAGCGACCGGCCACGACGAGGCCGACGATCGCCGCGATCCCGATCCCCACTTCGGTCAAGCGCTCAGACAGGCTGGTCTCCGCGCCCCCGGGCGCCAGGAACGCCACCAGCGCCAGAAGCGGCACGATCATCAGGTCTTCGAGCAGAAGGATCGAGACGATGCGCTGCCCCTTGGGCGCGGCGATCTCGCCGCGCTCCTCGAGCAGTTGCATGACGATCGCGGTCGAGGTCAGCACGAAGCCGGCGCCGGCGACGAAGGATTGCGCGATCGGAAAGCCTCCGGCCAGGCCGACAAGCGTCAACAGAACGGCGCAGACGCCAACCTGCAGTGCGCCGAGACCAAAGATTTCCCGGCGCAGGCCCCAGAGTCGCGACGGCTGCATTTCCAGGCCGATGATGAACAGGAACATGACGACGCCAAGCTCGGCGACGTGAAGGATGGCTTCCGATTCGGAAAAAATGCGGAGGCCGAACGGCCCGATGACCCCACCGGCAGCGAGATAGCCGAGGATGGAGCCCAGCCCGATGCGCTTGAAGATCGGCACGGCGATCACGCCGGCAGCGAGCAGCGCCACTACCTGTACGAGATCGCTGCCCGATGCTTCAGCCGCCATGACTACCGTCCTTTCGTTTCAGCACTCCTTGCATGCAGCGGGAGTGCGAGGCAAGGGCAGGGGGCCTGGCAGGAAGAGCAGGGGTGTCGGCCCGAAAACGAGCGTGTGCCGTCAGGCAAACTCCCGCTGCAGCTTCGTACACAAGTTTACGGAGCCCGGTCGTTGCGCGCCGCCACAATCAAAGGTTAAGGCCGGTAGGCTTTGGCTATGGAGCTTCAGCCATTGGAGGGCAGCGGCGATGGGCCGCTGCCTTTTTTTTGAGGAGATGACTGACATGAAGAAGTTTTTGCTCGTTGC
The DNA here is from genome assembly GCF_002294955.1 of Mesorhizobium sp. WSM3864. NCBI lineage: Bacteria > Pseudomonadati > Pseudomonadota > Alphaproteobacteria > Hyphomicrobiales > Phyllobacteriaceae > Mesorhizobium > Mesorhizobium sp. WSM3864. Next base: position 568,512 of record NZ_NSGD01000001.1, read on the forward strand.
CGTTGGCGTTGCGGCGCTGGCCGTTTCGGCCTGTTCGAAGGGACCGGAGTGCACACAGGAGATCGCCGCCAAGAAGGCGCAGGACATGGCTGCCGCGCTTCAGGAAGCAATCACCAAGGATCCGAGCAAGGCGGCTGATCCGACGGCCAAGGTGCAGGCCGTGACGACGAAATATCAGAATGCCACGACGCTGGACGAAGCCTGCAAGGCATATGACGAAGTGACTGCCGCCATCAAGAGTTGAGCCAAGTCAAACGAAAGAAGGCGGTGGCCATTGGCTGCCGCCTTTTGTCTTCCTCGATCGCGCTTTGCTCAGTTCTTCGCGATCGAGCCGACTTCGACCGTGTCGACCCGCTTTAGGCTCATGCCGATAACCGGCACCAGTTGCTTGTCGACGCGCACGGCGACCGTCACGGTCATCGAATTATCGTCGGGGACGCGCGCCTGCATGACGCCGTTCAACTGGTTGCGGTTAATGGTGAAGACGACCTTCTGGGGATCGACGACATTGCCGCCGACAATGTCCATGCCGTTGCCGGTCGAGCCGCCCATGAAAGTGCCTTTGTAACCATCCCGGCCCCGGCGTTCGACCGTCGCCGACATCTTCTGGGTGAAAACGCCGACCCGGCAGTCGCCGTCCAGCGTCATGCCGACCTTGCCGTCCGGCGTGGAACCGTTGAAATTGCAGGTGAATTTCGTGCCCTTGTATTTGCCGGCGATGATTTCGCCAGGGCCGACCCATTTGCCTTCGACCGAGCGGAAAAACTGCTTGTCAGCCTCTGCTCCAAAGGCCCTTTCAACGAGGCCGAGCGGTACGGCGGCCGCAACCGTTGCGGTCATGACGCAGGACAAGATTACGCTTCTCATTGACAACACCCGGCACGAACGAGTCTGCTGTTGGAACCAGAGTGACCATGAAGAAGATTGGTTAATGCTTCGTCACCAGCGACCGTTTCTGCATTTACCTTACTGCTCGCTTTGGCCATCCTTTCGCGACGCGAACGAGGTCAATGCCGAGAGGAAATCGCCTAGCCCCGGTCGCTTTACCGCAATGAACGGCAGCGGGCGCGTCGTTTCCATCGCCGCGATGCCGATGCGCGCCGTCATCATGCCGTTGACGACGCCTTCACCAAGCTTTGCCGAGAGCTTCGCGGCAAGGCCGTGGCCGACGATCTGCTGCACGAAACTGTCGCCGACGGCGATCGAGCCGGTCACCGCGAGATGGGCGAGCACACCGCGCGCCAGGCGGAAGAAGCCCAGCGTACCGGGACGGCCGCCATAAAGTTCCGACAGGCGCCGGATCAACCTGCCGGCTTCGAACACGACATAGGCGACGTCGACCAACGCGCGCGGGCTGACCGCCGTCACCAGCGAGACCCTCTTCGCCGCCTCCAGGATCATCATCTTGGCGCGGGCATCGAGCGGCGACAGGATCTCGGTTTCGGCGAGCCGCACCAGATTGGCGCCATCGATGATCTCGCCGCGCAATTCGGCGAGCGAGCGGCGGCCGGCCGCGGTCTCCGGTTTAGCTGCGACAAAGGCGGAAAGCTCGTCGACCAAAGCGCGCGCGGCCTTGGGGTCGTCGCGCGCAACCGCATCCACGGCCCGTCGCTGTAGTTTCTCGACCTCAGCGAGGCGTGCGATGGCGAGGAACTCGCGGATCAGGACGATAAGGAGCGACAAAAGCGCGATGGCCGCCATGCCGGCCGCCAGCCAGCCCAGCCATTCGGCGCGCGCGAAAAGGTCACGGATGAGCTGATCCGTCCACAAGCCGACCGCGAGCGAGACAAGCACGCCGAAAGCTCCGAAAAACAGGCGTGCCAGCAGTGAGCGCTTCCTTGCAGCGGTCGCCGGTGGCGGCGGGGCCTGCTCGATATCCGGCTGGTCGAAAACGTCGATCTCCGAGGGAATGACCACGGCGACATCGGCCCTGGCGGCGGGTGGCCTGCGCACGGGCTGTTCGGCGCGATGCTTCTGCGGCGCCTCGTGCCGCGGCGCGGGCTCGGGCTCGATGCGGAAGGCCGCCGGTTTGCGGGGCGGATTCATGCCAAACGATCTCCGATCAGGAACTGAAGCGCGCGGTCGAGGCGAATATGCGGCAAAGACAGCGTGACGCCTTCGGCCGTCCGCTCGAGCTTCGGCGGACGAAAGCGCACGAAACGGATCGCCGGTTCATTGTTTTCCGCCTGCTGCCGGGAAACGTCGAACACGGGATCGACCTTTTCCGGCAAGTCGCCGGGAAATATGGCTGTTTCGGCTTTGCCGTCGAATGTCTCGCCGTTGATCTTCTCGCCTTTCAAGGGCGTGCCGATGATCACCGGCAATGTCTCGCGGCCTTGCTTCACGATGCCCTCGCGGGTCGAGCGCACCGCCGCCATGGCGACCACATCGACATCGGCGCCGCCGAAATTGGCCCGCGCGACCGCGCGGTCGGCCAGGCGGCGCACGATCGCCTGCAGCCGGTCATGGGTTTCGTGGTGCAACTGGTCGGCTTTGGTCGCCGCCACCAGTATGCGGTCGATGCGCCTCGAAAACAGGTCGGTGACGAAATTGCCCCGCCCGGGTCGGAAGCAGGAGAGGATTTCGGTGACGGCCCGTTCGAGGTCGGCCATGGCGGCCGGGCCGGCGTTGAGCGCCTGCATGGCGTCTATCAGCACGATCTGGCGGTCGAGACGGGTAATATGCTCGCGAAAGAACGGTTTTACGACATGCGTCTTGTAGGCCTCGTAGCGACGCTCCATCATCGCCTGCAGCGATCCGGGGCGGCGCCGTTCGGACAATTTCATCAGCGGCGCGAAGGTCAGCGCCGGCGAGCCTTCGAGATCGCCCGGCATCAGGAAACGACCCGGCGGCAGCGTCGACAGCGCACGTTCGTCGAGCTTGCAAGCCTTGAGATAGGCGGCGAAGCTTTCGGCGAGACGGCGCGCCGTCATCTCGTCCGCGTCGGCGTCCGGATCGAGCGAGGAGGCTAGCTCCTGCCACGCCTGTGACAGGTCGGAGCGGACCGGCAGGGCGGCCAACTCCACCGCCTCGCGCGAAAAATCGGCGAAAGATTTACCGAGCAGCGGCAGGTCAAGCAGCCATTCGCCGGGATAATCGACGATGTCGATCGACAGCTTTCCGGCCGAAAACAGCCGGTTCCAGCCGGAGGCCGACTCGTATTCGATGGTCAGCCTCAGCTCTGAAATGGCGCGCGTCGAATCCGGCCAGACACGGTCGTCGACCAGGGCCGCGACATGGTCCTCGTACTGGAAGCGCGGGACGGCGTCGTCCGGCTGCTCCTCGAGCAAGGCGCGGGCGATGCGGCCCGATTTTTGCGCTTCGAACAGCGGCAGCCGCCCGCCATGGATAAGGTTATGGACGAGAGCGGAAATGAACACCGTCTTGCCGGCGCGGGAGAGGCCGGTGACGCCCAGTCGCAGGGATGGGGAGAAGAGCCCGGCGGCCCGGCCCGACAACGTGTCGAGCGCAATCCTCGCCTCGTCGGTGAAAGTGGTCAGCGATGATGCCAAATCTGCCTCTGGGTCGCCCGTCAGGGCCCGATATAGGCCTTGGGCAAGGCGTTTGAAATGGTGTCAGAGATCGGCGGGACTGAGAAAGGCCTCGAGATAACCACGGCCTTGGCCTGCTTCACCGAGATTGCCGGGAAAACGCACGACGGCGAGTCCGGAAGTGGGAAAGCCGTGGTTGAGCATGCCTCGCGCGGTCTCATCGCCGTCGCCCGACACCGCCATGGCTAGGTCCTCGGTCATCGGATTGTGGCCGATCACCAGCAATGAGCCGGCCCCGCTGTTCTTACGAATGATTTCGAGGTAACCGGCGGCATCTTCGCTGTAGAGTGTGTCGAAGAACAGCACCCGGCCGGTGTCGGTGCGGCCCGCAAGGCCTTCCAGGGTCTGCCGTGCTCGCTTGGCGTTGGAGCAGAGAGTGACATCCGGCACGTAGTCGCGGGCCCGCATGGCGTCACCCATCGCCTCAGCGTCGGCCATGCCCGATTCGTTGAGCGGACGATCGAAGTCACGAACGCCGGGCAGCGCCCATCCGGCTTTGGCATGCCTCAACAGATAAAGTCTGCTCAACCGGCTCCCCCTTTATGTTGAATACGCTGAGCGTTTTGGCGATTAGTCACCAGAACGGTGTCGTGCACAATGGCATAGGACGCGCAACCGCGCCGAATCGCTGATGAATTCGATCCCGACCGTTGAGAAATGGCCGCCGCGAATGCCTGCTGCTGCGAAGACTAACAAATGCGTGAAACTGTTATTGTTTCCGCTTGTGCAGCCCCTTGTCCGCGAATATATAGGCGCCAAATTTGGGGTTGTTGGGTGAGTCGAATGAACGACATCGTTACCGCCGATTACGTACCCTCCGAAGACGAGCCGTTCATGAACGAACGGCAGAAATCATACTTCCGCCAGAAGCTTATCACATGGAAGAATGACATCCTTCGCGAAGCGCGTGAAACACTCGAAATCCTCCAGCAAGAAAACGCCAACCATCCCGACCTAGCCGACCGCGCCTCTTCCGAAACCGACCGAGCCATCGAACTGCGCGCCCGCGATCGCCAGCGCAAGCTCATCTCGAAAATCGACTCCGCGCTGCAGCGCATCGACGAAGGCACCTATGGCTATTGCGAGGAAACCGGCGAGCCGATCGCGCTGAAGCGGCTCGACGCCCGCCCGATCGCGACGCTGTCGATCGAGGCGCAGGAGCGCCACGAACGCCGCGAGAAGGTCTACCGCGACGACTGACGCGGGTTGGGACAGACGCAGGTTTTGCGAAAATGGCCGGATCTTTCCGGCCATTTTCTTTTTTGAGCGGCAATCCTTTGGGGGTCAGCGTTTGTGGCTGGCCAGCTCGCCGAGAAGCTTGGTCATCTCGTCATCGAGCGAGGGCTTCGCCGCCGGCTTGCTTGCCGGTTTGGAATGGGACTCCTCCAACGATGCCTCGAGCTCGTGCATCAGTGTGTCGTCGATCGAGTCGTTGGAGGGCTGCGGCGGGGCCTGCCGGCCAGTGCCATTCGTCCCATACGCAGGGAGCGGCATGACTTTCGCGGCCGGGGGAGGCGGTACCAGCGGCTTTGCCGGAGGGGGCGCCGCGCGCGGGCGCGACACGGGCTCGCTCACGGGAGCCGGCGCCGGTGCGGTCGGCTGCTGGGCCGGGGCGGGTGCGGGCTGAGGCGCCCGCGGGCGCGGCGCGGCGGTCTGCTGCTGGCCGCTGTCTCCGGTCAGCGCCGGGCGGCGAGGTGCTGCCAGCCTTATGTCGCGCTCGACCACGACATCAGTCGGGCCGCCGATCAGGATGAGGTGTTCGATATCGTCGCGCCGCACCAGCACCAGCCGGCGGTGGCTGTCGACAGCGGTGGCGTCCATGACGGCGAGCCGTGTCTTGCGATTCCGGCCTCCGGCAACGAAGGTGCCGAAAGTCAGGTTGCGGACTACCTTGATGACGAGCAGGACCACGACCAGCAGAACAAGGGCCGCGAACGTCCATAGAATTGCAGCGACGTAACCCGGCCCCGCTACGCTATCCAGCCACTGCAGCATCAGTGCACCCAATCGCCTTTGAAGTGACGCGACACTAGACCTTAGGGACTAGCCTCCGCAAGGCGACATCACCCATCGTGAACAGTTTGAAACATGAATCGTTGATTTTATCGGACATTTGCCGTCCGGGCCTTTTCCGCTACAGGAGAATGTGATTCAACCGGCCGTTCGCGGGTGTCGGGGTATCGGAATCACGAGCAGGGGGCACATGGCCAAGGAAACGCGCGGCGATTTCTATCCGGTACCGATCGTCGACCAAAACACGCGTCCGGGCGCCATCGCCAGGCTCATCATCTTCATCGTCGTTTTGACCGGCGCGGCGGTCGTCTTCGGGTTGTTCCGCGAGCGCCTCGGCGATCCGTTCCTGCTCGGCATGCTTGGCGTGCTCGCCATGATCGGCGTCGGCTTTCTGTTCGCGACGGCGATCGGCTTCGTGCAGATCGCGCCGCGTTCAACCGGAGACGAGCTGTCCAAAGCGTTCGTCGATTCAATGTCGCAAGGCCTCCTGGTCACCGACACCAAGGGTCGCGTAATCTACGCCAACCGGGCCTATGCCGAGATGACGGGTGCCGCTTCGGCGGCCGACCTCAAGACGGTCGAGGGGCTGCTTTCGGACGTCCCCGAGGCTTCAATGACCATCTACCGGCTGGCGTCCGGCCTGCGCGACGGCCAGGCCGGCGACGGTGAATTCCGCCTGGCGCAATCGATCAAGCCTGGGGCCGAGCCGGGCGCGCGCTGGTACCGCGTCCGCGCCCGCGCCTTCAATGTGCCGGGCCAGCGGCTGCCGATGCTTGCCTGGCAGATCGCAGACATCTCGCAGGAGCGGGCGGAACAGGAGCGTTTCTTCCTCGACCTGCAAAAGGCGATAGACCATCTCGACCACGCGCCCGCAGGCTTCTTCTCGGCCGACCAGGAAGGCCGCGTTACTTATATCAATGCGACGCTTGCCGAATGGCTGGGCATCGACCTTGCCAGCTTCACCCCGGGCGCGGTCACGCTGCCGGAGATCGTCGCCGGCGACGGCATGGCGCTCGTCCGCTCGGTCAAGGCTGATCCCGGCGCCACGCGCAACGCCGTCATCGACCTTGATCTGACGACAATGAGCGGCCAGGCACTGCCGGTCCGCTTCATGCACCGCGTTTCGGCAAGCCGCGAAGGAGTGAACGGGCCGACGCGCACCATCGTGCTCAACCGCACCCAGGGAGAGGACGCGTCCGCCGACCTGCGCGCCTCGGAGGTGCGCTTCACGCGTTTCTTCAACTCGACGCCGATGGCGATAGCCGGCGTCGATGCCGGCGGGCGCATCCTGCGCACCAATGCGCCGTTCCTGTCACTGTTTTCGTCCGTCGTCGACCGAGACGCTGTCGACCGGCGCGTGCGTTTCGAGAGCGTGGTGCATGAACGCGACCGGCCGACCTTCGCCGCCGCCTTCGAGAAGGCGCGGCAGCGGCAGGCCAATATCGAGCCGATCGACTCGCTGCTACCCGGGCATGAGGAGCGCCACATCCGCTTCTACGTGAATGCCGTCGCCGACGGCGCCGGTAGCGAGGGTGCGGAGGAATCGGCCATCGTCTACGCCGTCGAGACTACCGAGCAGAAGGCGCTCGAGGGCCAGATGGCGCAGAGCCAGAAGATGCAGGCGGTCGGCCAGCTTGCCGGCGGCATCGCGCACGACTTCAACAACGTGCTCACCGCCATCATCATGGCGTCGGACCTCCTGCTCACCAACCACCGGCCGTCGGACCCGTCCTTCCCCGACATCATGAACATCAAGCAGAACGCCAACCGGGCGGCGTCGCTTGTTAGGCAGTTGCTGGCCTTCTCGCGCAAGCAGACCTTGCGGCCGGAAGTTCTCAACCTGACCGATGTGCTTGCCGATCTGCGCATGCTGCTTGCCCGCCTGGTGGGCAACGATATCAGGCTGAAGATCGACCACGGGCGCGATCTGTGGCCGGTCAAGGTCGACATCGGCCAATTCGAGCAGGTGGTGGTTAATCTCGCCGTCAACGCGCGCGATGCGATGCCCACCGGCGGCGATCTTACCGTGCGCACCCGCAACGTCATGGCCGAGGAGTGCAAATCGTTCCCGTATCGCGAGCTTATCCCGGCCGATTATGTGCTGGTCGAGGTCGAGGACACGGGCAGCGGCATCGCGCCGGAGGTGCTGAAGAAGATATTCGAGCCGTTCTTCACCACAAAGGAGGTCGGCAAGGGAACGGGCCTTGGCCTCTCGATGGTGTATGGCATCATCAAGCAGACCGGCGGCTTCATCTACTGCGATTCCGAAGTCGGCAAGGGCACGGTGTTCCGGATCTTCCTGCCGCGTCACGTGACGGAGGTGAAGAAGGCGAGCGAATCTGCCGACACTGCGGCGGCGGCAGCTCCAGCCAAGCCGGCCGACACGGCGAAGGACCTCTCAGGTTCGGCGACCGTGCTTCTGGTCGAGGACGAGGACGCCGTTCGCATGGGCGGCGTGAGGGCGCTGACTTCGCGCGGCTACACCGTTCACGAGGCTTCCTCCGGCGTCGAGGCGCTGGAGGTCTTCGAGGCACTCGGCGGCAAGGTCGACATCGTCGTGTCCGATGTGGTGATGCCGGAAATGGACGGGCCGACGCTGCTCGGCGAGCTGCGCAAGCGCCAGCCGGACATAAAATTCGTCTTCGTTTCCGGCTATGCCGAGGACGCCTTTGCCAAAAACCTGCCGGCCGATGCGCATTTCGGCTTCCTGCCCAAACCATTCTCGCTCAAGCAACTGGCGACGATCGTTAAAGACGTGCTGGAATCTTAAAGCGCATCGCCGAAGCAGATCAGGCGACGCGCTTCAGATCTTTGTTTGACGCATGTCGTTTCCCCAAAAGCGCTGCGCCCTTTTAGGCGACATGTCTTAAACAGCTATCGCTTGCACATTGCAGCGAGCCTGCCATGATGCAGGTCGGATGGGTTCTGTCATGGGGGTGATAGCGCGTGACGCCGCACATCGAGGCGGGCAGGGGAGATTATGCCGAAACGGTGCTGCTGCCGGGCGACCCCGAGCGCGCGCAGTGGATGGCGCAAACTTTTCTGGAGGCGCCGCGCTGCATCAATCTCCGTCGGGGCGCCCTCGGCTTCACCGGCCGTTTCCGTGGCAAGCCGGTCAGCATCCAGGCAACCGGCATCGGCGTCTCTTCTTTCCTGATCTATGCCCATGAGTTGCTGGACTATCATGGCGTGAAGACGCTGATCCGCACAGGAACATGCGGCGCATTGTCGGATGACGTTCCGCTGCGGGGCTTGGTCGTTTCAAGCGCCGTGCGCGCCGAGGGCCCGATCAGCGGGCAGGTGTTCGGACTTTACCAGCCGGCCGGCCCCGATGAGGCGCTCCATGCGCTGGCGCTGCAGCGGGCCGCCGATCTCGGCATTGCCTGCAGCGCCGGCCTGACCGTCTGCAGCGACATCTTCCATCATCCCGATGGCCGCGCCCGCTTCGACGAGCCCAGGGCGCTCGGCGCGCTGGCGGTCGACATGGAAACCAGCGCGCTCTACCGCATCTCGGCGCAGTTCGGCGCGCGCGCCCTATCGCTGCTGACCGTGGTCGACCACGTCGCCGCCGACGAGCAGACCGAGTATTCCGAACGCCAGGCGCTGTTCACCGACATGACCCGCCTGGCACTGGAAGTCGCGGTCACTGCTTAGGCGGTTTCCGCTTCAACTGCCCCTCGGCTGTCGGCCGGCGACCCGCAGATAAAGCGGCAGGTTGTGCGCAGCATCGAAGCGAAGTTCCTTGTTCGATCAATGTTTCGTGCAGGTGGAGGCGGTAAAGGCGCCGTCCTGCTGCTTCATGATGATGTCGAAGGAGGGACCGCCTGGATCGTCGAGCGTCGCCTGTGTCAGCGAGATCGAGTTGCCGCCGCTCGTATAGCCGCCGAGCGGGCCGAGCCAGCTGATCTCGCCATTGGCGTCCATCTGGTAGTTGTAGGTTCCCGACGTGCCGAAGGTCACTGGGCCGCTATAGACATTGCCCTTGATGGTGATGTCGCCGAGATTGAGGAAGAGGCCGAGCAGATAGACCTCGCAATGATAGACGCCGTCCGGAAGCTTGCCTTCGGCGAAGTCCGCGCCGGCCTTGCCCACGGCCGACGCAAGAAGCAGCAAGCTCAGAAGAATGCGAATCGGGAAGGCCATGCGGTCGCTCATTTCGGCGGCGACCTTGCCCTATTTTGCCGCTGCCCCGCAACTGGCCGGCGAGTGCCGGCACGGAGACGAGATTAAGCATTGGGCAATTTTATGATTTGGGCAAAATCTAGGCAGAGCTGCGCAACGTTTTCTCAAACCCAGGGTGCTTGATCGGCGTCGTTTTATTCGCTTGTCAAGCGCTAAGCCTTTGTATTTAATGACTATTTCTCCTGATCCCCGCATGCGTCCGCGTTTGGCACGTCGCTTGCAACCAAGTCTGATGAGATCGGATCGTCAACCATCACCGGTTGACGAGCGGAAGGGTTGCCTTCGAGGGGAAGGCGCTCGACCGGAGCGCGGCGTATGACCGCGCCCGGTCGGGCATCGCATCGTGCCGCAGGGCAGGGAGATTTCTCCGCTGCTCACGGTCCTCGAAAATCTGAAGTCCGGCTTCGCGCCGCTTCGGCGCGGCGACCGCAACATTCCTTCGCATGTCTTCGAGGTGTTTGCGGTGCTGAGGCAGATGCCTTCGCGGCGCGGCGGCGACCTGTGCGGTGACCAGCGGCAGCTCGCCACTCGGGCGGGCGCTGGTGATGCGGCCGAAGCTACGCACGCCGTCGCCGGTCTCGCGATGCAGAATAGATTCCTCGTGCGGACGCCTAGATCATTGCTGATTATGCACGGTTGATGACGCTTCCTAGTAACGGAATGGATCCTTGGGTCTTCGCTTCGGTTCGCGTCGTTACGCGGAAGGATGACGAAGTGTTCGACGGCTCTGGTGTGGCCAATAGCGCATGCTAGTCTTTCCATGGCCTTGGTGAGTCGGGCTCTTTCCGTATCAGTCGAGATGAAGGGGATGGCGCGGGCTCCGCCCGCAAGGTCCGCGCAAGCAAGCTCGCCTAGCTTTCCCCGCAGTGATTGTCGGTCGATGCGTCGAACAAAAGCTTGCCAGGGGAAGGCGATGGAACGTTTTGTCGAGGACTATCAGAAGCGGCGACTGACCGAGCGCGTCGATATCATGACGGCGATCAACATCCTGATGTCGCAGGGCTACGACGAGGATGATCTGCTCGGCGAAATAACCAAGGTTTTTTACGTTGACCTCGACGCCTATAACGAAGTGATCGGGCACCACTGACGGCCTGAGCAGCAAGACTTCAACCGTTCCTGAAAATGCTCTGAGCTTCAAGCGCAGCGGCGGATGTCGGGCACGCGGTTGCGAGTGAAGACTCCGACATTCCGTAAGGTCAGAGGACGAACACCGACAACAGCAGTATGATGCCGACGGCCATCATCACCAGACCTGGCCAATTCTGAGACAGGCCGAGGAAACGGAGTCCGCGTCGTCGCGGCTCCAGCGTGGGGCCTGGTGTTGCCAGGTTCGGCGCCGGACGATCCGGGGCTGTAGATGCTGGGTCACTCAGGCGTCCGCGCCTCAAAGTGGCGCCTGCCATGTAGACGACGCCTGCGATGGTAAGCAACGCACCGAGGATGACGGTCATCTTCCCTCGCTCCTTTCCGACGCTGCGGGATGTGGCGAGCGTTTCGCGAGGTCGCCGTACCGATCTTTCGGCGAGATAACCCTCCGCCGACCTCGCGATCGGCTGGGACAGAACGGTCAAGATGGCCAGCAGGTTCCGACAAGCCAACCGCCGACGGCGTCGCGCGCCGGGCAAACTTCCGGCGTTCCAACAAAGAGCCGCGGCAGTTTAGGCCGCCACCCGCTTCATCAGTGCCATGGCACCGAAGGGCGCACGCACCTTGCCCTCGCTTATGAAATAGGCGAACACGTCGCGCGGCTTGACCGGCGCGTCGGTCTTGGGATCGGCGCGCGGCAGGTCGGCCGGCTGCCTGCCTTCCGCCCAGGTCTTGACGCGGCCCGCCCATTCGTCGAGCCCTTTCGGCGTGTAGCAATCGGGATTGTCGTCGCTGCCGGTTTGCAGGCGGGCATAGACGAAATCGCCGGTGATGTCGGCGATCGCCGGATATTTGGCGTGGTCGGCATAGACGATGGCGGCATTGTATTTGCGCGCCAGAGCCGGAAATTCCGGGACAATGAAGCTGTCATGCCGCACTTCGAGCGCATGGCGCAGCGGCACGCCGTCCTGTTTCTCGGGCAGCAGCTTCAGGAAGGCCTCGAGATCGTCCGCATCGAACTTCTTTGTCGGCGCGAACTGCCACAGGATCGGTCCCAGCTTGTCGCCGAGCGCGACAATGCCCGAGCCGAGGAAGCGCATTATCGATTCCCCGGCCTCGCCGAGCACGCGGCGGTTGGTGACGAAGCGGTTGCCCTTGAGCGAAAAGACGAAGCCGTCCGGCGTATCGTTCGCCCACTTGACGAAGGTCGGCTCCTTGAAGCTGGAATAATAGGTGCCGTTGACCTCGATGCTCGGCACCTGGTGGCTCGCATAGTGCAACTGCTTGGCCTTGGCGAGCTTCTCCGGATAGAAGGAGGTGTCCCAGGGCTCGAAGGTCCAGCCGCCCATGCCGGAGCGGATCTTTCCTTGGCTCATCGTCTTCCTCCTCCGAGTTTTGAATGCGGCTCAGGCTGCTTTGTCGACCGGCTTAGCCATGTCGACCAATATCCATCCTGGCCGGTATGGGTTGGCGCGGCGACCCGTTTCCCGATAGCCGTAAGCCGAATAGAGCGCGATGTTCCGCTCCATGCGCGAATTGGTGTAGAGCCGCACCTCCGGCACGCCCCATGACCGCGCCTGTTCGTCGGCGAAGTCGAGCAGCGCGATGCCGAGTCTCCTGCCCTGGAAGGCCGGCGAAACGGCAACGCTGAAGATCATGGCATGATCGTCGTGCCGCTCGAGGACAAGCAGCCCGGCCAGATCGGAACCATCCTCCAGCAGCCAGACCTCTCCGCGCGTAATACGTGGCGCATAGTCCTCGGTCACCGGGATCGGCGGGGCGCCGAACAGGGCGGTGTAGGGGGCGTAGGCGTCCGTGGTTATCGCGACGACAGCTTGGAGATCACCTGCAAGCGCTTGCCTGATCTTCATTTGAGACTGTTCCAAACGCTTGCCGACCCACTCGCTCACTCGGCCGCTTCGCGCTTGCCCCCGGGGCGCCGCTCCAGAAGCTCCTTCAGGAACTGGCCGGTGTAGCTGCGCTTTTCGCGCACGATTGCTTCCGGGGTGCCGGAGGCGACCAGCTCGCCGCCACCGTCGCCGCCCTCGGGGCCGAGGTCGAGCACCCAGTCGGCTGTCTTGATGACTTCGAGATTGTGCTCGATCACCACCACCGTGTTGCCCTGGTCGACCAGCTCATGCAGCACTTCGAGCAGCTTGGCGACGTCGTGGAAATGCAGGCCGGTGGTCGGCTCGTCGAGGATGTAGAGCGTCTTACCGGTCGCCTTGCGCGACAGTTCCTTGGCTAGCTTGATGCGCTGCGCCTCGCCGCCTGAGAGCGTCGTCGCCTGCTGGCCGATATGGATGTAGCCGAGCCCGACCTGCTTCAGCGTCTCCAGCTTGTCGCGCACGCCGGGCACCGCCGAGAAGAACTCGACGCCTTCCTCCACCGTCATGTCGAGCACGTCGGCGATCGACTTGCCCTTGAACAGCACGTCCAGCGTCTCGCGGTTGTAGCGCTTGCCATGGCAGACGTCGCAGGTGACGTAGACGTCGGGCAGGAAGTGCATCTCGATCTTGATGACGCCGTCGCCCTGGCACGCCTCGCAGCGGCCGCCCTTGACGTTGAAGGAGAAACGGCCCGGCTGATAGCCGCGCGCCTTGGCCTCCGGCAGACCGGCGAACCAATCGCGGATCGGCGTGAAGGCGCCGGTATAAGTGGCGGGGTTGGAGCGCGGCGTGCGGCCAATCGGCGACTGGTCGATATCGATGACCTTGTCGAGGAACTCCAGGCCCTCGATGCGATCATGCTCGGCCGGATGCTCGCGCGAGCCCATGATGCGGCGTGAGGCCGCCTTGAACAGCGTCTCGATCAGGAAGGTCGACTTGCCGCCGCCGGAGACGCCGGTGACGCAAGTGAAAGTGCCGAGCGGGATCTCCGCCGTGACGTTCTTCAAATTGTTGCCGCGCGCGCCGACGACCTTGATACGCCGGTTCTTTTTCGCCTCGCGGCGCACCGCCGGCGTCGCGACCTCGAGCTCGCCCGACAAATACTTGCCGGTGATCGAGGCGGGCGTCGCCATGATCTGCTGCGGCGTGCCTTGCGCGATGATCTCACCGCCATGGATGCCGGCGGCCGGGCCGATATCGACGACATAGTCGGCATGCAGGATGGCGTCCTCGTCATGCTCGACGACGATCACCGTGTTGCCGATGTCGCGCAGGTGCTTCAGCGTATCGAGCAGGCGCGCATTGTCGCGTTGGTGCAGACCGATAGACGGCTCGTCCAGCACGTAGAGCACGCCCGTCAAGCCGGAGCCGATCTGCGAAGCCAAACGAATGCGCTGGCTCTCGCCGCCCGACAGCGTGCCGGAATTGCGCGACAACGTCAGATAGTCGAGGCCGACATCGTTCAAGAAACGCAGGCGCTCGCGGATTTCCTTCAGCACCCGGACGGCGATCTCATTCTGCTTCTCGTTGAGCTGCGCCGGCAGATCGGTGAACCACTGGTCGGCCTTGCGGATCGACAGCTCCGTGACCTCGCCGATGTGCCTGCCGGCGATCTTGACCGAGAGCGCTTCCGGCTTCAGCCGGTAGCCGTTGCAGGCGGGGCAGGGGGTGGCCGACATGAAGCGCTCGATCTCCTCGCGCATCCAGGCCGATTCCGTTTCTTTCCAGCGCCGGTCGAGGTTGGGGATGACGCCCTCGAAAGTCTTGGTCGTTTTGTAGGAGCGCAGGCCGTCGTCATACTGGAAGGTGATCTCGCGCTCGCCCGTGCCGTGCAGCACGGCCTGCTGCGCCTCGGCGCTCAGATCCTTGAACTTGTCGCCGAGCTTGAAGCCATAGGCCTTGCCCAAGGCCTCAAGCGTCTGCGCGTAATAGGGCGAGGTCGATTTCGCCCACGGGCTGATGGCGCCATCGCGCAGCGAGACATTCTCGTCCGGCACAACGAGGTTGGCGTCGATGGCGCGCTGGCTGCCGAGGCCGTCGCAGGTAGGGCAGGCGCCGAACGGATTGTTGAAGGAGAACAGCCTGGGCTCGATCTCGGGAATGGTGAAGCCGGACACCGGGCAGGCGAATTTTTCCGAGAACATGATGCGCTCATGCGTCTCGTTCTTCGACTTGTTGACCGAGTCCTCGCCCGTCCGGCTGGCGTCGAGCGGCTTGTCGGCGAACTCGGCCACCGCAAGACCGTCGGCGAGCTTCAGCGCCGTCTCCATCGAATCCGCAAGCCGTGTCGCCAGATCGCCGCGAACGACGATGCGGTCGACGACCACGTCGATGTCGTGCTTGTATTTCTTGTCCAGCGCCGGCACGTCGGCGATCTCGTAGAAGACGCCGTCGACCTTGACGCGCTGGAACCCCTTCTTCTGCAGCTCCAGAAGTTCCTTGCGGTATTCGCCCTTGCGGCCGCGCACGATCGGCGCCAGTAGGTAGAGACGCGTGCCCTCGTCCAGCGCCAGCACGCGGTCAACCATCTGGCTGACCGTCTGGCTTTCGATCGGCAGGCCGGTGGCCGGCGAATAGGGAATGCCGACGCGGGCGAAGAGCAGGCGCATATAGTCGTAGATTTCGGTGACGGTGCCGACTGTCGAGCGCGGGTTGCGCGAGGTCGTCTTCTGCTCGATCGAGATGGCGGGAGACAAGCCGTCGATCTGGTCGACGTCCGGCTTCTGCATCATCTCCAGGAACTGGCGGGCATAGGCCGAAAGGCTTTCGACATAGCGGCGCTGACCCTCGGCATAGATGGTGTCGAAGGCGAGCGACGACTTGCCGGATCCCGACAGGCCGGTCATGACGATCAGGCTGTCGCGCGGCAGGTCGAGATCGACGTTCTTGAGATTGTGTTCGCGCGCGCCGCGAATGGAAAGATATTTTTGGTCGGCCATCGCCGGTCGCCGCCTCAGGTCTGGAATTTGCTGGATTGGCGGGTTTGTCCCGGCCATCCCCTATGTAGGTAATCTCGTCGCCGCGTCGAGAGACGCCACAATCTCGACCAAAGCGTTTAACCGCCTTTCGCGCGAGCGGGCAAGCGGAAAGAACAAAGGCCGAACACCCTCCTGACAAAGCGCTGTGGAAACAGCGGCTGCAAAAACCGTCGCGACCGATCAGTCGAAGGCATTCGACTTACCTGGACGTAACCTCCGATCGATCACATTTTTCTGTAACCGGCTCTTCAACGGTTGACGTCTCGGACCCATGGGGGCAGTCTCAAAGGCGTCAACGAAGCCGGCCGTCTGTCGATGGCCTCGTCACCCAGAGGTGGCCTGCGAGACGCCGCAGGCTTCAGCGATTTGCGCTTCGGACGACATTGCCACAACGGACCAGGAGCGGAGCATGACGCCACCGGACAGTCCCTTGAGGCTCCACGAAGCGATGGAGCCGCGGCGGGCATAGTGCCAGGGTAGGCGTGAGCGCCTCCCGAAAAACGTGACCTGCCGATTCCTACAATCAGAGACCATAGTCGGATCGTCGGCTGAAAGCCGCGTTGCATCCGAAACAGAACGCCGGCAGTCCACTCCCGGCTAAAATTGGGTTTCAGATCCATGAAAGCCCCGTCCACCTGCGGAAGCAGTGGCGGGGCTTGCATTTTGCGAGCCGGAGGTCCGTCGCTGGCGTCCGCAATGCGGGGTAAGCTTCAGTGGTTGGGAGGCCTGATGCCACCCGTTGCCATGTCGATGGTTATGCTGCCCGAAATCCTGACATCGGTGTCGCCGATCTTGAACGTGCCGTTGCTGCCGGCTGGCAGTGCGTCGTCAGGCTCGGGCTGCGGCGCGGGCTTGGCGATGCGGTAGTCGCTGCTCACGCCGGGCAGTTTTTGTGTCGAATTGTCGTCTGCAAAAGCGGCGGTGCCGACCGCAAGCACGCCGGCGACTGCGACAACGGCAAAACCCAGATTCGTCAAGGAACGCGCTCGGATCATGCGCGAACTATAGAGGCGCGCCGAAGGCGAGGCCAGACGCGCCGCAATCAATTTGCCGCGCGGTCAGGCCGCCTTCTTGCGCGTGTCGTAGACATGGTCGACGAGGCCCCAGGCCTTCGCTTCCTCGGCGGTCATGAAATAGTCGCGGTCGAGCGTGCGCTCGACCTCGTCATAGGTCCGACCGCAATGCTTGGCGTAAAGTTCCGTCATGTGGCGCTTGGTGCGCAGGATGTCCTCGGCGTGGCGCTGGATGTCGGAGGCCTGGCCCTGGAAGCCGCCGAGCGGCTGATGCAGCACGATCCTGGTGTTGGGCAGCGCGATGCGCCGACCGGGCGAGCCTGCCATCAACAGGAATGAACCCATCGAGGCGGCAAAGCCCATGCACACCGTCGACACCGGGCAGGAGATGTACTGCATAGTGTCGTAGATGGCGAAGCCGCTGGTCACCACGCCGCCCGGCGAGTTGATGTAGATCGATATCTCCTTGTCGGGATGGTCCGATTCCAGCGACAGGAGCTGCGCGCAGACCAGCGCCGACACGCCGTCATTGATCTCACCGTTGATGAAAACGATGCGTTCGCGCAGCAGCCGCGAGAAAATGTCGAAGGCGCGTTCGCCGCGGCTCGACTGCTCGATCACCATCGGCACGAGATTGGCAAAGGCGGTCATCGCAGATCTCCTCGGTTCTTTGGTCAAGCCGCGCGCAGCATCATGCTTGGCGCGTTGGCGGCAGCTGGGCTCTTGCGCGCGTGGAGCGAAATCCCGCAGCCGGCGCCGGAAACGGCGACGACAGGTTGCGCGACCGTCGCGAAACCATCATGGACGATGCTGAGATGCGTGCCGCCGGAAACCGTGCGCGCGAGCGTGAAGGTGACAATGCTGTCGAAGATGGGACCGTCGAATGCCGGTAGCCGGTCGGCAGCGTCCACGCCCGGTCGCTCGCGCCAGGAATAGCGCAGCAGCTTGCCGGGCTCGGCCTCGAGCACTTCGCACTCGATCGGCGCGTTTGGTCCGGCAAAGGCAAAGCGCTCGCCGATCGCTGGCTTGATGTCGTTGGGCATCAGCCAGGCGGCGAGCAGTTCCGGCTCGGTGAGCGCCCGCCAGACTTTTTCCGGCGGATCGGGAAGCTCGCATTCGAAGCTGAGCGGCGCGTTGGCCGCTGCCGGGTGTTTGGTAGTCGTCATTGGTCCATTTCCTTCAGAACCCGCTTCAAACGCTCGATGCGCTCCGGCCAGAAGGCGCGGTAGCGTTCGATCCAGCCGAGCAAGGGATCGAGCCCTTGAGGGTCGGCGCGGTAATAGGCGTTGCGGCCGGCGCGCCGCTCGATCACCAGTCCGGCGCCGCGCAGCACGGCAAGATGCTGCGAGACGGCCGGCTGCGACACGCTCACGCCGGCGCGCAGCTCGGACACCGTCAATTCGCCGGCCGCGAGCCGCTCGTAGACGGCGCGGCGTGTCGGATCGGCCAGGGCCCGGAAAATCTCTGCTTCGATCATGCACAAAGCATAAGTCGATACTTATTGGTTTGGCAAGCGCCGTTTTAGGCCGTCCAGCGTCTCACCGGCTCCGCCGCTCCGTCGAAGCTTGCCTCGAAGATTGGCGATGCGAGCACGGCATGGATGTGAAGCGTGCCGGAAGCCACGTTTCGAAAGCCATGCTTGCGGTGCGCGGGAATGATCAGGGACTGCCCGGCGGCAAGCACGGCCCGTCGGTCGTCGACCCACATTTCGGCTTCGCCGGCAATCACCGTCAGTACTTCCTCGACTTTATGCGCATGCGTTGGTGCGCCGGAACCCGGTCCGACCCACTGCTCGAATATGCAAAGGCCAGCCGCGCCATTGGCGGCGGCAACATGCATGCGGGTTTCGACCCCGGCGCGCCACGTTTCGCGCGGCTGATCCTCATGCGAAACAACGTTCATTCCGATGTCCCCTTTGTTTCCTGCTCAGGAATACTACCTGTTGCTGACATTCCTTGACAGAAACAGCGGTCAAGACTAGAACGAAAAGAGAACAAAAAACCTTGTGGGAAAAGCCAGCCTTCGCGGGCATGGGCGAACCGCAGGCTGTAAGGTGAGCGACTTAAAATTTGTTTCGGATGAGCGCGGAGAAGTACGATGGCGGGTAGCGTCAACAAGGTCATTCTGGTCGGCAATCTCGGGGCGGACCCTGAAATCCGCCGCCTGAATTCGGGCGACCCGGTCGTCAACATCCGCATCGCCACGTCGGAAAGCTGGCGCGACAAGAATTCCGGGGAGCGCAAGGAAAAGACGGAGTGGCACAATGTCGTCATCTTCAACGACCAGCTCGCCAAGGTGGCGGAGCAGTATTTGAAGAAGGGCATGAAGGTCTATGTCGAGGGCCAGCTGCAGACGCGCAAATGGCAGGACCAGACCGGCAACGATCGCTACACGACCGAGGTCGTACTGCAGAAATTCCGTGGCGAGCTGCAGATGCTCGACGCGCGCGGCGAAGGCGGCGGCCAGGTCGGCAGTTATGCCGGCGGCGGCAACAGCCGGGGTTCCGATTTCGGCCAGTCGGGCCCGAACGAAGGCTTCAGCCGTGGCGGCGGTGGCGGTTCCAGGGGCGGTGGCGGTGGTTCGTCGCGCGAGCTGGATGACGAGATTCCGTTCTGAAGGTCTCGCAATCGTCGTTTGAGGGGAAGGCGCGATGTCGCTCGGACCGTTGCTGACAGCGCCTCCTCCCATTCCATGGCACGCGTTCGCCGCCTTCGCCGCGCTGGCGATAGGCGGGGCGCAACTGGCATTGCCGAAAGGCACGACACGCCACCGCGTCTTGGGCTATGCCTGGGCCGCGCTGATGCTGGTCGTCGCCGTCTCGAGCTTCTGGATCCAGCAGATACGCCTGATCGGGCCGTTCAGCCCGATCCACATCCTGTCGATCCTGGTGGTTGTCACCGCCCCGCTGGCGGTCTGGTATGCGCACACCCATAAAGTGGCCGCGCATCGCAGCGCCATGATCAAGCTCTACCTATTTGCGCTGATCGGCGCCGGCATCTTCACGTTGGTGCCCGGCCGCATCATGCACACGGTCGTATTCGGCCAATAAACAATTTCCAGCGAAAGTGCGTCGCGGTTTTCCGTCCGGAATTGCCTATAGTTGATAGTTGCGGCGATAGTCCGCTTGCAAAGCAGCGTCTAAGGAAGATCATCGTGAAAGCACGCGTCAAATGGGTTGAGGAACGCACCTTTGTCGGCGAGTCCGGCAGCGGTCACAAAGTCGTGCTGGGCACGGCGCATGGGCCGGAAGGTCGGACGCCAGGGCCGAGCCCAATGGAGCTGGTGCTGATCGGCACCGGCGGCTGCTCGGCCTACGACGTGGTCCATATCCTCGAAAAAGGTCGCGAGGCGGTCGAGGACTGCGTGGTCGAGCTGGACGCGGATCGTGCCGAGACGGAACCGCGCGTCTTCACCCGCATCCACATGCATTTCATCGTCAAGGGTCGCGCGCTGTCGCGCGACAAGGTGAAAAGGGCGATCGACCTGTCGATCGAGAAATACTGCTCGGCCACCGCCATGATGGCCAAGACGGCGGCCGTCACGCATGATTTCGAGGTGGTCGATACAGCAGTGAAATAAGGCAGTAGGGATGCTGCTCAGGCAGCCATCAGCGCCCTGACGCCGTCGGCGACGAACTGCACCGCAAGCGCCGCCAGGATGACGCCGAGCAGCCTCGTCAGGATCGAGCGGCCGGTCTGGCCGAGGATGCGGTCGATTCGCTCCGCCAGCACGAACACCAGAAAGGTGAGCACAAGACAGATCGCGATGATGCCGACCAGCGCCGCTTGCGCGGCAAAGCCCTCGAAGTGTCCTGACAGCAGCACTGTCGCCGATATCGCGCCGGGACCGGCGATCAGCGGGATCGCCAGCGGAAAGGCGGCGATGTTGTGGATCATGTCCTTGGTGATGGCGACGTCGCCGATCTTCTCCTTGCGGTCCTGACGGCGCTCGAACACCATTTCGAAGGCGATGAAGAAAAGCAGGAAGCCGCCGGCGACGCGGAAGGCCGGCAGCGTGATGCCGAACACCGACAGGATCGAGGCGCCGGCGACGGCGAACAACGCCATCACCAGAAAGCCGATCACCGAAGCTCGCACCGAGACCTGCTGGCGCTCGTCCCGGTTCATGCCACGCGTGACGGCGAGGAAGAGCGGTGCCAGCCCGGGCGGATCGATGGTCACCAGGATGGTGACGAAGGCGTTGAACAGGGTGTCGAAGCTCGGCATCGCTGGTCCCCTCCCGCCTGGCGAAGCCCAAGCCCTGCATTCGTAGAGCAAAGCGGGAGCGGTGGGAACAGGACGGGAGGATTTCAGCCGGCTATTCAGCTTTGCTGCAATAAGCCTCGAGCCGGTAGCCGTCAGGGTCGATTACGAAGGCGGCGTAGTAGTTGTCGCCATAGGCGGCGCGCAGGCCGGGCCGGCCATTGTCCTTGCCACCCGCAAGCAAGGCCGCCGCATGGAAAGCGTCGACGCCGGCGCGTGTCGGTGCGGCAAAGCAGAAGTGCAGGCCGGAGTCCGCGTCGGCCGGGACCGGCCGGCCGGCCTCGTTGACCCAGAGTTCTACGGTCCTGGCGCCGTAGCCGAGCGAGCCGGGTGACTGGCTGAGGCACGAGTAGCCGAGGGGCTCCAAAGCGGCGTCGTAGAAGCGCTTCGAGGCGCCGCTGTCGCGGACGCCGATCGAGACATGGTCAAGCATCGTTCTCTCCATAAATACAGGTGGTTGATCGGTCAGGCTGGAGTCGAGCGCCGCGCCAAGAACTCGACCTCGGTGCGCCAGGTTTTGCCGCCGTCATGCGAACGCTCGCCAAGCCAGCGGAATGCGTTCTCGGTGATGTGCAAAAAGCTCCAGCGCACCGAGGAGCCGGTGCCGTCGGCGCCGATCTGCACGATCGTGTCGCCTTCGGCGCGACCGAGCTGGCGGCTGTAATACTGGTTGCGCGGGTCGCTCCAGAAGATATGCCAGGCGTCCGCGCCGGGGTCGTAGACGCGCAACGTCGTGCCGTAGAAGGTCCATGGCCCGAGAGAGGCTTGCATTCCGGCATTCCGCGCGGGCAGGATCCAGACGTCCTGGACCGCCTTGCCCTCCAGAACCCAGCCGAAATGCACCTCACCGCGCCCGGTTAGCCTGGTGCCGTCCTCCAGCGTGCGCGTGGCGTCGAAGGTCCAGGCGCCGATGAAACGGCCGTAGAGTTTCAGCTTTTCGGCGAGATCCGGATTGGGAGCGCCGCTGTGCAGGGCTTCGGCAAAGGGATCGGTCATGGCTGCTGCCTCGTTTGTCAGGAGAGGCGAGCAATAGGGGTATGGCGGGGTTCTGGGCTTGGGAAAAATTGCTATTTTTTCCCGATGGCGACGACTGAGAAAAACCTGGCCTCAGGGCATGGCTGGCAGGTATCCGACGTGATCTGCACGGCTCGCGCCGGCGACCGCCCGTTTGAAGAACAGCATCGCGGTTTCTGCGTCGCCGCCGTGACCAGAGCCACGTTCCGCTACCGGACGCGCCAGGGCACCGCAATGCTTGCTCCAGGCGCCATCCTGCTCGGCAATCCGGGCGCCTGCTACGAGTGCGGCCACGAGCACGGCGCGGGCGACCGCTGCCTCTCCTTCCATTTTTCGCCGGCCCATATGGAGCGCGTCGTCGCCGATGTGCCGGGCGCAAGCCGGCTCGGCTTTGCCGATCCACGCCTGCCGCCCTTGCCGGTGCTGGCGCCGTTGCTGGCGCAAGCGGAGGCGGCGCAGCAAACGGGCGACGGCGAGGCGTTCGAGGAACTCGGTCTGCGCATTGCCTGCGCGGTGGTCGGGGCTGCGGCCAATTCGTCTGAGGTTGCCTGGACACCCAGCGCCCGCGACCAGAAACGCGTAGCCGAGGCGGTGCGTTTGATCGAGCTCAACGCCGATCGCCCGCTTTCGCTGACCGAACTCGCCGACGGCACGGCGACCAGCCCGTATCATTTCCTGCGCACGTTCCGTCATGTCGCCGGCATGACGCCCTATCAGTTCCTGCTGAGGACCAGGCTGCATCGGGCCGCGGTGCGGCTGTGCGCGTCGAACGAAGCGATCTCGACAATTGCTTTCGATGCCGGCTTCAACGACCTTTCGACCTTCAACCGGAGGTTCCGGCGCGAGATGGGAGAAGCGCCCGGCGCCTACCGCTGCAAACGGGCGGGCAGACGCGGGCATTAGCCAAGGCCGTTCGAGATCGACTTGGCCTGCGAGCTCAAAGTGTGGCTTTGGCCATATCGTCGCAATCAGCGGTATCCATTTGAAATTGCCGCCGAAATTGTCTTTGGAAAAGTACCGTAGCCATTGGAGTTTCAGCCCGGCTTCCTATATAAGCGGCGAGTGATTCCCGACTGGATTGTGACCTGATTTGACCGACCAGAAGACACCGCGCGGGCCGGAGGGCGGCCCCACCGGCATCGAGCCGATTTCGATCATCGAGGAGATGCAGCGCTCCTATCTCGATTACGCCATGAGCGTGATCGTCAGTCGGGCGCTGCCCGACGTGCGCGACGGCCTGAAGCCGGTGCACCGCCGCATCCTCTATGCCTCGCATGAGAGCGGCTATCACTGGAACCGCAAATATGTGAAGTCGGCGCGCCCGGTCGCCGACGTGATGGGTAAATACCATCCGCATGGCGATGCCTCGATCTATGACGCGCTGGTGCGCATGGCCCAGGATTGGTCGCTGCGCGTGCCCCTGATCGACGGTCAGGGCAATTTCGGCTCGATCGACGGCGACCCGCCGGCGGCGATGCGCTACACCGAGTCCCGGCTGACCAAGGTTGCGCATGAGTTGCTGGAGGACATCGACAAGGAAACCGTCGATTTCCAGGACACTTACGACGCCTCCGCCACCGAGCCCAAGGTGCTGCCGGCGCGCTTCCCGAACCTGCTCGTCAACGGCTCGGGCGGCATCGCCGTCGGCATGGCCACCAACATCCCGCCGCACAATCTGGCCGAAGTCTGCAACGGCGCCATCGCCATCATCGACAATCCGGCGATCGACCTGCCTGCGCTGATGGAGATCGTGCCCGGTCCGGATTTCCCAACCGGCGGCATCGTGCTTGGCCGCTCCGGCATCTACAATGCCTATTCGACGGGCCGCGGCTCGATCGTCATGCGCGGCCGCGTAAACATCGAGGCGCGCGGCAACGACCGTGAATCGATCATCATCACCGAGATTCCCTATCAGGTGAACAAGGCGGCGATGATCGAGAAGATGGCCGAACTCGTGCGCGAGAAGCGCATCGAGGGCATCTCCGACATCCGCGACGAGAGCGACCGCCAGGGCTACCGTGTCGTCGTCGAGCTCAAGCGCGAGGCGGTCGCCGACGTCATTTTGAACCAGCTTTACCGCTTCACGCCGCTGCAGACCTCGTTCGGCGCCAATATGGTCGCGCTGAACGGCGGCAAGCCGGAAGTGCTGACGCTGATCGACATGCTGAAGGCCTTTGTCGGCTTCCGCGAGGAGGTTATCAGCCGGCGCACGAAATATCTTCTGCGCAAGGCGCGCGAGCGCGCCCATGTGCTGGTCGGTCTCGCTATCGCCGTCGCCAACATCGATGAGGTGATCAAGCTGATCCGCACCGCGCCAGATCCGCAGACGGCGCGCGAGCAGTTGATGGAACGGCGCTGGCCATCGCACGACGTCGCTCCGCTGATCCAGCTGATCGATGATCCGCGCCACCGCATCAACGAGGACGGCACCTACAATCTATCCGAGGAGCAGGCCCGCGCCATCCTCGACCTGCGCCTGCAGCGCCTGACCGCGCTCGGCCGCGACGAGATCGCCGACGAGTTGAACAAGATCGGCGCTGAAATCCTTGATTACCTTGACATCCTGTCTTCTCGCGCGCGCATTCAGCAGATCGTCAAGGACGAGCTGATCGCCGTCCGCGACGAGTTCGGCACGCCGCGCCGCACGGAACTCGCCGAGGGCGGGGCGGACATGGAAGACGAAGACCTGATCCAGCGCGAGGACATGGTCGTCACGGTCAGCCATTCCGGCTACATCAAGCGCGTGCCGCTGTCGCTCTACCGGGCGCAGCGCCGCGGCGGCAAGGGCCGCTCCGGCATGTCGACCAAGGAAGAGGATTTCGTCACCCGGCTATTCGTCGCCAACACGCATACGCCGGTGCTGTTCTTCTCCTCGCGCGGCATCGTCTACAAGGAAAAGGTCTGGCGCCTGCCGGTCGGCAACCCACAGTCGCGCGGCAAGGCGCTGATCAACATGCTGCCGCTCGAGCAGGGCGAGCGCATCACCACCATCATGCCGCTGCCGGAGGACGAGACGAGCTGGGGCGAGCTCGACGTGATGTTCGCAACCACGCGCGGCACCGTGCGACGCAACAAACTGTCCGACTTCGTCCAGGTCAACCGCAACGGCAAGATCGCTATGAAGCTGGAGGAAGAAGGCGACGAGATCCTCGGCGTCGAGACCTGCACGGACAGTGACGACGTGCTACTGACGGCGAATTCCGGCCAGTGCATCCGCTTCTCGGTCTCCGATGTGCGCGTCTTCCAGAGCCGCAATTCCGTCGGCGTGCGCGGCATCGCCATGGCCGAAACCGACCGCGTGATCTCGATGTCGGTGATCGAACATGTCGATGCTTCACCGGCTGAGCGCGCGGCCTATCTCAAGCGTGCGGCATCCGAGCGTCGGCTTGCCGCCGGCGCTGCAGCCGAGGAGGAAGAGATCGCGCTGACCAATGAGGAGATCGGCGAGGAA
Source organism: Mesorhizobium sp. WSM3864 (assembly GCF_002294955.1). Classification (NCBI taxonomy): domain Bacteria; kingdom Pseudomonadati; phylum Pseudomonadota; class Alphaproteobacteria; order Hyphomicrobiales; family Phyllobacteriaceae; genus Mesorhizobium; species Mesorhizobium sp. WSM3864. Next base: position 593,954 of record NZ_NSGD01000001.1, read on the forward strand.
GCCGAGCTTTCCGACGAGCGCTACGAATTCCTCAAGATGCACGAGCAGCTTGTGCTGACGGTGACCGAATACGGCTACGGCAAGCGTTCCTCGTCCTATGATTTCCGCCTGACGGGTCGCGGCGGCAAGGGCATCCGCGCCACGGATGTCTCGAAAGTGGCCGAGATCGGCCGGCTGGTCGCGACCTTCCCGGTCGGCAACGACGATCAGATCATGCTGGTATCGGATGGCGGGACCGTCATCCGGGTTCCGGTCGATGGCATCCGCTTCGCCAGCCGCGCCACCAAGGGCGTGACCATCTTCAACACCGCCGAGGGTGAGAAGGTGGTGTCGGTCGAGCGGATTTCGGAGCCGCAGTCGGACGAGGAAGCCGAGGAAGCGCCTTCGGGTGAAGCCGACACTGCAGAAGATCCGGGCGAGGGAAATCCCGAATAGCCTTACTGCGCGCCACCGGCCCCCGGGCCGGTGCGATCATGGCTGGAAGTCAGCGGCGATGGTACAGGTTGCGGCCTACGAAGCCATCGAGCCGCTTGGTGTTGGTCTTGATGCGCACCCGTGCCGCTTCCTGGTGCAACCCGAATGCGGTGGCGATCAGCATCACAATGGTCATTGCAGTGGCAAGCATGTAGATCAGCATTTGCGTGTTCTCCTGCGATCACAACGATAAAGATGGTGCTTTGGTTTCATCTCCTGAAGCGGCAAGCTGGTGAATGCTGCGTGAAGCGTTCGTGATTGTCGCATTCGACTGTCGTTGACGTCCGTGAAAAGGTTCACGACCGGGTGCAGCAATGGGATTTGCCTTTGTCGGAGAGGCTCGCTAGAAGCCTGCCATGACCGAACGCACCGCCCTTTACGCCGGCTCCTTCGACCCGCTGACCAATGGTCACCTCGACGTGTTGAAGGCTTCGCTTGCCGTGGCCGACACCGTCTACGCTGCAATCGGCATTCATCCCGGCAAGACGCCGCTGTTTTCCTTCGAGGAACGCGTGAAGCTGATCGAGGCCGCGACCAAGGCGGAATTCGGCCGCGACAGCGACCGCATCGAGGTCGTCTCCTTCGATGGGCTGGTCATCGACGCCGCCAGGAAGCATGGCGCCTCGATCATCATCCGCGGCCTGCGCGACGGCACCGATCTCGACTATGAGATGCAGATGGCGGGCATGAACGAGACCATGGCGCCGGAGCTGCAGACGGTTTTCCTGCCGGCCAGCCCGTCTGTGCGCACCATTACCGCCACACTTGTCCGCCAGATTGCGTCGATGGGCGGCGACATCCGCCCGTTCGTGCCGGCGGCCGTCGTAGGCGCCCTCACTGCCAAATTCGCGAAATAGTGCATGTCGCCCAAAGGTGAATCCCGGTTTTGGGGCAACGACATGCACCCAAACAAAGACTTTCGGAGAACCTCATGCAGCTGAAAAAGCTCGCTTCGTTGCTTGTCGTGCTTGCCGGCGTTTTGGCGGCGTCCTTGCCGGCCTCGGCCGCCGACAAGGAAAACACCATGATCATCACGCTGAAGGACGGTGACGTGACCGTCGCGCTGCGTCCCGATCTGGCGCCGAAGCATGTGGCGCAGATCAAGAAGCTGGTGCGCGAGGGCGCCTATGACAATGTCGCCTTCCACCGCGTCATCGACGGCTTCATGGCCCAGACCGGCGACGTCAAGTTCGGCAACATGAAGAAGGGTTTCAATCCCGAGGCTGTCGGCACGGGCGGATCCGACCTTCCCGATCTGCCTGCCGAGTTCTCGCAGACCGAGCAATTCACCCGCGGCGTGGTCGGCATGGCCCGCTCGCAGGACCCGAACTCGGCCAATTCCCAGTTCTTCATCATGTTCGCGCCGGCGCCGAACCTCGACGGGCAGTACACCATTGTCGGCAAGGTGGAGAGCGGCATGGATCTGGTGGACAAGATCAAGAAGGGCGATGAGGCGGACAACGGCACGGTCAAGGACCCGGACCGCATGATCAAAGTCCGCATCGCTGCCGACAACAAGTAACTGCTCGATTTTCAAAAGGATTTTCTGACATGGCTGAGATCAAGGACCGCGAGAACGCGCTCATCATGGAAACGACCAAGGGCGAGGTCGTCATCGAAATGTATCCGGACCTTGCGCCCGGTCATGTCGCGCGTATCAAGGAACTGGCGCGCGAGGGCGCCTATGACGGCGTGGTGTTCCACCGTGTCATCGACGGCTTCATGGCTCAGACCGGCGACGTCAAGTTCGGCAACTCCTCGAAGCCGACCTTTGCTCCGTCGCGCGCCGGCATGGGCGGCTCCGACAAGCCGGACCTCAAGGCCGAATTCTCCAACGCCAATCACGGCCGCGGCACCTGCTCGATGGCGCGTGCGCAGAACCCGAACTCGGCGAACTCGCAGTTCTTCATCTGCTTCGACGATGCCTCCTTCCTCAACCGCCAGTACACGGTCTGGGGCCAGGTTATCGAAGGCATGGAGAATGTCGACAAGATCAAGCGCGGCGAGCCGGTGCAGGATCCCGACAAGATCGTGTCGCTGAAGGTCGCGGCCGACGTCAAGTAAGGCATAGTACGATGATGGGCGCAGTCTGGTCCCTGCTCGGCATCCTGTCCGGCGCCTTCATCGCCATCCAGGCGCCGATCAACTCGCAACTGGCGCGCGGCCTCGGCCTTCCGGTCGCGGCCGCCGCTTTCTCGTTCCTGTCGGGCGCCGTCGTTCTCGGTATCATCGCGATCGCCGTGGTGAAGCTGCAGGGCCTCTCGCTCGACTGGAAGGCGCCGGCACCCTGGCTGTTCGTCATGCTCGGCGGATTCTACGTCACGCTCTCCACCATTCTTACGCCGCGCATCGGCGCGGCGGCGCTGATGGCCTTCCTGGTCGCCGGCCAACTGATCGCCGGCATGCTGGTCGACCGTGCAGGCTTCCTTGGTGTTGCCGTGCGCGAGGTCTCGCTTGGCCGCGTGGCCGGCGCCGTGCTGCTGCTCGTTGGAGCGCTGCTCATCCGGCTCTACTGATGCGCGTCGATCTTTTCGACTTCGACCTGCCGGAGGAGCGCATTGCGCTGCGCCCGGCGGAGCCGCGTGACAGCGCCAAGCTATTGGTGGTCAAACCGGGCGAAACGCTGCGCGACCGCACCGTCAGCGATCTGCCGTCGCTGCTGAGAGAAGGCGACGTGCTGGTATTCAACGATACCAAGGTCATTCCGGCCCAGCTGAAAGGCATCCGCAAGCGCGGCGAGGCTATGGCGCAGGTCGAGGCCACGCTGCATATGCGGGTGGCGCCGGACCGCTGGCAGGCGTTCATGCGGCCCGGCAAGCGCATCGCCGTCGGCGACCGCATTCATTTCGGCCACGACCAGAATTCCTGCTTTCTCGGCCAGCTCGACGCGACGGTGATCGAGAAAGGCGAGGCGGGCGAGGTGTTGCTCGGCTTCGACCTCTCGGGCGTCTTTCTCGACGAGGCAATGCACGCCGTAGGCCATATCCCATTGCCGCCATACATCGCCTCGAAGCGAGATGACGACGAGCGCGACCGCAGCGACTACCAGACCATCTATGCCAGGGAAGAGGGCGCGGTCGCGGCCCCCACCGCCGGCCTGCATTTCACGCCGGAGTTGTTTGCAGCGCTCGAAGCCAAGGGCATCGAGCGGCGTTTCGTCACGCTGCATGTCGGCGCCGGCACTTTTTTGCCGGTTAAGGCCGACGACACCGCCGACCATAAGATGCACGCGGAAACGGGCTTGGTGAGCCAAGAAACGGCAGACGCGCTCAACGCTGCAAGGGCGCGGGGAGGGCGGCTTGTCGCCGTCGGCACGACCTCGCTGCGCCTTCTGGAAAGTGCTGCGCTTGAGGATGGCAGGATCGAGGCCTGGTCCGGGCCGACCGATATCTTCATCACCCCCGGCTACCGCTTCAAGACAGCTGACATGCTGATGACCAATTTCCATCTGCCGCGCTCGACGCTGTTCATGCTGGTCTCGGCCTTCAGCGGACTGGACGCGATGCGTTCGGCCTATGCGCATGCCATCGAGAGCCGCTACAGGTTCTACTCCTACGGGGATTCCAGCCTGCTTTACCGAGCGGAGACGAGCGATGGACGATGATCTAGAGAGAATGGACCGCGAGGCGCTCATCGCGGAAGTGACGAAGCTGCGCGCCGGTATCCGCGCGCATCGCGATGCGACCGGCCATGACCTCTGCTGGCATCATCCCGACCTCTGGAACCTGCTGCCGGAGAAGACCGAGCCGGCGATCGCCGTGCCGCCGTGGCCGAAATTCATGCGCGGCTGCATCCGCTACCGGCAGTCGCTCGACGAGCAGGCACCCGGCGCCCCGGTGCAGGACAAGGAATTCGATGGCTGAGACTTTCTCTTTCAAGCTGCTCGCCACCGACGGTAGGGCGCGGCGCGGCCTCATCAGCATGCCGCGCGGCGAGATCCGGACGCCGGCCTTCATGCCGGTCGGCACCGGCGGCACCGTCAAGGCCATGTATATGGATCAGGTGCGCGGCGTCGGCGCCGACATCATCCTCGGCAACACCTATCATTTGATGCTCAGGCCAGGCGCCGAGCGCGTGGCGAAGCTCGGCGGCCTGCATGAATTCGCGCGCTGGCCGCACCCGATCCTGACCGATAGCGGCGGCTTCCAGGTGATGTCGCTGTCGAAGCTGAGGAAGCTTAGCGAAACGGGCGTCACCTTCCGCTCCCATATCGACGGTGCGCGCTACGAGATGTCGCCGGAGCGCTCGATCGAAATCCAGGGGCTGCTCGATTCCGATATCCAGATGCAGCTCGACGAGTGTACGGCGCTTCCCGCCAAGCCGAAGGAAATCGAGCGCGCCATGGAACTGTCGTTGCGCTGGGCCGAACGCTGCAAGACGGCGTTCGGCGATCAGCCGGGCAAGGCGATGTTCGGCATCGTGCAGGGCGGCGACAGTGCTGTGATGCGCGTGCGTTCGGCGCAGGCGCTGGCGGGGATGGACCTCAAAGGTTATGCCGTCGGTGGGCTGGCGGTCGGCGAGCCGCAGGCGGTGATGCTGGAGATGCTGGACATAACCTGCCCGGAACTGCCGGCCGACAGGCCGCGCTACCTGATGGGCGTCGGCACCCCGGACGACATCTTGAAATCCGTGGCACGCGGCATCGACATGTTCGACTGCGTGATGCCGACGCGCGCCGGCCGCCATGGTCTGGCCTATACGCGCCGCGGCAAGATCAACCTGCGCAACGCCCGCCATGCCGACGATCCGCGTCCGCTGGACGAGGAAAGCGACTGCCCGGCCGCGCGCGACTATTAGCGCGCCTATCTCCATCATCTCGTTCGCTCGCAGGAGTCGCTCGGCGCAATGCTGCTCACCTGGAACAACCTGTCCTACTACCAGAAGCTGATGCAGGACATCCGCGCCGCGATCGAGGCAAAAGCCTTCGAGACGCGTGCAGCGGAGATTTCGGAATGCTGGGCGAGGGGCGATCTGCCGGCGCTATGAGCGCTTTATGTGCTCACCGAAGTCGCGGCGCGCAGGCTGCAGCCAGTGATCTTAAAGCTGCCGTCGGGCTGCTGTTCGAGCGTGTACACCGCCTCATAGTCCTTGCCGTCGGGCCCGACGATCAGCACCTGCTGGACGATCGAGGCCGGCCCGGTCTGCTCCACCTTGCCGAAGGAATAGCTCTGCGGCCTGCGCACCGGCGCGTAGCCGTTGGTCACCATGTTCATGAAGGTGTCGACGGTCGGGAAGATCCGCTTCACATTCGGCGCGGCGAAGCTGTAGGCGGTGGCGCCGTCATCGGCGAGAAAGGCCTTGAGCTGGCTGTCGATGACTGTTTGCGCCGCTTTGATCTCGGCGTCACCGGCGAAGGCCATGGATGCGAGAACCATCGGAACGAGAGCGAGTGCGAACAATACGCGGCGCATAGCCTGTCTCCAGAATTCGCGTGGAACAACTAACATACGCTGGCCGGCGTGCCGTGGTTTCACGGTTTCGCAGATTCTTGCCTGAACGGATGCCTCCGCTAGGACCTGACCTGAGGTGTTCCCGAACTGTCCTTGGTGGCGTCCCCGGGCCGGTGTGGCATGCCGATCGCGGAGTTGCGGCAAGCGGCCGCCAAGGCGCGTGCAGCCTGATGCTTGAAAGCCCGTCGCCAGTCTGCCACAAGGGCCGCTCATTCGCGAAGACTGGCAGGACCGGGAAATGAAGGCATTTTTCGTGCAGATAAAGTGCGATCTGGGCAAAGCCTATGAGGTCGCCAGCGCGCTCGCCGATGCCGAGATCGCCTCCGAAATCTATTCGACCGCCGGCAATTACGACCTGCTCGCAAAATTCTATGTCGACGACGAGGAAGACATCGGCCACTTCATCAATGAACGGGTGCAGATCCTGCCTGGAATCAAGGACACCTTCACCATCGTCACTTTCCGGGCGTTCTGATTTGCCGTTTGATGCCCGCTCACCGGGCATGAACTGACCCGGCGTCGCTCCCGCTGCCCTAATCGTAGGCATTTTGCATAGGGCGGCCGCCAGCGCCGCCCAAATCACCGATTGCGCTTGATTTTCTCCAGCCAGGCCAGTGAAATGGCTTCAGAGGGGAGTACGCGATTGGCAGCGTTCGACGAAATGCTTCCGGAAGTCTCCGGATTGAGAAGACCATACCAGGCTTATGATCGCTGGCTGAAGGAGCAGGACCCGGCCAGGCTCACCCAGAAAATGGAGGACGCCGAACGCGTCTTCCGCAAGACCGGCATTACCTTCGCCGTCTATGGCGAGCAGGAAGCTTCCGAACGGCTGATCCCCTTCGACATCGTCCCGCGCATCATTTCCGGCCAGGAATGGCGCCGGCTGACGCAGGGCATCGAGCAGCGCGTGCAGGCGCTCAACGCCTTTCTCGACGATATCTACCACCGCCAGGAAATCCTGCGCGCCGGGCGCGTTCCCAAGGAGCTGGTGGCGAAGAATGAAGCGTTCCTGCCGGAGATGATCGGTGTGAGACCGCCGGCCGGCGTCTACACCCACATCATCGGCGTCGACATCGTGCGCATCAGCGAGAATGAATTCTACGTGCTCGAGGACAATGTCCGCACGCCGTCGGGCGTCTCCTACATGCTGGAGAACCGCGAGACGATGATGCAGCTCTTCCCGGAGCTGTTCCAGCAGATCAAGGTGCGGCCGGTGGAGAACTATCCGCAACTGCTGCGCCAGTCGCTGGCGGCGGTGCGGCCGCAGAGCGCAAAGGGCGCGCCGACCATCGCGGTGCTGACGCCGGGCAGCTACAACTCCGCCTATTTCGAGCACGCCTTCCTCGCCGACCAGATGGGCGTGCAACTGGTCGAAGGACAGGATCTGCGCGTGGTCGACGGCCATGTCACGATGCGCACCACCGAAGGCTACAAGCAGATCGACGTGCTTTACCGGCGCGTGGACGACGCCTTCCTCGATCCGCTGACCTTCCGGCCGGATTCCGCGCTCGGCGTGCCGGGCATCATGGATGTCTATCGGGCCGGCAACATCACCATCGCTAACGCGCCGGGCACCGGCATTGCCGACGACAAGGCGATCTATTCCTACATGCCCGAGATCGTCGAGTTCTACACAGGCCGCAAGGCGATCCTCGGCAACATCCCGACCTGGCGCTGCTCGGAGCCCGACAGCCTGAAATATGTGCTGGAGCACATCGGCGAGCTTGTCATCAAGGAAGTGCACGGCTCCGGCGGCTACGGCATGCTGGTCGGCCCCGCAGCGACCAAGAAGGAATGCGAGGCGTTCGCCAAGAAGCTGCAGGCCAAACCCGGCAACTACATCGCCCAGCCGACGCTCGCGCTGTCGACATGCCCGATCCTGACCGAGAAGGGGCTGTCGCCGCGCCATGTCGATCTTAGGCCTTATGTGCTGGTTTCGGATCGTATCCAGATCGTCCCGGGCGGCCTGACTCGCGTCGCGCTCAAGGAGGGGTCGCTTGTGGTCAACTCCTCGCAAGGCGGTGGGACGAAGGATACGTGGGTGTTGGATGATTAAAGAGCGAATAGAGAATAGCGAATAGCGAATAGCGAATAGCGAATAGCGAATAGGGAAAGAGGGGGATCCGACGCAATCAATTCTTACAGAGACCTAATTGTTTGGAAGGTGGCCAAACTGACGAAATCGGAAAAATGCTGCGATCGATGATCAGGAGCCTTCAACAGAGATCATGAAATCTTTTTTTCGCTACTCGCTACTCACTATTCGCTATTCGCTCGACACCGGAGCAAGCTGACATGCTTCTCGGCCGCACCGCCAACGGTCTCTACTGGATGAACCGCTATATAGAGCGGGCCGAAAACATGGCGCGCCTGGTCGATGCCGGCCTGCGCATGGCGCTGACGCGGACGCAGAACGCGTCGGAGGAATGGAACTCCGTGCTGCTCAGCGCCGGCTCCGACCTGGCCTTCTCGCAGAAATACCAGGACTACACCGTCGCCAACGTCTCGGATTTCCTGCTGCGCGACACTTCTAACCCGTCGAGCACGATGGCCTCGATCGAGACGGCGCGCAACAATGCGCGCATGGTGCGCACAGCGCTGACGCGCGAGACCTGGGAGAGCATCAACGAGGCCTGGATGTCGCTGAAGCGGATGCTGGCACGGCCGATCGACGAGCGCGATCTGCCGACGGTGCTCGACGCGATCAAGCGCGAAACGGCGCTGATCCGCGGCTCGTTCTACGGCACGATGCTGCGCAACGAGATCTTCGACTTCTCGCAGCTCGGCACCTATGTGGAGCGCGCCGACAACACGGCCCGCATCCTCGACGTGAAATATTATGTGCTCTTGCCGTCGATCTCCTGGGTGGGCTCGACACTCGACAATTATCAATGGGAATCGATCCTGCGCTCGGTGTCGGCGCACCGCTCCTACCGGTGGGTGTATGACGCGGACTACAAGCCGACCAACATCGCCGACTATCTGATCCTCAATGTCCGCATGCCGCGCTCGCTGACCTTCTGCTATCGCTTCCTCGGCGAGCATCTGAGATTCCTCGCCGACGACTATGGCGAGCGCCATGCCTGCCACGCCACCGCCGAGAAAATTCAGACGATGCTGAAGAAAGGGTCGATCAAGGATATTTTCGACCACGGCCTGCATGAATTCCTGGCGGAATTCATTCGTGACAACACCAGGCTGGGGGATGAGATCGCCTTGGACTACCGGTTCTACTGAGCGCTGGAGAGACAGGCGCCATGCGGCTCAAGATCACACACCGGACCGAGTACCGCTACGATGCACCGGTGCAGTACCTGTTGCAGCGGCTGCGCCTGATGCCGGTTAGCGGATCGACTCAGACGGTTGCGTCCTGGGTGATCAAAATCGACGGCGCGCGAGAGGAGGTTCGGTTCACGGACCATTTCGGCAATGACACGCAGTTGGTGAGCGCCGAGGGCGGCCAGCACACCATCATAGTCGAGGCGGCGGGCGAGGTGACGACGCGCGACACTGCCGGTGTGTCCGGTGCGCATCATGGTTTCGCGCCGCTCTGGCTGTTCAGCCAGCAAACGCCGCTTACGACCGTCGGCGACGGCATTCGCGACCTGGCCGCGTCGGTCGGGGAGGGGACGGATATCGACAGGCTGCACAAGCTGATGGGTGCGATCCGGGAGCGCGTCGCCTATAAGCCCGGGACGACCAGCGCCGTGACGCCGGCGGAAGAAGCGCTGACGCTCAAGGCCGGTGTCTGCCAGGATCACAGCCACATCTTCACCGCCGTGGCGCGCGTGATGGGCTTCCCCGCGCGCTATATCAGCGGCTATCTGATGATGGATGCCTCGGTCGAGCAGGCGGCAAGCCATGCCTGGGCAGAAGCGCATGTGCCGAGCCTGGGGTGGGTTGCCTTTGATCCCGCCAACGGTATCTCTCCCGACGAACGCTATGTAAGAGTGGCGACGGGTCGGGACTATCGCGATGCCTCGCCTGTGTCGGGAATACTGCTGGGGCAAGCGGAAGAGAAGCTTGCCGTCACCGTCACGGTAGAGCAGTAGTCTCTGCCAAGATTCACCAGAAGAGCGACCATGACCTATTGCGTCGGCCTCAAGATCGATCGTGGACTCGTGTTCATGTCGGACACGCGCACCAATGCCGGCATGGATTCGATTTCGACCTTCAGGAAAATGCATGTCTGGGAAGAGCCTGGCGAGCGCGTCATCGTGCTGATGTCTGCAGGCAATCTTGCCACGACGCAAGCCGTGGTCAGCCTGCTGGACGAGCGCAACAAAGCGGCCGGCGACCGTCACGAGAAGCTGCTCGAGACCCCGTCAATGTACCAGACGGTGCGGTTGGTCGGCGAGACGGTGAAAGAGGTGATCGCACACTCTTCGCCGGCCGGCGATCAGGCGGATTCCTATTTCAACGCCTCCTTCATCCTCGGCGGCCAAATCAAGGGCAGCCAACCCCGGCTGTTCATGATCTATCCCGAGGGCAATTTCATCGAGTCGACCGACGACACGCCATTCTTCCAGATCGGCGAGACCAAATACGGCAAGCCGATCATCATCCGTGCCTATGACCGTACGATGAGCCTGGCCGAGACGGTGAAGCTGCTGTTGGTCTCCTTCGACTCGACGCTGAAGTCGAACCTGTCGGTCGGCCTGCCGCTCGACCTGCTCTTCCTGGAACTGGATGCTTTCAAGGTCGGCCTGAAGAAGCGGATCGGTCATGACGACCAATATTACCGAACGATATCGGATGGCTGGTCCAACGCGCTAAAGGCGGCCTTCGCCAGCCTGCCCGATTTTCCCGGCTAGGGCGTTCGCCTACGAAGCGGTTGCCTCATTATATTTAACATGGTCGAAGTGGCGGGCCGATCAAGGTCCGGCGGCTGCTGAGAGGATACATGGACAAGAAAGAATTCCGCGATTGGTCGAGGCGAGCCGCGGATTGGGGCGTGGACTACCGGTCCAGCCTGCGCGATCGTCCGGTGCGGCCGGCGATCGCGCCCGGCGACATATTCAGGAGCATCGAAGAGTCGCCGCCCGAGACGGCCGAGCCGATGGAAAAAATCTTCGCCGATTTCGAAACGAAGATCGTGCCCGGGATGACGCATTGGCAGCATCCGCGCTTCTTCGCCTATTTCCCGGCCAATGCGGCGCCGGTCTCGGTGGTGGCCGAGTATCTCGTCTCGGCGATGGCCGCGCAGTGCATGCTGTGGCAGACCTCGCCGGCGGCGACAGAGCTCGAGACGCGTATCGTCGACTGGATGCGCCAGGCGCTGGGCCTGCCCGAAGGATTCTCCGGTGTCATTCAGGATTCGGCTTCGTCGGCGACGCTTGCCGCGGTGCTCACCATACGCGAGCGGGCGCTTGACTGGCAGGGAAACAGACAAGGTCTCGCCGGCCAGGCGAAGCTGCGTGTCTATTGCTCCAACCAGGTTCACACCTCGATCGACCGAGCGATCTGGGTCGCCGGCATCGGCGAGGAGAATCTCATCCGTATCCCGGTAACCGGTCGTTTTCGCGCGATGGACACGCCGGCGCTCGAGGCGGCAATTATCGCCGATCGCGAGGCCGGCCTGCTGCCGGCGGGCATTATCGCCTGCGTCGGCGGCACCAGCACCGGCGGCACCGATGACATCGCTGCCGTAGCGGCTGTGGCGAAGCGGCACGGCCTTTACCTGCACGTCGATGCGGCCTGGGCCGGGTCGGCAATGATCTGCCCGGAGTACCGGCATTTCTGGGCCGGTGTCGAGAGCGCCGATTCCATCGTCTTCAATCCTCACAAATGGCTCGGCGCGCAATTCGACTGCTCGATCCAGTTCGTCAGCCAACCGGAAGACCTTGTGCGCACGCTGGCCATCAAGCCGGACTATCTCAAGACCGGAGGTCATGACGGCATCATCAATTATTCGGAATGGTCGGTGCCGCTCGGCCGCCGCTTCCGTGCGCTGAAACTCTGGTTCCTGCTGCGCGCCCACGGGCTGGAAGGATTGCGCAAGATGATCCGAAACCATATAGCCTGGAGCGAGGGCCTTGCCGCACGGCTGGTCGGGGAAGCGGATTTCGAGCTCGTCACCGAGCCGATGCTGTCGCTGTTCTCGTTCCGCCATCGCGCCCCTCAGGGTGCCGATCCAGACGAGCACAATTTGCGTCTCGTCGATGCCATCAACACGGACGGACGCATCTATCTGACGCAAACGCGCGTCGATGGTCGGGTGGCGATCCGCTTTCAGGCGGGACAGTTCGAGACCACGGCCGGCGATATTGATGCGGCGTTCGATGTCGTCACAGAGATTGCGCGCCGGCTTACCCTTGAGGCGGCAAACTGATTGCGCACCGGTTTGCCTTTGCGAGAGAAGGTGAAGTTCGTTAGCCGGCTTGTCCCTTTCCATCGCTTTCGTTTTCCGATATAGACGGAAAAAACGAAAATGAAGGGTAGCGGATGTTCCTTTCGCCACGCCACGCCGAGATCATCCAGATGGCGAAGGACAACGGCCGGGTGCTGGTCGACGACCTGGCGACACATTTCAGCGTGACGCCGCAGACCATCCGCAAGGACCTCAACGACCTCTGTGACCAGCGGTTGCTGACGCGCATCCATGGCGGGGCGCTGTTCCCGTCCGGCATCGAGAACATGGAATACGAGGCGCGGCGCAAAATCGCTGCCGATGAGAAGGAAGCGATCGGCCGCGCCGCGGCCAGGCTCATTCCCGACAACGCCTCGCTGTTCATCAATATAGGCACCACGACGGAAGCCGTCTCAAAGGCGCTTCTCGACCATAACGGGCTTATGGTCATCACCAATAACATCAACGTTGCCAATAGGATGCGGATCTATCCTTCGATCGAGGTGGTGATCGCCGGCGGCGTTGTGCGCGGCTCCGACGGCGGCGTCGTCGGTGAGGCCGCGGTGGATTTCATTCGCCAGTTCAAAGTCGACTACGCCGTCATCGGCGCCTCGGCCATCGACCATGACGGCGCGCTGCTCGACTTCGACTTTCGCGAAGTGAAAGTGGCGCAGGCCATCATCGCCAATGCGCGTCATGTGATTCTCGTCTCCGACCGGACAAAATTCGAGCGCACGGCGCCGGTTCGCATTGGTCACCTGTCGCAGGTGAACACCTTCATCACCGACCGTTGCGACATTCCTTCGGTGCGCCGGATTTGCGAGGAAACGGAGGTTCGTTTGATCGAGACAGCGCTCGGATAGAGTCTCTTCACGGACATCTCACGCATCTGTGATATTTCGTTTGACATTCGGATCGAGTTCGAAATAATCCCGCCACGGTTTCGCGAAACACAAAAATGGTGCAATGCGAAATCGTGGAGGAACCCTGTGGACGCATCTCCGATCCATGACATTTTTGTCATAGGCGGCGGCATCAATGGCTGCGGCATCGCCCGCGACGCCGTTGGCCGCGGATTTTCCGTATACCTCGCCGAGATGAACGATCTCGCCAGCGGGACTTCCTCCGGCTCGACCAAACTGATCCATGGCGGGTTGCGCTATCTCGAGTTCTACGAATTCCGGCTGGTGCGCGAAGCGCTGATGGAGCGCGAGGTTCTGTGGAAGAACGCGCCGCATATCATCTGGCCGATGCGCTTCGTGCTGCCCTACGCCAAGGGCCTGCGTCCGGCCTGGCTGATCCGGCTCGGCCTTTTCCTTTACGACCATATCGGCGGGCGCAAGCTGCTGCCGGCGACCAAGACGCTGGACATGGCCACCGATCCGGCCGGCAAGCCGCTGAAGCCGCTGTTCCGCAAGGCGTTCGAATATTCGGACGGCTGGGTCAACGATGCCCGCCTGGTGGCGCTCAATGCCCGCGACGCGGCCGACCGCGGCGCCGTCATCCGCACTCGCACCAAGGTGGTCAGCGCGCGCCGCGAGAGCGCGCTGTGGACGATCAAGATCCAGAACGTGCTGACCGGCGAGACCGAGGAAGTCCGCGCCCGTCTTCTCGTCAACGCCGCCGGGCCCTGGGTGGATCAGGTGCTGGCAAAATCGGTCGGCCAGAACGATGTGCACAATGTTCGGCTGGTGCAGGGCAGCCACATCGTCATCGGCAAGAAGTTCAACGATCCGCGCGCCTATTTCTTTCAGAACAAGGACGGGCGCATCATCTTCGCCATTCCTTACGAGGAAGAGTTCACGCTGATCGGCACCACCGACCGCGACTTTCCGGGCGATCCGCATGAGGTGAAGATCAGCGATGCCGAGATCGACTATCTTTGCGCCGCCGCGAGCGAATATTTCGCCCAGCCGGTCAAGCGTTCGGACATCGTCTGGACCTATTCGGCGGTGCGCCCGCTTTATGACGACGGCGCCTCGAAGGCGCAGGAGGCGACGCGCGACTATGTGCTGAAGGCCGATGGCGGGGAGGGTGCTGCCCCCTTGCTCAACGCCTTCGGCGGCAAGATTACCACGTTCCGCCGGCTGGCGGAATCGATGCTGGAGAAGATCGAAGGCTTTCTCGGCAAGCGCGGCAAGCCATGGACCGCCAACGCGCCGCTGCCCGGCGGCGATTTTCCGGCGACCGGGTTCGACGCGCAGGTATCGAGGCTCAAGAACGCCTATCCGTTCCTCGACCAACGGCTGGCACGCAGGTTGACCCGGCTTTACGGCACGCGCGCGGAGAAGCTGCTTGGCCTCGCCAAGTCGAATGCCGATCTCGGCCGCAATTTCGGTGCCGACCTCTACGAAGCCGAGGTGCGCTACCTGGTCGAGAACGAGTGGGCGATCACCGCCGAGGACGTGCTGTGGCGCAGGACCAAACGCGGCCTGCATTTCAGCCGCGAGCAGACGGCGGCATTGGAAGAATTCATGCGCGGGTTGAGCAGCCGCCATGTCGCCGCGGCGGAATGAGGATCGAGCTGATGCGCAAGGCCTGGGAGGAGGCGTGATGCTGGAACTGAGGAACGTGACGAAGACGGTCGGCGCGCAGGAGCATATTCGCGACGTGTCGCTGACGCTTCAGCACGGCTCGCTGAATGTCCTGCTCGGGCCGACGCTTTCCGGCAAGACCAGCCTGATGCGGCTGATGGCCGGGCTCGATGCGCCAACTTCGGGCTCCGTCTGGTTCGACGGCAAGGACGTCACCGGACAGCCGGTGCAGAAGCGCAACGTCGCCATGGTCTACCAGCAATTCATCAACTACCCGGCGATGACGGTGTACGAGAACATCGCCTCGCCGCTTCGGGTTGCCGGCATCGAACAGGCCAGGATCGACAAGGAGGTGCGCAATGCTGCGGCACTTCTCAAGCTCACGCCCTATCTCGACCGCACGCCGCTCAACCTCTCGGGCGGCCAGCAGCAGCGCACGGCGCTTGCCCGCGCCATCGTCAAGAACGCCAGCCTGGTGCTGCTCGACGAGCCGCTCGCCAATCTCGACTACAAGCTGCGCGAGGAGTTGCGCGCCGAATTGCCGAAGATTTTCGCCGCGGCGGGCACGATCTTCGTCTATGCCACGACCGAGCCGCACGAGGCGCTTTTGCTCGGCGGCAACACCGCAACGCTTTCGGAAGGCCGCGTCACGCAGTTCGGCCCAACCGTCGAGGTGTTCCGCAAGCCGGTCGACCTGGTGACGGCGCGGACCTTCGCCGACCCTCCGCTCAACACCATTGTTCTCGCCAAGAAGGGATCGGACTTCCTTCTCGAAGGCGGCGTGAAGCTGCCGGTGCCGCTGGAACTGCTCGGCATTCCGGATGCCAGCTACACGATCGGCTTCCAGCCGCACCATTTGTCGCTCGAGCGTCCCAACGGCGGCGCCGTGCCGGTGCGGGCCAAGGTCACCATCACCGAGATCACCGGCTCGGAGAGCTTCGTCCATCTCGACTTCGCCGACGCGCGCTGGGTGATGCTCGCGCACGGCATCCTCGATTTCGAGACCGACGACGAGGTCGAGGTGTTCATCGACCCGCGCCACATCATGGTCTTCGACCAGAACGGCCGCGCGGTGACTGCGTCGAAGCTGGCGGCCTGAGGAGGAAGCGATGGCACGCATCGACGTCAACCACATCCGCCACTCCTACCTGACCAATCCAAAGAAGGATTCGGATTTCGCGCTGAAGGAGGTGCATCACACCTTCGAGGACGGCGGCGCCTATGCGCTGCTCGGGCCGTCCGGCTGCGGCAAGACCACCTTGCTCAACATCATTTCGGGGCTGCTCCATCCCTCGCACGGCCAGCTTCTGTTCAACGGCCGGAACGTGACCAATCTGTCGACGCAGGAGCGCAATATCGCCCAGGTGTTCCAGTTCCCGGTCATCTACGACACCATGACCGTCTACGACAATCTGGCCTTTCCGCTGCGCAACCGCCGCGTGCCGGAGGCCGATGTCGACCGCAAGGTGCGCGAGACGCTCGACATGATCGATCTCGCCTCGATGGCGAACCGGAAGGCGCGCCGGCTGACCGCCGACCAGAAGCAGAAGATCTCGCTCGGTCGAGGACTGGTGCGCTCGGACGTCAATGCCATCCTGTTCGACGAGCCGCTCACCGTCATCGATCCGCATATGAAATGGGTGCTGCGTTCGCAGCTGAAGCAGCTGCATCGCCGGTTTGGTTACACCATGGTCTATGTCACGCACGACCAGACCGAAGCGCTGACTTTCGCCGACCGCGTCGTGGTCATGTATGACGGCGAGATCGTGCAGATCGGCACGCCGGCCGAGCTGTTCGAGCGGCCGCGCCACACCTTCGTCGGCTATTTCATCGGTTCGCCGGGCATGAATGTGCTTCCGGTTGCGCTCGAAGGCAGGACGGCTTTGCTCGGCTCGCAGCGCATCGAACTGCCGGGCGCACCCAAGGCCGAAGCCGGTCCCGTCGAGCTCGGCATCCGTCCCGAATATGTCCGGCTCGGCCGCGAAGGCATGGCGGTGTCAGTCAGCAAGGTCGAGGATGTTGGCCGCCATAAGGTGGTTCGCGCCAATCTCGAGGGCAAAGAGATCGCCGCCGTCATCGGAGAGGACGATGAGGTGCCGACCGAACCCAGGGTCCGCTTCGATCCGGCCGGCATCAACATCTATGCCGATTCATGGCGCGTCGAGATGGGGGCGTAGATGGAAAAGACCTGGAACAACAAAGCCTGGTTCCTCGTCCTGCCGGTGTTGGTGCTGGTGGCCTTCTCGGCCGTCATTCCGCTGATGACCGTCGTCAACTATTCGGTGCAGGACACGTTCGGCAACAATGTCTTCTTCTGGGCCGGCACCGAGTGGTTCGAGGAGTTGCTGGCGTCCGACCGCTTCTGGGAAGCGATGGCGCGCAACCTGATCTTCTCCTTCATCATCCTGGCGATCGAGGTGCCGCTCGGCATCTTCATAGCGCTCAACATGCCGAAGAAGGGCTGGGGCGTGCCGGTCTGCCTGGTGCTGATGGCGCTGCCGCTGCTCATCCCATGGAACGTTGTCGGCACGATCTGGCAGGTGTTCGGCCGCAACGACATTGGCCTGCTCGGCTACTACGTCAACGCATTCGGCATCGACTACAACTATGTCCAGGATCCGATCGACGCGTGGGTCACCGTCATCATCATGGACGTCTGGCACTGGACGAGCCTGGTCGTGCTGCTCTGCTATGCCGGCCTGGTTTCAATCCCTGACGCCTTCTACCAGGCGGCCAAGATCGACGGCGCCTCGCGGTGGGCGGTGTTCCGCTACATCCAACTGCCGAAGATGCAGCGCGTGCTGCTGATCGCGGTGCTGCTGCGCTTCATGGACTCCTTCATGATCTATACCGAGCCCTTCGTCGTCACCGGCGGCGGTCCCGGCAATTCGACCACCTTCCTGTCGATCGACCTCGTCAAGATGGCGCTCGGTCAGTTCGATCTCGGTCCGGCGGCGGCCATGTCGCTGGTCTATTTCCTGATCATCCTGTTGTTGTCGTGGGTGTTCTACACCGTGATGACCAACTACGACGCGGAGCGCTGAGATGGCGAGCGCAAACGAGACGACACGCGTAAGCGAAGCGGCGGTCACCGAGGTAGGCAGCACCCTTTCGCAGGACGAGGTGGCGAAGCTGATGCGGCGCCGGGGCGAGGAATCGCGCTGGTGGTGGATTGTGCCGACGCTCTACATCGTCGTGCTGCTGCTGCCGATCTACTGGCTCATCAACATGAGCTTCAAGACCAATGCGGAGATCGTGTCGTCGCTGACGCTGTTCCCGCACAATCCGACGCTGGCAAATTACCGCACCATCTTCACCGATGCGTCCTGGTATTCGGGCTACATCAATTCGATCACCTATGTGGTGATGAACATGGTGATCTCGGTGGCCGTGGCGCTGCCCGCGGCCTACGCCTTCTCGCGCTACCGCTTCCTCGGCGACAAGCACCTGTTCTTCTGGCTGTTGACGAACCGCATGGCGCCGCCGGCGGTGTTTGCCCTGCCGTTCTTCCAGCTCTATTCGGCCTTCGGCCTGATCGACACCCATATCGCCGTGGCGCTGGCGCACTGCCTGTTCAACGTGCCGCTGGCGGTATGGATCCTGGAAGGCTTCATGTCCGGGGTGCCGAAGGAGATCGACGAGACCGCCTATATCGACGGCTATTCCTTCCCGCGCTTCTTCGTAAAGATCTTCATGCCACTGATCGCGAGCGGCATCGGCGTCGCCTGCTTCTTCTGCTTCATGTTCTCTTGGGTGGAGCTTCTGATCGCCCGCACGCTGACGACGACCGACGCCAAGCCGATCGCGGCCACCATGACCCGCACCGTCTCGGCCGCCGGCATGGACTGGGGGCTGCTCGCCGCGGCCGGCGTGCTGACGCTGATCCCCGGCGCGCTGGTGATCTGGTTTGTGCGCAACTATATCGCCAAGGGCTTCGCCCTGGGGAGGGTGTGATCGATGAACCTCGACTTCTCCTGGATGGCGTGGACGTTGCCGACAGCGGCTTTCTTCGGAACCGTATTGCTGCTGCTGGTCGGCATGGCGGCCTGGGAATATGCCTCGCCGGGCGGCAACCCGCGCGTTGGGATCCTGTGCTTCGAAACGACGCGCGGCGACCGCCTCTTCCTGTCGCTGCTCGGCAGCGCCTTTATCCATCTCGCTTGGCTGGGTCTCGTTGGACCCAACCTGTGGTGGGCTCTCGCTCTCTCCGTGGTCTACGCGATCGGCGTATTCCGATACGTATAGAGGGGGAAATAGTTGGAGCGGCCGCGTGCCGGCGGCCGCTCCAGATCGCACTTGCAACCTAAGACTGGAGGAAACACATGCGACGGCAAATTTTTACATCAACGACAGCCATTGCACTATTGCTGGGCGTAGGTAACGCCTATGCCGGTATGGACGAGGCAAAAGCTTTTCTCGACAAGGAGATAGGTGATCTGTCGACGCTTTCGCGCGCCGATCAGGAAAAGGAAATGCAGTGGTTCATCGACGCAGCCAAGCCGTTTGCCGGCATGGACATCAAGGTCGTGTCGGAAACCATCGCCACCCATTCCTATGAATCGCAGGTGCTGGCGCCGGCCTTCTCGGCCATCACCGGCATCAAGGTCACCCACGACACGATCCAGGAAGGTGATGTGGTCGAGAAGATCCAGACCCAGATGCAGACCGGTCAGAACCTCTATGACGGCTGGGTCAACGACTCCGACCTGATCGGCACGCACTGGCGCTACCAGCAGGTGCGCAACCTGACCGACTGGATGGAAGGCGACGGCAAGGACGTCACCAATCCGAATCTCGACCTGAAGGACTTCATCGGCACCTCGTTCACGACGGCGCCCGACAAGAAGCTCTATCAACTGCCGGACCAGCAGTTCGCGAACCTCTACTGGTTCCGCTACGACTGGTTCAACGACGAGAAGAACAAGGCCGACTTCAAGGCCAAGTACGGCTACGACCTCGGCGTTCCCGTCAACTGGTCGGCCTATGAGGACATCGCCGCGTTCTTCACCGGCCGCGAAATCGATGGCAAGAAGGTCTACGGCCACATGGACTACGGCAAGAAGGACCCATCGCTCGGCTGGCGGTTCACCGACGCCTGGCTGTCCATGGCCGGCAACGGCGACAAGGGCATTCCGAACGGCCTGCCGGTCGACGAATGGGGCATCAAGGTCGACGAGAATTCGCGGCCCGTGGGCTCCTGCACCGCGCGCGGCGGCGACACGAATGGTCCGGCTGCCGTCTACTCGATCCAGAAATACCTCGACTGGCTGAAGGCCTACGCTCCGGCCGAAGCGCAGGGCATGACCTTCTCCGAATCCGGGCCGGTTCCGGCGCAGGGTGGGGTTGCCCAGCAGATCTTCTGGTACACCGCTTTCACCGCCTCGATGGTCGACGCCAGCGCCAAGGCGGTGCTGAACGACGACGGCACGCCGAAGTGGCGCATGGCGCCGTCGCCGCATGGTGTCTACTGGAAGGACGGCATGAAGCTCGGCTACCAGGACGTGGGTTCCTGGACGTTGATGAAGTCGACGCCGACCGACCGCGCCAAGGCCGCCTGGCTTTACGCCCAGTTCGTCACCTCGAAGACCGTCGATGTGAAGAAGAGCCATGTCGGCTTGACCTTCATCCGCGAGAGCACGATCCACGACAAGAGCTTCACCGAGCGCGCTCCGAAGCTCGGCGGCCTGATCGAGTTCTACCGCTCGCCGGCCCGCGTCCAGTGGTCGCCGACCGGCACCAACGTGCCTGACTATCCGAAGCTCGCTCAGCTCTGGTGGCAGGCGATCGGCGATGCGTCGTCGGGCGCCAAGACCGCGCAGGAAGCGATGGACTCGCTTTGCGCCGAGCAGGAAAAGGTCATGAGCCGCATCGAAAAGTCGGGCGTCCAGGGCGATATCGGCCCGAGGATGGCCGAAGAGCATGATCTCGAATACTGGAACAAGGACGCGGTCTCGAAGGGCAACCTTGCGCCGCAGTTGAAGATCGAGAACGAAAAGGAGAAGCCGATCACCATCAACTACGACGAGTTGGTGAAGAGCTGGCAGCAGCAGTAACTGCATGACGCAGGCCCGCGAGCCTGTGTAGGAAATGCAGGGGAGGCGGCTTGGCCGTCTCCCCTGTTGCATGAGAAGTGGAGGGACGGAATGAGCGGTTTTGTGCTGGCCATCGACCAGGGAACGACCTCGACCAGGGCGATCGTCTTCGACAGCGAAATGAAAGTCGCCGGCACGGGCCAGCAGGAATTCACGCAGCATTATCCGGCTTCCGGCTGGGTCGAGCATGATCCGGAAGACATTTGGGCAAGCGTGCTCGCGACAGTGAAGGCGGCGCTGAAGGCTGCCGGTTGCGCAGCATCGGATATGGCCGCGATCGGCATCACCAACCAGCGCGAGACGGTGGTCATCTGGGACAAGGCGACGGGAAAACCGATCCACAACGCGATTGTGTGGCAGGACAGACGAACCGCGCCGCTTTGCCAGAAGCTCAAGAAGCAAGGGCTGGAGAAGACGTTCACGAAAAAGACCGGGCTGCTGCTCGATCCCTATTTCTCCGGCACCAAGATCGCCTGGATGCTGGACAAGGTGAAGGGCGCGAGAAAGCGCGCCGAGAAGGGCGAATTGCTCGCCGGCACGATCGACAGTTTTCTCATCTGGCGCCTGACCGGCGGCAAGGTACACGCCACCGATGCCACCAACGCCTCGCGCACGCTGGTCTACAACATCGAGAAGAATGTCTGGGACGACGAGCTGCTGTCCATCCTGAACATACCGGCCGCGGTCCTGCCGCAGGTGAAGGACTGCGCCGATGATTTCGGTGTCACAGAAAAGAGCCTTTTCGGCGCCGAGATGAGGATTCTCGGGGTCGCCGGCGACCAGCACGCAGCGACCATCGGCCAAGCCTGTTTCGAGCCGGGCATGATGAAGTCCACCTACGGCACCGGCTGCTTCGCGCTGCTGAACACCGGCGCCGATCTGGTGCGATCGAAGAACCGGCTCTTGACCACCATCGCCTATCGGTTGAACGGCAAGACCACCTATGCGCTGGAGGGCTCGATCTTCATTGCGGGTGCCGCCGTGCAATGGCTGCGCGACGGCATCAAGGTGATCGGCAAGGCCGAGCAGAGCGGTGCGCTGGCGGCGACCGCCGATCCGGCGCAACAAGTCTATCTGGTGCCGGCCTTTGTCGGCCTCGGCGCGCCGCATTGGGACGCGGATGCCCGCGGCGCGATCTTCGGCCTGACGCGCAATTCAGGCCCGGCCGAGTTCGCGCGCGCGGCGCTCGAATCCGTCGCCTTCCAGACGCGCGACCTGCTCGACGCCATGCGCAAGGATTGGAAGGGCGCTTCCGCCAAGACCGTGCTGCGGGTCGACGGCGGCATGGTCGCATCCGATTGGACCATGCAGAGGTTGGCCGACATCCTCGACGCGCCGGTCGATCGGCCGACCATCCTGGAAACGACCGCGCTGGGTGCCGCCTGGCTTGCCGGATCGAAAGCCGGCGTGTGGCCGAAGGCGAAGGAGTTTGCCAAGACCTGGGCGCTCGATAAGCGCTTCAAACCGGATATGGACGCCGCCACCCGTTCCGCCAAGCTGAGTGGCTGGCGCGACGCAGTGCGCAGGACGCTGAGCGTGCAATGAGGCGCGCGGGAGACACGGCAAGGCGAGGGGGCATGAAGCATCCGGATTGGTATCCCGCATGGCGTGACGAGGCTTTCCACCAGTTGAACGCCAAGAACCATCGTTTGGAGGATGAATTCCGCCTCGGCAGCTGGCAGCGCTACGACTATGACTTAACGACCGGAAAACTGCTTTTTTCGGCAGATGGCGTCGTCAAGGTGGTCGCCCACATACAGATTGCCGGCTCTACAAGCGCCAAGGCGGACAACTGGCTCTGGGCTTGGGCAAATTCAAATTTGCCGGGCGACCTTCTCAGCGACGCCAAACTGGTTCGGTCATTCGGCGAGGAGAAGGGCATAGACGAACTGGCGCAGGCTTATGTGCTCGACGTGGCCGATGACCTCGAAGCGCTTGGTTGGGGACTGACCGGTGCCATGGTTCGGATTTGCAACGCGCTCGGAGCCTATCGCTCACCGCGAGGGGAA
Organism: Mesorhizobium sp. WSM3864; assembly: GCF_002294955.1. NCBI lineage: Bacteria > Pseudomonadati > Pseudomonadota > Alphaproteobacteria > Hyphomicrobiales > Phyllobacteriaceae > Mesorhizobium > Mesorhizobium sp. WSM3864. The sequence goes on from NZ_NSGD01000001.1 coordinate 616,862, forward strand.
GGCGGGGGCCTGTACCTGATATTGAAAAGCGTCAACTGGGCCAGCTGAACGAACAGAGAGCCCGTGCCTTGCGACACGGGCTCGGTCAACGACCCTGGATACTGACTGGAGGCTGTCAGTAGGGCGAAACGCACTGCTGACGCGGGCCGTTGTAGGGCTGGAAAGTGTTGTCCGAGGCGCGATAAGACCGATAACGGTCATAGCACCACTGCACATGCGCATCGCCGCCACGATAGACGCGGTTCTGGCTGTTGATGATGGCGCCGGTAATCAGCGCGCCGGTGGCGAAGGCAGCGAGCGGGAACCAATAATCGCCATGCCGGCGATAGCCGCGGCGATATTCACGGTAGCCGCGATGGCCATTCCAGTAGACGACGCCGTCCCGACGCGAGAAATCGCGGTTGAAGCTGCGGTGTCGCCTCCAATCCCGATACTGCACGGTCTGGACATCCGACGAGAGGCCCTGGGATTGTGGCACATAAGCTGGCTGAGCGTTGACCGGCACCATCTCCGCCGCGATGAACGAAGCCGAGAGGGCGGCTGCCATCAGGCCTGATGCGATCCTTTTCATCGATGTACTCCTCGAGGGTTGGTAATCGTCCCTGTGTTGCGAAACGGGTCTCGGTTGCAATGGTTCCCGCTTCTCGATCAACGTATTGTTATCGTAGGGCTTTCTGAAGCGGCCCGGGTCCGGGTGATCGGCGGAGGCACCGAAAGCTTCTCCCGGGCACCTTAACCGCTCCCTTGGAATCCGTTCAAAATCCGCCTTGAAAGCTGGTGTTTTTCCGGTTGACCGGTCGCGGCACTCTCCCTATGTTCCGCGCAATTTCGAGGGCGGCGTTTTGAGCCCGCGGGAGCGCGTAGCTCAGCCGGTAGAGCAACTGACTTTTAATCAGTAGGTCATGGGTTCGAATCCCATCGCGCTCACCAAATTTCCAACCCATTTCAACGAGATAAGCTCTGGCTGCGAAACGGGCAGACCGCTTTGATGCCCCGCGCGTTACCTATGGCTGCCCAATTCGTGATTGGGACCGAGAAAGCCCGGCAGCCGAAACGACCCGACCAGGTGGCATTTGGTCTTCCTGTCTCGTCTTGGGACGGGAATGCTTGGCATTGGCTTTGCACCGCAGACATGGCCGGCTTGATCCCCGGCAACTCGTCGGGCTTGAAGGCCGTTGTTGGGGGCCTCGCCCGGCGAGTTCTTCCCAAAGTGACCTGCCGGCGCTGCTGCTCTCTCGCTTCGATGTCAGCTCGCGTTGACAATAAGTTGAGGCATCCTTGACGCAGCATCCCGCCTAGGCCGCTCAACAGCTTTCCGTGAGTTCTGACTGCCAGATTCCGCAAGATCGCTTGCGCGGAGTCACTCATGCTCGGCATGCGGCTTGCGCGGGCAGGACGGTTGCGCGATGCTGCCGTTGGGGAGTGGTGTCGCAATATCGATTCTGTGGAATCACCACTATGTTCGTTGACTACTATGAGCTGCTCGAGATCAGCCCGAACGCGAATTCGGAAACGATCGAGCGGATATTTCGTTACTTTGCCATGCGCTACCATCCCGACAATCGGGATACCGGCAATGAGTCACGCTTCAGCGAAATCGTAGAAGCCCATAATACGCTCAAGGATCCAGTCAAACGCGCCCAATACGATGTCCAGTATAGAGACCATTTGAGCGTTCGCCGCGAGCTCGCCGAAGAAGCCAGCGATGCCAAAGGGCTTGAACGGGACGTTGTCATCCAGGCCAAGCTGCTGTCGCTTCTCTATGTAAAACGTCGACAGGACGTCAACAATCCTGGCATTGGCGATGAAGAGCTCGAACGCTTGTCGGGCTGCCCGCGAGAACATCTGGAATTTCATCTTTGGTATCTGAAGGCAAAGAGCTGGATAGCAAGGATCGAAAACGGGATGTTCGCGATCACCGTAGACGGCATCGATCGCGCCAATTCAGAGCATCGCCGTGAAACCGTCGCAACCAGGCTGCTGGATCATGCAACTTGACGGTGCCCTCTGATACTGCCGGCTGATCGGTTGCTCTTACATTCGCGAATGCTTGTGTTCGAATTCCGCCGGGGCCATGGTTGGCCGACGAGGAGGAGCGATCCGGTGTGGGCCGGCCGCGCCATGCCTGGTTCCGTGCAACCGGGCAGGTAGCGTCAGGATGGCGGCCCAAGGGGAGGATAAATTGCCCGAGAAGAAGGTGATTGCCGTCAAAGACTGGACTTGCGCCATGAGTGACGAACTCGGCCGCGTGGCCCTGACGGTCAATCCGACAGACGGTGAGCCGATCCTGGTCTTGCTGACGATCTTTCAGGCGGCAAAGATGGGGCGCGAGTTGCAGTCGCCGAAACGCGTTCAGTTTTCCATCTAACTGGGGATCGAGACGTCGGCAAAGGCTGGAGCGGCACCCCAACCTTGTCGCCAGGCGGGGTGGCGGCTAAGGTCGATCCTTCCCGAAGGAGAGCTCGACCATGGCACTTGACCTTTCGGTGGATGCTTCAGCCGCTAAAGCGGCGACGCTGCCTGGCAAATATCTGTTTGGCCCGGTCGCCGATTTCCTCATGCTCGGCGGCAGCGCGTTTCTGATCCTGCCCATCCTGTTCCTGGTGCCGCTCGAATATGAAGGCCTCGTCGCTGCAACCATGGTCGTCGTGGCATATCTGGTCAACTACCCCCACTTCGCCCACTCGTACCAGATTTTCTATCGCAATTTCGGGCGCAAGGTGAGGGGCAACGGATACGAGAAGAGCCTGCAGCTTCGCTACATTTTCGCGGGCATCGTCGTCCCCCTGATCATGGCCGCGTTCTTTGCATATGGCGCGGCAAGGGCGGACACTCAGCTGCTGGGATACGCAGCCAACGCCATGTTCTTCTTCGTCGGTTGGCACTACGTCAAGCAAGGCTACGGCATGCTGATGGTCGACGCCGTCCTGAAGCGTAAATTCTTCGACAATCGTGACAAGAAGGTGCTGCTGGTCAACAGCTATGTCGTGTGGATCCTGGCATGGCTCCAGACGAACACGGCGGTGACCCAAGGGAAATATTACGGCCTGGAATATTACACATTCGCGGTCCCTTCCTGGATAACCAACATTGCCCTGCTAGCGGCCGTCGCCTCGACGGCGGCCACGGTTCTGATGCTGATCAACCGCTGGCACAGAAATGGTCATGCGCTGCCGTATAACGGCATCGTAGCCTATGTCGCGTCGCTCTATCTGTGGATCCTGATTGCGAGGATAAACCCGCTCTGGCTGCTAGTGGTGCCGGCGCTCCACTCGCTGCAGTATCTGGCCGTGGTCTGGCGCTACCAGACGAACGTCGAGCGCGACGTCGCGGATGCCGCACAAAATCCGCAACCGAAGGTACTGTCCTTTCTCGGACCTCTCTACAGGCTTAGGGTTCTGGGATTCATCGTCGGGGGTGGTGCGCTCGGATATCTCGGCTTCTGGCTTATGCCGATGGCGATGACCGCCTTGATCCCCTACGACAAGCAAGTCCTCGGGTCCTCGCTGTTCTTCTTCATCGTGCTGATCTTCATCAACGTGCACCACTATTTTCTGGACAACGTGATGTGGCGCCGCGGCAATCCTGAAGTGTCCAAATATTTGTTCCGCTAACGCTGAAGCCGCAGGTCGGAGCAGCCGGGTTCACGCCACCAGCGACACATTCCCGCCGGCATGGCGCTCGAGGCGTCCGGCGAGGTCGAGCTCCAAGAGCACCATGGCGATCTGCGCGGCGCTCAGGCCTGTGTGGCGGATGATCTCGTCGACCGCGATCGGCGTCGGGCCGAGCGCTTCCAGCACGTCGGCGCGTTCGTCTTCGCCGGGCGGCGGCATTGCCGACAAGTCGGGCGCCTCGGCGAGCGGCATGGTCCTTGGCGGGCGAGTGCCAGCCAGCGGTGCCAGCGCGCCCAGAATGTCGGCCGCTTCGGTGACGAGCGTGGCGCCGTCCTTGAGCAGCGCATTGCTGCCGGCGGCACGCGGGTCGAGCGGCGAGCCCGGAACCGCGAAGACCAGTCGGCCCATCTCGCCGGCCAGCCTGGCGCTGATCAGCGAACCCGAGCGCTGTGCGGCTTCGACCACGACGAGCCCGAGCGCAATGCCGGCGACGAGGCGGTTGCGGCGCGGGAAATCCTGCGCTCGCGGCTGCCAGCCGAAGGGCATTTCCGAAACGATGGCGCCGCCGCGCTCTGCGATGTCGTCGCACAGACCGGCATTTTCCGGCGGGTAGGGCACATCGAGGCCGCCGGCCAGCACTCCGACCGTGCCGGTCGAAAGGCTCCCCTGATGCGCCGCGGTGTCGATGCCGCGTGCGAGGCCGGAGACGATGGCGTAGCCCTCGCGACCGAGGTCGCTCGCCAGCATGCGCGCCATCTTGATGCCGGCGAGCGAGGCGTTGCGGGCGCCGACGATCGCCACCGCAGGGAGACGGAACACCGCGCCTTCACCCTTCACCGCCAACAGCGGCGGCGGGTTGTCCAGGGTCTTCAGCAAAGCGGGATAGTCTGCTTCGCCGATGCCGACGAAGCGGGCGCCGGCGCGCCGGGCCGCTTCCAACTCCGCCTCGGCTTCGCCGGCGGAGGGAATGCGAGCGATGCGGTTGGCGCCGCCCGAGATCATCAGCTCGGGCAGCATTTCGAGCGCGGCTTCGGCCGAGCCGAAGCGGTTGATCAGTTCGCGAAAAGAGGCAGGGCCGACGTTCGGCGTGCGGATCAGGCGAAGCCAGGCAAGCCGCTGCCGCTCGCTGAGGCGCGGGCCGGCGACCGGAGCACTCACCCCTTCGCCCCTATCTTTCCCTCGGTGCCGGCGAGCAGCCGCGAGATGTTGGCGCGGTGCTTGACGAAGACGATCAGGCTCATCAGCGCGAACAGGCCGGCGATCTGAGGCGTGCTGATGAAGTAAAGCGCGATCGGCACGACCACCGTCGCCGCGAGCGCCGCGAGCGAGGAGTAGCGGAACAGGAAGGCCATGGCGAGCCAGACAACGGCGAAGACAACCATGCCCTGCCAGGCAAGCCCGAGCAGCACGCCAAGGTAGGTGGCGACGCCCTTGCCGCCCTTGAATCCTAGCCAGGCCGGAAAGAGATGGCCGAGGAAAGCGCCGAAGCCCGCGAGCAGTCCGAAATCCGGCGAGAAATGTCCGGCGATCAGCACCGCCGCGGTGCCCTTCAGCGCATCGAGCAGCAGCGTCGCAGCGGCGAGCCCCTTGTTGCCGGTCCGCAGCACATTGGTCGCGCCGATGTTGCCTGAACCGATCTGGCGGACGTCGCCGAGACCGGCCAAGCGGGTAATCAACAGCCCGAACGGAATCGAGCCGAACAGGTATCCGAAGATCAGTGCGAGCCCGTAACCCATTGTTTCCCCACCTATTTCGTCCGATCGAGCTGCTTCCGGCTGGTCGATTGACGTTCAGGCCGAAAACACTGTGCGGCCCGCCACCATGGTTTGCAAGACTTTGCCCTGGAGGCGCGCGCCTTCGAAACAGGTGTTCTTCGACCGCGAGCGCAGGCCGCTCTCGCTGACGATCCAGGGCTCGTCAAGATCGACCAGCGCAAGATCGGCCGCGCCACCCGGCTTCAGCGTGCCGCCGGGCAGGCCGAACAGTCTTGCCGGCGCGGTGGACAGGGTCTCGACCAGCCTGAGCAGCGGCACATCGCCATTGTGGTGGAGCCGAAGTGCTGCGCCAAGCAGCGTCTCCAGCCCGATCGCCCCGGCGGCGGCATCGGCGAAAGGCAGTCGCTTGGTATCGACGTCCTGCGGGTCGTGCGAAGAGACGATGATGTCGATCGTGCCGTCCTTGATCGCCTCGACCATCGCCAGCCGGTCGTCCTCGGCGCGCAAGGGCGGGGTGAGCCGGAAGAAGGTGCGGTATTCGCCGACATCATTCTCGTTGAGCGACAGATTGTGGATGGCGACGCCCGCCGTGACATTGGCGCCATCGGCCTTTGCCCGGCTCACCGCGCCAACCGCCATCGCAGTCGAGATCTTAGCGGCGTGATAGGCGCCGCCGGTCAGCCGCGCCAGTGCCAGGTCCCGCTCCAGCGGGATGAGCTCGGCCTCGCGCGGGATGCCGGAAAGGCCGAGCCAGCTCGCATAAAGGCCCTCGTTCATCACGCCGGCCGAGGCAAGGTCGGCATCCTGGGTTTCATGCGCGATCACGCTACCGAAATCGCGGGCATAAGTCAGCGCGCGGCGCATGACCAAGGCGTTGGCGATCGTGTGTCGACCATCGGTGAAGGCCACGGCGCCGGCTTCGCGCAGCAGGCCGAACTCGGTCATCTCGCGGCCGTCGAGACCCTTGGTGATTGCCGCCGCCGGGAAGATGTTGACGCTTGCGGTGTCCCTTGCCGTGCGCAGCACGAATTCGACCAGCGCCACATTGTCGATCACCGGATTGGTGTCAGGCATCATGACGATGGAGGTGACGCCGCCGGCTGCCGCAGCGACGCTTGCCGAGGCGATGGTCTCGCGGTGCTCACCGCCGGGTTCGCCGATGAAGACGCGGGCATCGATGAGACCCGGAATAATCGTCTTGCCGGCGCAGTCGATGACGACAGCGCCTTCGGGCGCGCCTTGGTTCAGCGCTGCCTTGCCGGCGGCGACGATCCGGCGGCCGTCGACGATGACCGCACCGATCTCGTCGACACCGCGCGAGGGGTCGACGATGCGGGCCTTGTTGAAGACCGTCACGCTCATGCGCCGCGTCCCTCCTGGTTGCGGCGCGGGTCTAACAGCGCTTGCATAACCGCCATGCGCACGGCTACGCCCATCTCGACCTGTTCCTGGATGACGCTCTGGGGCCCGTCGGCGATCTCCGAGGCGATCTCGACGCCGCGGTTCATCGGCCCGGGATGCATGACCAGCGCATCCTCCTTGGCCGCTTTCAGCTTCTCGGCGTCGAGGCCGAAATAGCGGAAATATTCGCGGATCGACGGCACGAAGGCGCCTTCCATGCGCTCGCGCTGCAGGCGCAGCATCATCACGACGTCGGCGTCCTTCAGTCCTTCCGCCATCGAGCGCGACACGATCACGCCCATCCTGTCGATGCCCGCGGGCAGCAGCGTCGAGGGTGCGACCACCCGCACCTGCGCGCCGAGCACGTTCAAGAGCATGATGTTGGAGCGGGCGACGCGCGAATGCAGAATGTCGCCGCAGATCGCCACGATCAGCTTCGACAGCGGTCCCTTGGCGCGGCGTATGGTCAGCGCGTCGAGCAGCGCCTGCGTCGGGTGCTCATGCGCGCCGTCGCCGGCGTTGACCACCGAGCAGCCGACCTTTTGCGCCAAAAGTGCTGCCGCGCCCGCCGACTGATGGCGGATGATCAGGATATCCGGACGCATGGCGTTGAGCGTCATGGCGGTGTCGATCAGCGTCTCGCCCTTCTTCACCGAAGAGCTCGCCACCGACATGTTCATGACGTCGGCCCCGAGCCGTTTTCCGGCGAGCTCGAAGGACGATTGCGTGCGGGTCGAGGCCTCGTAGAAGAGGTTGATCTGTGTCCGGCCGCGCAGCGTCGAAGTCTTCTTTTCAGATTGCCGCGAGATCGAGACGGCCCGGTCGGCGCGATCGAGCAACAGCTCGATATCAGCGGGGGAAAGATCGCGGATGCCTAGAAGATGGCGGTGAGGGAACAGCGGCAGGGACGAAGCGTCGGTCATCTCAAGGCGCTGCTATAGGGTGCGGTCCGGCCAGCCGCAAGCGCCAGCTTTGGATTGCGCGCGTTCTCCCCGGTATTTTCGTCGCGCGCCTTGCATTGCTTGGCTATAAGGCCCGATGGCTTCGGATTCGCGGCCGCGGCCTTGAGATGGTAAGGACCTCTCTGCCAACTGAAGGATTGGGTGTGACCGACGAGGTGATCAACCAGCCGCCGCCACTGACGGGCGGCAACGCATGGCGGGGCGATCCGTTGCTCATCCAGCTTGCCGAGCGTTTTTCCGATTCCGTCCGCAAGGATCTGGACGGGCTCGGCAGGTTCGTCATGACGCAGGAAGCACAGGAACTTGCCCGGCTCGCCAACACCGACACACCGAAGCTCAGGACGCATGACCGCCAGGGCCGACGCGTCGATCTGGTCGAGTTTCATCCCGCTTATCACGCGCTCATGCGACGCTCGGTTGCCGGCGGCCTGCATTCCTCGGTTTGGGAAAACGGCGATGCCGAGATCGGCCGCCGGCATCAGGTGAGGGCGGCGCGCTTCTACCTGACCGCGGAGCTCGAGACCGGACATCTTTGCCCCATCACCATGACCAGCGCTTCGCTGGCGGCGCTGATGGCGAGCCCAAAGCTGTTCCGCGAATGGGCGCCGCGCGTGACAACGCGCAAATACGACCAGAGCCAGAAGCCGCCGGTGCAAAAGACCGGGCTTACCCTCGGCATGGGCATGACCGAGAAACAGGGCGGCACCGACGTGCGCGCCAATGTCACAAGAGCCGAGCGCGCGGGAAACGGCTTCTATCGGCTGACCGGGCATAAATGGTTCATGTCGGCGCCGATGTCCGACGCCTTTCTCGTGCTCGGCCAGGTGCCGGAGGGGCTTTCATGCTTCCTGGTTCCGCGCATTCTGGGCGACGGCTCGGGCAATGGCTTCCGTTTCCAGCGCCTGAAGGACAAGCTCGGCAACCGCTCCAACGCCTCGTCGGAGGTCGAGTTCGCCAATGCCATCGGCGAGATGGTCGGCGAGCCGGGCGCCGGGATCAAGACGATCATGGACATGGTCACGCTGACCAGGCTCGACTGCGCCGTCGCTTCGTCAGCGCTCATGCGCGCCGGGCTGGCCGAAGCCGTCCACCACGTGCGCCATCGCCAGGTGTTCGGCACCAGTCTGGTCGATCAACCGCTGATGCAGCGGGTCCTTGCTGACATGGCGCTCGACGTTGCCGCTGCGACGGCGCTGTCGTTCCGGCTGGCGCGTTCCTTCGACGAGGCGGCGAGCGATCGCGGCGAGGCGGCCTTTGCCCGCGCCATGACGCCAGTGGTCAAATACTGGGTATGCAAGATCGCGCCGGCCTTGCTTTACGAGGCGATGGAGTGCCTCGGCGGCAACGGCTATGTCGAGGAAGCGCCGCTTGCCCGCTATTACCGTGAGGCTCCGGTCAACGCGATCTGGGAAGGCTCCGGCAACGTCATGGCGCTCGACGTGCTGCGTGTGCTTGGCCGCGCGCCAGGCCTGTTCGAGGAGGTGCTGGCCGGCATCGACCGCGACCTCGGCGCCGGCGGGCGGGGCACCATCGGCGTGCTCAACGCGGCCATGCAGGTGGCTTCGACAGACCAGGGCTCGGCGCGCCTGCTGACCGAACAGCTGGCGCTTTCGGCGGCGGCGGCGGAGCTGCGCCGGCTGGGGGCAGGGCGGATCGCCGACGCTTTCGTCGAAACAAGACTCGGCGGCCAATGGCGCACCACCTACGGCATGCTCGATTCGCGCCATGACGCGCGCATGATCATCGACACGCTCTACCCGCCACTGAGCTGAGCAGCCTGAAAGGCGTTCGATCGCCGGCCTGTGGATTGTCGTTAACCTTAACGAATGGTTTCCATTGCGGGGAGGCTTCGCGGAGCCCACTCTGTCCACCGGAGTAGGGAAATGTTAACCATGGCGATCCCGTGCTCCCCCTAGGCAGGAAGCGCATGCGGCACGTTTTGACATCATTTCTGGCCTTGCATTGGGCGGTCGTCTTCGCCCTGCTGTCCTACATCTGCATGGATGGCAATCGCGGCATCGCGTCGGCGCTCGGTGTGCTTGGCGTCTCGCTGCAAAGCAGCCGTTTCCCGGATCTCGATCATGCTCTCGTCGTGGCGCCGCTCGCGGTCGCTATGCTGATCGTCGCGCTGCTGTTCTGCTGGGCCTTCGTCGAGACGCTGCTCAACATCGCGACAAGGCCGGATGCGGGCGATACGGTGGTGCGGATAGCCTTCATCTGCGCCTCCTTCCTGCTTTCGGTGATTCTCGTCGGCGGCGCCGCGCAAGGCATCAACGGGTTGTTCATGGTCGTCGCCATCCAGATGACGGCGCTGCTCGCCTCTTATGTCGCGGTGCTCGCCGAGCGACGCTCGGCTCTCGCCGCGATGACCTTGCATGAAAGCGAAGCCAGCCTGGTTTCCCATCGCATGGCGGCGGGCGTCGCGCACAGCTCGCTCCTGTCCCGCATCTCCAGCCGACCGGAAACCAGACCCGGAGGTCGCCGCTGATGCGCGCCTTGTTCGCATTCTGGGCGGCCCCGCTGGTCCTGTTCTGGGGCTGGTTCTTCCTGTCTCTCAACGACATCAATTTCGGCTACGTGATGCTCAGCCGCCAATTGCACGACCTGGTCTTCCAGCTTTACGGCCAGATGCTCGGCGTCGATCCGGGAATCATCCCCGGTATGGTGGCGCGGGCCTGTGTGTTCGACAGTTTCCTGCTGCTCGGGCTGGTGGCATTCCGCCGCCGGCGCCAAATCGCCGAATGGATCAGGCGGCGGCGGGAAGGCCCTGTCAGCCCCGATCAGCTCCGCCGAGCGACTGGAGTCGGTCCAACGCTCCCTGCAGAATAAAGGCCGCCGCCGCCGAATCGATCTTGCCGGCGCGCTTCTTGCGCGAGAAATCCATCTCGATCAGCGTCCGTTCCGCCGCGACCGTCGACAGCCGCTCGTCCCACAGCACGAAGGGCAGGTCGGACAAGGCGGCCAGGTTGCGCGCGAAGGCGCGGGATTTCTGGGCGCGCGGTCCTTCCGATCCGTCCATGTTGACGGGAAGGCCGAGCACGATCGCGCCGACATTGTCCTTCTCGAGCTGAGCCAGCAACTGGGCGGCATCGAGCGAAAACTTCTTGCGCAGGATGACCGGGCGCGGATGGGCGAAGGACAGGCTTCGGTCCGACACCGCCACGCCGATCGTCTTGTCGCCCAGATCAAGCCCGGCGAGCGTGCGGCCGCCCGCGAGAAGTGCCGGCAATTCCTCGATGCTGATGATGCCCAACCGCTCGTCCTGGTTAGTCGCCGCGCGCCTTTTTGATCGGCCGCGGGACTTTCAATTTGCTTTCGGCGTTCTATCCTTTGGCAACGAGAAAATCGAGGAATCCCTTCATGAAACTGACCTGGTATGGACATTCGGCATTCCGCATCGAGACCAACGACGCCAAGATCCTCATCGACCCGTATCTGGTCGGCAATCCGTCATGGATGGGCGGCTGGGAAAATCCAGCCGAAGGGGTGACGCATGTTCTTCTGACCCATGGCCACAGCGATCATATCAGCGGCGCCGCCGAGGTGCTGAAGAAGAGCGGCGCCATGCTTGTCGCCAATTTCGAGATCTGCATGTATCTCGTCGGCCAGGGCGTCAGCGATAAGAAGATAAATCCCGGCAATATCGGCGGTACCGTCGATTGCGGTCCCTTCACCACCACTTTCGTCCAGGCTTTGCACTCCTCTTCGTTCGGCGGACAAGACGGCACCAACACCTATCTCGGCAATCCGGGCGGGCTCGTGCTGCATTTCCCGCAGGACAAGACGCTCTACCACATGGGCGACACCGACATTTTTTCCGATATGGGGCTGATCAACGAATTGCATGAACCGAAGATCGGCATCGTGCCGATCGGCGATCGCTTCACCATGGGCGGCGCGGTGGCTGCCCTAGCCTGCCGCCGCTTTTTCCGCTTCGATACGGTCGTTCCCTGCCATTTCGGCACCTTCCCGATGATCGACCAGACCGCCGACAAATTCGTCGCCGGCATGGAGGGATCCGGCGTCAAGGTGGCGCTGCCCGAGATCGGCAAGGCGATCACGATCTAGGCGTTCGCCCTATGTAGTAGGGTACACTACCTAGAGCGGCGCCCGAAGCACCGCATCCCGGTCGGCGGCATGATCTATGTTGCGCCGCAAGCGCGGCGCCGCTATAGCCCGCACTGGTTTTCCCGAGGCAAATAGACATGTCCGTTGATCTTCAGACCGTGAAGCGCGTCGCGCACCTTGCCCGCATTGCGGTGAGCGAGCAGGATGCCGAGCGCATGACAGGCGAGCTGAACGCCATCCTTGGCTTCGTCGAGCAGTTGAACGAGGTGGACGTCTCCGGCGTCGAACCGATGACTTCGGTCACGCCGATGGAGATGAAGAAGCGGCAGGATACAATCACCGACGGCAACAAGGCGGTCGACATCGTCGCCAACGCGCCGGCCACGGAAGAGAATTTCTTCCTCGTTCCCAAGGTCGTGGAGTAAGGGCAGGATGGCCGTCGAAATCGGCGTCGAGACGCCCTTGCAGGACGACGTGCGCGCGCTGGTCGCAGAACTCAACACCGCGCTGCTCGAACTGACGCCGCCGGAACATTGCTATCACCTCACCGTCGAGCAGATGGCTGGCCACGACACGACCGTGTTCGTCGCCCGCGACGCTGGCCTTGCGGTCGGCTGCGGCGCGCTAAAGCGTCATGCGGACGCGGTCGGCGAGGTCAAGCGCATGTACACGCGGCCGACGCATCGCGGCCAGAAGATCGGTGCCCAAATCGTTGCGCGGATCGAGGGTCTGGCGCGGCAGGAAGGCCTGAAGCGCCTGGTTCTGGAGACCGGCGATCGCCACCCGGCCGCCTGGGCCGTCTACGAACGCGCCGGGTTTTCGCGTTGCGGCCCGGTGCTGGATTATCCCGACTCGGAATGGTCGGTGTTTTACGAAAAGAGCCTTGCCTGATGAGCGATCTCACACATCTCACCATTTCCGAGGCCCGCGCCAAGCTGCGCGGCAGGGAGATTTCGGCTGCCGAGATCACCGAAGCCTATCTCTCGGCGATCGAGCGCGCCAATCCGGTGCTCAATGCCTATGTCGCGGTGACCGGCGACAAGGCGCGCGAGATGGCCAAGGTTTCCGACGCGAAGCTCGGCAAGGGCGAGGGCGGGGCGCTCGAAGGAATTCCGCTCGGCATCAAGGATCTGTTCGCCACCGAAGGCGTCCACACCCAGGCCTGCAGCCATGTGCTCGACGGTTTCCAACCGCGCTACGAATCGACCGTCACATCCAATCTGTGGGCCGACGGCGCCGTTATGCTCGGCAAGCTCAACATGGACGAGTTCGCCATGGGCTCCTCCAACGAGACCTCCTATTACGGCCCGGTCATCAATCCTTGGCGGCGCTCGCGCCTCGACACGGTGGTGACGCCGACGACGCATCAGGGCGACGGCGGGTTTGTCTCGGCCGGCGGCGCGAAGACCGCGCGGACGTTGGATAACGCCCAACTGGTGCCGGGCGGCTCCTCCGGCGGATCGGCTTCCGCGGTCGCCGCCTTCCTCTGCGCCGGCGCCACCGCGACCGATACCGGCGGCTCGATCCGCCAGCCGGCAGCCTTCACCGGCACCGTCGGCATCAAGCCGACCTATGGCCGCTGCTCGCGCTGGGGCGTGGTCGCCTTCGCGTCCTCGCTCGACCAGGCCGGTCCGATCGCGCGCGATGTGCGCGACGCCGCGATCCTGTTGAAGTCGATGGCCTCCTCCGACCCGAAGGACACGACGTCGGTCGACCGGCCGGTGCCGGACTACGAAGCGGTGATCGGCAAGCCGATCAATGGCATGAAGGTCGGCATTCCGAAGGAGTACCGCGTCGACGGCATGCCCGAGGATATCGAGGCGCTCTGGCAGAAAGGCATTGCCTGGCTGAAGGATGCCGGCGCGGAGATCGTCGATATCTCTTTGCTGCACACCAAATACGCGCTGCCGGCCTACTATATCGTGGCGCCGGCCGAGGCTTCGTCCAACCTCGCCCGCTATGACGGCGTGCGCTACGGGTTGCGCGTGCCCGGCAAGGACATCGTCGACATGTATGAGAAGACGCGCGCCGCCGGCTTCGGCCGCGAGGTCAAGCGCCGCATCATGATCGGCACCTATGTGCTTTCCGCGGGTTACTACGACGCCTACTACCTGCAGGCGCAGAAGGTGCGCACGCTGATCAAGCGCGATTTCGAGATCGTCTTTGCTGCCGGTGTCGACGTCATCCTGACCCCGGCCACACCGTCGGCTGCCTTCGGCGTCGCCGACGAGGACATGAACGCCGACCCGGTGAAAATGTATCTCAACGACATCTTCACTGTGACGGTGAACATGGCCGGGCTGCCGGGGATATCGGTGCCCGCCGGCCTCGACGGCAAAGGCCTGCCGCTCGGCCTGCAGCTCATCGGCAGGCCGTTCGACGAGGAAACGCTGTTCCAGACCGCCCACGTCATCGAACAGGCCGCGGGCAGGTTCCAGCCGGACAAGTGGTGGTAGCGTTGTCCCTCATCTAGTCCGTTAGCGTTGTGGCGTCCTTTGCGCGTCCAAAGGACGCGCGGCGCCGTAATGGGGTGAGGGAAATGTTCTACTATCTTTCCAAGATCCTTTGGTTTTTCGTCCAGCCGCTCAACCTGGCGATCTTCCTGCTGCTTGCCGGTCTGCTGGCGGCGCTCTTCCGCCGCCCTCGGCTGGCTGGCACCGGCAGCGTGCTCGCCTTTCTGATGCTCGCGCTTTCGGCCTGGACCTCGCTTGGCGCGATGATGCTCAATCCGCTGGAGGAACGCTTTCCCAAGCCGCCGCTGCCGGACAAGGTCGATGGCATCGTCGTGCTCGGCGGCGGTTTCGAGGGTGCGATCAATCTGGCGCGCGGAGGCTATGAGCTGAACAGCGGCGGCGATCGCATGGTCGAGACCGCGATCCTCGCCAGGCGTTTTCCGCAAGCGAAAGTGGTCGTCTCCGGCGGCAATGGCGAGCTTTTCCTGGACGGCGAGGGCGATGCCGACACCGCGCCGCGCCTGCTTGGCGCGCTGGGGGTCGCGCCCGATCGCCTGATTCTTGAGAACAAGTCCCGCAACACGTACGAAAATGCAGTCTTCACCCGCAGGCTGGTCGAGCCGAAACCGGGCGAGACATGGCTGCTGGTGACGTCTGCCTTCCATATGCCGCGCGCCAAGGCGCTGTTCGACAAGGCCGGTTTTCCAACCGTCCCTTGGCCGGTCGATTACCGGACCTCAGGCAAGGAAGGCATCGGTCTGTTCCGCGACAATCCGGCCGATTCGCTGCAGGCGACCACCATGGCGATCCGCGAATGGATCGGGCTCTCCGCGTATTGGCTGTCGGGCCGCATCGATCAACCTTTCCCGGCGCCGGGCGGCTGACCAAGCACTGCCTGGCGCGCGGCCGAGAAGAACTGACGGCGCACAAGCACGGCAAGCAGCACCAGCGTCGACAGCACGAACACCGTCGGGCCGACGAACGAGCCGAGATAGCCGATCGAGAAGAAGACGGCGCGCAGGCCGGAATTGAAATGCTTGCCGGCTAGCACGTTCATGCGGGTGGCCCGCCACACCGCCGTCCCGCTGACCGGATTGCGCGAGGCCTCGCCATGCGGGACCGGCACGGCACCGATCAGGATCGAGCAGTAGTTGAACAGCCGGTAGGCCCAGCCGAATTTGAAGAAAGCGAAGGCGAGGATCAGCACCAGGCCGAACATCTTGGTCTGGAAGGCTTCGCGGGAGGATGCGGAGGCCAACGGCAAGTCAGTCATTATGGTTAGAACCCGGTCGGAAGCGCCGAGAAGGGCAAAGCAGCCGCCGAGCGCGATCAGCGAGCTCGAGGCAAAGAAGGCGGTGCCTTGCTGCAGCCCGGACATGATGGCGGTGTCGACTATGCGCACCTCGCGCTCGGCCATGTTGCGCATCCAGGCTTCGCGCTGAGCGTTCATGGCCGTGGTCAGCGACACGCGGCTAACGAGCTTGCCATCGGAGGCCAGCGTATGCAGCACCCAGACGACCAGGAAAAAGGCTAGAGCGGCCAGGTCTGCCGCCGAAAGATGAAGGGAATCGCCCATACGTTCTTTTACCACAGGCCCGGCGGGCGCTTCGACGGCGGAAGCAAGCGGATACATGTCGCTGCCGGAGCAAACAAGGTCGGCTGACGCCGCGCCGCGACATGCAAAACAGCGGAAACATCGCGAGAATTCCTATATGTAAGTTTTGAGCGGCCTCCAGGAGACAGCGGCGCGTGTTCCTTTCGGTTTTCGACCTGTTCAAGATCGGCATCGGTCCATCGAGCTCGCATACCATGGGACCGATGACGGCTGCGCGGCGTTTCCTTGACGAAATCCTCGCCGACGACTGGCCGCGCCCGGCCGGCGTCAAGGTCGATCGGATCGGCGCCAGCCTGCACGGCTCGCTCGCTTATACCGGCATCGGCCATGGCTCGGACCGCGCCGTCATCCTCGGCTTGGCCGGCGAGACGCCGCAGACGGTCGATCCGGATGAGGCGGATAGCATCGTTGCCCGCATCGGAACGGAGAAACGGATTTCACCGCCTGGGCATCCGGCCTACCGCTTCGACCCGGCCAAGGATCTGGTGCTCGACCGCAAGACGCCGCTGACCGGCCACGCCAACGGCATGGCCTTCTATGCCTACGATGCGTCCGACCGGCTGCTGCTCAAGCGCATCTATTATTCAATCGGCGGCGGCTTCGTCGTCTCCGAGGAAGAGTTGCAGCGCATGAAGGCCAAGGGCTCGGTGACGACGGAAGGCAAGAAGGTGCCTTATCCGTTCAAGAACGCCGTCGAGATGCTGGCGATGGCGGCCAAGAGCGGGCTTTCGATCGCCGAGATGAAGCGGTCCAACGAGGAAACGCATATGTCGCGCGAGGAGCTGGACGCCGGCCTCGACGCGATCTGGAGCGCCATGAAAGGCTGCATCGACCGCGGGCTGTCGCAGGACGGCATCATGCCGGGCGGACTGAAGGTGCGGCGCCGCGCACGCCAATTGCATGACAAGCTGCAGGAACAGTGGCAGCAGAACCGGCCCAACCCCTTGCTAGCCAATGACTGGCTGTCGATCTATGCCATGGCGGTGAACGAGGAGAACGCCGCCGGCGGGCGCGTGGTGACTGCGCCGACCAACGGTGCCGCCGGCACGCTGCCGGCGGTGCTGCGCTACTGGCTGCATTTCCATCCCGAAGCCGACCAACCGAGCATCCGCGACTTCCTGCTGACGGCCGCCGCCGTCGGCGGCATCATCAAGTCAAACGCTTCGATCTCGGGCGCCGAGGTCGGCTGCCAGGGCGAAGTGGGATCCGCTTCGGCAATGGCGGCGGCCGGGCTTTGCGCGGTCATGGGAGGCACTCCGGAGCAGGTCGAGAACGCCGCGGAAATCGCACTCGAGCACCACCTCGGCATGACCTGCGATCCGGTCGGCGGCCTGGTGCAGGTGCCCTGCATCGAGCGCAATGCGCTGGGCGCGGTCAAGGCGGTGACAGCCGCCTCGCTCGCGATCAAGGGCGACGGGACGCATTTCGTGCCGCTGGATGCTGCGATCGAGACCATGCGCCAGACCGGTCTCGACATGAACGAGAAATATAAGGAAACCAGCCTCGGCGGACTGGCTGTCAACGTGGTCGAGTGCTGACCTTGCCCTTTTCACCGGCGGGCTTGGTTTGCCGAAGCGATCGAAACGGCCACGCTGGCCTCATGATTTGGCTGCAGTCGGCCTGTGCATAATCCCGCTTGGCGTTGAATGCCTCCGGCGCAGTCGCTAGATTGCGGGCATGTCTCTCAATCTCGTCAAACTCTGCGTCGGCTGCGACAGCGTCGAGGACCTGGAAGAGTGGATCGCCTTCCGTCTCGACGAGCGGTGCCGCGCCGGCGAGCCGGCCGAGCACTGGCACACCACGCGCATGGTGCCGACGCGCGGTGGGGAGATCACCGATGGCGGCTCGCTCTACTGGGTGATCAAGGGCAACGTCCAATGCCGGCAGCTGATTACGGAGATCCGGCCTTTCGTCGATGGCGAAGGCATCGGCCGCTGCCATCTCGTGCTTGATCCCGAAGTGGTGCGCACCGACTGGCAGCCGCGCCGCGCCTTCCAGGGCTGGCGTTATCTTAAGCCCTCCGATGCGCCGGCCGATCTCAGCAAGGGCAGGGCCGCATTGGCCGAGATGCCGCCGAAACTGCGCCTGGAGCTTGCGGATCTCGGCCTGCTGTAAGACTGCAGGTCCTCATCTTCCGCTTGCTGGCCCTTCGAGCGGCCCGGTGTGGGGCTTGCAAGCACCGCCCCTGCGCCACATCTTGATTTCGATGCACAATCATTTGGATGGCGGTGCAAACTGATGGGCGTGATCATCGCATTGGCAGCCGTGCTCCTGGTGCTTTTTGGCGCCGCGACAATCTTTGTGCGTGCCGACGCAGCGAGGATGGCGGACAGTCTCAGAACGCTTGGGCCCGCGCTGTTGGGCCTGATCGGCGCGACGATGCTCGTGGTCGGCCGCAGCAGCTTTGGCGGCCTGCTGATGATTGCGGCTGCAGGCTGGTATGCCTGGATGCGGGCGAGGCGACCGCCACCGAAACTTGTCGCGGCCAAACGCTCAACCGTGCGCACCGCGGCTCTCGAAATGGAGCTCGACCACGACAGCGGCAAGCTCGAAGGCCTTGTTCTCGCCGGCCATTATGAGGGGAGAATGCTGAGCGCCATGGGGATCGCCGAGCTGCAGCAACTCCATGTCGAGCTGCGGCCGGACCCGGAGAGCCGCCAGCTGCTAGAGACGTATCTTGACGGCCGTTTTCCCGTCTGGCGCAAGGACGCGCAGCCGGACAGTGGCGAAGGGCTGGGTGTTGCGCCAGGTGCGGGCGCCATGACTAAGGAGGAGGCCTACAAGATCCTTGGTCTTGAAGCGGGGGCTGCCGCGGCGGATATCCGCAAGGCGCACCGCCGCCTGATGCAGCGCCTGAACGCCGATGTCGGCGGCACGTCTGTCCTGGCGGCGCGGATCAATGAAGCCAAGGACGTCTTGCTCTCCAATCACGACTAGTCTCCTTCGACGCGGAACTTCCCGGGAGGTTCAAAAGCCGCCTATTGCTGGACGGCGTAGCACTCGATCTTCTTTCGCTTCAGGGCGTCGCAAGCTTTCCAGGCTGCGTCCTTCGAGCCGAAACCGCCGAAGCGGGCGCGGTAGTAGGTGACGCCGCCCTTGTCGAACGCGACCGTGAAGCCCGATGCGTCGGCCAGCACCTTCGGCGCCTGCCTGGTCGTCTTGTCGAGAAGCGCCTGAGCCCCCGATTGCGTCGGCGAGGACGCGACCTGCACCACCCATCCCGACGGCAGCGAGGCCGTCTTGACCGGATCGATGGCCGGGGCGGCGGCTGCGGCCGGCTCGGCGTAAGCGGCAACCGTCTGGGACGTGGCTTCGGGCTGTGATGCGGTTTCGGTCTCTGAGGTGGTTTCTTGGGGCGTGGGTGCCGGAGCCATGGCGGCCACCGCAACTGTCTTCACCTTCCTGACCTGGATCACCGGCTTGGTTTCCTCAGCGACCGGCGCGCTGTCATCGGCTGACGCGACTTCGTCGACAGCCGGTTTTTCGTCCGGAGTCGGCGCGTCATGCTTGGGCAGGAGGACCTTGGCCAGAGCCTTGATCGGATTGCCGCCGCCCGCCTTGGCGATCAGGTTGCCGCCGCCGCGGGTCGAGGCGCGCGGCAGATAGGTGTTGATCAGTGAAGCCATCTGGTTGTCGCGGCTGCGGCCGGAAGCGCCGCCCATCACCACTGCGACGAGGCGGCGATCGCCATCGGCGACTGAGGAGACCAGGTTGTAGCCGGAAGCGCGCGTGTAGCCGGTTTTGATGCCGTCGACACCCTTGATGCGGCCGAGCAGGCGATTATGGCCGTTGATGCGCTGGCGGCCATAGAGGAACGAGCGCTGCGAGAAATAGCCGTAATATTGCGGGAAGTGCTCGCGGAGCGCGATGCCGAGCATCGCCATGTCGTGCGCCGTGGTGAACTGGCCCGGGTCGGGCAGGCCATTGGCGTTGCGGAAGACAGTGCCGTTCATGCCAAGCTGGCGTGCCTTGGCCGTCATCATGCGGGCAAAATTGTCTTCGCTGCCGCCGAGCAACTCGCCCAGCGCGGTCGCCGAGTCGTTCGCCGACTTCGTCACCATCGACAGGATCGCGGTCTCGACCGGCACCGACCCGCCGGCGCGCACGCCGAGCTTGGTCGGCGGCTCGGACGCGGCATGGGCCGAGAACGGCACCGGCGTGTTCTTGCCGATCCTGCCCTTCGCCAATGCCTCGAAGGTGAGGTAGAGCGTCATCATCTTGGTGAGCGAAGCCGGATAGCGCCGGCCGTTGGCGTCGGCCGAATAAAGCACCCTTCCGGTCTTGGCGTCGACGACAATCGCGGCAGACTTTGCCGCCATCGCGGAGGCGACATCGGCGGCGACAATCGTCACCGCGAGCGCGGCAATCATGATCGCTTTGAAGGAGAATGAAGATTTGGAGACGAAGCCCGACAACGCCTGACGCACCGTTACTTACCCTGAATTTTCGTTGCCCCGGAGGCGGCAGAGGGGTGCCTGCCTCACTTCCGGCCAAGCTATCGCGGTCAGCGTTACCAATCCGTTTATGGTAACCGCCGCGTTCACCATTTTCTGGCGATTTGAGCCTCTGTTTATTCGAACTTTAGCGGTCGCTGTCGCGCGGAGCCCTTGCGGCTCAAGGCAATCTTGACTTTTGTGCAGCGCACAATATATTCCGGTGC
The DNA here is from genome assembly GCF_002294955.1 of Mesorhizobium sp. WSM3864. Classification (NCBI taxonomy): domain Bacteria; kingdom Pseudomonadati; phylum Pseudomonadota; class Alphaproteobacteria; order Hyphomicrobiales; family Phyllobacteriaceae; genus Mesorhizobium; species Mesorhizobium sp. WSM3864. Next base: position 637,350 of record NZ_NSGD01000001.1, read on the forward strand.
ATTGCACAAGGGCGCCCGGGGCTAAATGGGCGTTTCAACCAAGGGAAGGCATGAAATGACCCAGAGCTATGAGGACTTCGCGAAATACGGCAAGGAGTTTGCCGACACCGGGCTGAAGAGCTTTGCCTCGCTCACCAAGGGTGCGCAGGCGATCGCGGCCGAAGCCGGCGAATACACCAAGAAGAGCTTCGAGGCCGGCAGCGCCGCCTTCGAGAAGCTGTTCTCGGCCAAGTCGATCGAGAAGGCCATCGAGATCCAGACCGACTACGCCAAGCAGAGCTACGAGAGCTTCGTGGCCGAGGCCAGCAAGATCGGCAATCTCTATGCCGAGCTCGCCAAGGAAGCCTACAAGCCGTTCGAATCGGTCGTCGCCAAGGCGAAGTAATTTCGTCCGATCACATCGGGCAGGCTAGCCGGCCCGCAAAAACAACCCGGTCGCGGAAGCGCGGCCGGGTTTTTTCATGCGCCGCCGCAACCACCCGCGCCTTGCCGCATTCACGATTGAGAAATTCGCTGAAGTTTGCGTACCTAGCCTTATTGTCAGCTAAACAGAAGGGCTTAAAATCGGCCATCGAAGACCTACATGTTGAACTCGCATGAGGATTCGAAAAGGCAGGACTACGTGACGATCGGTTTGACTGCCACGGCAGGCGTGGTGCGAATGCAAGGTGACGGCGACCGCAACGATCCCGGTCGCGGCACGGCGGTCATCACGCGCACCAAAACCAAGACAAAAAAGCCCAGCCTCTACAGGGTCCTCATCCTTAACGACGACTACACTCCCATGGAGTTCGTGGTCCACGTCCTGGAGCGTTTTTTCCAGAAGGACCGCGAGGCCGCCACACGCATCATGCTGCATGTTCATAATCATGGAGTGGGCGAGTGCGGGGTCTACACATTCGAGGTGGCCGAGACCAAAGTGTCTCAGGTCATGGATTTCGCCCGACAGAATCAGCATCCGCTGCAATGCGTGATGGAGAAGAAGTGAGGTAACATGCCGGCTTTCTCCCAAGGCCTGGAAAAGGCGCTACATCAGGCGCTGACATTCGCCAACGAGCGGCATCATGAATATGCAACGCTCGAACACCTGCTGCTGGCGCTCATCGACGACACCGAGGCGGCCGCGGTGATGCGCGCCTGCAATGTCGATCTCGACGAGCTCAAGCACACCGTTCTGACCTATATCGACACCGAGCTGGACAACCTCGTCACCGGTTACGACGAGGATTCGAAACCGACCGCCGGGTTCCAGCGCGTCATCCAGCGCGCCGTCATCCATGTGCAGTCGTCCGGCCGCGAGGAGGTGTCCGGGGCCAATGTGCTCGTCGCAATCTTTGCCGAGCGCGAAAGCCATGCGGCCTATTTCCTGCAGGAACAGCAGATGACCCGCTACGACGCGGTCAACTACATCTCGCACGGCATCGCCAAGCGCCCCGGCGCTTCGGAGTCGCGCACGCCGCGCGGCGCCGACGATGAGCAGGGCGGCCAGAACGGCGCCGAGCCGCAGGAGGACGGGGGCAAGAAGAAGCCGCAGGACGCGCTGACGGCCTACTGCATCAACCTCAACAACAAGGCCAAGGCCGGCAAGATCGATCCGCTGATCGGCCGTGAGAGCGAGATCAATCGCACCATCCAGGTGCTGTGCCGCCGCTCCAAGAACAACCCGCTCTATGTCGGCGATCCCGGCGTCGGCAAGACGGCGATCGCCGAGGGCCTTGCCAAACGCATCGTAGAAGGCGACGTGCCCGAGGTGCTGCAGGACGCCACCATCTTCGCGCTCGACATGGGCACGCTGTTGGCCGGCACCCGCTATCGCGGCGACTTCGAGGAGCGCCTGAAGCAGGTCGTCAAGGAGCTCGAGGATTATCCCGGCGCGGTGCTTTTCATCGACGAGATCCACACCGTGATCGGGGCAGGGGCCACGTCCGGCGGCGCCATGGATGCCTCGAACCTGTTGAAGCCGGCGCTGTCGTCCGGCGCGATCCGCTGCATCGGCTCGACGACGTACAAGGAGTTCCGCCAGTTCTTCGAGAAGGACCGCGCGCTGGTGCGGCGCTTCCAAAAGATCGACGTCAACGAGCCGACCATCGAGGACGCCATTGAGATCATGAAGGGCCTGAAGCCCTATTTCGAGGAGTTCCACAAGGTCCGCTACACGAGCGAAGCGATCAAGGCTTCGGTGGAGTTGTCGGCCCGCTACATCAGCGACCGCAAGCTGCCGGACAAGGCGATCGACGTGATCGACGAGACCGGTGCCTCGCAGATGCTGGTGCCTGAGGCCAAGCGCAAGAAGACGATCGGCATCAAGGAAATCGAGGCGACGATCGCCACCATGGCGCGCATCCCGCCGAAGACGGTTTCGGCCGACGACGAGAAGGTGCTGCAGGGTCTCGATGTCGAGCTGAAGCGCGTCGTCTACGGTCAGGATACCGCGATCACAGCGCTGACGTCGGCGATCAAGCTGGCGCGGGCGGGCCTGCGCGAGCCGGAGAAGCCGATCGGCTCCTACCTGTTCTCAGGGCCGACCGGCGTCGGCAAGACGGAAGTGGCCAAGCAGCTCGCGGCCTCGCTCGGTGTCGAGCTGATCCGCTTCGACATGTCGGAATATATGGAACGCCACACCGTCTCGCGGCTGATCGGCGCACCTCCCGGCTATGTCGGCTTCGACCAGGGTGGGCTGCTGACCGACGGTGTCGACCAGCATCCCCATTGCGTGCTGTTGCTCGACGAGGTGGAGAAGGCGCATCCGGATCTGTTCAACATCCTGTTGCAGGTGATGGACCATGGCAAGCTGACCGACCACAACGGCAAGCAGATCGACTTCCGCAACGTCATCCTGATCATGACGACCAATGCGGGCGCATCGGACGCTCAGCGCGCGGCGATCGGCTTCGGCTCGACCAAGCGCGAGGGCGACGACGTCGAGGCTATCAACCGGCTGTTCACGCCCGAATTCCGCAACCGTCTCGACGCGATCATTCCGTTCGGCTCGCTGCCGATACCGGTGATCCATCAGGTGGTGCAGAAATTCGTCATGCAGCTCGAGGCTCAGCTTTCCGAGCGGGGCGTCACCTTCGACCTGTCGCCGGACGCGATCGCCTGGCTGGCCGACAAGGGCTATGACGAGCGCATGGGCGCGCGTCCGCTCGGCCGCGTCATTCAGGAGCACATCAAGAAGCCGCTGGCCGACGAGGTGCTGTTCGGCAAGCTGAAGAAGGGTGGCACGGTGCGCGTCACCGTCGAGAAGAAGGAAACCGGCGAGACCGGCCTGAAGCTCGAATCGTTGGCCGATGAAGCTCCGGTGAAGCCGAAGAAGGAAGAGCCGGAGGATGCGCCGAAGCCGAGGAAGGCGGGGGCGAAGAAGCCTGCCGCCAAGAAGGCCGTGGCGCAGAAGCCGGAGCCGAAGGGCAAGGACGGCGGCAAGCGAAGCCTGGTGCCACAGCTGCCCCGCAAGGGCTGATCGACCTGAAGCGCGTCCCGCTGAAACGGATTCAGGCGGCGCGCGCTAGGTGCTTGTGACCAAAACGGCCGCCCGCCTTTGGGCGACATGCATTGAAGTCAAAAAGCCCCGGCAACGGGGCTTTTTGACTGGGAGGAACCGACACGTGATGGCTGGCCAAATCATCCATACGGAATGGCGCGCGGCCCTCCGGAAGTCGAGCATTGCCGCCCCGGGAAATGTTTGCTGGCTGCAGAGTCAAGCAACGCCGTCCGGCGCGAAGCGTGTCAGGAAATATCCGCACGCCTTCCAGATCATGATCGACAAGAGGGCACCCGCGTAGCCGTCGATGGCATAATGCCAGCCAAGCGCGACTGAGCCGACCATTATCATGGCAGCGAATGCCCACATCAGGATACCGGCCGGCCGGGAGCGCTGCGTTGCGTACAAAGAGAAAAGCACCGCCATCGCCACGTGCATGGACGGGAAAGCGGATATGCCGATGCTGCCGACGGTCGCGCCGGTATAGCCGCTCCATAGCATGTCCTGCGTGCTAAGCGCCCAGATCGGATAAATGCGGTCGGCGGCGGCGAGTGCCTGCATGAGGGGACGGAAGTCACCGCCGAGTCCCAGTCGCTCGTAAAAGCACGGCCCTGCCGACGACAGCCCCATCGCCAGGAAGAAGCCGCCAAGCGTCCATATCAGCATGAAGCTCATCAGGAACTGATGACGCAGCTTCGTATCTTTGCGCGTGATGCAGGCGGTGAAAACCGTGGCGATGAGCACGATGAACCAGAAATTGTAGGCGAGATTGAGCATCCTCAATGCAAATGGCGACTGGACGACAAACCACAGCCATTCGTCCGGGGCTCTACCGAAATGCAGGATCCGATCGGCGTGGGCCAGCGCCTTGTCCCATGCAAAAGGGGAGAGGATTGCGATGGCTCCTTTCAGAACGCCGACGGCGGATACGAAGGCGATGCTGGCGGTCAGGCCGTTGAGACTGTTGGCCGTGCGTTCGGCGTCGCCGAAAAAGCTGCCCAGCGATTTCAGGAAGGTGCCCAGCGGTTCGGGATCCCGTTTGACCAGCGCAAGGTGGAGAAAGATCCCAAGTGCAAAGACGCAACCGCAGATCCAGAAAGCGATCAAAAGGTACTCAATGTATTCTTTCAATATGCCGAAATCCGGCATGTTTCCGGTGCGCATGCCGATCGCTATTGCCAGAAGCAGAGCGCCGACGGCCAAGGCGTGAAGCAATCTGTGTCGTCGAAAGGCGTGTGCCAGGGCGATCAGAAAAGCCCGTCCGCCAGCCATCCTCGCAAGGGGGGTCGACGCCGCAACCGAATTGTCCATGGTTTGAAACCCAATAGCTCGCCACGCCTCAGCGTTCTACAGCGAGATGGTTCGATATTTCCTAACCAAACGATTCGAGTGCAAACGGTCGCATCCGGGCGCCGCACGCGGCCGGCCGGGGAAAAACGCGCCGGGGTTGTCGCGGCAAACCGATATAGGATCGTCAGTGCGAGGCTGTCAGTCGGCCTTCAACGGCGACGGGGCCGCGCGCTTTAGTTTCCCAGTGCCGCGCGGATCTTGCCGGCGTTCTCGGCCAGCACTTCCGGCTTTTCCATCTGCCCGGAATGAGGCTTCAGCGGCACGCCGTCGAAGCGCGGAATGACGTGGACATGGAGATGGTAGACGGTCTGCCCGGAGGCCGGCTCGTTGAATTGCATCAAGGTGACGCCGTCGGCGTTGAAGGCCTTTTTCACGGCAACCGCCACCTTCTGCACCACGGCAAACAGCGGACCGAATGTTGCCGGATCGGCGTCGAGGATATTGCGCGACGGCGCCTTCGGCACCACCAGCGTATGGCCGACCCCTTGCGGCATCACATCCATGAAGGCTACGACCGCATCGTCCTCATAGATGCGGTGCGAGGGGATTTCGCCGCGCAGGATTTTCGCAAAGATGTTGCCGGGATCGTAGGCTTCGGCCATGGCGGGCACTCCGGATTAGGTCGTAGTCCGGTGTAGCGAAGCCGCTTCCGAGCGGCAAGACGATTGAGCCGATCTGTCGGCAGCGCGGTCGGCCATCGCTGTTGCATGATCGCAGGTGTTGTCGTCTGATACGTCAATGTCAGGATGGAGCGACTGTGAAGTGGATCGTCGCCGGATGGCTGTTGTTCATTGTGTCGGCGCTGTTCTTCATCGCCGCCGCGTGGCGCGCAGGCGATCTGCTGGCGCTTGGCGGCGGCATTTTCTTCCTAGTTGCCTGCTTTTCGCTCCTCGTTCCGATCGCGGCCCGAAAGCCGCAATGACTGTGGATGGCAAGGCCCGAGCTATTCCTTGAGATCCTTGCGGAACGGGGTGTGCTCTTCGAGATACTCCCCCATCCGCTCCACCTCGCGCCTCTCGCGGCGAAGGTAGTCGGCGACCGCGTTGCGCAGGCCAGGATGGGCGATGTAGTGCGCCGAATGCATGGTCACCGGCTGGTAGCCGCGCGCCAACTTGTGCTCGCCTTGCGCGCCGGCCTCCACCACCTTCAACTTGCGCTCGATCGCGAAGTCGATCGCCTGATGGTAGCAGACCTCGAAATGCAGGAAGGGGTGGTCCTCGATACAGCCCCAGTTGCGGCCGTAAAGCGCGTCGGACCCGATGAAGTTGATGGCGCCCGCAATGTAGCGGCCGTTGCGCTTGGCCATGACCAGGAGAATGTCCTCGGCCATGCGCTCGCCGATCAGCGAGAAGAACTGGCGGTTGAGATAAGGGCGGCCCCATTTCCTGCCGCCGGTATCCATGTAGAAAGCGAAGAAATCGTCCCAGACGCGTTCGGTGATGTCCCTGCCGGTCAGCCAATCGATGCTGATGCCGTCGGCCAGCGCCTCGCGACGTTCCTTTTTCATCGCCTTACGCTTGCGTGAGGCGAGCGTGGCGAGGAAGTCATCATAGCTCGAAAAGCCTTCGTTGAAGAAATGGAACTGCTGGTCGGTCCGGTGCAGGAAACCCGCTGCTTCGAGCGTCGCAATGTCGGGCTCGGCGGCGAAGGTGACATGCGCGGAAGACACGCCGAGCTTGTCGGTCACCAATTTCAGGCCGGCGGCGAGGCCGGCCCTCACCGCGCCTTCGTCCTCGCCCCTGCTTACGAGCAGGCGAGGTCCGGTGACGGGCGTGAACGGCACCGAGCATTGCAGCTTCGGATAATAGCGCCCACCTGCGCGCTCGAACGCGTCCGACCAGCCGTGGTCGAAGACATATTCGCCCTGACTGTGCGATTTGAGATAGCAAGGCACGGCGCCCAGCAGCTTGCCTTGCGCCGTCTCGAGCCTGAGGTGATGACCCTGCCAGCCGGTGCGCCGCACGGCACAGCCAGAATCCTCAAGCGCGCTCAGAAAACCGAATGAAACGAGCGGGTTGTAGCCGTTTGCTTTGTCGCCGCGCGTGGTTGCGGCGAAGCCGTTCCATTCATCGCAGGTGAATGCGCCGATGGTCGCCGCGACGCGGACCGAATAGTCCGCATTCGCTGTCGGTCCATCGTCGTCGTCACCCTGATCCATCCGGCTTATTTAAGCGTCCTCAGGGCAGCTACAAGTCACGTTTCAGGCACGGCCTCACAGCATGATGCCGAAAAGTGTGAAGCGGTTTTCGGACGGCATCATGCTCTCTCTCTCAGATTGATTTCGGCGGATCTGATCCAGGTCGTTCGACCTGAAATCATCCAGCTCTAGGCGACCTTAACCAGGTCCGGCTCAAAGCCCTCGAAGGTCATCTGGTCGGCATATTTGAAGGTGAGGTCGACCGCCGGCTGGTCGTGCACGGTCCAGGTGATGACCGGCATCCCGAGCTTTTCGCGCACGAAGCTGACGAACCGGTTCGGCAGATCGCCGGCGGCGTAAGAGGTGAAGGCGAGGTTATGCGCCAGCATGGCAAAATGCGCCTCGATCAGCTGGTCGTCCTTGCCGTAGGCGGTGAGCCCGCCGGGAATGCCCGGCGCCTCCTTGGCGAAGTCGCGGATCAGCCAATGGTCAAACGACATGATTGCCACCTTGCCAGTGTAGCGCTTGAGCAGCCTGCCGACGCTCGCGACCAATCTTTTGTCGTGGCCGGGAACACCTTTCAGCTCGACCACCAGCGGCACGCGTCCGTCGATCAGGTCGAGCGCCTCCTGCAACGTCGGCACATGATCTTTGGTGCAGCCCACCTTGAGCGCGGTGAGCTCGGCCGCGGTGCGTTGCCAGACGAAGCCATTCTCGCCTGTCAGGCGTTTCAGGTCGCAGTCGTGGATGATGACGGGAACGCCGTCGGACGAGACATGCACGTCGCATTCGATCGCGTAACCGCGGTCGGCTGCCGCGGCGAAGGCCGACAGCGTATTCTCCCAGCGTGTCTTGTTCATGTCGTGGAAGCCGCGATGCGCGACGGGGCGGGCAATCAACCAGGAAAGGTCGGTCATGTCAGGCTCGTTTCACTCGACTTCGAAGATCGCTTCGATCTCGACCGCGGCATTGAGCGGGAGCGACGCAGTGCCGACGGCGGAGCGAGCGTGCTTGCCACGTTCGCCGAGGACCGCGACGAGGAAGTCGGAGGCGCCGTTGGCGACCAGATGCTGCTCGACGAAGTCCGGCGCCGAGGCGACGAAGACCGTGATCTTGACCAGCCGGCGGATTTTTTCGAGATCGCCAAGTGCTGCCTTGGCCTGCGCCAGGATGTTGATGGCGCAGAATTTTGCGCCCTCCTTGCCGGCGGCGGTATCGATGTCGCGGCCAAGCAGCCCGCTTGCCTGCAGCTTGCCGTCCTTCAGCGGCAGCTGCCCGGCGGTGAAGAGCGTGTTGCCGGTCCGGCAGTAGGGCACGTAGTTGGCGGCCGGCGCTGCTGCGGCCGGAATGGCGACGCCGAGATCGCTTAGCCGCTTTTCGATTGTTTCGCTCATTGGTTTTCCCTATTGCTGGAAGGCGCCGCGTTGGCGGGGCCGAAATTGCTATTTTTGCCTCGCTTCCGCCACGACTTTTTTTAAGCTGGACCATCTTTCCCTGCGGCCTGCCATCGGCCGCGACGATCGGAGCACTGCATGCGCTTGACGCGCCTTTTCCTTTCCGCCGCTCTCGTGTCGGCGGCCATCCCGATGGCTCCGGCCCTTGCCGTGCCAGCGTTGCAGGCGCACCGCGCCGTCTACGATCTCACCCTCAACAAGGCGTCCGACCGCTCCGGCATCACAGGCATCTCCGGCCGCATGGTCTATGAGTTCAACGGCTCTCCTTGCGAGGGCTATACGGTGAAGTTCCGTTTCGTGACGCAGATCGTCACCAGCGAGAACACCAGGCTGACCGACCAGCAGACGACGACGTTCGAGGACGCAGAAGGCAAGACCTTCTCCTTCGTGACGAAGTCCTTCGTCGACCAGAACCTCGACAAGGAAGTCAAGGGTATGGCGACCAGGGAGCCGAAAGGCCTCAAAGTCAACATCGACAAGCCCGAGAAGAACACGCTCGAGCTCGCCGCCACGCAGTTCCCCACCCAGCACCTCGTGGAGCTGATCGGCAAGGCCGAGAAGGGAGAGAACTTCTATCAGACCAATCTGTTCGACGGCTCCGAGGATGCCAATAAGGTGATGACGACCACCGTCGTCGTCGGCAAAAGAGCCGACGCCGACAAGGCGGACCCGGAAGCGCCGGCGCTCGCCAAGCTTGCCACCGACAAATACTGGCCGGTCGACATCGCCTATTTCGACGACACCGACAAAAGCGGCGAAGAGGTGCCGGAGTACCGGATCAGCTTCAAACTGCATGAGAACGGCGTTACGCGCGACCTCGTCATGGATTATGGCGACTTCTCGATGACCGGCAAATTGGTGAACCTGTCGCTGTTCGATCAGGCCAAGCCCTGTCCGGCCTCGAAATAGCGGCGGGTTAACCACTACGGCGATCCGTCGCCGAGCCTGACTTGAAGACGCCGCAATCCCGTTCCAGCATCCCGTAGGCATTTCGGGGGAAAAGCTTGGGCAGGATCGACGTGTTCGTGGCGCCGCGACCCAATCCGGCGCTGATCAAGGTGATGACGATCGTCAACCGCATCGTCATGCTGCGAGGGGTTCCCGGCTTCCGCGACCTGTTGCCCTTCAATCGGCTCGCCGGCCTGCGCGGCGTCGCCAATATCCGTCACATCGACTTTCCCGTCGCCGACCAGCAGAAGCTGCAGGCCTGCTGCGGCGAAGGCCAAGCGACGTTCATCACGCCCAACCATCCGGAATTCTTCACCGACTGGATGATCGACAAGGAGATCGTCTCGCGCGTCAGCCCGCTTGCCGCCTCATGGGCAACACATGGGGTGGTGAACGGGCTCGGTCGGCTGATGCAGAAATTCTGGCTGGCCAACAATCTGATCGCGCAGATTCCCGGCAACAGCGAAGCCGCGAAAGCGCATTCGGTCGATTGGGCGCTGAAAGGCCATGGCGTGCTGCTTCATCCGGAAGGCAGCGTCGGCTGGCACGGCAACTACGTCGCGCCGCTGCTTTCAGGCGCGGTGGAGATGGGGCTGGCGGCGCTGAAGCGCGGGCGCGAAACCAACAAGGATTTCAAGGTCTGGGTGGCTCCTGTTGTCTGGAAGCTCGCCTTCATCGGCAATGTCGAGCGGCCGCTCGCCAGGGAATGCGCCTATGTCGAGAAAAAGCTGAAAATGGAAAGTGTTGCAGCCGGCTCCCTGCCGGAGCGCGTCTACAGCATCTATTCAGGCCTGCTCTCCCTCGACGAGCAGGCCTGTGGCCTGACCGCAGAGGCGGGCGCTTCCTTTGCCAGCCGCCAGCAAAGGGTGCTGGCCGAGCTTGGCCTGCGGCTCGCCGATGCCGTTGCGGCCGAACCCGACCTCGATTTGGCCGAGTTGCTGCGGCGTTCACGCCGCTGGCTGCGCGAGGGCAAGGCTGATGCGGATGAGCAAAAACGCGTGCGAAAACTGGCGGAAACGATCCAGCGCGTCCAGCGCGTCGGCTCCTGGGCCTTCGCCAATCAGACGATAACCCAGGAGGAGATCGCCGAGCATCTGAAGCGCATCCGCAACGACTATTGCAAAGGCGCTTTGCGCGATTCGATCAACCGCTTCATTCCGCAGCCCGCCGGGCCGCGCTGCGCTCACATCCGCGTGCCCGAGCCGTTGGCGCTTCATGCATATGATGGTTCGGTCGAAGAGGCGCTCGCCGTGCTGCGCTCAAGGATGCAGGAAGCGGTGTCGAGAATCGTGACCGAACTTGAAGCCGCCGGCGGCTTCATTTCCTATCCGAATCCCTTCTATCATCGCTGACTTCGCGTCGGCCCGGGGTGATTGTGAGCGGGCCGCCGATGTCGGTTGGAGTGCGGCAAGCTCGATGGCTGTCTATGTCGATGCGGCGATCTGGAAATGGGCCGGCCATCGCTGGTGCCATCTGCTCGCCGACGACACCGACGAGCTCCACCGCTTTGCCGCCGAGCTCGGCCTCAAGCGCTCGTCCTATCAGGGGCCGCCGAAGACTTCGGCGCCGCATTACGATATCACCGGCTTTGAGCGCGACCGCGCCTTGCGGCTTGGCGCGGTCGAATGCAGTCGCGAGGAGATTGTCGCCGTCTTCCGCCGCGTCAGAGTGCCGAACGGCAAGACCCGACGCTGACGGAGTTTTGATGCATGTCGTTGTCCCAGAACCGCCGAACACTTCTGGGCGACATGCATAAGTGCGCGGATCGCCGCAGGTGAGGGCGTTTTCCGGTAGCTCGCTTGCGTTTACGAGACTTCCCCTCTATATGCGCGCTCATTCCACACACGGACTTTGGTGTCTGCCCGGGAGAAATCCGGCTGAAACCTCCGGTGGCATCAGGACATAAGTCCGAAATGCCTGTGTCCGTGGAGGCCAACCGGAAAGGAACTAAAGAATGGCTCTGCCTGATTTCAGCATGCGCCAGCTTCTCGAAGCTGGTGTTCACTTCGGCCACCAGACCCACCGCTGGAACCCGAAGATGGCGCCCTACATCTATGGCGCCCGCAACAACATCCACATCATCGATCTGTCGCAGACGGTGCCGCTGCTGCACCAGGCCCTGAAGCAGGTTTCCGACACCGTCGCCAAGGGCGGCCGTGTGCTGTTCGTCGGCACCAAGCGCCAGGCTTCGGACATCGTCGCCGACGCCGCGCAGCGTTCGGCCCAGTATTATGTCAACTCGCGTTGGCTGGGCGGCATGCTGACCAACTGGAAGACGATCTCGAATTCGATCCAGCGCCTGCGCAAGCTCGACGAGACGCTTGCCGGCGAGGCCCAGGGCCTCACCAAGAAGGAGCGCCTCAACCTCGACCGCGAGCGCGAGAAGCTCAACAAGGCGCTGGGCGGCATCAAGGACATGGGCTCGACGCCGGACCTGATGTTCGTCATCGACACAAATAAGGAGGCGATCGCCATCCTCGAGGCCAAGCGCCTCGGCATCCCGGTGGTCGCCATCATCGATTCCAACTGCGACCCGGACAAGGTCGATTTCCCGATCCCCGGCAATGACGACGCGGCCCGCGCCATCCAGCTCTACTGCGATCTGATCGCCAAGGCTGCGATCGACGGCATCGCCCGGCAGCAGGGCGCGCTCGGCATGGACATCGGCGCGTCGGCCGAGGCTCCGGTCGAACCGGCGCTCGACACTCCGGCCACTGAAGCTCCGGAAGCTTGAAAAACGAAGGCCGGCTTCGGCCTTCATCTTTCCAATAAGTTGGCGCGTTAAAGCGCTTTTGCCGGGCGCATCATCGGGATTCGATGGTGCGTCGGCGCTTTTGAAACAAAGAGGCGACAATGAGCATTTCGGCTGCACAGGTCAAAGAACTCCGCGACTTGACCGGCGCGGGCATGATGGACTGCAAGGCGGCGTTGAACGAAACCAACGGCGACATGGAAGCGGCCGTCGACTGGCTGCGCAAGAAGGGCATCTCCAAGGCCGACAAGAAGGCCGGCCGCACCGCGGCGGAAGGCCTGATCGGCGTCGATGCCGGTGTTCGCGAAGCCGCGGTCGTCGAGGTGAACTCCGAGACCGACTTCGTCGCGCGCAACGCCGCCTTCCAGGAAATCGTCGCCAACGTCGCCAAGGTGGCGCTCGCCTATGGCACGACCGAAGCAGTTGCCGCGGCCAAGTATCCGGGCTCCGACAAGTCAGTCACCGACACCATCAAGGACGCGGTCGGCACCATCGGCGAGAACATGGGCTTCCGCCGCTCGGCCAAGCTCACTGTCCCGCATGGCGCGGTGGCGACCTATGTCCACAATGCCGTCGCGGATGGCCTCGGCAAGCTCGGCGTGCTGGTCGCGATCGAGACCACCGGCAATGAGCATGCGGCGAACGCCTTCGGCCGCCAGGTCGCCATGCATGTCGCCGCCACCAACCCGGTTGCGCTGACTGCCGAGGAAGTCGACCCGGCCCTGATCGAGCGCGAGAAGGCGATCTTCTCCGACCAGGCGCGCCAGTCCGGCAAGCCGGAAGCCATCATCGAGAAGATGGTCGAGGGCCGGCTGCGTAAGTTCTATGAAGAGGTGGTGCTCCTGAAGCAGGCCTTCGTGCTCAATCCCGACATCACCGTCGAGAAGGCGCTGAAGGATGCCGAGAAGGAGATCGGCGCGCCGGCCAAGATCACCGCTTACCTGCGCTTCGCTCTGGGCGAAGGCATCGAGAAAGAAACGACCGATTTCGCGGCGGAAGTCGCGGCCGCGGTCAAGAAATAGCCCGAAGCAAAAGTAAGGCTACAGAGCTCAGGCAACTCGGCCGGGTGTCCGCATGGATGCCCGGCCGATCTCTTGAGCGGTATCGATAAAGGCTCTGAGCTTCGGCGCCATCGATGCCCGGCGCGGGAAATAGAGGAACAGGCCCGGCTCCTCGATCGCCGTCTTCGGCAGGATCTGAACCAGACGACCCGCGGCGAGATCGGCGCGCACCAGCGGCTCGAATACGTAGGCGAGCCCGACACCAGCAAGCGCAAGATCGATCGCCGCAAGGGAATCGGTGACGATGGCCGTGCCGCGCGTCTCGACCACGACATCCTTGCCGTTCTCGTTCAGATCCCAACGATAGAGCCCGCCGGCGCGGACAAGCCGGTAGCCGATGCAATTGTGCTTGGCGAGATCGGCCACCGCGCGGGGACGGCCGTGCTTTTCGACATAGGCGGGCGAGGCGACAACCACCGCCTTGAAGGGAGGCGTAAGCCGCACGGTGATCATGTCCTGTGCGATCATCTCGCCCAGCCTGATGCCGGCATCGAAACCCTCGCCGACGATATCGACCAGGGCCTGGTCGGCGAAGACCTCGACCGTTACCTCCGGATAGCGTTCGGCCATGGCCGCGATCACCGGCGTGACCGCCAGGGGGATCGCGATATTGGACGCATTGATCCTGAGCAGGCCGGAGGGCCTGCCGTTGACGCCGCGGATGCGGTCGATGCGCTCGGAGATGTCCTGCAGGGCAGGGGCCGCGGTCTCCACCAGCGCCTTGCCGGCTTCGGTCAGCGAAACGCTGCGCGTTGTGCGCGCAAACAGCGGCTGGCCGATGCGCTCTTCCACCAGCCGCACCGCATGGCTGACGGCCGACGGACTCATGCCGAGCTCGGCCGCGGCAAGCGCGAAGCCGCCGCGCCGAGCCACGGCGACGATCACCGGCAGATGCGTCAGCAGATCTCGATCCATTCATGAATAACATCGCATAGTCCTTGCGAACAATGCAATCTTATCGATGCCGTCAAGGTGGTCCACATTGTCGCCAAACACATCGGCGGTGGGGTGCGATGCGCAAGGAGAAGAAAAACATGAATGCTTTGAGACACGTGACCTTCGCGGCAGGACTGGCACTGGCGCCGGTCGATGCCGGCGGAGCCGAACCAATGGGCTGGCAAGCGCTCGCCGACGAGCGCGCCGTCATCCGTATCGCGGACGCCATTGACCGCGCCGTCGATGCGCAGGATTGGAAGCTCGCCCGCAGCTACTTCGCTGACCGGGTCACCGCCGACTTCAGCAGCCTTTCCGGACAGCCCGCGGCCACGGTCGCCTCCGACGATCTGATCGGCGCCTGGGCTGCCAATCTCAAAGGCAGCAAGACGAGCCTGCACCTGCGGACCAACCATCAGGTCGAAATAGAGGCCGATATGGCGACCGTCCGTTCCAACGGCTATGCCTGGAACAGGATGGAAGGCAATGGCGATCCGCTCTGGGAGGTCTGGGGCACCTATGAGCATCGCCTGACCCGATCGGGTCAAGGCTGGAAGGTCGACGGCTTCACGTTCCGCATGACGCATGAGCGGGGCAATCCCTGGGTGAAAGCGACGCCTGGCCAATAAGCCCATACCAAACACGATCGGAACACGTCATGAGCATGAACTATTACACGCTTGGCAACAGCGGCCTGCGCGTCAGCCGGCTGGCGCTGGGCACCATGACCTTCGGCACCGAATGGGGCTGGGGTGCTGACAGGGAAACCGCCCGCGCCATGTTCGACGCCTATGTCGAGGCCGGCGGCAATTTCTTCGACACGGCCGACCTCTACACGGACGGGACGGCAGAGACCTGGCTCGGCGAATTCGTCGCCGAGCGCGGCTTGCGCGACAAGGCGGTGATCGCCACCAAATTCACGATGAACAAGGAACCCGGCAATCCGAATGCCGGCGGCAATGGCCGAAAGAACATCATGCGCGCGGTGGACGCTTCGCTGAAGCGGCTCGGAACCGACTATATCGATCTTTACCTCATGCATGTCTGGGACAGGCTGACGCCGGCCGAGGAGGTGTTGCGCACGCTGGACGATTTGGTGCGTGCCGGCAAAGTACGCCATATCGGTCTTTCCGACGTGCCGGCCTGGTATGCCGGGCGGGCGCAGGCGATCGCCGAACTGCGCGGCTATGAGCCGGTCTCGGCCCTGCAGCTCGAATATTCGCTCGTCGAGCGCTCGATCGAACATGAATTCGCGCCTTTCGCCTCGCGTCACGGCGCCGGCATCATGGCGTGGAGCCCGCTGGCCAGCGGCCTGCTAAGCGGCAAATACCGCCCGGCGCAGGCCGGCAATGCCGGCCGGCTCGACGGGTTCCGCAACACCACGCATCCGGGTTTCCAGAAATTCAGCGAACGCAATTGGGCGATCGTTACGGAACTCGAGAAGGTGGCTTCCGAACTCGATCGAAGCATGGCGCAGGTGGCGCTGAACTGGGTTGCGGCGCAGCAGGGTGTGGCCACCGTCATCCTCGGCGCGACGAAACTTGCCCAGTTGCAGGACAATCTCCGGGCGCTCGACTTTTCAATCCCTGCCGAGTTCCGCAAGCGGCTCGATTCGGTGAGCCTTGCGCCCTCGCCGTTCCCGCATTCCTTTTTTGGACCCGAGATCCAGGTCAGGGTGGCCGGCGGCGTCGTGACCGGCGACAAGCCGTCCGGCTATTCGCTGCCGGTCCTGATCGAAGGCGAGGCGGTCAGCATCAGCAGCAACTGATCGGAAAAGCCTGGAATTTTGCGCGAGGGCGCGGCGTGACATCGCCGCGCCCTTCGTGTATCGGGTCGAACCATCGTGCCAGCGCCGCCAGGCGAAGCGAGGCGCCTTTCGCCTCCAGATTTGCCCGCGCCGAGATTTTTCGAGGAACCAGATGACGGTGAAGCCCCTCTATCGACGTGTCTTGCTGAAAGCTTCGGGCGAAGCCTTGATGGGGGAACAGCATTTCGGCATCGACGTCTCGGTCGTCGACCGTATCGCAGCCGACATTGCCGAGGCGCGGGCGCTTGGCGTCGAAGTCGGAGTCGTGATCGGCGGCGGCAACATCTTCCGCGGCGTGGCCGTCGCCTCCAAGGGCGGCGACCGCGTCACCGGCGATCACATGGGAATGCTCGCCACCGTCATCAACTCGCTGGCGTTGCGCACCTCGCTGAACAAAATCGGCGTCGACGCCGTAGTGCTTTCGGCCATTGCCATGCCGGAACTCTGCGAAAGTTTTTCACAGCGCCAGGCGACCGCCTATATGAACCAGGGCAAGGTGGTGATCTTTGCCGGCGGCACCGGCAATCCGTTCTTCACCACCGATTCGGCCGCAGCGCTGCGCGCCGCCGAGATCGGCGCCGACGCGCTGTTCAAGGGCACCCAGGTCGACGGCGTCTATTCGGCCGACCCGAAGAAGGATCCGGATGCGGTGCGCTTCGACCGCATAAGTCATGCCGAAGTCATCAAACGCGGGCTTACGATCATGGATACGGCCGCGATTGCACTTGCGCGTGAAAACAACATTCCGATAATCGTCTACTCGATCCACGAAAAAGGTGGTTTCGGCGAAATTCTAAGAGGCGGCGGCCGTTGCACCATCGTCGCGGACAATTGACTGGGGCCGAAGACGGCTGAATGATCGCCGGTCCCGGACGAGACTAGAAGACAAGCAGTGAACCCGGCGAACGGGTCGAGGAGATGATCATGAGTGGCGAGTACGACGATCTCAAGCGGCGCATGGACGGGGCGATCGCGGCCTTCAAGCACGATCTCGCTTCGCTGCGCACCGGCCGCGCTTCCAGCAACCTGCTCGACGCCGTCCAGGTTCATGCCTATGGCACGACGATGCCGATCAACCAGGTGGCCAATGTATCGGTGCCCGAGCCGCGAATGATTTCGGTCTCGGTCTGGGACAAATCGATGGTGAGCGCCGTCGACCGCGCTATCCGCGAGGCCAATCTTGGCTTCAATCCGATCGTCGACGGCACCAATCTGAGGATTCCTTTGCCCGAACTCAACGAGCAGCGCCGCAAGGAACTGGTCAAGATCTCGCACGGCTATGCCGAGAACGCCCGCGTCGCGGTTCGCCATGTCCGTCGCGACGGCATGGATTTCCTCAAAAAGGCGGAAAAGGACGGCACGATCAGCGAAGACGATCATCGCAAGCGCTCCGACCAGGTTCAGAAGCTGACCGATGAGATGATCAGCACCATCGATCACCTGCTTTCCGATAAGGAAGCTGAAATCATGCAGGTTTAGGGTCGGTTTCTCACCGGCTCGAAAGCGAGACCATGACAACCCCCGCGCATGTCGCGATCATCATGGACGGAAACGGACGCTGGGCCAAGGCGCGCGGCATGCCGAGGCTTGCCGGCCACCGCGCCGGCGTCGAAGCCTTGCGCAAGACGGTGCGCGCCGCACCAGAGCTCGGCATCTCCTATCTGACGGTCTACGCCTTCTCCTCTGAAAACTGGTCGCGGCCGAAATCCGAGGTCAGCGACCTGATGGGCCTCCTGAAGCTCTTCATCCGCCGCGATCTCGCCGAGCTGCACCAAAACGGCGTGCGGGTGAGGGTGATCGGCGACAGGGAGGGGCTGCAGCCGGACATCAGAGGCCTGCTGCAGGAGGCCGAATCGCTGACCGCCGGCAATGAGGCGCTGACGCTGGTCATCGCCTTCAACTATGGCGGGCGCGACGAGATCGTGCGCACCGCGCGCAAGCTCGCCGATGCCGTGGCTCGTGGCGACATGACAAGCGACGCGATCACGATGGACAGCTTTGCCGGCTCGCTCGACACCGAGGGCATTCCCGATCCAGACCTCGTGATCCGCACCAGCGGCGAGCTGAGGCTGTCGAACTTCCTTTTGTGGCAGGCCGCCTATAGCGAGCTTGTCTTCCTGCCTTGCTACTGGCCGGACTTCAGCCGGGAGCACCTGGCCGACGCCCTGCGCGACTTTGCCGGCCGCGAACGCCGTTTCGGCGGGCTCGCCGCCCGCGACGTCGCCTTGTAGCGCGGCATCGATGAGCAATCTCCAGCAGCGTGTCATCTCGGCCATCGTGATGGCAGCCGCCACACTTGTGCTCACCTGGCTCGGCGGGCTGCCGTTCCGCCTGTTCTGTGCGGCGATCGCGGCGTTGATCTTCTACGAATGGACGCGCATGTCGCGCGCTGAGAACGGTGCGACGCTCGGCTTTCTGCCGGAAGTGCTGATTCTGGTCTTCATCGGCGTGCTGATCGCCGGCCTGCCGGCACTTTGGCTGCTGCTTCTGGTCGCAGCCATCACTGCTATCGTCGCTGTTGCCGCGCGGCTGCGGGGAGCAGCGCAGTGGGAGGCCTCGGGGCTGGCATACGCGTCGTTGTCCGGCTTGTCGCTCGCCTATCTGCGCGGGGACAGCCACTCAGGATTGATCGCCATCCTCTTCCTGTTCGCGGTCGTCTGGGCGACCGACATAGCGGCCTATTTCGTCGGCCGCAGGGTCGGCGGCCCGAAGCTTGCGCCATCGATCTCGCCCGGCAAGACGCAGAGCGGCGCGCTTGGCGGCGCTGTCGGCGGCATCGCTGCCGGATTGGTGCTGGCAATCGCCGCCGGGGCCGGCAATCTCACTATGCTTGGCCTCGTCGCCTTGGCACTCTCGATCGTCTCGCAGATTGGCGATCTGTTCGAATCCTGGGTCAAGCGCCGGCACGGCTGCAAGGATTCGAGCAATCTCATTCCCGGCCATGGCGGCGTCATGGACAGGGTGGACGGGCTTGTCGCGGCTGCGTTCGCCCTGTACGTCATCGGTTGGATTGCGGCGGGCGCCGACCATCCGGCAATGGGGCTGTTTCCGAACTGACTGGCGTCGCCAATGGGCAAAAACGACGCGTGCCACGGATTCGCCCGGATTGATGCCACAGTCGCGGCGGACTGTCGCGCTGGGCGAATTTTGAGGGCATGACTTGAACGAGATTCTTCACGCGCTCTTCAGCACGCAGGGCTTTGTCCTCGGCACCCTTGTGCCGTTCCTATTCGTGCTCACCGTCGTGGTGTTCGTGCATGAGATGGGCCACTACCTCATCGGCCGCTGGTGC
The DNA here is from genome assembly GCF_002294955.1 of Mesorhizobium sp. WSM3864. NCBI lineage: Bacteria > Pseudomonadati > Pseudomonadota > Alphaproteobacteria > Hyphomicrobiales > Phyllobacteriaceae > Mesorhizobium > Mesorhizobium sp. WSM3864. The sequence continues at coordinate 656,565 of NZ_NSGD01000001.1, forward strand.
GGCATCGGCGTCAAGGCTTTTGCCATCGGCTTCGGCCCGGAGCTCTTCGGTTTCAACGACCGCCACGGCACCCGCTGGAAGCTTTGCGTCATTCCGCTTGGCGGCTACGTCAAATTCGTCGGCGACATGAACGCGACATCGAGCCAGCCGAGCACCGAGGACCTCGAATCGCTGAGCGAGGCCGAGCGCGAGGTCGCCTTCCACACCCAGCCGATCTGGAAACGCGCGGCGACCGTCGTCGCCGGGCCGCTGTTCAATTTCCTGCTAACGATCGCCGTGTTCGCGGTGCTGTTTTCCCTCTACGGCCGCCCGGTGATGGAGCCGATGGTGGCCGAAGTCAGCGCCGGCAGCCCGGCGGCGCGGGCGGGCATTCAGCCCGGCGATCGATTCGTCAGAGTCGACGGCAACAAGGTGGAGACCTTCGCCGACGTTCAGCGCCTGGTTTCGGGCCGCGCCGGCGACGCCATCACCTTCACCATGTTGCGCGACGGCAAGGAAATCACCGTCACCGCGACACCGGAACCGATGGAGCAGCAGGATGCGCTGGGCAACAAGGTCAAGGTCGCGATCATCGGCGTGGCCAACAATGCGGAGCTCGGGCAGCCGCGACTGGTCTCCTACACGCCCGCGGGCGCGCTGGCGGCGGCTGTCGAGGAAACCGGGCATGTGATCGAGCGCACCGGGCAATTTCTGCAACGTTTCGTCGTCGGGCGCGAGGACAAATGCCAACTCGGCGGCCCGATCAAGATCGCGAAAATGTCGGGTCAGGCGGCCAAACTCGGCTTCGAGTGGCTGGTGCAGCTTGTTGCATTCCTGTCAGTCGGGATAGGGATTCTCAATCTGCTACCGATTCCCCCTCTCGACGGCGGCCACCTCTTGTTCTACGGCGTGGAGGCCGTCATAAGGCGGCCCGTGTCGGAGCGGATGATGGAGATGGCCTACCGGACCGGTCTCCTTCTGGTGCTCGGATTTATGGGTTTCGTTTTTTGGAATGATCTGTTTGGGTGCTGAAATCATGAAGGAATTTGGCTTCGGCCCCACCCATATTGAGACGCCGTTTACCATGCGTGGGGATATGCGTGACACGAAAGCCACGCAACAGGGTTAAGTAAATACAAATTAACCGGGAGCCTTGCGTGTAGGGGAAATCCGGTTAATACGGTAAGGGAAAATACCGCACGTCCGGTTTTCTCGCCGTGGGGACTACGAGAAAAAGGTACAAAAGCCCGATGAAGGCAGCATCCAAGTTTCTGAGCGCCGCGTCCGCGGCGGCTTTGTCCGCCGCCCTGGTTTTGCCAGGCGCGCTCGCAGTGCAGTTCGTTGCCACATCGGTAGCCGAAGCAGCAGTGGTCAGCAGGGTCGAGGTCAGCGGCAACCAGCGTGTCGATGCCGAAACCATCCGCAATTACATCGCGATCAAGCCCGGCAAGGCGTTTTCAAGCGCCGATGTCGATAGCGCCGTGAAAGCCCTGTTCGGCACCGGGCTGTTCTCGGACGTCCAGATCAATCAGGTCGGCTCGACCCTGGTCGTCAAGGTTTCCGAATACAAGGTGGTCAACCAAGTCCTGTTCCAGGGCAACAAGAAGCTCAAGGACAACGCGCTCCAGGCCGCTGTGCAGCTGAAGCCGCGCGCGACCTTCTCGCAGCAGGCGCTCGACGCCGACGTCGAGGCGGTCAAGGCTGCCTATCGGCGTATCGGCCGCGACGACGCCGCCGTGACCACCCAGATCATGGACCTCGGCGACAATCGCGTGAACGTGGTCTTCAACATTAACGAAGGCGCGCGCACGCAGATCGCGGCGATCAATTTCGTCGGCAACAGCGCTTTTTCCAGCCGTCGCCTGTCGGACGTCATCAACACCAAGCGTTCGTCCTGGCTTTCGTTCGTGCTGCGCGACGACGTCTATGACGAGGACAAACTGCGCGCCGATCAGGAGTTGCTGCGCCGCTTCTACTACAATCACGGTTACGCCGATTTCCAGGTCGTTTCGGCCGTCGGTGAGTTGGACGAAGCCACCAACAAATACACGGTCACCATCACCGTGCAGGAAGGCGAGCGCTACAACTTCGGCGACATCAGTGTCGAGAGCACGATTCCCGAGGTCGACTCAAAGTCGCTGGAATCGGTGGTCCAGACGCACAAGGGCGATGTGTATAACGCCAAGGACGTCGAGGACACGATCGTTGCGCTCACCGAAAAGGTCGCCGGCTCAGGCTATGCGTTTGCCCAGGTGACGCCGCGCGGCGACCGCAATTTCGAGAATCATACAATCTCGGTCGTCTACACAATCGACCAGGGCACCAAGGCATATATCGAACGTATCGAAATCCGCGGCAACGACCGCACGCGCGACTATGTCATCCGGCGCGAATTCGATGTCAGCGAAGGCGACGCGTTCAACCAGGTGCTTATCCAGCGCGCGAAGAAGCGCCTGGAAGCTCTGGACTATTTTCAAAAAGTCGACATCTCGACCGTCCCCGGGTCCGCTCCGGACCAAGTCGTCCTGGTGGTCGATGTGGTCGAGAAGTCGACCGGTGAGTTCTCGGTCGGCGCCGGCTATTCGACCGGCGGCGACACGCCGGGTCCGTCCGTCGAAGGCTCGATCACCGAGCGCAACTTCCTCGGCCGCGGCCAGTACATCAAGCTGTCGGCTGGCGGCGGCAAGAACTCGCGCGACTATGCGATCTCCTTCACCGAGCCGTATTTCCTCGGCCGGCGCATCGCGGCGGGCTTCGACATCTACAAGTCGACCAGGGAATATAACAATCACTACGACAGTGATACCACGGGCGCGACCATCCGCTTCGGGCTGCCGATCACCGACAGTATTTCGACGCAGCTGGCGTACAATATCTCGCAAGAGAAATATAAGGTCGACGACAGTTGCTTGACCAACGGGACCTATATTCCTGGCAGCCCGTGCACCATTTCGCCGGCTATCTTGGAAGGCGTAGAGCAAAGCCCATGGATTAAGTCGTCGGTCAGCCTCGGGCTAGTCTACAACACCATCGACGACATGAAGAACCCGCATGAAGGGCTCTACGTCACTGGTACGACCGAGGTTGCCGGTCTCGGTGGTGACGCCAAGTGGGTGAAGTTGACCGGGCGCGCAAGCGTCTACCAAACGCTATCCGAGCAGCTCGATCTGGTTGGTCTGATCTCCGGTGGCGCTGGCCATATCGCCGGGTATGGCAACGATGGTCTGCGCATCTTCGACCAGTTCCAAAGCACTGATCGTATGATCCGTGGCTTCGAATATGGCGGCATCGGCCCTGTAGATACCAATACGGGTGACCATCTCGGTGGCACGACCTATTTCAATGCCTCGGCCGAAGCCCAGTTCCCGTTGCCGGCTATTCCGGAAAGCTTTGGCTTGCGGGGCGCGGTGTTTGCCGATGCTGCAACGCTCTATGGCAGCGCAATTCATACTGCAGGCGTCACCCAGTCCTCGACCGATATGAAGCTGCGCGCTTCGGTCGGTGTCGGGCTGATGTGGGCGTCACCGTTCGGTCCGATCCGAATCGACTATGCGATCCCGGTGAAGAAGGAACCGACCGACGACGTGCAGGAATTCAACTTCGGCATAGCGACCCGTTTCTAATCCGCGGGTTACGATGTTTCCGGGTCGTGTGATGGCCCGGAATCGACTGATCCGACCTAGCTGGATAATGTTTGTGGAATGACCGATCCGGTGTTCTTCGCGCCTTCACGCCGGTATACGGCTGGCGAGGTCGCGAATCTGACCGGCGCCAATCTTATTGATTCCTCGCAGGCCGACATCGCCATCGACGCGCTGGCGCCCGCCAATGAGGGTGGCGACGGTGCGCTCGTCTTTGTCGACGGCAAGCGCAATTTCGCCTTGATGCATTCGCTCAAGGCGGCTGCCGTTCTCTGTCCTGCCGACTTCGCCAACAGGGCGCCGCAGGGGATTGCGGTGCTGGCGCATCCGCGCCCGCAGCAGGCCTTCGCCATGGTGGGGCGGCTGCTCTTTCCGCAGGCCGCCACGCCCGGGCCGATGACCGGCGAAACCGGCATTTCGCCGCAAGCGCACATCGACCCGTCCGCGCATGTCGAAGCCGGTGCGATCGTGGAGGCAGGTGCCGTGATCGGTCCCGGCGCTGCCATCGGGAGCGGCACTGTCATTGCGCCCCATGCCGTCATTGGCCGCTCGTGCAAGATAGGTCGTGATGGCTATGTCGGTCCGGGCGCCAGCATCCAATATGCGCTGATCGGCAACCGCGTCATCATTCATGGCGGTGCAAGGATCGGTCAGGACGGGTTCGGCTTCGTGGCCGGCGCGAAGGGACCTGAGCGCGTGCCGCAGATCGGCCGCGTCATCATCCAGGACGACGTCGAGATCGGCTCCAACTCGACCGTCGATCGCGGTGCGATGTCCGACACGATCATCGGACAAGGCACCAAGATCGACAATCTGGTGCAGATCGCCCACAATGTTCGCATCGGCCGCAATTGCATTATAGCCGGGCTTTCGGGTATTTCCGGTTCCGTCGTCGTCGGCGACAACGTCACCATGGGTGGCGGCGTCGGCCTCGCCGATCATTTGACCATCGGTCCCGGGGCCAAGCTTGCTGCGAGAAGTGGATTCATGAGCAACGTGCCGGCGGGCGAGGTCTGGGGAGGCTATCCGGCACAGCCAATGGCGGAAGCCATGCGTGAGATCGCGATGCTGCGCAGGCTGGCCAGGACGCGCAAGCAGGGCGACGGAAATGGCTGACACGGTTGCGACGACACTTGAGGCGGTCGACATAATGGGGCTGATGAAGCTCCTGCCGCACCGTTATCCGTTTCTGCTGATCGACCGTATCGTCGAAATCGACGGCGACGACTCCGCGGTCGGCATCAAGAACGTGACCATCAACGAACCGCATTTCCAGGGCCATTTCCCGCAGCAGCCGGTGATGCCGGGCGTGCTCATCATCGAGGCCATGGCCCAGACCGCCGGCGCGATCTGCATTCGCAGCCTCAATGCGGAAAAGCCGTCGCTGGTTTATTTCATGACCATCGACAACGCGAAGTTCCGCAAGCCGGTCGTCCCCGGCGATCAGCTCAGGATCCACGTCAAGAAGATCAAGAAGCGCGGCAACCTGCTGAAATTTGCCTGCGAGGCGATGGTGGATGGCGCAAAGGCCGCCGAAGCCGAAGTTTCGGCTATGATGGTCACCGGCTGACGGTTTCTAATGCTCATGAAAGTTCAGACATCAATCCACCCTTCCTCGGTCGTCGAAGAAGGTGCCCAGCTCGGCGAAGGTGTGCGTATCGGACCCTTCTGCCATGTCGGCGCCGATGCCGTCATCGGCGATCGCGTCGAGCTGATCAGCCATGTCTCGGTGATGGGCGCGACCACCGTCGGCGGCTCGACCAAGGTCTATCCAATGTCGACGCTCGGGGCGCCGCCGCAGAACACCAAGCACAAGGGCGGGCGCACGACGCTGGTCATCGGCGAAAATTGCACCATCCGCGAAGGCGTCACCATGCATGTCGGCACCGATTCCAGCCGCGGCGAGACGGCGATCGGCGACAATGGCAATTTCCTGGCCTATGCCCACATTGCCCATGACTGCGTCGTCGGCAAGAATGCCACCTTCGCCAATGGGGCGACGCTCGGCGGGCATTGCGAGATCGGCGACAATGTCTATATCGGCGGCCTGACCGCCGTGCATCAGTTTGTCCGCGTAGGCGACAACGCCTTTATCGGCGGCTGCTCGGCGGTCGTCGGCGACGTCATTCCCTATGCGATCGCGGTCGGCAATCGCGCCAAGCTGCGCGGGCTCAACGTCATCGGCCTGAAGCGCTCCGGCCTGCCGCGCGCCGAAATCTACATGCTGCGCAGGGCTTACAGGGCGATTTTCGACCACTCCCGCACGGTCGGGGAGAATGTCGAGATCGCCAAGGCGGAGTTCGCCTCGTCACCGACGGCCATGAAGATGATCGACTTCATCACCAGTCGCGGCAAGCGGCATTATGCCGTCCCGCCGCTCAAGGGCGGTGGCGGCGATGACGATGGCGATGACGAGGGCTGAGCCCGCCGGGTCAGGGCTTGCACTCGCGCCGGGCTCCAGGGTCGGCATCATCGCCGGTGGCGGCAGCCTGCCGGTCGAAGTGGCGGAAGGTCTGGTCAGACAGGGACATTCGCCTTTCATCATCCTGGCCGAGGGCGAGGTGGATCGCGAAGTGGACTTTGCCGCCTACGAGCAGGCGACGCTTGCGCTCGAAGACATCGGCTTCCTGCTTCCCTTGCTGAAGCGCGAAGGCATTAACCACCTGGTTCTTGCCGGCGAGATCAAGCGCAGGCCGCGGCTTGCGAAGATACGTCCAACGCTCAGTCTGCTGACGATAATCCCCTCCGTGGCAATGGCGCTGGCCCGCGGCGACGACGGGCTTTTGAAGGTTCTGACGCGCGGGCTGGAAAGGCGCGGTATCACGGTGGTCGGAGCGCATGAGATCGTTCCAGATCTCGCTGCCGGCGAGGGCACGCTGACCAAGGCAGGACCAAAGCAATCGGACTGGCGCGATATCGAGGCGGGCCGCGCGGCGGCCAAGGCCATCGGCGAGCTCGACATCGGCCAGGCGGCGATTGCGGTCGGAGGGCGGGCTATCGCGTTGGAAGGCATCGAAGGCACTAGAGGCCTGCTCGAGAGGACGCGCGAATTGCGCGGGCACGGCAGGCTCGCCGGCAAGACGCGCGGCGTTCTCGTCAAATGCGCCAAGCCAGGGCAGGAGCTGCGCGCCGACTTGCCCTCGATAGGCCCGCAGACGGTCGAGGCCGCACATGCGGCCGGCCTTGCCGGCATCGCCGTCGAAGCCGGCCGCTCGCTCATTCTCGAGGGCCCGGCGACTCTCGCGCGGGCCAATGCGCTTGGCTTGTTCATCGTCGGATTTCCCGCGACGGAGCCGACCGATGGCCAGTGAGAGGCCGCTCAAGATCGCCATCGTCGCGGGCGAGGAATCGGGCGACTTGCTCGGCGCCGACATCGTGCGTGCGCTCGAGAAGACCACCGGTCGTAAGATCCGGCTCGTCGGCATCGGCGGCCGGCATCTGCAGGAACTGGGGCTGACACCGCTCTTCGACGGCAGCGAGATCGCGCTGATGGGCTTCAGCGCCGTCTTGCGCGACCTGCCGCGGCTGATGCGCCGGATCAGCCAAACAGCCGGCACCATCGCGGCGGAGCGGCCGGATTGCCTGATCACCATCGACAGCCCTGATTTTTCGCTGCGCATCGCCAAAAGGGTCCGCGCCGCCGCGCCCGCCATCCCGATCGTCCACTATGTCTGCCCGAGCGTGTGGGCATGGCGGCCGGGCAGGGCGGCGGCGATGAAGCCCTATGTCGATCACATCCTCTGCATCCTGCCCTTCGAAGTGAAGGCGCTCACCCGACTTGGTGGGCCGCCCGGCACCTATGTCGGCCACCGGCTGACCCGGGATCCCGGCGTGCTTGGCGCCGCCAAGGCGCAGAGATTGCCGCGGGACCTGTCGGAGGATCGCGTGAAGACGCTGCTCGTGCTGCCCGGCTCGCGCCGCGGCGAGGTGCGCCGGCTGATCGAGCCGTTCGGCAAGGCGATATCGGTCTTGCATCAGCGCGGTCACCGCTTGCGGCTGATGCTGCCGACGGTGCCGCATGTCGCCGACCTGGTGAAAACATCCGTCACGCGTTGGGACGAGAAGCCCGAGATCATCACCGATCCGGAGCGCAAATGGTTGGCTTTCGGCAAGGCCGATGCGGCTCTGATCGCCTCCGGAACCGTTTCACTCGAGCTTGCGCTTTGCGGTGTTCCAATGGTCTCCAGCTACAAGCTCGATCCGATCGCGAGGCAGCTGCTGCAGCATCTGGTGACGACCTGGTCGGCGCTGCTGCCCAATTTGATCGCCGATCGCGCGCTGGTGCCGGAGTTCTACGATCAGTATGTCCGGCCAGAGAACCTGGCGCGTCAGGTGGAAGCCCTGTTTGCCGATACCGGCATGCGCGCCTGGCAGCGGGCAGGCTTCGCCGAAATCGCCAGGCGCATGGCGACCGACAGGCCGTCGGGCGAGATTGCTGCAGAGGTGGTGCTGGGGTGCATCAGAAAAGCGAATAGGGAGTAGCGAATAACGAGTAGGCTGGGCGCCGCTCAGCGCCGCCGAGTTCTGTCCCTATTCGCTACTCGCTATTTCGCTATTCGCTCACTCACCGCTTCGCAATCGGCACGTAATCGCGCTCCGTGGCGCCGGTGTAGAGCTGGCGCGGGCGGCCGATCTTCTGGTGCGGATCTTCGATCATTTCCTTCCACTGCGCGATCCAGCCGACGGTGCGGGCGACCGCGAACAGCACGGTGAACATGGTGGTGGGGAAGCCCAGCGCCTTCAGCGTGATGCCCGAATAGAAGTCGACGTTCGGATAGAGTTTCTTCTCGATGAAATACTCGTCGGTCAGCGCGATCTTCTCCAGCTCCATCGCGATGTCGAGCAGCGGATCATCCTTGATGCCGAGCTCGCCCAGCACCTCATGCGCTGTCTTCTGCATGATTTTGGCGCGCGGATCGTAGTTCTTGTAGACGCGATGGCCGAAGCCCATCAGGCGGAACGGGTCGTTCTTGTCCTTGGCGCGGGCGATGAATTCCGGGATGTGGTCGACATGGCCGATCTCGCCCAGCATGTTGAGGGCCGCCTCGTTGGCGCCGCCATGCGCGGGGCCCCAGAGGCAAGCAATGCCGGCCGCGATGCAGGCGAACGGATTGGCGCCCGAAGAGCCGGCGAGGCGAACCGTCGAGGTCGACGCGTTCTGCTCGTGATCGGCGTGCAGGATGAAGATGCGCTCCATGGCGCGCGCCAGCACCGGATTGATCTTGTACTCCTCACACGGCACGGCAAAGCACATGTGCAGGAAGTTGGCGGCGAAATTCAGCTCGTTCTTCGGGTAAATGAAGGGCTGGCCGATGTGGTATTTGTAGGCCATCGCCGCGATCGTCGGCATCTTGGCGATCAGTCGCATGGAGGCGACCATGCGCTGATATGGGTCCGAGATGTCGGTCGAGTCGTGGTAGAAGGCCGACAGCGCGCCGACCACGCCGCACATGACGGCCATCGGATGGGCGTCGCGGCGGAAGCCGGTGAAGAAGCGCGACATCTGCTCATGCACCATGGTGTGGCGCGTCACGCGATAGTCGAAGTCGTCCTTCTGCGCCTTGGTCGGCAATTCGCCGTAGAGCAGGAGATAACAGACCTCGAGGAAGTCGCCGTGCTCGGCGAGCTGGTCGATCGGGTAGCCGCGATGCAGCAGGATGCCGGCGTCGCCGTCGATGAAGGTGATCGCCGACTCGCAGCTTGCCGTCGAGGTGAAACCGGGATCGTAGGTGAAGGCCCCGGTGGTGCTGTACAGCGCGCCGATGTCGATGACGTCGGGCCCGGTCGAGCCGCTTCGCACCTTGAATTCATGCGTCTTGCCGGCGAGCTCGAGCCTTGCGGTCGACTCGCGCGCCTTGCCGCCCGATTCCAGTTTTGTCGCAGCTTCGCTCATTGCAAACTCCTTTATGTTTCCTCATGCCGGCAAGGCAATTCCTGCAAACGACACGTCGAAATCACCGGAATGCGCGAACTTGCCACCGCATTTTAGGAGGTGCGTGCCAGATTGGGCCAAGGTCTAATGTTGCACTGCGAAACACACCTTTCAATGCCAATCTTCTTGGGCCAGTTCGCTCCTAATCGATTTGATCCGCAACCCGCGCCAGGCTCTCCTCACGGCCGAGCACAGCGAGCACATCGAACACGCCGGGCGAGGTGCTGCGGCCGGTGAGCGCGGCTCTCAGCGGTTGAGCCACGGCGCCGAGCTTATGGCCGCCTGCCTGCGCAAAATCGCGAATAGCGGCTTCCGCGGTCGCGGCGCTCCAGTCGCTGGAGATCGCGGCGAGCGCGGCATGGGCGCCGCGCAAAATGGCGCGGGCGTCGCTGCCAAGCAAACCCGCAGCCTTTTCGTCGAGCCGCAAGGGCCGCTCGGCGAACAGGAAGCCGGCTCCATCAACAAGCTCGACCAACGTCTTTGCCCGCTCCTTCAGGCCCGGCATGGCAGCAAGCAGCTGTGCCCGGCGCCTGTCGTCGAGCTTGGCCGCGAGCGCCGGGCCACCCTCGAGATAGGGCAGGGTGGCTACGAAAACATCAAAGAGCGCCTTGTCGTCCATCTTGCGCATATGGACGCCGTTCAGCGCCTCGAGCTTGGCGAAGTCGAACCGGGCGGCGCCCTTGTTGACGTCGCCGATGTCGAACCAGGAGATCATATCCTTGATCGACATCACCTCGTCGTCGCCGTGGCTCCAGCCGAGCCTAGCCAGATAGTTGAGCAGGGCCTCCGGTAGATAGCCCAGGGCGCGATAAGCCTCGACGCCGAGCGCGCCGTGGCGCTTCGACAGCTTGGCGCCGTCGGCGCCATGGATCAGCGGGATGTGCGACATCGACGGCACGGTCCAACCCATGGCGTTGTAGATTACGGTCTGGCGCGCGGCGTTGGTCAGGTGATCGTCGCCGCGGATGATGTGGGTGACGCCCATATCGTGATCGTCGACGACGACGGCATGCATGTAGGTCGGGTTGCCGTCCGAGCGCAGGATGATGAAGTCGTCGAGGTCCTTGTTTGGGAAGCGCACCTCGCCCTGCACGCGGTCGTGCACGACGGTCTCTCCTTCGGTCGGCGCCTTGATGCGGATGGCGCCCTTGACGCCGGGAGGCGCCTCGGAGGGGTCGCGGTCGCGCCACTGGCCATTGTAGCGCGGCGGCAGACCCTTGGCCCGCGCCGCCTCGCGTATCGCCTCCAGCTCGGCAGGCGTCTCATAGCTGAAATAGGCCTTGCCCAGCCGTACGAGCTCCTCTGCCACCTCACGGTGGCGCGGCGCGCGCTCGAACTGCGACACGGCCTCGCCGTCCCATGAGAGGCCGAGCCAGGTCAGTCCGTCAAGAATAGCGGCCGTCGCCGCTTCGGTGGAGCGTTCGCGGTCGGTGTCCTCGATGCGCAGCAGCATCGTGCCGCCCGTGTGCCTGGCGTAGAGCCAGTTGAACAGCGCCGTGCGCGCGCCGCCGATGTGCAAATAGCCGGTGGGCGAGGGGGCAAAGCGGGTGACGACCTTGTCGGACATGGAACTCTCGGAAGAAGCACTGAAGCGGGCATGTTTGCGCGGACTTTCGCGCGGTGGGCGTTCATGTAGCATAGGAGGTCTGGGGCGCAAGGGGCAGACCCGATGGCTGGACGTGGCCGGGGTGCGGAGGAGGGCGAGGAGACGACGGCTGGCGTGAGCGAGCGCCTGCTGTTTGCCGCCATCGTGCCTGCCGAGGCTGTACCGGTTTTGGTTCCAGTCCCGCGTCCGGCCGCCGAAATTTTGCCGCCGGACGGCGATGCTTCGCTGCAAGCTCGTCCGCCGGCAGCCATCGACTTAATCCGCAGGTGGTTCCGCCGTGCCTCGTTTTCCGCGTTTCGCCGGGGTGTGGCCGAGGCAGCCTCCACCGAGCTCGACCGCGGCATCGGCTTCCTGCTGGTGCCGGTGTTCCTGGCCGCCGGCGTGATACTCTATTATTCCTTGAGCGCCGAGCCGGATCTTTACAGACCGATGGCGGCGGTGGCGCTGATGGCTCTCTGCGCGGCCGTTTCGCGTCCCTGGCTGAAGACACACCTGGTCTTTATGGCGGCGTTGTTTTGCGCGCTGGGATTCGTCGCCGCGAAGGTCGAGACCTGGCGCGCCTCTACACCGATGCTCGGCTCCGAAATCCAGACGCGGCTGACAGGCCGCGTCGTCATCGCCGAGGAAATGGCCAATGGCCGCGTCAGGCTAACCATCGATCTCGTCTCGACCGCGCATCCAAAGCTGCGCTACGCGCCGGATCGCGTCAGGCTCTCGGCACGCAGGATCTCGGCCGGCATGAAGGCCGGATCGCTGGTGACGGGTTACGCGCGGCTTCTGCCGCCGACCGGGCCGGTCCGTCCCGAAAGCTATGATTTTTCCTTCGACAGCTATTTTTCCGGCATCGGCGGCAGTGGATTTTTCCTCGGCGACCCGAAACTCATTCCGCCAACCGACCCGATCGCTCAGACGAGCATCGCCTCAGCCATCGAGAACGCGCGCGAAAACATTGCCGATCACATCAGAAGCACCATTGGCGGAGCCGAAGGCGAGATTGCCGCTGCACTGATCGTCGGCGTGCGCGCCGGCATTCCCGAGGACATCAACGAGGCGATGCGGCGGACCGGCATCTATCACATCATCTCGATTTCGGGCCTCCACATGGCGCTGGTCGCCGGCACGGTCATGCTTCTGCTGCGCGGCGCCTTTGCGCTGTTCCCGGATTTTTCGTCACGCCGGCCAGTGAAGAAATATGCCGCGGCAATCGCGCTTATGTCGATCGCCGCCTATCTCGTCATCTCTGGCGTGGTGGTCGCCGCCGAGCGAAGCTTCATCATGCTGGCCGTCATGCTGATCGCCGTGCTTTTCGACCGCGCCGCGCTGACGATGCGCAACTTGGCGATCTCGGCCATCGCCGTCATCCTGGTGTCGCCGCATGAAGTGGTTGGCCCGAGCTTTCAGATGTCGTTCGCGGCAACCGCCGCCCTTGTCGGCGCCTATGCCGGCTGGTCCGACTACCGCGCCGGCAAGGTGAGAGCGCCGCCGGCAAAGCGTTCGTTCCTGCGGTTCATGTCGCACAAACTGGCAGTCGGAGCAGGTGGCGCCGCAATGACGTCGATCATTGCCGGAAGTGCCACGGCGCTGTTTGCCATCTGGCATTTCCAGCGCGTCTCGCCGCTCAGCCTGCTGGCCAATCTCGCGATCATGCCGATCGTCACGATCGTGATGTTTCTCGCCGTCGCCAGCGCGGTCATGATGCCGTTCGGCTTCGACGGGCCCTTCCTCTATTTGATGGGCAACGGCCTGGCGGCGATGATCGCGATCTCGGCTTGGATTTCGGAGTGGTCGCCGGTCGATGCCGTGGGCCTGATCTCGATCCATTCGGTGCTGCTGGCGACGATCGCGCTCGTCATCGCTACGATGGCGACTACGTGGCTCAGGCTGGCCGCAATTCCTTTCGCTGCCGCGGCCGTCATGATCATCCCGCAGGTGCGCACGCCGGACCTGCTGATCTCGGAGGACGCGCATCTGGTGGCGATGCCGATCGGCGGGGGCGAACTCGCCGTCAATCGTGCCCGCTCCAACGAGTTCACCACCGATAACTGGAAACGCGCGCTCAAGGCCGAAACGATCGTGCCGCCGGAGACATTCGCCAAGGGCACGCTGGACTTGGCCGATCCCGTCGACCTGCCGCCTGGATCGCCCTTTTACTGCACGGGCGATCTCTGCATTGGCCGGCATCCATCGGGCGCAATCGTCGCGCTCGCCGAGAACCGTGAAGCTGCCCGGCCTGCCTGCGACTTCGCGGACCTCATCGTCATCAACGACGCCACGGCCTACAATCCCTGCCGCGATCCACGTATCCTCGTCGTCACCAAGCGGCAACTTGCGCGCGACGGCAGTGCCGCTGTCTTCTTCGATCCGCAATCGGCGACGGCGCGAGCAACCATTCAATACGCCGTCGAAAAACCGTACCGCCCTTGGCACGAACAGCGGCGCTACTCGCGTGAGGCCAGGGGGCTGGCGCCTTACAAGAAGCCCGAGAAGCCGGAAGCCAAGCCGCAGCCCCTCAGTAGCGGCGGATGAGCCCGACTAGCTTGCCCTGAACCTTGACGCGATCGGGACCGAAGATGCGCGTCTCATAGGCCGGATTGGCAGCCTCGAGCGCGATGGAGGCGCCCTTGCGGCGGAAGCGCTTCAGCGTCGCCTCCTCGTCGTCGACCAGCGCCACGACGATCTCCCCGGGGCTCGCAGTGCTGGCGTTGCGGATGATGACCGTGTCGCCGTCGAAGATGCCGGCCTCGATCATCGAGTCGCCTTTGACCTCGAGCGCGTAGTGCTCGCCGCCGGCGATCATGTCCGGCGGCACTGTGATCGAATGCGTCTGGTGCTGGATGGCGTCGATCGGCACGCCGGCGGCAATGCGACCCATCACCGGGATAGAGACGGCTGAAACGGCGTCGTCGTCATTGCTGGGCGTCGGCGTGCGGGCGGGCGCCGCGGGTTTGATCTGGCGGCCGAGATTGCCTTGGCCGCCCTGGATGACGCTCGGCGAGAATTTCTTCGCCGCATTGAGGCCGGGCGCGATCGAGTCAGGTAGGCGCAGCACTTCAAGGGCACGCGCCCGGTTCGGCAGCCGGCGAATGAAACCGCGCTCCTCCAGCGCCGTGATCAGGCGGTGGATGCCCGATTTCGAGGCAAGGTCGAGCGCTTCCTTCATCTCGTCGAAAGACGGCGGAATGCCGCTTTCCTTGAGCCGTTCATGGATGAACATCAGCAGTTCATGTTGTTTGCGCGTCAGCATGGCGGCCCCCATGGGTTCTGAAACCAGAATCAGAAAAACAAACCCAGAACAAACACTATCTGTTCCAGTTGTGTTCCGCAACCGTTTAAAGTTTAGTGAATGTGTTGACGTTTTGTTCAGCGTAACATCAGAATGCTGCATTCCTCGCCGGCTTCAGCCGCCGGTGCGAAGGGTTGGCGCACGATCAGGCCATTGGCATCGGCGAGCATCCTCAACATCGAGGAATCCTGGATGCCGAACGGTGTTGCGATCAGCGCCCCCGCATCTTCGCGGACCACGGCGCGCACATAGTCCTGCCTGAGATCGTTGGCGTGCATTGCGGCGCCTAACCGGGCCGTGCGGATTTCCTGCCGGCAGGACCGGCCGCCCAGCCGCGCCAGAAGCGGCTTCAGGAACAGCTGCGAGCAGACCAGGCTTGCGACGGGATTGCCGGGCAGGCCGATGCAGCGAATGTCGCCGAGCCGGCCAAACATCAACGGCTTGCCGGGACGCATGGCGATCTTCCAGAAGTCTAGCTGCATGCCTTCGCCGGTCAGCACGTCGTGGATCAGGTCGTGGTCGCCGACGGAGGCGCCGCCAAGCGTGACGATGACGTCGGCGCCGGCCTTGACCGCCTTCTTGACCAAGGCCGCGATCGCGTCCTTGCGGTCGGCGGCAATGCCGAGGTCGAGCGCGCGCGCGCCGACCGACTGGGCCGTAGCTGTGACGCCATAGGCATTCGACGAGATGATCTGGTCGGGGCCGAGCGCGCTGCCCGGCGGCAGCAATTCGTCGCCGGTGGCGATGATGGCGAGCAGCGGCTGCCGCACCACGTTGAGACTCGGATGGTTGGCCGATGCCGCCAGCGAAAGCGCCGCCGGATCGAGCTGGCGGCCTTTTTCGAGGAGCAGGTCGCCCTCGCAGAAGTCGAGCCCGCGGCGACGGACGTTGCGTCCTTCCGCGGTCGGCTCGGTCACTTCGATGCTGCCGCCGCCGAGATCGCGGACATTCTCCTGGATAACGACGGTATCGGCGCCTTCGGGGAGCGGCGCGCCGGTGAAGATGCGCACGGCCTCGCCCTTGCCGACAGAGCCGGTGAAGCCACGCCCGGCGGGGGCCATGCCGATCACGGAGAGCCGGGCGGGCGCCGAGGCTACGTCGGCGGCCCGTACGGCGTAGCCGTCCATCGCCGACGCATTGAAGGGCGGCTGGGTGCGCAGAGCCACCACGGGGTCGGCCAGGACCCGGCCGGCCGCGTCGGCCAGCGGCACGCTTTCGCCTGGCAGCGCGGTCGCGCCGTCCAACAGGCGTTGGAGCGCCTCGGCGACCGGAAGCAAAGCCATGCTAAGGACCTGCCTTGTAGTCGCCCGACTTGCCGCCGGTCTTCTCGACCAGCCTGATGCCGGAAATCGCCATGGCGCGGTCCGCTGCCTTGGCCATGTCGTAGATGGTGAGGCAGGCGACCGACGCCGCGGTCAGCGCCTCCATTTCCACCCCGGTCTTGCCGGTAACCCTGGCAAGCGCGCTGACCCTCAGGCCAGGGAGCGCGTGGTCGGGCTCGATCTCGACGGACACCTTGGTGAGAAGGAGGGGATGGCAAAGCGGGATGAGCTCATGCGTCTTCTTGGCCGCCATGATGCCGGCGATGCGCGCCGTGCCCAGCACGTCGCCTTTCTTGGCGTCGCCGGCCAGGATCATCTCCAGCGTTTCCGGCTGCATGGTGACCAACCCTTCAGCGATAGCCGTGCGCGTCGTCTCGGCCTTGCCGCCGACATCGACCATGTTGGCTTCGCCTTTGGCGCCGAGATGCGTAAGCGCGGGCATTCTCAGACGGCCTCGGCCGGCGCCTTGCCCGTCAGCAGAAGGGCGGTCGCGGCGGCCACGTCGGCCTGCCGCATCAGGCTTTCGCCAACGAGGAAGGTGCCGATCTTGCTCTTTTCCAGCCGCCGGCAGTCCTGATGGGTGAAAATGCCGCTCTCGCTGACCAGCAGCCGGTCGTCCGGGACCATGGCGGCAAGCCGCTCGGAAACGTCGAGGCTGGTTTCGAAGGTTCTCAAATCGCGGTTGTTGATGCCGATCAGCCGCGACGAGAGGCGAAGCGCGCGTTCCATCTCCTGTTCGTCATGCACCTCGACCAGCGCGTCCATGCCGAGATCGAAGGCCGTGGCTTCCAATTCACTGGCTAAGGCGTCGTCGACGCTCGCCATGATGATGAGGATCGCGTCCGCGCCCCAGGCGCGGGCTTCATGAACCTGATACGGGTCGAAGAGGAAGTCCTTGCGCAGGGCGGGCAGGCTAACGGCGGCGCGCGCTGCGGTCAGAAAGCCGGGCGCGCCCTGGAAGGACGGCGCGTCGGTCAGCACCGAAAGGCAGGCAGCACCGCCTTGCTGGTAGGCCCTGGCGAGCGCCGGCGGGTCGAAGTCGGCGCGGATCAAGCCCCTGGAGGGGCTGGCCTTCTTGATCTCCGCAATCAGCGCGAAGCCGCCGGCCTTACGCTTGGCCTCGAGCGCCGCAAGGAAGCTGCGCGGCGGTTCCGCATCCTTGGCCTTCGCCTTGACCTCGGCAAGCGGCGCGCTGAGCTTCGCGGCGGCGATCTCATCGCGCTTGTAGGCTTCGATCTTGCGCAGGATATCGGACAAAATTCTAACCGTTCGAAATCTCGATGAGCTTGTCGAGCACCGCGAGCGCCCGGCCGCTGTCGATGGCCTGCGCTGCTGCCTCGATGCCATCGCCGAGCGTCGTCGCCTTGCCGGCCACCACCAGCCCGGCGCCGGCATTCATCAGCACGGTGTCGCGATAAGCGCCGGCAGCGCCGCCCAGCATATCGCGCAATGCCCTGGCATTGTAGGCCGCTTCGCCGCCGCGCAGGTCTTCCTTGTTATGCCGCTTCAGTCCGACTGCTTCCGGAGTGAGGGTAAAGGTGCGGATCTCGCCGCCGGCGAGCTCTGCGACCTGCGTCTCGCCCGTGGTGGTGATCTCGTCATAACCGTCGCCGTGCACGACCCAGGCATGATCGGTACCCAGCGCCTTCAGCGTCTCAGCTACCGGCATGATCCATTCGGGCAGGAAGACGCCAACCATCTGCCGGCCGACGCCGGCTGGATTCGACAGCGGCCCGAGCAGATTGAAGATAGTGCGCGTGCCGAGCTCGCCCCGGACAGGACCGACATGCTTCATCGCCGGATGATGCGCTGGCGCGAACATGAAGCCGACGCCGGCCTCCTGGATGCAGCGGCCGATCGTGTCCGGTGCGATGTCGACCTTGACGCCGAGCGCCATCAGCACATCCGCCGCGCCGGTCAGCGAGGACAAGCCGCGATTGCCGTGCTTGGCCACCGGGACACCCGCGGCGGCGATGACGAATGCCGATCCGGTCGAAATGTTGACCGAATGCGAATTGTCGCCGCCGGTGCCGACGATGTCGATGGCGCCGCGCGGGGCTTCGACGCGGAGCATCTTGGCGCGCATCGTGGCGACCGCGCCGGAGATCTCGCTCACGGCCTCGCCACGCACGCGCAACGCCATCAGGAAGCCACCGATTTGCCCCGGCGTCGCGTCGCCCGACATGATGATGTCGAAGGCCTCGCGCGCTTCCTCGAAGGAGAGCGCGGTGCCGGTCGCGACCTTGGCAATATATGTCTTAAGCGCGCTCATCGTGTCTGTGCTTGGGAAACAGCGGCCGGATCGATACGAACGTCATATTGCGACTGCAGCTGCGCCACCAACTGATCGAGCAGGTCGTCGGATATGCCGGCGCTGAAAGATTTCTGCGCGTCTTCCGGGACAGAGCTGCCATCGGCACCGGCAGGTTCGAAGACTTCGGCAACCTTGAACAGGATCTGACCGTCGCCGGTGGGCGAGGGGATCAGGCCCGTGCCGCCTTCGCCGACGCCGAACATGGCCGCCGCGCCCTCCTTGCCGAAATCGGCATCGTCGGCTTCGCGCTTCAGGCCGCGCTTGGTCTGCTTCTCGAGCTTCAGCTCGCCCGCGATCACGTCGAGCGTCGCACCGGCCTTGAGGCGCTTTTCCAACTCCCCGGCCTTGGCGGTGAGCCGCTTGTCGGTCTCGGCCGCGGTCCAGTCGGCCACCACCTTCTGGCGAACCTCCTCCAGCGTGCGGTCGCGCGCCGGCGTGATCGACTGGACTTCATAGAAAACGAAGCCGTTGGCGGCAGTGGTCAGGCCTTCATTCTCGGTGTTCGGCTCGGCCTCGAAGACGGCCTTGATGAGGTCCGCCGATTGCGGCAGGTCGTTGACGATCGTGCCGTCCGGCCGCTGGCCGGTGCGGTCGATGGCGTCGATGGTGACGACCTTGAGCTTTAGCTTGTCGGCCGCCTGGGCAAGCGAGGCACCGGAAGCGCGGGTGTCCTCGTAGCTGTCGTGGACGTCGAGCAGGACGCGGCTTGCCTCGCCGAGCGCAAGATCCTTGCGGATCTGGTCGGACACTTCCGAAAGCGGCTTCACCACCTGCGGCTTGATCTCGGTGACGCGCAAGAGCACCGGGCCGAAGGCGCCCTGAACCACCGGGCTGACCTCATTGACGTTGAGCGAGAAGGCTGCGTCGGCCACCGCCTTGTCGGCGATCTTGTCCTTTGCCAGCGTGCCGAGCACGGTGTCGGCCTGCGTCTTGCCCTCGGCGGTGACGATCTTGTCGAAGGTGGCGCCGGTCTTCAGGGAGTCAAATGCCGCCTTGGCCGCGTCCGGCGTCTTGAACACCAGCTGTTCGATGGTGCGCATTTCGGGTGTCGTATAGCGCGCCTTGTTCTTGTTGTAGTCGTCAGCGACCTGCTGATCGGTCACCGCCGTCGGGTCCATGATGTCCTGCGGCTCAAGCCGGATATAGGAGAATTTGCGGTATTCCGGCGCCGCGTAGTTCTTCTTGTTGGCTTCGAAATAGGTTTTCAGCGCGCTGTCGGACGGCGCCTCGATCGGCTGGACGAGTGTCTTCGGCAGGACGAGATAGTCGATCGTGCGGTCCTCGCCGCGATAGAGCGCGACCGCCTTCAGGAAGGTCTGCGGCGCCTTGAGGCCGTCGGAAATCGCCTCGACGATCTGCTGGCGGACCGCCACCTGCGAGCGGTTCTTCAGATAGTCCTCGGGCCGCATGCCGATCTGGCTCAGCAAATATTCGAAGGTCCTGCGGTCGAACTGGCCGCCTGGACCCTTGAAGGCCGGATCCTCGCGCGTCAGCTCGGCCAGCCGGTCCTTGGAAAGGCCAAGCCCGAGCTTGCGAGCCTGCTCGTCGAGAACGGCGCCGGAGACGAGCTGCGCCAGAACCTGGTTGTCGAGGCCGAGCAGCTTAGCCTGTTCATGCGTGATGCGCTGGCCATATTGCTGCGACAGCAGGTTGATCTGGCGATCGTAGGCGAGGCGGTATTCGTTGATCGAAACCGTGGTGCCGCCGGCGGTAATCACCGAATGATGGCCAGCCAAGCTTCCCGACAGGCGCCCGGAAATACCCCAGACGGCAAAGCTCACCACCAGCAAGGACAGCAAAGCTTTCGCGACCCAGGTGCCCGCCGCGCTTCTCAAAATACCAAGCATGCCCACTTCCGATCTTTGCGCATTTTCGCATGCGCCGACTCTGAAACAAGCGCAATAGCGTCCTTCCGGCCCACTGTCGATTGCTTTGTGGCCCGATTTTGATAGTGAGGGCGCTGCCTTATGTTGCCTGGAGAACTCGACGCCATGACCCCTGGAATCCGTCCGCTCGTTGCCGGCAACTGGAAAATGAACGGCACCAGCGCCTCGCTCAACGAGTTGAGGATGATCGGCAACGGCTTCATGAGCGGCCTCGATGCGGAGACGGAAGCCCTGGTCTGCGTGCCGGCCACCTTGCTTCACCAGGCCGCCGCGATCCTTTCGCGGACACCGGTTCGCGCCGGCGGCGAGGATTGCCATCCCAAGGAGAGCGGCGCCTATACGGGTGAGATTTCGGCCGAGATGCTGAAGGATGCCGGCGCAAGCCATGTCATCGTCGGCCATTCCGAGCGGCGCGAGCAATGCGGCGACGACGATGCGATCGTCAACGCCAAGGCTTCGGCCGCCTGGCGGGCAGGGCTGGTGGCCATCATCTGCATCGGCGAAACGCGCGCCGAGCGTGAAGCCGGCGCGACGCTCGATGTCCTGTCGCGGCAGCTCGACGGTTCCGTGCCGGCGAGCGCCACCGCCGCCAACACCATCATCGCTTACGAGCCCGTCTGGGCCATCGGCACCGGCTTGACGCCGACCGCGGCCGACGTCGCCGAGGCGCATGCCCATATCCGTGGCAAGCTGACGGCGCTGCTCGGCGATGCCGCGGCCAGAATGCGCATTCTCTATGGCGGTTCGGTCAAGCCGTCCAATGCTGTGGAGCTGCTCGGCGTCGAGAATGTCGATGGCGCGCTGGTCGGCGGCGCAAGCCTGAAGGCGGCCGACTTCCTCGCCATTGCCGAAGCCTATATGCACATGTCATAGCCGCAGACGGCGGCAGGGGCGCGGCCCAAATCGTTGCAATGGCCGGATTGCTCCCCATATTCCCGGCCACGGGCTTGGAAATGCCGCCAAAGCATTGTAAGGAGCCGCCTCCAAATCACCGGTCGTATGCGCGGCCGCGCAAGGCCTCGCCAGGATAAATTATGGAAACGGTACTGATCGTCGTTCATCTTATGGTCGTGCTCGCCCTTGTCGGCGTGGTGCTGCTGCAGCGCTCCGAAGGCGGCGGTCTCGGCATTGGTGGCGGTTCCGGTTTCATGACGGCGCGGGGCGCAGCCAACGCGCTTACCCGCGCGACTGCGATCCTGGCCGCGGCTTTCTTCGTGACCTCGCTCGCGCTCTCCATCCTTGCCCGCTACGGCGAGAAGCCGATCGACATCCTCGACAGGGCACCGGCTTCGACCTCGGGCAATGCCGGCAAGGGCGTGCTCAACCAATTGCCGGGCGCCACCGGTCCGGTGGGCAGCTCGCAGCCGGCGGCTCCGGCTGGCGGCACCGCGCCGGCCGCCCCGTCGGGCGGCGCGACGACCACCACGCCGCTGTCGAATGGCGGCACCACCACGGCTCCGGCCACTGCTCCCGCAACACCGGCGCCCGCGAATCCGACCACGCCGCCGGCCGCGAACGGCGTTACATTGCCGGTCACCCCGCAGGTTCCGAACCAGTAGCCGGACAAGCATTGCCGCCGCGATCTGTTGTTCTTTGAACACAGTCGCGGCAAATGCCGCTCGATCACGAAGATTCAACCAAATGTAACACGTCGCTCAGCTTGAGGGTGCGCTGGCTAATCGATTATAGATTGCGCGCGGCACTTTCGGCGTCCTTGGGGGGCGCCGGGCGACGCCGTTGGGCAACTAGCATAGAAAATCGGATCTTCGCCATGCAGCTTCGCAGCTTCATCCTTTTGGGATTCTGTGCCGTATTCGGCATGGGATCCGCGGCCTTTGCCTCACCGGCAAATCTGGCCGCTTCGCCGTCGGTAGAGAAGACCGACGCAATCCCCGTCGCCGCCAAGAGCGACGCATCGCAGCTGAGGCTTCTCAAGAAGAAGAAAAACCCGACTCCGGACGACCTCGCGCAGATCGAAAAGCTCGAGGCCAAGATCGCTGCCGACAAGGAAGCGGCCAAGCAGAAGGCGCTCGAAGCCCGCAAGCTGGCGATGCGCGAGGCGGCCAAGGCCAAGGCGGATGCGGCGCGTCAGGAATGGCTCTCCAAGAAGGGTTCGGCCGCGCCGGCCGAAGTGGCCGATGCGAAGCCCGGGAAGAAGACCGTCAAGATCATCGAACCGATCATGCCCGTGGCGCCGATCGCCTCGCTCCAGGCCGAGGAGCCCATCCCGGCCGACGCGATGAACATCACGGCCACCGGCAACAACGGTGAGTTGCGCAGCGAACAGCCCGGCCAGAAGCGGGCGAGCAGCGGCGGGCTGTTCGCCGGCCTGTTCGGGGGGTCCTCGGTGACCTCAATCAACTATCTGCCGGAGACCCGCGCGCTTGATTCGGCGCTCGCCAAGAAGGATGCCAAGAGGCCGTTCAAGGTGAAGCCGGAGTTCGTGCCGCAGGACGTTGCCTTCACCGGCTATGAGCCCGGGACGATCGTCATCGACACGACTGCTCGCCGTCTCTACCTCGTCGAATCGTTTTCCACCGCGCGCCGCTACGCCATCGCAGTCGGCCGTGAAGGCCTTCAGTTCAAGGGGACGGTGGCCGTCGGCGACAAGCAGGAATGGCCGCGCTGGATCCCGACGCTCGACATGCAGAAGCGCGAGCCGAAGCACTATGGCCAGTACAAGGACGGCATGCCCGGCGGCGGCGAAAACCCGCTCGGCGCGCGCGCCATCTACCTCTATGACGGCAAGAAGGACACGCATCTGCGCATCCACGGCACCATTGCACCGCAGTCGATCGGAACCAGCGCTTCCAACGGCTGCTTCCGCATGATCAACGAGCACGTCATGGATCTCTACAGCCGCGTCAAGATCGGCACCAAGGTCGTTATTATCTAACGCGTTGAAGCAAACTGCCGAAAGGGCGGGCCGGCACCACCGGCCCTTTTTCTTTGATCAAAGCGCGTCGCGTTGAAAGACGCAGGTGCCGCGCTTTCGAGTTTCTGTTCTGATGCCTGCCGTTCTCCCAAAACCACTGCACAGTTTTGGGCGGCATGCTTCAGAGAAATGCCCATCCGGACACGAGCGCCATTTGGGAAAAAGCCTTCGCGGCGGTTTTTTCTCTGGCGGAATCAATCAGGCCGCGTTAAGCGATGACTCCCATGGCGCGATATGTATTCATCACAGGCGGCGTGGTTTCCTCACTCGGAAAAGGCATCGCTGCAGCAGCTCTTGGGGCTCTTCTGCAGGCGCGTGGCTATCGCGCGCGGATCAAGAAGCTCGATCCCTACCTCAATGTCGATCCCGGAACGATGTCGCCGTATCAGCATGGCGAAGTGTTCGTGACGGACGACGGCGCCGAGACCGATCTGGATCTCGGCCATTACGAGCGTTTCACCGGCCGCTCGGCCAACCAGCAGGACAACATCACCACCGGCCGCATCTACAAGAACATCATCGAGCGCGAGCGGCGCGGCGACTATCTCGGCGCGACCGTGCAGGTGATCCCGCACGTCACCGACGAGATCAAGCATTTCGTCCTCGAGGGCAATGACGATTACGACTTTGTGCTGTGCGAGATCGGCGGCACTGTCGGCGACATCGAGGCGATGCCGTTCCTGGAGGCGATTCGCCAGCTCGGCAACGACCTGCCGCGCAACAACGCGGTCTATGTGCATCTCACCCTGATGCCGTACATCCCTACCGCCGGCGAATTGAAGACCAAGCCGACGCAGCATTCTGTCAAGGAATTGCGCGGCATCGGTATCGCGCCTGACATCCTTCTGGTGCGCGCCGACCGGCCGATCCCCAAGGAAGAGCGCCGCAAGCTTTCGCTGTTCTGCAATGTGCGCGAGAGCGCCGTCATCCAGGCGCTCGACGTGCCGCACATCTACGACGTGCCGATGGCGTATCACAAGGAAGGGCTGGATTCCGAGGTGCTCGCCGCCTTCGGCATCGATCCGGCGCCGAAGCCGCGCATGGAGCCCTGGCAGGCGCTCTCCAGCCGCATCCACAATCCGGAAGGCGAGGTGACGATTGCCGTCGTCGGCAAATACACCGGCCTCAAGGACGCCTACAAATCGCTGATCGAGGCGCTGTCGCATGGCGGGCTTGCCAACCGCGTCAAGGTCAAGCTCGACTGGATCGAGAGCGAGATCTTCGAGAAGGAAGACCCGACGCCGTGGCTGGAGAAGGTGCACGGCATCCTCGTTCCCGGCGGTTTCGGCGAGCGCGGATCCGAGGGCAAGATCCTGGCCGCGAAGTTCGCGCGCGAGCGCAAGGTGCCTTACTTCGGCATTTGCTTCGGCATGCAGATGGCCTGCATCGAGGCTGCGCGGTCGCTCGCCGGCGTCGAGCATGCCTCTTCCACCGAATTCGGCCCGACCGAGGAGCCGGTGGTCGGCCTGATGACGGAATGGCTGAAGGGCAACATGCTGGAGAAGCGCAGGGCTACCGGCGATCTCGGCGGCACCATGCGCCTCGGCGCTTATCAAGCCGACCTCGCCAAGGGATCGAAGATCGCCGAGATCTACGGCGACACGCAGATCTCCGAGCGCCACCGGCACCGCTACGAGGTGAACATCGACTACAAGCAGCGGCTTGAGGATTGTGGCCTGGTCTTTGCCGGCATGTCGCCAGACGGGGTGCTGCCGGAGACGGTGGAATATCCCGACCATCCCTGGTTCATCGGCGTGCAGTACCACCCTGAACTGAAGAGCCGCCCGCTCGAGCCGCACCCGCTGTTCGCAAGCTTCATCGAAGCGGCGGTGGAGCAGTCGCGGCTGGTCTGAACGATCGGCCGGCGACCATGCGAACTTACGTCGCGCTGCTCTACAGCATCATCCTGGGCGAGGGGCGGCGCGTTGTCATGTCCGAGCTCAAGGCGATGGCCGAAGCCATCGGGCTGAAAAACGTCCGCACGCTGGTCGCCACGGGTAATCTGGTCTTCGAGGCGCGGACGGCCAGCGTTTCCGGTCTCGAACGGCGGCTGGAAAAGGCCTTCGAAGAGACTTTCGGCCGCCATGTCGATATCATCGTGCGCGGCTCAGAAGACTGGCTGAAGCTTGCTGCCGCCAATCCGTTCCCGGACGAATCGGCAAAAGCCGGCGATCAGGTCGCGGTGCGGGTGATGCGCCGGCCGGCGCCTGAAGAAGCCGCAGCGGCTCTTACAGCCTATGCCGCCGCGGACGAGAAGGTGCTGTCGGTCGACGGCGATATTTGGGTCGTCTTTTCGCGCGAGCGGCCAAGCTCGCGGCTGCTCGCCGCAGCAAACCACAAGCGCATGGGGATCGGCACATCGCGCAACTGGAACACGGTGCGCAGACTGTCCGAGATGGTCGCCAAATAGGTTGAAATAAGGGTGGCTTTCGCCGCCCCGACTACTCAAGTCCCAACCCTCCGCGCCGGAGCAGGGCGAATCCGATTCCTCGATCGTTCACCGAAATCTGAGGCAGGCGACCGTTCCGATGAAAGGCCGCTGAGAACCACCTTCACGCAATCTGGAGATGATTCTCCTTTCGAGAAGCTGGCGCAAAACGGGAGATTTGATAAGGTTTGCTCAAGTCTACATGTCAGGGGGCATCGTGAGTTTGTGAGCAAGTCTCAGCCAGGCTTACAAGTGCCTAGCCGCAAAGCATTGCCTGAGCTGCTCGCGCTCGTGCAGCCGACGATCGTTATTCTTGCGATTCTTGCTGCCTGGGCCCTGACCGTCGGGCCAACGGAGGCTCAGACGATCTCCGATCAAATTGGTTCGGTGGTGTCAGATCAGAACGAAATCATCCGGCGCTACTCGGCCCCGCGAAAGCCCGGCACGATCGATCTTTCGGTTTCCGATGCCCGCAAGGAAACTCCGCCCGCCGCGGCTCGAAAAATAAAGTTCATATTGCGATCGGTAACCGTTCGAGGCGCCGTCACGGTCCCAAATGAAACACTTCGAGCTGCCTGGGCCGGGGATCTGAACAAAAGGATCAGCCTCGCAGAAGTCTACGCGATCGCGGAGAGGATCGACGCCATCTACCAGCGGGAAGGATATTTCTCGTGGGCGGTCGTGCCCAAGCAGGACGTCTCTTCCGGTAACGTGGTCATCATTCTGTATGAATCCTACGTGCGAAAGGTCACCATCAAGAGTGCCGTGCCCAACGTCGAGGAACGTCTGCGGCCCTATATCGATCGCATCGTCGCCATGCGTCCGATCCGCATCAAGGAAGCCGAGCGCGTACTGCTGTTGATGAGCGACCTTGCCGGCCTGACGATTGAAGGCGTCTTCACGCGTCCCGAAACGCCCTCGGCGGGCGGGGATCTGAAGTTGGACATCAGCTTCAACCGTGCCAGCGCAACAGGGATATTCGATAATTTTGGCAGCGACGCGGTCGGTCCGTACCAGCTGACCGGCACCGGTACCTTAAACGATGCGCTGAGGCTGTTTGAGGCGACGAAAATCGTTGGGGTCACCATTCCCGCCAGCCCGGACGAGCTCAAATTCGTCCTGGGCTCGCAGGATGTTCCGGTAGGGTATGACGGATTGCATGTGGGCTACAGCCTCGGCCATGTATCTTCCGAACCCGGCGGCGATCTCGGGCCTCTCGAACTCGATATTCAGTCGACCTTCGGGACAGTCTATGCCAACTACCCCTTCCTGCGGACAATCAATCATAGTCTTTTTGGCCGGATTGAACTGAACTTCAAAGACAACTCGCTGGACGCAAGCGGGCAAAGGGCGACGGACGAAGACCTGCGGTGGCTGGCAACGTCCCTGAACTATATCGGCGAGCTGGACAAGGGCGCCATTTCGTTGACCGGCACTTTCGGCCAAGGTCTCGACGCCCTCGGCGCGAGCGACAGCAGCAACCCCCATGCGCCGCGTGAAGGCGTTCCCGACGACTATCGGTTTTTCCGCGCCGATCTCGACCTGCGCAAGGAGATCGTCTCGATGACCACCATTCGTCTTCGCGTCGCTGCCCAGTATGCGCCCACGGTGCTTCCATCGGCGGTGCAACTCGTGCTCGGCGGCGATCCCTATGGGCTGGCCTTCGACGGCTCGGCGGCTTCCGGCGACAGTGGGATAGCCTCCGCGCTGGAACTGGGGCGAAACATCCAACTCCCGGAATCTTCGCCTTTCTCGAATTTGAACGTGTTTGCCTTCGTCGACTATGGCGCGATCTGGAACCACGACACGGGCGTGGATTACACCGAGGCAGAACTGGGCTCGGCCGGGGTGGGGGTGGCAGCTTCTTTCGGACAACACCTCAATGCAAGGGCGATAGTCGCAATACCGTTCCAAGACAGCCAAGAGCTGGCCGATACCGGCACGCGATTCCTGTTCCAACTCATCGGTTCATATTAGAGCGATGCCGGGAAAGCCCGACACAGAGTTCCGCCGTGCTTCAGGAGACGGAGCGGCTCACAACGAGTGAGCCACTGCAAAATTGTCGAGCCGTCTCGGCTCTCATCGGGCATTCAGTGGGGGTTGGGCGGCGTATACGGCTGGCCAAGAGCCTCTGAAACCGCAACAAATACACGCGTTGCAGGCGAAGAGCAGACCGTGTCGCGTGGATCGTCGGTCAGCGTCGGCTCCGCCTTGCAATCGCCGGAAGCAATGTCGCTGTTGGTCTGGACCACGGCGGCTATGTCCGCACCTGCCTTGTAAAACAAGGTCGTGTTGTAGCCTGGCAGTTCGCCCGTATGGCCCACCCAGCCGCCGATGCAACCGACGCCGATCCCGTAGCCGGCCGCGCCCGGGAAGGTCAGCCGCTCCTTCTGCGCAGCTGCCCCCAGCAAGCCGTTCCCGGTGCCCAGTGCCCGAGCATAAACCAGCAAATCGTCGATATTGGAAATCAGTTCCCCTGCAGTCCATCCCCAGGATGGGTTCCAGTTCGTCGCGTTGCTTGGTGCATCCGGCTTGGCAAAATCCCCCTGCAGGGTAAAGCCCTGAGCATAGGGCACCGGCAAATCCACCGAGTCGCCCGGCCAGGACGTATTCTTGAGCTTCAGCGGATCAAAGATCTGCTCCTTGAAAACCTCGCCGACGGTCTTTCCAGTAACCTGCTCCATGACCATGCCGAGCAGGATCGTGTTGGTGTTCGAATAGTTGAACGAGGCTCCGGGCTCGAAGAGAGGCGATTCTGCCACGCCGATGGCTACCAGCTCCTTGGGCGTGAAGATCGTTTGAGGCTTGGAGAACAAGACATCTTGGAATTTTGCACTTTGGGTATAGCTCGCAATGCCGCTGGTCATATCGGCGAGCTGGCGGAGCGTGATCCGATCGCCATTGGGGATGCCGGGCACGTATTTCTGGATCTTGTCGTCAAGCGACAGCTTCCCAGCTTCGGCCAGCTGCATGATCGCCGTGCCGGTGAATGTCTTGGTAACTGAACCGATGCGCGTGTGCATCCCCACAGCCATGGGTGTGCCGGCGGAAGGGTCGGCCTTGCCATACGCCGCCTTCCATGTTCCGGAAGGTGTCACCACGCCGACGATGACACCTGGTGCCGCCGTCTTGGGCAGCGCGGATCGAACCGCAGCGTCAAGCTTCGCGCTGAGCTCCGAGGGCAGCGGCGTTGCCTTCGCCGGAACCGACCCATCGGCAATCACTTTTTCGATGTTCGCAACGCATCGCGCGCTATCGGTTGCGAATGCGTTTTGGGAGGAAAAAGCAAACAGGGCGACGGAACCGATGCAGCGGACGATCAGACGAAACCCATTCTCTTCCATTGCCATTCTCCACATTTAGAAAAAGGTCGGACGAACATCATGGTGAGCAGTTAAGGATCGAAAAGTCGGGCGCAGGGCGTTTTGGAGCTCTTGGCGGGTAAGCGCACAGCGCCGGCGTTGGTTGGCGAGCGCAAGTTCGTCTAAACGAACATTCTCAACCCGGACGGGAACTCGCCTCTCCAACTTGCGCCCTCCGCATAAGCTACGTTCCGAGGCAAAGATACGATAAGATGAGGTCCGGAGCCAAGGTGTATCGCTGGGCGTGGAGCGCTTTGGCAGAACTCGCCTAGCTAAGCACGGCGTCAGTGCCAGCAAATGGTGCTCGGCGGCTTGGAGAATGGCGATGTTCGACTTCGAAAATCTTGGTCAGAAGCGACAAGCGGGAATTCTTGCGAAAGTATCGGAGACTTCCACCTTTCCGGTGACACGAAGGCACGTGCTCGCAAGCTCAACCCTGCCGTTTCTCGTCGCCTTTGCCGGTGTTCGGCGGGCAGCCGGCGGATCGCAGGATCCGGTGTTTCGATTGACCAAAAGCCAGGTTCCTGATCGCAGGGTCGCGCTCCTTCAATGCGTGCTCGAGGACAAAGGGTTTTACTCTTCCGATGTTGATGGATTGTTTGGCCCGCAAACAGAGAGCGCCACGAAGGCCTTCCAGGCGGCGCATGGGATAACCGCTGACGGTGTCGTGAGCATTCGGACCGGCAAAGCGCTGGGGTTGCCGTTTTGGGACACGAACATCATGCGCCGTCTGGATCCGCCTTTTCGTGACGATGCGAAATATGCGCAAGGCACTCAATTCGACTTCAGAAGCCTGGCCGGCCTTGGCAACTTCTTCAGCGGCCAACCGGACGCCGACTACGACTCGTCAAATACGCTTACTCGAAGAGCTCTCCGAACCAACAATCCGGGTGCCATCAACATCTCCAATTGGCAGAGAGACAGCATGAACGGATATATGGGATGCACGTTGCCGGATCGTCATGGAAATCAAACTGCCATATATGAGGCCCCGGAGTACGGAGTAGGCGCTTGGGGATTCCTGCTACGAAAAATATACTTTAATGGCAGCAAGGATAAGGTCACCGTCGGCGCCATTGTCGACAAGTATCGAGGTAAGAATTCTCGCGATCCTTATATCGATGGCTATAAGAGATACTCGGCCGGAAAATTTTCTGAGGACTATGAGGTCGATCTATATAACAACGCGATTTTGGCAAGGTTGGCTATCGCGTCTTACTCTCACGAATTCGGTTCCTGGTATCCTCTCACGGACGACCAGCTTCTGGCGGGCTTTGCTGTTACGGACGGCTATATAGACGCAACAGGCAAGGACGTGGTCGTCGTGTCTCCTGAAGAAATGGATCCCACCATCTACATCATTGAGCCCGAGCTCGAACTGCCCTGACGCAACTTTTTCGAGCGCAAGGACGCCCGCATGGGCCGGCCCGAGATGAGACGAAGTAAATGGGGCGGCTTTCGCCGCCCAGACTGTGTCAAGCCTTGGCCATGCGTGCGCCGGCGCCGAGCGCCATTGTGCGCAGCACATAGTAGACGGCGCCCGCGATCGCGACCCCGAAGAACCAGCCATAGACGCCCCACCAGGACGGCAGCCAGTTGGTGAAGTTGGGCAGGATCGAGGAGAAGATCGCGCCGATGCCGGCGGCGATGAAGGCGTTGACGTGCCAGCCGCCCTGGAAGCGAAACTCGCCATCTTCGCGGTAGAGCGCGTTGACGTCGACCTCGCCCTTACGGATCAGATAATAGTCGACCATCATCACGCCGAAGATCGGCCCCATCGTCGCGCCGATGATGTTGACGAAGGAGGCAGCGCTGCCTTCCCACGGCGCAAACGGATAGAGCACCAGCGCGATCAGCGCCGCGATATAGCCGCCCTTCTTGAAGTCGATCTGACGCGGGAAGACGTTGGAGAAGTCGAAGGCCGGCGAGACGAAGTTCGCCACGACGTTGATGCCGAGGGTCGCCACCGCGAAGGTCAGCGCGGCAAGGGCCGCCAGGAACCAGCTGTCGAATTTGGCCGAGATCTGGTCGGGGTGGAGCAGCACCTCGTGATAGACGTCGTAGGCGGCGATCGTGGTGACGCCGGCGACCAGCGAGAACAGGATCAGGTTGACCGGCAGACCCCAGATGTTGCCCTTGCGCAGCGCCGCGTTGTTGGGCGCGTAGCGGGCGAAGTCGCAGAAGTTGAGATAGAGCGCCGAAAAGTAGGTTACCCAAATTGCCGCCACCGCGAACAGCGCGGTCCACGAACCCGGCTCGCCTGGCACGCCGGCATCCTTGGTCTTGTCGAGCAGCACGTCCATCGGAATATCGCTGGTGAAGGCGAAGGTGCCCGACTTGACGCAGAGATAGATCGCCAGGATCAGCATCATCACCCAAACGGCGGGTCCGGCCCAGTCCTGGAACCGGCGCACCGTTTCCATACCCTTCTGGATGATCAAAAGCTGCAGCGCCCAGATGACGACGAAGCAGATCACCTCCAGCGTGGAATGGCCGAGCAGATGCGAGGTCTTGTTGAACTCGTCGAACCACTGCAGCCGCGTCAGCAGCGCGACGATCGCGCCCGACGCGGCGGCCGTCTGCGCGCCATACCAGAAGCAGGCGACGACGGCGCGCACCAGCGCCGGAATGTTGGCACCCCAGATGCCGAAGGAGGTGCGCGCAAGCACGGGGTAGGGCACGCCGGTCTTCACGCCGGCATAGCCGACAAGGTTCATCAGGAAGTAGATGATCAGCGAGCCGATGCCGATGGCGATGATGAAGTTGACGAAGCCGCCGCAGAACAGAAAAAGGCTAGCGGCGAGATAATAGCCCCAGAGGCTGTGGACGTCCGAGGTCCAGACGTTGAAGATTGAAAACGGCCCCCAGTTCCTGACTGTTGCCGGAGCCAGATCCTCGTTGTAGAGGTCCGGCGAAGCGCCTTGTATGGTCATTGCAACTGTCCCCTTTTGCAAAACGCGGCGACCCGCGTTAACTGGTGAGGGTAAGCCTGCCGCTGGGGAACCTACAAGCAATCCATTTGCCGGCTTTGGCCTTAAAGTCATTCAATGAGAATCGCGCTTCTCGTCGCGCCAAAACAGGAATCGCCTTTACTTGAGTCGGCTTGCTGATCGCGCCCTGTCCGGTTCCGAACTTTTTCGAGCAGCAACCAAAATTGTGTGGAACCAAACCCCTGGACATGCGTTTATGCGGGTTCGGCCGCTTTGCGGTCGGCCGGGAGGATAGTGATGGATCGCTTGCATTTCTTTACCCCAGTGCGGATCGCGCGTGGGCAGGGATACCCCTTGGAGGAAGTCGACAGCGTCTCCGAAGCGATGGTGTTCCTGCGGAAGTGGCCAACGGGGAGACGCGGCCCCGTTTATCAATGCGCCGTGAATTGCTGCTCGGCAGCTATGGCTGGCAAGATGTCGGCTGAGGAGGCGAGAAAAGCTTTTGTCGGCTTTGCCCGCATCACTCGGATTCTCGACGACGAGATGGCGCTGCCTTTGGGCAGCGTGTCGATGGACAATGTCTACGCTCTAAGGCGCTAGCACGTTCGAATCCTTCGGCAGCATGAGACGTCGGCCTGAGGTCGACGTCCCGGTGGTGTTGTGTCCTTACTGGCACGAGTTGCGTCGTTTCAATTCTCCCTGAAGAGCGCGTGAGGGAGGCTCCGACCGGGGCCAGCGGCTGGTCGTGTCACACGCCGGGCTGTTCCATCGCCTGCCGGCGGCGCTCTACCGGCAGATTGTCCACCGGATGCCATGGCGGCTGGAATATCGTGCAGCGGAACTAAAAATCCCACCGCCCCTTTAGGTATGCAGCGTTGGACCGAGAGGCGTGTTGGCGAGGGATGCCGGCACGACGCGGATGCCATCCGGGCGGTTGGAGGCGGATTTGGCAGTTGATGTGGCGCGTGCGAAGAGCGGCATTCGCCTCACGGTGATCGCGGTGGCGGCAGTGCCGCTGCTGTTTTTGTTGAGCGGTCTTGTCATCCGCTACGCCGCATTCGCATCGGTGTCGCCGGATCCGAGCCTAGCGGCCTATGCCCGCGCCTTCTGCAAATGGGATTGCTCCTGGTATGTCGGCATTTCCGAACAGGGCTATGAGCGCTTTCCCATTCCTGGCCGCAGCAATGTCGGGCGCTGGGGGTTCTTTCCGCTTTATCCGATGCTGGTGGCGGCGGTCCGCACGATTCTGCCCTTCTCCACGATCGCGATTGCGACGGCGGCATCGCTGGCGTGCGGCTATGTCTCGTGCCTGGTGGCATGGCCGCTCATGGACAGGAATATGCGGGCCTATGTGCTTTATTGCGCCTTCCTGCTGAGCGGCCCGTTCTCGTTCTATTTTGCCACCTTCCTCACCGAGCCGCTCTTCGTGCTTTTGACGTCCTGCCTCTTCCTGGCCCTCAAACGCTCGAACCATCTCGCCGCGGGGTTGTCTTGCGCGCTGCTCTCGGCAACGCGGGTCGTCGGCGTGCTGGCCGTGTTCGCGATCGTCATTCGCATGTTCGAGGAGCATCGCGCCAAGGGCGGATCGGCCATCGGCTTCCCACGCTGGCTGCTCGGCCGGCCGGATCTCATCATCGCCATACTCATCTCGCCCGCCGGCCTGTTCGCCTACATGGTCTACCTTTACGTCACGGTCGGGGACGGCTTTGCCTTCGTGCATGTCCAGCGCGCGTTCGGGCGCGTGGCCGGCAACCCGCTGCTGTTCCTCTGGGCGGGGCTGTCCTATCACCCCGGGGCCGGTTGGTGGCCCAGTGCGCCGCAATGGAGCGCGTCGACGGCAATCGTGGGACTGGCGCTGGCGGCGGTGCTCGCGGCGCGCAGGCAAATTGGCGCGGCCCTGTTCTGCGCCATGTCCATCATCCTGCCTTTGACCTCGAATCTGGCTTCGATGGTCCGCTATGTCGTCGGCCTCGCGCCGCTGACGATGCTGACGGCGGTGCTGTTGTCAGGCTCGAAGGCGACATTGGTCGCTGCGCTGATTGTCGTCCTCTTCACCTGCTACTTCATGACCGTGGCCTGGCTTGGAGGCTATCTTGCGCTGGTCTGAGCTGACGGAATCGACCAGGCCGGTAATCCTGGGTGCCGGCTACGCGCTGGCGGGCGCGCTTGCGGCAGCCGAGATCGCCATCCTGGCGCTTGCCCTCAGCCCGAATGTCAACGACGATTACCGCGCCTATTACATCGACAAGACCACCACATGCCTCAACCGGGACGCCGTGGGGCGCTACACGCCAGGCCGGACCGTATCGTTCCGCTCCGACGGCGCCCGGGAAGCAACCACCATGATGGTCTGCGGCTGGTCGGGGCCAGTGGCGGACGGCACCCATTCGCTGGGCGAGAGCTCTCGCCTGCGCCTTGCCCTGCCGCCGCTCCGCGACGGGCTTCGGGCAACGCTGGAAATGGCCGCCGTTATTCGCCCGCCGCAGACCTGGCAGAGGATCGTCGTCTCGGCCAATGGCGCCGAGGTGTATCGGGGGACGCTGTCGGGCGACGTGGCGACAACTGTGTCCTTCGTCATTCCGCACGCCGTGCTGGCTGGCAAGGCGACACTGGACATGGCCATCGACTATCGCGACGGCATTCCGCAAAGCGCCGATGCGAGCAACATCTACAACCGCGCCATCAAGCTGAGATCTTTCCGGTTGGACACGCTTTGATCCTCAGGACGGCCCGTCATCGCGCAGGCGGCGCTCTGCAAAGACCCAGCGATCGAGCACAAGAAGGTTAAGCGCCGGGATGGCCAAGGAAGTGAGGAGAACGGGAACGGCGAGCGGCAGGCCGAATGTCACCGTCAGCAGGTACGGTGCCGCGTAAGCCATAGCGAGGCCGGCAATCGTCAGCAATACGAAACGCGGCGCCTGTGACCGGTGCGAGCCGGCCGACATGAAGGTGAAGGATTTGTGCGCCAGATAGGAAAACAGGGCGGCGGCCGCGTAAGCGGCGAGCGAGGCTTCGACGGGCGCGAGCCCGAGCCAGTTCGATTGGGCAAAGATTGTAGTCAGGACGGCATAGAGGATTGTGGCGACAAGGCCGACTGAAGCGAAGCGCCCCAGGAGCTTCGTGCCGGCGACGCGACGATTCTCAGGCGCGGGCGACACAGGCATACTGCGCTCCGAGCGGCAGCCAAGCGAGCGCGCCTTCCAGTTTCCGGGCAAGCGGCTTGGCCGACGGCAGGAGCAGAAAATGCTCGCAGTGCACGTCGCGGAAGCCCGCCTGCTCAAGCAGCGATGCCGCCTTGCCAGCGCGAAGCAGGACGGCGTCCTTGTCGAATGGACATCTCAACACCGCCATACGGGTCAGCGGGTTGTAGGGATTGTGCTCGATGATGCAGCCAAGTCCGCCTCGCCGAACGACGCGCCGCATCTCGCGGATGAAACCCAGCCACGACGCAGGCGGCACGTGGTGGACGACGCAACTGGCGAACGCCAGATCGAACATGCCGTCCGCGTAAGGCAAGCGTGAGGTGTTGCACACGGTGTATGCGACGTGCGGGTTCTCTGCGCTGGCACGCGCGAGGGACTCCTTCGACACGTCGCAGCCGTCGAGTCGATCGAAGACATCGGCGAGATGCGGATGAAGCGAGCCCACGCCGCAACCGACATCGAGCGCGCGCACGCCTGCGCCGCCCCGCCGGAGGTCCTGCTCGAGGACCAGTCGTCGCAGAAGCTCGGCCTTGGCACGCAGGAAGAAATCATGGCGCAGCCCGGAGAACCGGATCGAGCCCTCGACTGCCTCACTGTAGCTGGACCTATAGCTGTCGAAGAGTTCGGACATCCGCCGTGACCCCGTTCCTGGACTTGCGAAACGAAGCGCGCTTGTCGCGGGAGGCGACGCGCATCGGCCGGTCGAAGCCACTCAGCCTTTCGATAACGTAGAGCGGGCGCCGTTTGACCTCGGCATGGATGCTGCCGACGTAAAGGCCCATCACGCCGGTCATGAAAAGATTGATGCCGATTAGCAGCGACACGATCACCACCGTGGATGTCCAGCCGGCAATCACGCCGGTTTCGAGGATCCAGGCCGCGATGGCGTATGCGCCGAACGCCAGGGCGAGAGCGGAGATGGCCAACCCGGTCAACAGCACCAGTTGCAGAGGCCGCTCCGAAAAGCCGATGATGCCATGGATGGCAAGCCGCATCATCTTCCAGAACGGGTATTTGGTTTCACCAAGCGTCCGCGCCGGGCGCTCGAACGGCACCGCCGCCTGCTTGAAACCCATCCAGCCGAACATGCCCCTGACGAAGCGGTCGTGCTCCGGCATGCGCTTGAACGTGTCCAGCGCCTTCCGGCCGACGAGGCGGAAGTCTCCGACATCGCGCGGGATCTCGACCGGTGTCATCCTCTCCAGCAGCCGATAGAACAGGCTGGCGGTAAAGCGCTTGAACCAGGTTTCGCCCTTGCGGCTGACGCGCCTTGCGTAGACGATCTCGAAGCCGTCCTTCCACTTCGCCACCAGGTCGAGAACGACCTCGGGGGGATCCTGCAGGTCAGCGTCCATGACGATGACGGCCTCGCCGGAGGCCGCTTCCATGCCGGCGCTGATGGCGACCTGGTGGCCGAAGTTGCGGGAGAGCTCGATCAGGCGGAAGCTCGGTTCGGCGGCGACCATGCCGCGCAAATAGCTGACGCTTCGATCGCTGCTTCCGTCGTCGACGAAGATGACTTCGGTGTCTCCGTCCAGTTTTGCGGTCAGTGCGCTGATCCGCTCGACCAGCCGGGGCAACACCTCCTCCTCATTGTATATCGGCAGCACCAATGAGTAGCGTAGGGACGGTGCCCGCGTCCGGATCCGCTGGACAGATTCTTGCATGCGATTGCAATGGAACACCGGCCAGAAAGTTCCATAAGCAGGCGCTAATTGCGGAAGAAATGGCGCTGCTCCTCGCCAAAAAAGGCGCGCAACGTTCGGTTGAAATCTAACCGGGTACCGACAGAGATCCTTGGATCCGGATTTTGATGCCCATCTTTTTCAGGCCGGGCGGATGGAGCGCCACCGGATCGCGAAAGATCGGCGCTGCATCGTGCGCCGATCTCGGCGTTCCTGCGGCGCAAAACCTTTCTTGAGATGCCCCGTGACGAACCTGGGCTCTCCAAGAGCCGGATTTTAGTTTAGGGAAGGTGTCCAATTCCTCTGCGCCCCGTGTGCACGGACGCATCGGAAACCGGAAAAACGGCCCGTCCCGTGGGAGAAAAGAGCGCACACGACGTGGCCCAACATCCTTGAAACAACAAGAAATGTCGAAGTATCAAGATTTCAAAATAGCCATAGCACCAATGATGGACTGGACGGACCGGCATTGCCGGTTCTTTCACCGTCAGCTGACGCGTCGCACGTTGCTCTACACGGAAATGGTGGTGGCGGACGCAGTCATCCATGGCGCACGCGAGCGCCTGCTCGGCTTCGACGGTGCCGAGCATCCGGTTGCGCTTCAGCTTGGCGGTTCGGATCCGCGAAAGCTTGCCGAAGCGGCGGTGATCGGCGAGGCGTTCGGTTACGACGAAATCAACCTCAATGTCGGCTGTCCGTCCGACCGCGTCCAGTCGGGCACTTTCGGCGCGTGCCTGATGAAGACGCCGGTGCTGGTCGTGGAATGCATCGCGGCGATGAAGGCGGCGGTGAGAATCCCCGTCACGGTCAAATGCCGCATCGGCGTCGATGACCAGGACCCCGAACCCGCTCTCGACACGCTCGCAGACGGCGTGCTGACGGCCGGCGCCGATGCGCTCTGGGTGCACGCCCGCAAGGCGTGGCTGGAGGGGCTTAGTCCCAAGGAAAACCGCGAGATCCCGCCGCTCGACTATCCGCGCGTCTATCGGCTCAAGGCCAGGATGGCCAACCAATTCATCGGCATCAACGGCGGCATTCAATCCCTTGACCAGGCAGAGGCGCACCTCGCTTATGTCGACGGCGCCATGCTCGGCCGCTCGGCCTATCATACGCCCGGCATCCTCACCGGGATCGATGCCGCATTTTACGGCGAGGCGCCGGTCGCTTTCGACTACGCGGCGCTGATGGACGCCATGGCCGCTTACGCCGCGCGCCACATCGAGAAGGGCGGACGGCTCGGCCATGTCACGCGCCATATGGTCGGGCTGTTCCACGGTCTCCCGGGCGCGCGCCGCTACCGGCAGATTTTGTCCACCGACGCCAACAGACCCGGGGCCGGGCCAGAGGTGCTGAAGACGGCGTTCGCGGCAATAGATTTCGCGGCGGCGGAAACCGAAGCCGCTTGAGGCGGATCGGCGGTTTTCACCGTTCCACAGAAACGGCGAACCGCTTGTCTAGACGCAATTCCGGGCAGAAAACCGGGGATCTAGTCGCGCAGGATCATGCGGTCACCGCGCACCTCGAAGCCCGACAGCGAGCCGATGAAGTTCATGCCGAGCAGGCTTTGCTCGAGCATGCCGGGCGCCGCGACCATCACCGGCATATCCTTGCGCACGATGCCGCCGATCGCCATCTCGTCGGTCCTGACCGTTGCCGCACGCGCCATGCCGTTGGCGGTCGAGACGTCCACGGTGTAGCTCAGCGCCGCTGGGTTGAAGCCGGCCGCCTGGGCGTCGTCCGCCGTCAGCACCGTGCTGGTCGCGCCGGTGTCGACCACCGTGCGCACCGGCCTGCCGTTGACGAGGATTCGCGCCTCGAAATGGCCATTGCCGGCCTTGTCGAGCGTCACGGTGGCACGGCCATTATCGACGCCCAGCGCCAAGGGGCTTCCCGGAACAAGGCCGGCGGTGACGCGGCTGACAACATCTTGCAACTCGTAGCGGTACTGGTAGCCGGCGATCAGCGCCAGCACGATTGCCGCCCAGACGCCGAAGTTGCGCGCCATGTCACCGAGCGGCCGGCCAGAGCGAATAAGGCTGGCGCCGATCACCGCCACCAGGACTCCAACCCAGATCAGCCTGCTGAAATCGTTGTTCTCGATGCCGAAGGTGCGGCCGGCGGAATCATTCATCATCAGCAGGATCAAGCCGGCGCCGATCACCAGCATGACGACCCAGAACAGGCGATTCATGGCCAGCCCTTTCTCACAGCCAGCTCTTTCACAACACGCCGCGCTCGCGCGCCATGCGGGCGCGCCGCGTCTCGCGGCGGGGCCGGCGTTCGACCGTCTCGAGCCGCGCCGGCAACTCGGCCATGACTGCACGCCGGACTTCCGGCGTCATCGCGATCCACCCGGCGATCTCATCGCGCGTGCGGCCGCAACCGAAACAGAAGCCGGTTTTCATATCGATGGAACAGACGAGTATGCAGGGAGACTCGATGGCCGTCATGCTGTTCTCTTGCCTTCACTCCACATGGTGCAACCGCAACGCCAATGCAAGCCCTTCGCGATGCGCCACCGACCGGCGCTTTCGCGGCATTGCCGGGCGGTTGTGCCAGGCGGTGAAGGCGGCTATGCCGCTGGCTGTTCCTGCAAAGAGACCGCATTCGACATGACCGCAAAGCCTTTCGATGATTTCCGCACTCTGCTGGCAACGCTGCCGCCGGCCGACGCCGCCGCCGAAATCCGCGTCCGCACTCTGTTTGCCAAGGCCGACAAGCCGAAAGCCTCGCTTGGCCGGATCGAAGATGTCGCGGCATGGCTCGCCGCCTGGAGCGGGCGTGCGCCGCCGGCCGTCAATCGTCCGCTTGTGGCGATCTTTGCCGGCAATCACGGTGCCGTTCGGCATGCCATCTCGCCGCGGCCGGTTTCGGCGACCGCCAATGCCGTCGAACTCTGCGCCGCCGGAGGTGCAGCGATCAATCAGATCTGCATCGCCAACGATCTCGGCCTGAAGGTCTTCGACCTGGCGCTGGATATTCCGACCGGCGACATCACGCAAGAAGCGGCCCTCGATGAGCGCGGCTGCGCCGCCACCATGGCCTTCGGCATGGAAGCGGTCGCGGGGGGCGCCGATCTTCTTTGTCTTGGCGATCTGGGCGTCGGCAATTCAACCATCGCGGCCGCGCTCAGCGCTGCCCTCTTTGGCGGCAAGGGCTCCGACTGGGTTGGCCCTGGATCGGGCGCGGACACGGCGATGATGGCGCGCAAGGCCGAAGCGGTCGACCGGGCGCTTTCTTTCCACGGCGCCGGTCTCGGCGATCCGCTCGAAGCCTTGCGCCGCGTCGGCGGGCGCGAGTTCGCGGCAATCTGCGGCGCCATTCTTGCAGCCCGCATGCAGAAGATTCCTGTGCTGCTCGACGGGTTCGTCGCGACGGCTGCCGCCGCGGTTCTGAACAAAGCCGATCCTTCCGCGATCGACCATTGCCTGCTCGCCAGCCTGTCGCCGGAGCCGGGCCAAGCCAAAGTCGCCGAACGGCTTGGGCTCGAGCCACTGCTCGATCTTGCTGTCAGTCACGGCGAAGGAGTTGGGGCTGGACTTGCCGCCGGTCTCGTCAAGGCCGCAGCGCTCACGAGCTCCGGTATGGCGGCGGCGGTTCGGGTCCAACCGGCGTCCCGGAGCTAACGCCGGCGGGCGGCGACAGCCTTGGTCGGCAGCGCGGGCAATTCCTCCATCACTCGGCTCAGCGGGAAGATGGCGATGGCCTCGGTGCCTTCGCGCAGCTTGGAGTGCAGCTCGAACTCGCCGCCATGCATGTCGAGCAGACCCTGCACGATCGGCAGTCCTAGGCCCGTTCCCTGTTCGGCGCTCTTAATGGCGATCGAGCCCTGGCCGAAGGCGGAAAGCACCACGGGGATTTCCTCTTCCGGAATGCCGGGACCGTTGTCCTTG
Organism: Mesorhizobium sp. WSM3864; assembly: GCF_002294955.1. Classification (NCBI taxonomy): domain Bacteria; kingdom Pseudomonadati; phylum Pseudomonadota; class Alphaproteobacteria; order Hyphomicrobiales; family Phyllobacteriaceae; genus Mesorhizobium; species Mesorhizobium sp. WSM3864. The sequence goes on from NZ_NSGD01000001.1 coordinate 696,964, forward strand.
ACCGAGATGTACTGACCGCCGCCCGCCGTCCAGCCGACGCGCACACGCACTTCGCCGCCCGACGGCGTGAACTTGATGGCATTGGACAGCAGATTGAGCGCGATCTGCCGGATGGCACGCTCGTCGCCGAACAGGCGCGGCAGCGCGGTCTCGAACTCCTGGATGACGCGGATGTCCTTGTTGCGGGCTCTCAGTTCCATCATATGGCAGCAATCTTCGACGATCGTCACCAGCGCCACCGGCTCCTCGTTGAGCTGGTAGCGGCCGGCCTCGATGCGCGACAGGTCGAGGATCTCATTGATCAGGTCGAGCAGATGCTGGCCGGATTCGTGCACATCATGCGCGTAATCGCGATAGGTCAGGTTGTTCATCGGCCCGAGCACTTCATTGGCCATCACTTCGGAGAAACCGAGGATGGCGTTGAGCGGCGTCCGGAGCTCATGGCTCATCGAAGCGAGGAAGCGCGACTTCGCCAGATTGGCGTCCTCGGCACGGCGCCTGGCCTCGTCGGACATGGATTTGGCAGTCTCCACCTCGGCGATCAGCGCGTCCTTCTCGGAGCGGAAGGAGAGCAGCATCCAGGATGACTGGTTGAGATGGCGCGCGACGTAGCCGAAGAAGGGCAGGGCAGCGGCCAGAAGCGCCGCCATGATCCCTTCGATCGGCATCCACAGGCGCAGGACGGCATAGACATAGACCGCCACGGGAACGGCGAAGGTCGCCAGTAGCGCGCCGCCCAGCGACGATGCCATCACCGCAGTCGTCGCCATGGCGACCAGGAGCACCATGGCCTTGACGACATGGAACTGGTCGACCTGGCATGTGGCGCATCCCAGCCAGGCGAACCAGGCCCAGCCGAGGCCGCAGAGCGAATGGCCGATCAGGAAATCGCGGCGCGTCTGCACAGGGTCGAGCTCGGCCGCTTCCGCGCGCTCGACGCGCCGCGCCATGAAAGTGACGATAGCGTAGCAAAGCAGCATGAAGAGAGCCCAGACGGCGACCTGGTTGCCCAGGCCCGCGAAGCGGCCGATGGCCGCTACTACAAGCACAAGCAGAGGAATCGCCGCCGCACTGACCACCATGGCGCGTGCATGCAGCTTGAGCAGTTCGCGGTCGAAATCGAGGCTGCCGGCCTGCTGCGAAAGACGGTCACGCGTCCTGCGCACCGCGCGAGCCACATCGCTGTTGCGATGCGGTTTCCTGCGGTCCACAATGAATTTGTCCGCTGTGTCCGAGCGTAGCAAAGGCATGCAAGTTCAATTTCTGCGCGCAGCGATTTTCAGTTCGTTAAGCTACGTTCGAATGATTAAGAGACTGTTTGCCATATGAGCCGTTCCTGGTCGCGAAGACCGCGCCGGCGCTATGTTCCGCGGCCTCCGCGAAGCCTTTTGCGCAGGCTTCTGGATTACGGGCTGGCCGTGATCCTGCTTGGCCTGTCCATCCTGGTGGCGGCGCGGCTCGACCGGTTCGAGATGCGACAGGAGCAAGGCACGGCCATCGTCAAGGACGGTGATTCGATCACGCTTGGCGCCGAGCGCATCCGCATGCGCGGCATCGACGCGCCGGAATACACACAGACGTGCCGCAAGGACGGGGCCGATTATGCCTGCGGCAGGCTTGCGCGGCAGTCGCTGGTGCAGCTGATCGCCGACAGGCCGGTCTCCTGCAGCGGCTGGCAGCGCGACCGCTACGGCCGGTTGCTCGGCGACTGCAAGGCGGGCGACACGGACCTCAACCGGGCGCAGGTACAGTCCGGATGGGCCGTCGCCTTCGGCGACTTCGAAACCGAGGAGGCCGTCGCGCGGGCTGCCAAGGTGGGCATCTGGGCTGGCTCCTTCGATCAGCCGCAGGACTGGCGCGACAGCCATCACAATCAACCCGTCGAAAGCAAGCACGGCGCACTGGCTTCGCTCGGCGATGCGCTGCGTGAGCTTGTTCGTTTCTGGTGATGCCGCTCCGGTGATGCTCTGTTGGTCAACATGTGGTCTTGCCAAACCGCTGTGCAGTTTTGGGCGACATGCATTGCAGCGCGCCCTAAGATCGGGATGAAGATCGGAGACTGGAATGAAGCTGTTCGATGGCGGCCGGGCGCCCAACCCCAGGCGGGTGCGGGTTTTCCTGGCTGAAAAGGGGCTAGCCGTCCCTTTGGTGCCCGTGGACATGAGCGCGCTGGAGCATCGCAAGGAGCCGGTGGCGTCGCGCAATGCGCTGCGGCGGCTGCCCGTGCTCGAGCTCGACGACGGCACCATCATCACCGAATCCATCGCCATCTGCCGGTATTTCGAAGAATTGCACCCCGAGCCCGCCCTGTTCGGAACAGGCGCGCTCGGCAAGGCCTTGGTGGAGATGTGGCAAAGGCGTCTGGAGCTAAACCTGATGAGCTGCGTGGCCGCCGCGTTCCGGCACATCCATCCGGCAATGAAGGAATGGGAGGTGCCGCAGATCCCGGAATGGGGCGAGGCCAACAAGCCGAAGGCCATCGAGTTCCTGCATCTTCTCGACCGGGAGTTGGCGGATAGGGAATTTGCCGCCAGCGACACCTATTCGGTCGCCGACATCACCGGGCTGATCGCCATCGATTTCATGAAGCCGGCACGCATCAAGGTGCCTGAGGAATGCGGGAACGTGCTGCGCTGGCACGCAGCGCTCTCCAGCCGGCCAAGCGCTGCTGCTTGAGGCTTGTTTTTGGAGAACCCGCCGGACATGAGCGAAGCGCTGGAGAGCCTTGCCGCCAAGGTGCGGGCTTGCCGCATCTGCGTCGAGCAGCCGCGCGGCCGGCCCCTGCCGCATCAGCCGCGCCCGGTGCTTGTGCCTTCGTCGAAGGCCCGCATCCTGCTTGCCGGCCAGGCGCCGGGCACGAAAGTCCACATCTCGGGCATGCCGTTCACCGACGCTTCCGGGGATCGCTTGAGGAACTGGCTCGGCGTCACCCCCGACGAGTTCTACGACACGGAAAAATTCGCCATCGTGCCGATGGGTTTCTGCTTTCCGGGCCAGGACACCAAGGGCGCCGACCTGCCGCCGCGGCGCGAATGCGCCACCGCCTGGCGCGCCGATCTGATGGCGCTGATGCCGCAGATCGATCTGGTACTGACGATCGGCGGTTATGCGCAGTCCTGGCACATGGGCACGGCGCGTGGGCCGTCGCTGACGGAAACGGTCAGAAACTGGCGCGCTGTCTGGGATGCTGCGGCCGGGCCGAAAGTGCTGCCGCTGCCGCATCCGTCATGGCGAAACACCGGCTGGCTGAAGAAGAATCCATGGTTTGAAATGGATTTGCTGCCATTCCTGCGCTCGGAAATCCGCTATCGCCTCAATTAGTGATCTTGCAAGAAATCACTCGCTTTTACCGGTGTCGGCAGAATTTCTTTCTTGTGAAAGGGCCTGATAAAAAGGATTATAGCCAAACTATTCCGCTGGAGCCTTCCCATGGACCGCCTAGACAGAAAAATTCTTCGCCTCCTGCAGGAGGACGCGACGCTTGCGGTCGCCGATGTCGCCAAGAAAGTCGGCCTGTCGACCACGCCGTGCTGGCGGCGCATCCAGAAGCTCGAGGAAGAGGGCGTCATCAAGCGGCGCGTGGCCATTCTCGACCATGAGAAGGTCAATGTGCGCGTCACCGTCTTCGTCTCGATCCGCACCAATTCGCACAGCCATGAATGGCTGCGGCGCTTCTCCGAGGTCATCCAGGAATTTCCGGAAGTGGTCGAGTTCTACCGCATGAGCGGCGACGTCGACTATCTCTTGCGCGTCGTGGTGCCCGACATTGCCGCCTACGACGCCTTCTACAAGCGGCTGATCGCCAAGATCGAGATCCGCGATGTCTCGTCCTCCTTTGCCATGGAGCAGATCAAGTACACGACTGAGATCCCGCTCGACTACATGATCCTGGACAAGGAGTCGGGGGCCAACGCGGCCTGAGGATCTGGCGCTCGCGCTTCCCGGTATGCGCGAAGTTGCGAGACCTAGTTCTTCTTTTTGTTGAGGAAATTCCACGGCGAGTTGACCGGGAGCGTGACGGCGTCCGGCACGCTGTCGACATCAGCCACCTCGGCCTTGCGCACGGTATAGCCGGACTGCACGATCAAGACGCCGTCCAGGATGAAGAGTTGGCTCTTCTCCATGCCGGGCTTCAGCACGCCGGTGACGGAGACCGGCTGGTATGCCTCCGCCATCCTGTAAGGATGCGCCGGCGTTACCAGCACGATCTGGTTCGGCGGCGGCGTCGGCATGTGGCTGCAGGCGCCGGTCCAAGGCACCAGCAGGAACTGGTAGACGAGGTCGCCCTCGCGATCGACCGGCAAGGCGTAGCCGGACAATTGAACGGTCTTGTCCTGCAGATTGAGCGACAGTGTCTCACCGTGATCGGGCAGTTTTGCCGCGATCATCGGCAGGTTGGCGTCCTCGGCGACCGCCTGCGTCGCCGGGCGCAAGTCTTTCCAGAAGATATGCGCGACGTCGGCCGCGGCGTCGGCTCTCGCGGTGGCGAGCATAAGCACGATCGCCAGCGTCGCGCTTGATCTGAAACGCCTGCTCATGGTCGTCATCCTCCGCCAGTCCCATTTCCGAAGCGAGTAAAAGCGTCGTGAGCTTACTTCGCTGAGATCAAGGTCGTGTGGTCGCGAGCCGTTCGAGCTGTTTGACATCCGAAAGTTCCTTCACCGCGTCCTTGCCGATCCAGCGTGCCGTCTTGTCGGACGACGCCGCCAGTTTCTCGGCCAGCGCAAGGGCAGGGGCGTGCAGCGCCACCGACCGCTTGCCGATCTGCCGCAGCGCCCAGTTCACCGCCTTGCGGACGAAGTTGCGCGGATCGCCCGCATGCGTCTCGATCAGCGGCAGAGCAGCGAGGAAGCTCGCGTCCGGCTCCTTCTTCAGATGCACCGCCGCCCAGGCCAGCATGGCAAAGGCGGTGCGGCGGACAAATTCGCGCTCGTCCTTGGCGAATTCCTCGACCAGCTCACGCCAGAACGGTGTTTGGGCGAACAGGTCGGCAACGGTATCGACAATCTCCCAACTGTCGAAATCGGCGGCCCAGCGCCGGCATTGACCGATGTCGAGCTTCTTCGGCTCGCCGGTGAAAGCGGCCATCAATCGCGCTTCGCGAATGTCGGTGTCCCACAAGAGCAGCGACCGTTCCTGGTTCTTCTTCAGCTTGCGCGCCAGCGGCCGCAGATCGGAATTGCCGACGCCGAGCGCGGTTCTCGTGTTGATGCCGAATCGCGCCATGCCGGCGCGGTTTTTCTCGCTGCCGATCGAACGCAGATGGGCGACGATCTCGTCGGCGCTCCAGCTCGGATCGGGCAGGACCATCGCCGTCTATTTTTCCAGGCGGGCGAGCAGCGAGGACGTGTCCCAGCGCCTGCCGCCCATGTCCTGCACGTCCTTGTAGAACTGGTCGACCAGCGCGGTCACCGGCAGCTTGGCGCCGTTGCGGTTGGCCTCGGCGAGGCAGATGCCGAGATCCTTGCGCATCCAGTCGACGGCGAAGCCGAAGTCATATTTTCCGGCGTTCATCGTCTTGTGGCGGTTCTCCATCTGCCAGGAGCCGGCAGCACCCTTGGAGATCACCTCGATGACCTTGTCGATGTCGAGGCCGGCCTTCTTGCCGAAATGGATGCCTTCGGCCAGCCCTTGGACGAGGCCGGCAATGGCAATCTGGTTGATCATCTTGGTGAGCTGGCCGGCGCCCACGGGTCCCATCAGCCCGACCATGCGGGCATAGGCATCGATGACCGGCCTGGCCTTGTCGAAGGCGGCCTGCTCGCCGCCGACCATGACCGTCAGCACGCCATTCTCGGCGCCCGCCTGGCCGCCCGATACCGGCGCATCAAGGAAGGAAAAGCCGGCCTTGTCGGCGGCTTCGGCCAGTTCGCGCGCGACTTCGGCCGAGGCTGTCGTGTTGTCGATGAAGACGGAGCCCGTCTTCATGGCGGCAAAGGCGCCGCTGGCGCCTGTCGTCACCGAGCGCAGGTCGTCGTCATTGCCGACGCAGGAGAAGACGAAATCCTTGCCTTCGGCCGCCTCGGCCGGTGTCAGCGCCAGGCTGCCGCCATGCTGGGCGACCCATTGCTCTGCCTTGGCGGTCGTGCGGTTATAGACAGTGATGTCGTGGTGGCCCTTGTTCCTGAGGTGCCCGGCCATCGGATAGCCCATGACGCCAAGACCGAGAAATGCAACCGATGCCATAAGCCTGCCTTCCAACAAGAGATTTCAGTGGCGGAAGGTCTAGGCTATGCGAAAAATTCGTCAAGGCGCGCAAAGCCGCATCGACTGGTGCAGGCCCGTCCGCTGACGACGCTCTATCGTTTGAGGTGAATGGTGATCCGGCGTTCGATCCATTCGACGCCGTGACGCAGGATCTCGACCAGCACCAGGTAGACGATCGCCACCCAGATATAGGCCTGGATGTCGAAGGATTTTGCGTAGGCGAGCTTCGCGTTGCCCATCAGGTCGTAGACGGTGATGATGGCGACAATCGCGGAAGCCTTGATCATCAGGATGAGCTCGTTGCCGTAAGGCCGCAGCGCCACGATGATCGCCTGCGGCATGATCACCTTGCGCAGCGTCTGCAGCTTGTGCAGGCCAAGCGACGCCGCGCCTTCCCACTGGCCCCGCGGAACGCTTTCGATGGCGCCGCGCAGGATCTCGGCCTGATAGGCGGCGGTGTTGAGCGAGAAGGCAAAGACGCCGCAGTAGAACGCCTCGCGGAAGAACCACCATAGTCCGACGGTTTGCAGCTCGGGGCGGAACGAGCCGATGCCGTAATAGACGAGGTAGGTCTGCACGAGCAGCGGGGTGCCGCGGAAGAAGTAGACGTAGCAATAAGCCAATCCGGAAAGGATGCGGTTCTTGGACATCCGGCCGTAGGCAACCGGCAACGAGAGAATAGCGCCCGCCACCATCGAAACGGAGACCAGCGACAGGGTGGTTGCGAGCCCCTGCAGATAGGCCGGGGCGTATCTGGCGAAGAAATCGGCGTTCCAGGCGTGGACCAGATAGGCCACGATGCCGATGCCGAAAAGGCTCCAGAGGCCGACCATCGCGTAGCCTATGATGCGCACGCGCGGCCAGCCGCGAGCCCGGGGCGGTGGCCTGTCAACCGCAATAGCCTGGCTGACGCTCATCGTGCCTCCCTCCGCCCGAGCGAGCGCTGGATATAGCCGGTGGCGACCGAGGACAGGATGGCCAGCACAAGGAAGACCAGCGCCGCGACACTGTAGAAGAGGAAGGAATGCTTGGTGACGCGCGCCGCGACACCGGCATTGCGCAGGGTTTCCGCTAGATTGACGACCGACACCAGCGAGGTGTCCTTGAGCAGGCTGAGCCAGCAATTCTCCAGACCCGGGAAGGCGATGCGCAGCAGCTGCGGCAGGATCACCAGGCGCATCGTCTGCCATTTCGAAAGGCCAATGGCGTAGCCGCCCTCATACTGGCCCTTGGGAATGGCGCGAAAGGCGGAGAGAAAGACTTCGCTGGCGTAGGAGGAGAAGATCAGCGCCAGCACGATCATGCCGGCAATGAAGCTGTTCACGTCGATTGTCGCCTCGGGCTCGAACAGGCGGACGACATATTGCAGCAGCAGCGGCATGCCGAAGAAGAACAGGAACAGCGTCACCAGCTCGGGCAGGCCGCGAAAAACAGTGGTGTAGATGTTGGCCGCGAGCCGGAGCGCGGGCTCCTCGTGCTGCTTGGCGAAGGCGACGAAGAACCCGATCGCCAGGCCTATCGGCAATGTCGCAAGCGCAAGCGCGACCGTGACCAGCACACCAGACGCAATGTCGTCACTCCAGCCATCCGGTCCCCAACTGAGAAGTGTCCAAATGCTTTGGGCTGGCATTGGCGGGGCGTGTCTCCGTGGCGATCCCGGAATGGAGGCAGGGCGGCGAGGTGATCCTCACCGCCCTGAGCGCAAATGATCAGGACTCGGCGCCGTAGACGTCGAACTTGAAGTACTTGTCGTTGATTTCCTTGTACTTGCCGTTCTTGCGGATAGCGTCGATCGCGGAATTCAGCTTGTTGACCAGGTCGGTCTCGCCCTTGCGCACGGCAATGCCGGCGCCCGGTCCGAAAATCTCGACCGGCTGCGGCGAGGGCTGGCCGAGGATCTTGCAGCAGGCGCCGTCGGGCGAATCCAGCCACTGCTGCAGCACGACGATGTCGTCCTCGATGGCGTCGAGACGGCCATTGGCGAGGTCGGCCTGTTCCTCGGGGCTGCTCGGATAGCCCTTGATCGTGCTGTCGGTGTAGGTCTTCGAGGCATAATTGAAGTGGGTCGTCGTGGTGGCGACGCCGATCGTCTTGCCGGCGAGGTCTTCCTTGGTCACGCCCTTGAGCGGCGAATCCTTCGGCACGGCGATCGCCGACGGCGTGTTGTAATATTTGTGGGTGAAGTCGACCTTTTCCTGGCGCTCTGGCGTGATCGACATGGAAGCGACGATGGCGTCGAACTTGCCGGCCTGGAGCGCCGGGATGATGCCGTCCCAATCCTGCGCGACGAAGGTGCACTTCACCTTCATTTCGTCGCAGAGGGCCTTGGCGATGTCGATGTCGAAGCCGACCAGCTGGCCGTCCGAGGTCAGGTTGTTGAAGGGCGGGTACGCGCCTTCGGTGCCGATCCTCAGGGTCTTTTCCTGAGCCTGGGCGACGCCAAGTGTCAGCAGCGCGGCCGAAGCGGCAAGCGCGATACGCAGTGCAATACGCATGATAATCCTCTCATATTGTCATGGCCGCTGTCCCGTGCGGCTCTTGTGGGCGGAGCCTTTTTGACCGCCCGCTGCGCGGGATACTCCCATTCTTTGCAAGAAAAAAGCAACTGCAAAAACAACAGCGAACGGCGACCGCCGTGTGCCGCTGCGTTACTTGCCCGGACTGACGAGACCGGTCGCGCGCTCGACAAAATCGGCTATCGATTTCGTATCGTCGAGGTTGAAGACGGGCAGCTTTTCGCCTTCGACCGGAAAGTCGGCGGCGACAGCCACGATGTTCGGGTCGTTGATCGAAAGCGGCGTCCGGTCCTTGGCCTCCAGCCGTCTCGCTTCGATCTTTTGGTGTGCTTCGCGCTTGTAGCCTTCGACCAGCACGATGTCCGAGGGCGCTAGCCGCGCCAGGATGTCGTCCAGTGTCGGCTCGTCCTCGTTGCGCAGTTCGTGCATCAATGCCCAGCGCCGGCCGGAGACGATCGCGACCTCCATCGCGCCGGCCTGGCGGTGGCGGAAACTGTCTGTGCCGGGCTTATCGATGTCGAAGTCATGATGGGCATGCTTGACCGTGGAGACCGTCCAGCCGCGCCGAACCAGTTCGGCGACCAGCTTCTCAGTCAGGGTCGTCTTGCCGGAGTTCTTCCAGCCGGTGATGCCGAACACGCGTCTCATGGCTCAAGGCTTTGCAACAGACGCTCGGCCTCCGCAAGATCGTCGGGCGTGTTGATATTGAAGAACGGGTCGATCCGCTCGCCTCCGGCTTCGAGCATCGGAAACTCCACCTCGACAAAACCATGCCGATCCATGAAGGCCGAGACCCGGCGATTGTCCTCCTCAACCAGGAAATGGCGCAGGGCATCGCGCAGGCCGAGCGGCCAGAGCGCGAAGGTCGGGTGCCACCTGCCGTCGGAACTGGCGACCGCGATCGCGCCCGGCCGTGCCCGAGCGGCAACGGCCAATCGCTCGACGAGATCGCCAGGGAAGAACGGCGTGTCGCCGGCCGCACTGACCAGCGACCGGTAGCCCGTGTCCGCTGCCGCCCATTCAATGCCGGTGAGGATGCCGGCGAGCGGGCCGGCATGGCCCTCTATCGTATCGGCAAGCACCGGAAGGTTGGTGCCAGCAAACCGTGCCGGATCGCCGTTGGCGTTGAGCGCCAGCGTGGCGACCTGCAGTGTGAGACGCGCGGCGACATGCTCGATCAGCCTGACCTTGCCCAGCGAAAGCAGCGTCTTGTCGCCGCCGCCCATCCGGCGCGACTGGCCTCCCGCCAGGATGATGCCTGCAACGCTTCGGTCCATCGGGACTATATGCCGTCCGGCGCCATGTCGGGTCCAGCGCTTTCGGCGGCAGGCTGGCGCCTGCCGACGACACGCTCGCGGTAGAGCGCGTAGAGGCCGGAGCCGATGATGATCGCGGCGCCGACGATCATCGGCAGGTCGGGGATATCGCCGAAGATGACGAGGCCGAGCACTATCGACCACAGCAGCGCCGTGTAGCGGAAGGGCGCGATGAAGGAGATGTCGCCCGAGCGCATCGCCATGATGATGAACTGATAGCCGATGAGCACGAGCACGGCGGCCAGCGCCAGCAGCGCCGTCGCCTTGGCGGTCATGGGCGTCCAGCCGCCCATCGGCGGGAGCAGCAGCGCACCCAGGATCGTCATGGCCAGCGCAGTCGCGGTCGATACCAGCATGGTCGGGATCGCTTGCGGGATGCGCTTGGTGGCGAGATCGCGCACCGCGCAGCAGCCGACGCTCGCCAGCGCCAGCAACGAATAGGCGCTGAAACCCTCGAAGCCCGGCCGCACGATGATCAGCACGCCGGCAAAGCCGACGGCAATGGCGAGCCAGCGGCGCCAGCCGACGCCCTCGCCGAAGAACAGTGCGGCGCCCATCGTCACGGCCAGCGGCAGCGCCTGCAGAACGGCGGAGACGTTGGCGATCGGCAAATGGGCAAGGGCGATCAGGAACGACACGGTCGCGCCGGCTTCGCCGGCGACGCGCAACGCGACCATCGGCTGCAGCATGGCGCGCGGATCAGCAAGCGCGCCGCGCCGCCAGGCGAGCAGACCGACGAAGAGCGAGGCGAAGGCGCCACGCACCAGCATTACCTGCGCCATGTTCATCGATTCGGATGAGAATTTGGTGATCGCGTCGTTCAAGGTGAAGCCGATCATGGCCACGACCATGAACAGTGCGCCGCGAAGATTTGGCGAAAGAGGCAAGGGCGCTTCCGGGTTATGTTCTCTCGCAAGCGTCTAACAGCCAGCGGCAAGACAGCAACGTCAAAGAAATGGGCCACGGAGGTTCCTGCGGCCCTCAATATCGGCTGCAATCCCGGAGCGATTATTTCGGCGTCAGCGTCTCGGTGCCGTTGCCGTTCTGGCCGGCGATGGTCCACAGCCCGTGCAACGAGCCGTCTTTCTCCACCTTGTAGACGACGAGGCCGATTTCCTTGCCCATCACATAGCCGGCGGAAAAGGCATCATCGTTGCGCATGCAAATGCCGTCGGAGGACGAGCCGCCGGTTTCCCAATGGATCGTGCAGGTTGTGTCGCTGGTCAGCGTGATGGTTGCCTCGCCGCCATATTTCGATCCGTCGAAATTGGTGCCGGCGACAGTGTAGGTGCCACCGATCGACTGAGCGGCCGCAGGCACCAAGGCAATCCCGAGCATTGCAAGCGAAGCCAAGAATTTGCGCATGAGAATTCCCCCTGAATGCGAAAATCGCTTCATGAGGCTAGGCCGGAACAAGTCGGCGGTAAATCGGGTGGAAGTCGGCGCGGATGGTTTATTTCCAGTGCGCCGAGCGCAGCTCAAGGGCCGCGCAGGCTGGCGGCGATCGCCCCGGTCAGCGGATCGTATTTCGCCTTAAGCGAGGAAGGATACTCGATCCAGACGGTGCGGATGACACCATCCTTTCCGAACAGGCGCCGTTCGTAGAAGACCTTGTCGCCCTTGATGCCAGAAACCACCACCCAATTCTTCCCGGACTTGCTGTAAGTGATCTTGTAGCCCGGCCCGGTGTTTGCCTTTTCGTCGGCGACCAAGCCCTTCGGAGTGTCGTTGTCGATGTTATAAATGCCCGAGCAGGTCAGGCTGGCGCCGTCGGGCGCGCTCCATTGCTGCCCATCGCCGTTTTCTGGCTCGGGCAAGCGGTCGCTGAAAATCTCATCGGGAAAGGTGCAGGACGTGCCGAAGCGCGCATTGACGTAGGTGAACGGCTTTGCGATTGCCGCTGTCGTCGCAATCGTCAGCAACGAGAAGGCGACCACCAAAGGCGCGCCCTGGACGAGATGAACACACTTCATGATGCCCCCAAGGTCCGTGACCGAGGGTGATCCTGCACCAAATCGGAGAAAAAATCAGCCGCCGGTGACGCTCATATGGCGCGATACCGAGGGTCGGCTGGTGCGGCGGTCGATGACGAAATCATGGCCCTTCGGCTTGCGCCCGATCGCCTCGTCTATGGCCTCGCCGACCAGCTCATTGCCTTCGGAGGCGCGCAGCGGCGCTCTCAGGTCGGCGGCGTCCTCCTGGCCGAGGCACATATAGAGCGTGCCGGTGCAAGTCAGCCGGACGCGGTTGCAGCTTTCGCAGAAATTATGCGTCATCGGGGTGATGAAACCGAGCCGACCGCCGGTCTCGGCGACCTGGACATAGCGGGCAGGGCCGCCGGTCTTATAAGGAATGTCGGTCAGCGTGAACTGGCGCTCAAGCGAGGCGCGCAGCAACGACAGCGGCAGATACTGGTCGGTGCGGTCGGCGTCGATCTCGCCCATCGGCATGGTCTCGATGACCGTCAGATCCATGCCGCGACCATGCGCCCAGCGCAGCATCTCCGGTATTTCAGCGTCGTTGAAGTCGCGCAGCGCCACGGCATTGAGCTTGACCTTCAGGCCCGCCGCTTGCGCGGCGTCGATGCCTTCCATGACCTTGCCGAGATTGCCCCAGCGGGTGATCTGGCGGAATTTGTCGGCATCGAGCGTGTCGAGCGAGACATTGATGCGCTTCACGCCGCAGTCGGCGAGCTCGGCGGCAAAGCGCGACAGCTGCGAGCCATTGGTGGTGAGCGTCAGCTCTTCCAGCGCGCCGCTCTCAAGATGCCGCGACAGCTCGCGAACCAGATGCATGATGTTCTTGCGCACCAGCGGCTCGCCGCCAGTCAGCCTCAGCTTCCTGACGCCCTTTTCGATGAAGACGCTGCAGAGCCGGTCGAGCTCCTCGAGCGAGAGCAGATCCTTCTTGGGCAGGAAGGTCATGTCCTCGGCCATGCAATAGGTGCAGCGGAAATCGCAGCGGTCGGTAACCGACACGCGCAGATAGCTGATCGTGCGACCGAAGGGGTCGATCATGTCCATTGCAAGCGCTTCCGTGGCCTGAGCAGCGTCGTTATATACGGCTATGTGATACGATCCAACCGCGCATTCAAGATAGAAGCTCTCGATCTTTGGTAACATTCCCCGACCGACATTCTCTGTCGGCTGCCTTCTATCACCTTTTCGCACTGCGCGAACCGGCGTAGGGAAGGGCGCAACGCATATAGGAAGAAGCATGACGGCGCCGAAGGAACTCAGGGTCTCGAAGGACCGCAAGCTGCTCACCGTGACCTTTGCCGGGCATCAGCCGTTCGAACTGCCGGCGGAGTTCTTGCGCGTGGCCTCGCCTTCTGCCGAGGTGCAGGGCCATTCGCCGGATCAGCGCGTGACTGTGCCCGGCAAGCGCAATGTCGCGATTCTTAAGATCGAGCCGGTCGGCAATTACGCGGTGCGCATCACCTTCGACGATTTCCACGACACCGGCATCTTCACCTGGAACTATCTTCACACGCTCGGGCATGAAAAGGACGAGCGCTGGAACGCCTACCTTGCCGAGCTGGCCGAGAAGGGGCTCAGCCGCGACCGCTAGCCTCGCGCCAAGACGTTCGATTGGGTGTGGTCAAAGCGTCATGGACATAAAGTAGCGCCGGCAAAAGGTCAGGAGGCGAAAAGATGTCGCTCATCACATCGGTCGAACAGCTCGAAGCCCTCTACGGCCTGCCTGGCGAGGCCTCGGTCGCCAAGGAGCTCGACCATGTGATCCCGCAGTATGCAGCCTTCATCGAAGCCTCGCCTTTCGTGGCGCTGGCGACCTGCGGGCCGGAGGGGCTGGACTGCTCGCCGCGCGGCGATCTCGCCGGCTTCGTGCGCCTCCTGGACGAAAAAAAGCTGATGATGCCCGACAGGCGCGGCAATAACCGCGCCGATTCGCTGAAGAACATTATTCGCGATCCGCGCGTCGGGCTGCTCTTCCTTGTGCCGGGCTCCGGCACGACGCTGCGCGTCAACGGCCGCGCCCATATCACAGCCGATGCCGAGCTTTGCGCGTCCTTCATGGTCGATGGCAAGCCGGCACGGTCGGTCACCGTCGTCGCCGTCGACGCGGTCTATTTCCAGTGCGCACGCGCCATCGTGCGCTCGGAGCTCTGGAACCCGGCAAGGCATGTCGACCCGAAGTCGCTGCCGACGCCCGGCCAGATCCTCGAGATCACCAGCCGCAGGAATATCAATGGCGCCGCATATGACAAGGAATGGCCGGAGCGGGCAAAGCAGACCATGTGGTAGCGGCCTCGAGCGCCCGGTCAGGCCTCCTTCAGGACATCGGCGATCTTGCGCATCTGCTCGCCGACCATGTCGCACTGCTCCGGCGTCGACTGGCTCATCGCCTTCTCGATGAGCGCCATATGTACTTTCAGCGCCCGCATCAGCAGGGCCTCGCCGGCTTCGGTGAGGTTCAACCGCAGCACGCGTTTGTCCTTTTCGTCACCCTCACGACGCAGCAGGCCGCGGGCTTCCAGTTGCGGCAACAGCATCGTGATGTTCGAGCGGCCGACCAAGAGCTTGCGGGCAAGGTCGTGCTGCGACATCCCGGGATGACGGTAGAGGTTCATCAGCACGTCGAGCTGCGCCGGTTTGAGGTGGAGCGGCGCCAGCTTCACCGCCAGCGTGCGCTCCAGCACATGGCAGGCGCGCGCCACCGCAACCCAGTTGCGAAAGCGCGGATTGTCCCAGGGCAGCTCTTGCTTAATGTTCATGTTTGAACTATTATGTTCATGCTTGAACGAATGGTTGGACCGACACTATGGCATCATTTGGATTGAAGGTCATCCGAGGCGTCTTCGGGGCGGCCGAGCGTGTCGCGCCGCGTCTCAGTGGCCGCGCCGCGTTCGAATTGTTCTGCCGCACGCCAAACGTCAAGGCCTTGAGCGATGGCGAGCGCCGCGCGGTCGAGCGCGCTGCAGGCTTCATGGCCGAGGCGCGCCATCACCGGCTGAAGACGAAGGCGGATTGCGTTGCGGTGCATGAGTTCCGGCCGGGGCCGGGCAGGGGCTCCCGCGGTACCGTGCTCGTCATCCATGGCTGGCGCTCGCGCACCGAATATATGCGAACTCTGATCGATGGGTTTCGCGACGCCGGCTACAAGGTGGTCTCGCTTGACCTGCCGGGCCACGGCCATTCGCTCGGCCGACATCTCAACATGGTGACCGCGGTCGACGCGGTGCGAGTCGTCGGCGAATGGTTCGGCCCGTTTGCCGCCGCCGTCGGCCATTCCTTCGGCGGCGCTGTCGCGGCCAATGCGGTTGCCGCTTCAGTGAAAGGCATGCCGCCGCTTGCGGCCGACAAACTGGTTCTGATCGCGGCGCCGAGCTCGCTGCCGGCGATCTTCGACGATTTCAGCCACCGGCTCAATGTCGGGCCGCGCTCTCGGGTCGCCATGGCGGATCGGGTGAAGCATTTGTCGGGACGGCCGCTCAGCGATTTCACGGGCGACCGCCAGCTCGCCGAGGCTCCGGTGCCGACGCTGATCATCCATGCGCCGGACGACCGCGAAGTCCATGCCGATCACGCAAAACGGTATGCGGGAGCCGGCGATCATGTGAGCCTGCATTGGGCCGAAGGGCTTGGTCACCGCCGCATCCTTGCCGACAAGGATGTGGTCGCGCGCGCCGTGGGCTTCGTCGCCGAGGAACGGCAACCGGCGCTGCATTGAAAATTAACGCGGGAGGGGCCTGCTGCCGTCTTCCGTCCGTAGTTGCGAATGGCTCAGTCGGCCTTCTTCTTCTGCCCTGGCTCGACCGGCAGGCCGGCAGCCTTCCAGGCTGTGTAGCCGCCAAGGATGTGTTTGACCGGCGCGAGACTCATGTCCTGCGCCGTCTTGGTCGCCAGCGCCGAACGCCAGCCGCCGGCGCAGAAGAAGACGAAGGTCTTGCCGGAGGCGAAGAACGGCTTGTGATAAGGGCTTTCGGGGTCGATCCAGAATTCGAGCATACCGCGCGTTACATGCTTGGCGCCGGGAATTTTGCCGTCGCGCTCGACCTCGCGGGGGTCGCGCAAATCGACGAAGATGGTGCCGTCATCCTCCAGCAGCCCGGCCGCTTCCTCAGGCGAAACCACCTCGATCTCGGCATTCGCCTCGTCAAGAAGTTCGCGATATCCCTTCTTCACTGCGCATCCTCCAGGCCATGGCTCGCGCCCGCCGGAATTTCGATCACAAAGACCG
Source organism: Mesorhizobium sp. WSM3864 (assembly GCF_002294955.1). NCBI lineage: Bacteria > Pseudomonadati > Pseudomonadota > Alphaproteobacteria > Hyphomicrobiales > Phyllobacteriaceae > Mesorhizobium > Mesorhizobium sp. WSM3864. Next base: position 713,204 of record NZ_NSGD01000001.1, read on the forward strand.
CTGTTTGTCACGGGCCGATGTTTGTCAGGCAGGAAGGCCGGTCATGGTGGCCCAGGCCGCATGGCGCCAACGCCTGATTGTTACCGAGGCCTCTGAAACCGGGAGCCGCCCTGCCGCATTGTGTCTCACACGGATGTGAAACTGTTCTGCAACACGGTCGCGAAAATTTATGGAAGCTTAACGGAATCAGTATGAATCGGTACAGTCGCGCATTACATCCGCCATGCGGAGGGCGGGACCGTCTAGCGGCGCGGAACGGGAAACCGGTTGCAACCGGTGCGGGTGAAGCATGAAAATCCTCGGGAACAAAAAGGCCGTCATGCCGATCGCGATCGCGGCGGCACTTGCCTTCGGCCAGCAGCCGGCGAGCGCGCAGGGGCTGTTCGACATGCTGTTCGGCGGCGGCATCCGGCACAATTCCCAAGGAGAATTTCCGCCGCCGCCAAAGCCGCGCAAGGTGCAGCCTGGCACAGGCGGTAGCGTCAGGATCAGCAGCCCGACCTACAATACCTACAGGGCCGACAAGCTTGTGCGCGTCGACTTCAAGTCGCTGCTGCCCGCCCCGCCGCCCGCGACTGCGCAAGATGCTGCCTTTGTGCCCTCCGTGAGCGGAAGCGCGTTCCGCGATGCGCTGGCAGGCCTGAGCGATTATGAACTCTTTGCCGAGCCCGATATCGCCAAGGCGCTCATCGCCTACTATTCGGCCAATCCGGATTTCATCTGGGTGACAGGGGATGCACCCAACAGCAGGGCGCAGGATGCCGTGCGGGTGCTTGGCGAAGCGGCGAGCTACGGCCTGACACCTGCCGATTACTCCGTCGATGTTCCGGCGGCGGCCACGAATGTCGACTTGCCCGAAGCGCGGACCAAGGAACTGGTTCGCTTCGAGATGGCGCTATCGGCGCGCGTGCTGCGATACGCCCATGACGCCCAGAGCGGCCGAGTCGATCCGAACCGCATGACCGGCTATTACGATTTTCCGGCCAAGCCGCTCGACCTCGAAGGCGTGCTGAAGACGCTGGCGCACACGCAAGAGGTGCGCACCTATCTCGAATCGCGGCACCCGCAGAACCCTGAATATCAGGCGCTGCGCGTCGAGTTGGAGTCTCTTCAGGCAAGCGAGGAGAACGACATCGTCGTCGATCCGAAGCTGCTTCTTAAGCCCGGTGAAAGCAGCCCGGAACTGCCCAAGCTTTTGACGTTGATCGCGCGCAACCTCGATGACGAGATGGGCGGTGACTTTGGCGAGACCCTCGCCCGGCTCGGCAAGAGCGAGCTTTACGATCCTGACCTGGTGCCGGTGATCAAGGCGGTGCAGAAGCGGGCCGGCATGAAGGGCGACGGCGTCATCGGCCCGCGCACCGTCGCCTCGCTCGCCGGAACGTCCAAGGCCGACAAGGTCGAGAAGGTCATGGCGGCGCTTGAAGAGCTGCGCTGGCTCCCCTCCGATCTTGGCAGCCCGCGCGTCTTCATCAACCAGCCGGCCTTCACCGCAAGCTACATCGACAATGGCGAGGAGAAGCTGAAGACCCGCGTGGTCATCGGCAAGGTCACCAACCAGACCGCATTTTTCTACAACCAGATCAAGCAGGTCGACTTCCACCCCTATTGGGGCGTGCCGCAGTCGATCATCGTCAACGAGATGCTGCCGAGGCTGCGCAGCGATCCGGGCTATCTGGACCGCGCCGGCTATGAGGTGACGGATTCCAGCGGCAGGCGAGTTCCCTCTGCGGCGGTGGACTGGGGCGCCTACGGTGCCAAAATCCCGTTCAGCGTGCGCCAGCAGCCGAGCGAGGCCAATGCGCTTGGCGAGTTGAAGATCCTCTTCCCCAACAAGCACGCCATCTACATGCACGACACGCCGCAGAAGTCGTTCTTCGGGCGCGACATGCGCGCGCTGAGCCATGGCTGCATCCGCCTGCAGGATCCGCGCGGCATGGCGGCCGCTGTGCTCGGCACGTCGGTCGACGACATCGCCGAGAAGCTGAAGCACGGTCATTCGACCGAGAATGTCACGCGCGTCATCCCGGTCTATGTCGCCTATTTCACCGCTTGGCCGGACATGTCCGGCAAGGTCGAATATTTCGACGACGTCTACGATCGCGATTCGAAGCTGATGCAGGCGCTGGATGCGACCGAAGCGGTGCGCGCACCGTCAACCTAAGCGCTCGATGAGCGGGCGCCTGAAACCGGCGTCACGTCCGGCAATGAGCCAATAAACGAAACCGGCCACCAGCCCGGCCGCGACGATGATGCCAAGGTCGGCCCAGCGTTCCGGATCGTGCGGCGCGTCCGGCGAGAGCAGCATGAAACCGGCGGCCGCAACCACGCCGCCGAACAGCATATGCAGCCAGAAGCTCCGCAACGAGAAGACCTCGGCGATAAGCGCAAAGATCAGAGTCTGCATGCCGGTCGCCACGATGGTCAGGAAATAGACGAACATGCCAAGCGGCGGCACGACCAGCACGGCGACAGGCGTGAACTGCATCAGCTCGAAATAGCTTGGGGCGTTGGGCAGCGAGCTCAGCGCTGCATAGATCGCGACCAACGCGACCAATCCGACGAGCACCGCGATCAGATAGCCGGCGAGCACCATCAGGATGCGCTTTAGAACGTAGCCAACCATTACCATGCACCCCCGTGCCCGCAATCATGGCGCGCAGTCAGCCATCAAAAGTGCATCGACGCAAGTCTCGGATAGGGAGGCGCCGGCCCAGCTGCGGGCGGCCGTATCAGGCGTTACTTCGGTTCGCCGGTGACCGGATCGTAGGTGATTTCGACCTTGGCCTTGTCGGTCGTGTAATAGGTAACGGTATAGCCGTCGCTGCTCCAGCCGACCTCCTTGATATATTGGAAGTCGCTCCGCTTCTCGACCTTGGTCAGGATTTCCGAGAGCTTCTTGGCATTTTGCGGCGGCAGCGCTTGCGCTTCGGCCGCGAAAGCCGACCCGCCGACAAGGAAAAACGCGATACCGCTTGCCAAAAGAACACCGCGCATGACTGCCCTCAATCTCTCGTGGTGGCATGAACGCGCTGACAACTCGAATCCTGGCCCGTTGGTTCCGCCAACGGCGGGCAACGCCTTGCTCCACAGTTGGTCCGTCACGGCCGGCGCGACCTCTATTCGCGAAAGCTTAAATAAGTAAAACGGCGTGAATCCAACAAGTAAGGAGGCTTCTGCAACATCGGACTTCAGGTAACGAACGACTAACTATGGCTTGCGCCGAAACCGCCTTCCATTAGCTGTTCGTGGTAGAGCTTTTGGCCAGACCCTGTTAGAGTCCCGGACCAACAGGGTGGCAACGGCGCGCCGAGCCTGCCGGGGATCTTCCATCGGCAAACGGCGAAGTGTTTTTTGGAGCGGAAGTCGCCTGTTCTGGACCGAAAACAGGGACCGGGGGCTCAACCATGGCTGAACGGAACTATACCCGTCAGCTTGCGACAATCATTTCTATCGACGCCGTTGGTTTTTCGCGGCTGATGGGCATCGACGACGAGCGCGCCGTCGCGGCCTTCGAGGAAAGGCGCGATATCATCACCGACAGTTGCGGCGCCTTTGGCGGCCGCACGTTTGGCGTTGCCGGCGACAGCATCATGGCCGAATTCGGCAATCCAATCGAAGCCTTGCGCGCGGCGTTCGATTTCCAGGACCGGATCATGGCGCTCAATGCCTCGGCCGCGGATGAGATGCGCATGCCGTTCCGGGCCGGGATCAACACCGGAGACGTCATCGTCCGCGAGGGCCGCCTCTATGGCGACGACGTCAACATTGCCGCGCGCCTCCAGGAATTCGCTCCGCATGACGGTCTAGCTATCTCAGAGACGACCTGGCACCACGTAAAGGACAAGACGGCGGCGGTTTTCACCGATCTTGGCGAGTTCATGCTCAAGAACATCGCCCTGCCTGTACGTGTGCTGATCGCCGGACGCGGCGGCAACGGCGCGGCGATGGCTGCGCCCCTGGCCGTCATCCCTACCGCTCCCGTCCATGACAGACTCGCATCGAAGGGCCCGCCGGCAATCGCGGTGCTGCCGTTTCACGGCAGCAACGGAGGCGAGCCTGACGTCGGCTACATGGCCGACGGCATTGCGGAAGACATCATCTACGGCCTGTCCAACACCCGCTGGCTCTCGGTGATCGCGAAGGGCTCCAGCTTCCAGTTTCGCGACGACCAGCTCGGAACCAGGCTCATCGGCAATGCGCTTGGCGCGCGCTACATCGTCGGCGGCACGCTGGCGCGCCACAGCGGCCAGATACGCCTCAACGCCTCGCTGACCGACACGTCAAACGGGCGCCTGGTCTGGTCGCAGCGCTTCGACCGCGACCTCATCGACATCTTCAGCCTGCGCGACCAGATCGGCAGCGAGATCGTTTCGATCCTCGACAAGGAGGTCGACCGAGCCGAGCAGGTGCGCACCTTCCAGGTGCCGTGGGAAAGCCTCGAGACCTGGCAGCTGGTGCGGCGGGGCCGCTGGCACATGAACAGGCGCACGCGCAAAGACACCGAGATCGCGCTCGAATTCTTCGAGAAGGCTTACCAGGAAGATCCGAATTCCAGCGCCGTGCTGAACGAGCTGGCATGGTGGTATTTCTGGCGGGCATGGCTGCGCTTCGGCGACAGCGACGACCTGGCCAAGGTCGAAGAATTTGCGCGCAAGTCGCTCTTGATGGACAGCCTCGACGCGCGGCCGCACGCCTATCTCGGGGCGGCCGACATCATGCGCGGCCAGCCGGCATCGGCGGCGGAGCATCTGGCCGAGGCGATCCACATCAATCCGAGCTTTGCCTTCGCCCGCTCGGCAATGGGCAGCGCGCGGCTGCTGCTTGGCGATGCCGCCGGCGCGATCCCGTTCTTCCTGGATACCGAGCGGCTGAGCCCGTTCGACCTCTACCGCTTTCACAATCTGGGCGAGCTGGCTGCCGCATACTGTTTGGTCGAGGACTGGCCGGCGGCAATTGCGGTTGCCGATCGCTCGCTCAACCTTTCGCCGGGCTATTTCTACGCCAGGTTCCTCAAAATCGGCGCCTTGATGCGAAGCGGCCGTCTTGAGGAGGCCGAACGCGAACGCGCCATTCTGGCAACCAGGCATCCCGATTTTTCCGAGCAGCGGATTCGCTGGATACCGTTCGTCGATCCTGCGAAGAACAACTTCCTGATCGCGAATTTCGGCCAGGCCAAGTCCATCGCATGATCGCTGGAACCGAACACCGATGATTGTGAAAAAAATCACATACGCCGGACCGAACCAAACCTAGGCCAGACAATAGCCGGCACGCAGTGACGTGGACAGCCGGGGGGCTCGAACGCGCATGATCAAGTTGAAGTATTTCGCTGCTGTCCGCGCTGCCCAGAAGAGCCAGCGCCCTGTCGCCGAAATGCCGCCCTTCGATATCGACCGGCTCCGCGCCAAGGGGCTTGCGTCCCGTATCGCCGGCTTCCTTTTCAACGACCCGCGCTGGCTGCTGGCGCTGCTGCGCCGCTTCTGGCCGAACCTGGCCTTCGGCAATTTCCTGCTTGTCACCAAAGGCGTCGATGTGCGCGACATTTTGGAGCGCGGCGACGAGTTCGAGACACCGTACGGGCCGGAAATGGCAGAACTGGCCAGGGGATCGAACTTCATCCTCGGCATGCAGGACGGGGCGGCCTACCGGCAAATGAAATCGGCCGTGCTGAGCGCCTTTCCGCCGGCGGAAGTCGAAGCCGCCGCCAGGCCGATCGCCGAGCGTCATTCGCGCGACATCATGACCCGGGCCAGCCCTGGCTTCGACGCCGTCGGCGGGCTGATGAAGATCGTTCCGGTACGCATCTGTCGCGACTATTTCGGCCTCGAGATCGACGATGAAACCGAATTCGCCGACTGGTCGATCGCGCTCAGCGCGCTGTTCTTTTCCGATCCGACAGCGAGCCCAACGACACGTCAGCTCGCGATCGTCGCCGGCGATCGTCTGATCAAGGTCATCGACCGCTCGATTGCCGCGATCAGGGACAGGGGAGGGAAGGTCGAACGGCCGCTGGCGCGCCTCGTCGCGCTCATGGATCAAGGGCGCCTATCGCAACCCGATATCCATTCGATCATGCTCGGCATGATTGCCGGCTTCGTTCCGACCAATGTGCTTGCCGGCGGCAACTGCCTGGACGTCATCCTGTCGCGGTCAGACGCAAGGCAGGCTGTCGACGCAGCCATTGCAGCGGGCGATACCGGCAAACTCGATAGGGCAATCCTGGAAGCCATGCGCTTCAAGCCGATCTGGGTCGGCCCGTGGCGCTACACCGCCCGTGACGCGGTCATCGGCCAAGGCACGCGGCGAGAGCGCCTTGTGAAGGCCGGAACGGTCGTCATGCCGGCGACGCTTTCCGCCATGTTCGATCCGGAAATCGTGCAAAGGCCAAACGAATTCGACACCTCGCGGCCTTATCGCGATTACATGGTGTTCGGCCACGGCATTCATCTGTGCATCGGGGCCGAGATCGCCCGCATTCAGATCGGCGAATGCGTTCGCGCCCTGTTCAGCAAGCCCAAGCTCCGCCGCGCGCGCGGCAGAGCCGGCAAGATGGTCAATGTCGGCGCCTATCCGGCCAGCCTCAAGGTCGATTTCGAGCGCTCGCCGCTTTGCCGCACGGTCGACCAGTCGATGGTCACCGTGGTTTGCCCGATCAGGCGTGCGGTGCCGCTGGATGCCGTGCGCGACAAGGTCGGCGCACTTGGCAACCCGGCGATCGACGAGGTGGGCGATGCGCTCGACAATGTCGGCACGGTCCACTTCGCCAGCCTGGCTGTCGCCGCCACCGGCAGGGACGAGAAATCGGACCTCGAGACCGGCGCGCTCGTCCTCGAAATCTCCGGTGACGGCAGCACCGACGATGTCATCGGTGCCATCACGCAGGCCATAGGACACCGGCTGCGGCCGATCTTAAGGGCCGTGTGCGGTCTGCCCGACGAGGCTTCGCTGCCGGACTTCCTCAAGAAGCATCACATCGAGATCTCGCCGTCCTTCGGCAGCACGGCAGGGCTGGTTTTTTCCGGAACGCCTGGCCATTCGGTGCGCCGCATCCTTGCCGAGGCAGAGCTCGCCGACAGCGTGCGCGAGATCGTCGAAAAGCCGCGCGCGGGAACTGGCAACGCCCTTGCTGTGCTCACCGAGGCGCGCCGGCATGCCCAGTCGCTAGGACAGTTCGGCTGGGCCTTCGAGCCGGCTGAGAGCCTGCTGGAGCGGCCTCCGGGCCGCTGGTGGCGGGCCTTGACGACGACACTGCTTGCGCCGGCTGTGCTCGCCACGGTCGCGATCGTCATCCTTGCCTGCTGGCGCATGACCTATGTGCTCGTGTTCGGCAATCCCCACGGCGTCACCTTCACCAACGTCGCAATTGCCGGCACCGCGCTTCTGCTGGCGGTGCTGGGGCTGCTCGCGATAGCCCTGCTGTTCATCGGCTTGTGCTTCCTCAGCCTGCGGCGCCTCGAGGACAAGGACCGGCCGCAGAACACGCCGGTCGATCTCGGCGCGCTGGACAGAATCCTCGCCAATGAGGACCACTGCGCGCAAAACCATCTCACCGCGATATCGACGATGAAGGCCGGCACCTTGCGGCGACTGGCGCTGAGGCTTTCCTTCTACCTGATCTCGATATCGGCGCAGAAAGTGTTCAAGCCGGGGTTCCTCGCCACCATAAACACCATTCACTTTGCCCGCTGGGTGCTGCTGCCGGGCACCGACAAGCTGATGTTCTTCTCCAACTATGGCGGCAGCTGGGAAAGCTATCTCGAGGACTTCATCGCCAAGGCCTCAGAGGGCCTGACCGGCGTATGGAGCAACACGGAAGGCTACCCGCGCACGCGTTGGCTCTTCCTCGACGGCGCGCGCGACGGGGACCGCTTCAAGCGCTGGGCGCGGCGTCAGCAGGTGCCGACGCTGTTCTGGTACTCTGCCTATCCGCATCTCAACACCGCGCGCATCCGTATCAACTCGAAGATCCGGCGCGGCATTGCTTCCGCCACCGGCAGCGAGGCCCGCAACTGGGTGAGCCTGTTCGGCTCGCTGCAGCGGCCGCAGGCGAGGCCGGCTGCAACCGTCGGCCGTGAACCGGCGCCTTCGCCCGTGGAAGAACTGGAAGCCGGCGAGATCCAATCCATTTTCTTCGGCCCGTTCGGCGCGCTTGGCCACGCGCATATGCTGGCGATCCGGGTGCCGGAAGAACTGCCGGCCATGCAACGCAGAGCGTGGCTGGACTTCGTCATCGACAAGACCAGTTTCGGCGACGGCGTGCCGGCCGGACGCGCCATGACGGTGGCGTTCGGTCCCGACGGTTTGCGCCGTCTTGGGCTGAAGGGCGGCGTCGACGACGATCCGCTGGACACATTCCCAGCTGCCTTTCGCCACGGCATGGGCAATCCAGAGCGCAGCCGCATCCTCGACGACACCGGCCCCGATGCGCCTGACAAATGGCAGTGGGGTTCGGCCACGGCGCCGGTCGACGCAGTCGTCATCTGCTACGCCGCGGAGCCGGCGGTACTGAAGGGGGAGGTTGCGGCCGCGAAGCGAAAGACGACAGGCGCAGGGATGAAGATCGTTGCCGAATTGCCGCTTGTCGTGAACCGCGAGCCAAAGAAGGACGGTGGGACAACGCAACATGCTGGCAACGACGGCAAGCCGGAGCGCGCCCGCGCCTACGAGCATTTCGGCTTTGCCGACGGCGTCTCGCAGCCGATCGTCAGGGGTACGTCGCGCGCCAGCAAGGGTGCCGCGCCGATGCACCTGGTCGCGCCGGGCGAGTTCCTGTTCGGCTATCGCGACGAGCATGGGTTCTATCCAGCCTCGCCCTCCGTCCGGGCAGCACAGGATCGGACCGGCATCCTGTCTCAGGTGCGGCGCAACCGGCAGATCCCCGGTCAGCCCCCGCCGCCGCGCGATTTCGGCCGCAACGGCTCGTTCCTGGTCGTGCGCCAGTTCGAGCAGCATGTCGAGTTATTCGATGACTATTGCAAGCATGCCGCCGCGCGGGCTGCGCGCGAGACCGGCGACAACGCCATCACGCCGCGCTGGGTCGCGGCCAAGATGCTCGGCCGCTGGCAGGACGGCAGTTCGCTGGTGCGCAACCCCGATGGCCGCCCGGGTCGTGGCGTCGACAACGACTTCGCGCTCGGCGCCGAGGACCCGCAGGGGCATCGCTGTCCGATCGGCTCCCATATACGCCGTTCCAATCCGCGCGACTCGCTTGGCGAGGATCGCGAGACGCAGATCAGGATCGGCAAGCGCCACCGCATCCTGCGCGTCGGCCGCACCTATGAGAAGAAGGACCGCAGCGGGAAGGTCGAGAAGGGGCTTCTCTTCATGTGCCTCAACGCCGACATCGAACGCCAATACGAGTTCATTCAGCAGACCTGGGTCTCGTCGAGCTCGTTCCAAGGCCTTGTCGGCGAAAAGGATCCGACGATCGGCGCGCGCGACGGCGGCGGCCGATTCTCGATTCCGTCCTGGGAAAAGGTGACAGTGCTCAGGGACATGCCGCAATTCGTCACCACGAAAGGCGGCGGCTACTTCTTCATGCCGAGCCGGTCCGCGCTGCGCTACCTGATTTCGCGGCTCTGATTCGGGTCAGAATCGTTCAGTCGTCGTCCTGCGAAGCGGCGATGTGGTTCAGCGCGGCGGCATTGGTGATGCGCAGCCCGCCGCGTTTGATGTCGATCATGTGCCGGTTGCGCCAGTCGTTGAGCGTCTTGTTGACCGACTCGCGCGTCGCGCCGAGGAATTCGCCGAGTTCCGATTGCGAAATCGGGATCCAGCCGGCGGGGTCGGCCATGACGCCGCTGAGGAACACCAGCCGTTTCGCCAGCCGGGCCTCGATGCCGAAGAAGGCCTGGTCGCCGAGTTCGCCGCTGACCCAGCGCAGCCGCGTGCACAACAGCTCGATCATGGCGCGCGCCAGCGGTGGATTTTTTTCAATGCGATCAAAGAGTTGCGCGCGACTGAGGGAAACCAGCTCGCATGCGGTGAGGCAGATGGCGGTAGCCGTGCGCGGGCGTCCGTCGAGCGCGCCGATCTCGCCGATCAGGCTGCGCGACAGCTCGATATTGGCCACCAGCTTCTGCCCGCCCGGTGAATAGAGCGAAATCTCGACCGTGCCGCTCATCACGCCGTAGATGCGGTCGGATGCGTCCTCCTGGACGAACAGGTGCTGGCCGGCGGCATAACGTTCGACCTTGCAGCCGCCGAACAGCAAATCGAACTGGCGCGGATCGATCCGCGCCAGACGCGGCAGGGTGCTCCTGTCGTCTGCGCTGGCTGTGGACATGATGCGGTTCCGCCTCTCGTTGAGCGGAAATTGTATGACAAGTGCATGCTCGATCAAGGCCTGTCTCCTTTGGTGCGATTGCGGCAACACACGACGGCCTTTGTAGATCGGGCGCCAGACGTGCGCTGCCGGCATCAAATTGTCCGGCAACTGTCCCTTGCAGCGGGAAACCGGAGCGCGCTGGCGAACGCGAACCGAACTACGAAACGCCGTTCGCGCGCGTGGCGGGAGGCGACCGACGCGCGCGAACAGCAAATCTGAAAATGGCTAGGTGATCGAAACTCCCTGCCGAGCTTTCAGGCCCGGAGGCCGTTGGAGCCCATGCATTGAAGCAGAAGCCAGTACCACCGGTGCAATATCTGTGCGCGATGCCTCCGCGGCGTATGTGAAGGCGATCACAGAAGCGTCGCTATTGTCCAGCAGCGGCTTGCCGCCACCCTGCATGGACCAGGCCGACGACCCCGACCGAACTCAGCGCCTTCGAATGCAATGTCGGCAACAAGGGCAGCGGCCCGGCTGTCGACACCGCCCGCAGCAGGCACCACACTGCGGCAGTGCTTCAAAAGGCAATTGCGGAAAATCGAAAACCGATCTATGGAGCACGCGGCTGATTGAGGGCGGCTATCCATCCTATTTGCATAGGTTCGCTGCCCCATGCCCGATAACTTCTCGCGTGTAATCGCATTTCTTGCCGTGGTTATGGCCCTGCTGTTTGCCGGGCTGCATTTCCAACAGGGCAACATCATAGCCACGCTCTACTTCATGACCGGCGCCATTCTGGTGACGGGAGTAACGCATTTGAATGTGCGCCGAGGCCTGATCTAAGCGGCCTCCCGGACGCGAGCTGCCCCGCTGCACGAAATTGAAGAGGTTCATCGCGGCCGGATCATCCAACTTTCGGGAAGTTGGATGGTGGGCGATGCAGGGATTGAACCTGCGACCCCACCCGTGTGAAGGGTGTGCTCTCCCGCTGAGCTAATCGCCCGCTCGTTGCCCGAAGGCCGAAGCGAGCCGCGATATAAGGGAGGCGGGTGCGCGAAGTCAAGGCAATGTGCCGACGTTATCCTGCGGACCGATTTCGGGTTCCTGCCGGCTCGATCTGGGCAGGCGCTCAGCGCGCCGCCGCGATCAGACGCTGGGCCAATTCCGGCGTCAGCGTGTCGAAATGCGAGATCACCAGCGTCGGTTCGAACTCGCGCACATGACGATCCGTATAGCCGAAATCGACCGCCACCACCGGAATACCGGCCGCCTTGGCGGTGTCGATGTCGGTCTGCGAATCGCCGACCATCAGGGCGTTGTGCGGATCGCCGCCAGCCAGTTTGATGGTTTCGGTCAGATGGCGCGGGTCGGGTTTGCGGAAGGCAAAAGTGTCCTGGCCGCAGATCGCGGCAAAGTATTTGTCGAGACCGAGCGCGCCGATCAGCGTCGCCGAATTCGCTTCATACTTGTTGGTGCAAACCGCCATCAGATAACCGGCGGCCTGGAAGTGGTCGAGAGCCGCGACCACGCCGGGATAGGGGCGGGACTTGCCTGGAATATTGATCGTGTAGTGGTCCAGGAAAAGCTTCAGCAGCCGGTCGTGCTCTTCCGTCATCAGCGCCTTGTTTTGCGCCGCATGCGCGCGCTCGATCATCACGCGGCCGCCATGGCCGACGTAGCGCTTGAAGCCGGCTTGGTCGACCGCGGCAAGCTCCGCGGCCGCCAGGCTGTGGTTGAGGCTGTCGAGCAGATCCGGCGCAGTGTCGATGAGCGTCCCGTCGAGGTCGAACACGATGATCGGTCGGGTCATGGCCAGTCCTGAATAATTGAGGTTCCGCAGCCGATACAAGCTGGGCGGTGGTCAAGCAAGCCGCCTCCATCGGTCCACAGGCAGAGCCTTTGACGGGACAGGCAAAAATGCTAGGAGGCGCGCCAAACCATGGAAATCGGGGACAGGAGCGGCATGGACGCAAGGCAGATGAAGGTCGAGGCCGCGCGTGCAGCGCTCGCCCATGTCAGCAGCGGCATGCGGCTCGGCATCGGCACGGGCACGACCGCCGACGAGTTCGTACGGCTGCTCGCCGAAAAGGTCGCGACCGGCCTCAGCGTCATCGGCGTGCCCACATCCGAGCGCACCGCGGCACTCTGCCGCGAGCTTGGCGTGCCGCTGTCGACGCTCGAGGAAACGCCGGAGCTCGACCTCACCATCGACGGCGCCGACGAGATCGATCCCGCGCTGACGTTGATCAAGGGCGGCGGCGGGGCGCTGCTGCGTGAGAAGATCGTCGCGGCGGCGTCGCAGCGCATGATCGTGATTGCCGACCAGTCCAAGATGGTCGAGACGCTCGGCCGTTTCCCGCTGCCGATCGAGGTCAACAAGTTCGGCCTGCGCGCCACCGAGGTCGCGGTCGGCGCGGCGGCGGCAAGCCTCGGCCTTGCCGGCCCGGTGACATTGAGGATGACGGGGGAGCAGCCATTTGTTACAGACGGCGGCCACTTTATCCTCGATGCATCTTTTGGCCGCATTCCGGATACAAGAGCGCTTTCGAATGCTCTCTTCGCCATTCCAGGCGTCGTCGAGCACGGTCTATTCATCGGGCTGGCGTCAACCGCCGTCATCGCCGGCGGCGACGGCATCCAAACCGTCCATGCCGCCCGAAAACCAGGGAGTTCTATCGACCATGATGTTGCATAAACGGGTTCGCCGCCTTTCGACCATTCTGGCGGCCTCAGCGGTGCTTGCGCTGTCCTCGCCGGCGTTTTCGCAGGATATCAGCGAATCGCATCTGAAGGCCGCACGGGCCGCAGTTGCGGCTATCCACGCCACCGACCCGTTCGACAATATCCTGCCGCAGGCGGCGGCCGCGCTTGAGAACCAGCTGATCCAGAAGAATCCCGACATGCAGGAACTGATCGGCAAGACGGTCACCGAAAAGGCCATGGGCTTGGCGGCGCGCCGCGCCGACCTGGAGAAGGAGGCGGCGCTCGCCTACGCCAAGGTGTTTTCCGAAAAGGACCTCAACGATATCGCCACTTTCTACAGCTCGGAAGCCGGCAAGAAGCTGCTCGACAGCGGCCCGGCGGTCACGCGCGACCTGGTGAAGGCGGCCGACATTTGGCAGAACGGGGTCGCCCGCGACCTCGCCCAGCAGGTCGGCGAAACGCTCGCCGCCGCCGCAAAGGCCGCGGCTCCGGCCAAGCCTGCGAAGGATGCGACCGCTCCTGCCGACGGCTCCGCTCCTGCCGATAATTCGGCGCCTGCAGACGACCAGGCTCCTGCCGACAACTCGGCTCCTGCCGACAATTCGCAGAACTGATCCGTTTCAAGCGGCCGACGGCCGACTGGACCAGAAGAGCCCGGATTTCCGGGCTTTTCTTTTGCCTGCTGTCCGCCTACCTGTGACACACTTTCATTGCGCAGGAGTCCTTTCGATGGCCGGTTACGACTATGATCTCTTCGTCATCGGCGGCGGCTCCGGCGGGGTGAGGGCGGCCCGTGTGGCTGCCTCGCTCGGCAAGCGCGTCGCCATTGCCGAGGAGTATCGCTATGGCGGTACTTGCGTCATCCGCGGCTGCGTGCCGAAGAAACTTTATGTCTATGCCTCGCAATTCCCCGAACATTTCGCCGATGCCGCCGGCTATGGCTGGATGGTGCCCGAGGCAAGCTTCGACTGGCCGACGCTGGTCGCCAACAAGGACAAGGAGATCGCCAGGCTGGAGGCGATCTACAAGAGGAATGTCGAAGGTGCGGGCGGCGAGGCCTTCCACTCGCGCGCCGTGCTGGTCGATCCGCATTCCGTCTATCTCACTGCCGAAGACCGCACCGTCAGCGCCGACCAGATCCTGATCGCCACGGGCGGCCGTCCGGCTCCGCACCCGGCGCTTTCCGGCCACGAATATTGCATCTTCTCCAACGAAGCCTTCGACCTCAAGGAATTGCCGAAGGCGATCATGATCGAGGGCGGCGGCTATATCGCCGTCGAATTCGCCAACATCTTTCATGGACTGGGCGTCGACACCACGCTGGTCTACCGTGGCCAAGAAATTCTTTCGCGCTTCGATATGGACCTTCGCCGCTCGCTGCACGAGACCATGGAGAAGAAGGGGATCAGGATCCTCTGCCGTTCGATCTCAGAATGGGTGCGCAAGACCGCTGAGGGCAGACTGGACGTGCTGCTCTCCAGTGGCCAGACGCTGACCGTCGACCAGGTCATGCTGGCGATCGGCCGCATCCCGAACACGGAGAATATGGGACTCGAAGGCATCGGCGTGGAGCTCGGCAAGACCGGCGCGATCATCGTCGATGAATTTTCCCGCACCAGCATCGACAATATCTGGGCGATCGGCGACGTCACCCACCGCGTGCAACTGACGCCGGTGGCCATCCACGAAGCGATGTGTTTCATCGAGACAGCCTTCAAAGGCAATCCGACAGCGCCAGACCATGATACCATTCCGACGGCCGTGTTTTCGCAGCCCGAGATCGGCACCGTTGGCCTATCCGAGGACGAGGCGGTCAGGCGCTTCCCCGACATCGAGATCTATCGCGCGTCTTTCCGTCCCATGCGGCACACGCTGTCGGGCCGTGACGAAAAGATGCTGATGAAGCTGGTGGTCGACGGCGCGTCGCGGAAAGTGCTCGGCGCCCATATCCTGGGACCGGACGCCGGCGAGATGGCGCAGCTGCTCGGCATTCCGCTGAAGGCGGGGCTGAGCAAGGACGATTTCGACCGCACCATGGCCGTCCACCCGACAGCGGCGGAGGAGCTGGTCACCATGTACAAGCCGACCTATCGCGTGAAGAACGGCGAGCGCGTTTGAAGCCAAGCCGGGAAGGCGCCGCCGGCCATGCCGGCGGCGCGAAGTTTCTTGGCTAGAGGAGCGTGCCGCGCAGGATCACCAGAGCCACCGAGAAATAGATCACCAGCCCGGTGACATCGACCAGCGTGGCGACGAACGGTGCCGAGGCGCTTGCCGGATCGAAGCCGATGCGCTTCAGCGCGAAAGGCAGCATCGATCCCGACAGCGAGCCGAAGGTCACGATGCCGACCAGCGCCGCGCCCACCGTTGCCGCGATCAGCATCCAATGCGGGCCATAGTCGTAGAAGCCGAAATACTGCCAGAGCGCGATGCGGCAGATGCCGACTATGCCGAGGATCGAGCCGAGCACCAAACCGGTCGGCAGCTCGCGCAAGGCGACACGCCACCAGTCGCGAAGGCCGATCTCGCGCAGTGCCAGCGCGCGGATGACGAGCGAGGTCGCCTGCGAGCCGGAATTGCCGCCCGAGCTCATGATGAGCGGGATGAAGAGGGTGAGCACGATCGCCTTCTCCAACTCGCCCTCGTAGCTCTGCATGGCGTTCGCCGTGAGCATCTCGCTGAGGAACAGCGCGCAGAGCCAGCCGGCCCGCTTCTGGATCATGGCGAGGAAGCCCATCTTCATATAGGGCTCGTCCAGCGCCTCCATGCCGCCGAAACGATGAACGTCTTCGGTCGTTTCCTCGACCATGGTGTCGATGATGTCGTCGATGGTGACGATGCCGAGGATCTTGCCGTGATCCACAACCGGCAGGGCGAGCAGATCGTATTTGGAGATCGTCTGCGCCAGCGTTTCGCGATCGGTCAGCGGCGTGACCGTGACCGGCATGCGATCCGGCGCCACCGACAGGATCGAGTCCTTAGGCTCGCCGGAGATCAGCCGGCGCAAGCCCGTCGCCCGCAGCAGGAGCTGCGTGTCCTTGTCGGTGATGTAGATCGCACAGACGGTCTCGCGCGTGCGCTCGACTTTGCGGATGTAGTCGAGCGTGCGGCCGACGGTCCAGTCCGAAGGCACGCTGACGAACTCGGTCGTCATGATCGAGGCGGCGCTGCCCTCGGGATAACCGAGAATCGAAAGCAGTGTCGCGCGCAGCGGTGGGGCAAGCGCGCCAAGCAGTTCCGAGCGCGCAGGCTCATCGAGCTCGCGCAGGATGTCGGCTGCGCGGTCGACCGACATGGCGGTGAGCAGCTTGCCTGCTTTCGCGCGCGGCAGGGCTGCGGCGAGTTCCGGCGCGCTTTCGAGCTCCGGCTGGTCGAAGATTTCGACCAACCGCTCGAACGGCACCGCGCAAAGCAGCTCGATGGCCGTCTCGCGAGGTTCGCGGTTGAGGGCTTCGACGACGTCCGCGACGTGGTCGTTGGCAAGAACACGGGCAACGGCGACCGCTTCGTCGTCCAATACGGATGCGAATTCATTCATGGCTCACTCCTTGCCGTCCGGCAGGACGTGAGCCGTCAGGTCACGTCAAGGCGGACGGCGGTTGCGTTCGACTGTGACTGTCGCCAGGCATGGCGGGTTTGACCTTTCTGCTCGCGGGGTAGCGCATGACTCCCCGAAAAATCGGCTCCGATTTTCGGAAAGGATCGTGCGCAATTCTAAGATTCTACAGCGTCCTTTACGCGTCCGAAGGGCGCGTGGCGCTGTGGGTTTCAAATCTGCGAGCGGGCGCAACATAGGAGCGCGTTTTGCCGAGTCAATCGCGAAGAGCGCTGAAAATGAGCGAAGCGTTGCCGGATCGCGAGACTGTGATCGACAGTGGCCGCTACCGAGGCGACGGACCACGGCTTGCGCTGATTGCTATTTCTGCTTGAGCCGCCGGAAGCGCAACCATTTGTCCTCGGCCGGCCGGGGCTGCGCGAGGATCGTCGTGAGCTCGCGCGGCAGAGCGGGAGCGAGCGGCTTCTTGGTCGCGACGCCATCGGAGATCGCCACGACGCTATGATAGAATTCCTCTCCGGAGAGCGACCGCGGCGGAACGGCCTCGTGCATCACGCTGATCACGGTTACATCGGCGCAATTGGCCTTGATCGCTTCGTGGAAGGCGATCTTGCCTTCGGGGTCGAGCGCGCCGGTCGCTTCGTCGAGGAAGAGCAGTCCCGGCTGCTGCAAGATGATGCGGGCGACCACCAGCTTCTGCTTCTGCCCGCCCGACAGGACCTGATCCCAGAGCTTGCCTTCGCGGCTCTCATCGGCCAGGTGGCCGATGAATTCGCCGAGGCCGGCCTTGTGCAGGGCGGCCGCCACCAGCGCGTCGGTGTGATCGTTTTCCGAACCCGGCAGACAGACGAGCTGCTTCAGCGAGACTTGCTGCAGCTTGACCTCCTGGGCGGCATAGAAGCTCGTGACCCCTTCCGGGAACACGATGGTGCCGCGGCCATAGGGCCACAAACCATTGATCGCCTTGATCAGCGAGGTCTTGCCGCAGCCGGACTCGCCTTTGAGGAATGTCCACTCGCCGCGGCGGAAGCGCAGGTTGGCGGCGCTCAGGAAGGGCGTTGCGTCCTCGCCCTGATGCGCGAGCTCCAGCTTCTGGATGGTCAGGCCGAAAACGGGATTTTGCGTGGCATAGCTGAAGTCGGAGCGGCCGGTCTGGCGGTAGAACTCCTGCGGCTGCTGGACGTTCTCGATGGCGCTGGCGAGCTCGGTCACACGCTGGCTGTTGGCCCTAAGCGTGGCGATCGCGGGCATGACATGGATGAACCACGAACACTGGCTGATCAGCTGCGCGACCATTTCGGAGCCGGTTATGTAGCCCTTGAGATCGAAGCCGTTGTGAATGAAGGGCACGAGACCGGGTCCGTAGGAAACGATGCGGGCGCCGATGAAATTGTAGATCAGCTCGAACGACATGTAGCTGGTGTTGACGACGTTCAGCCGCCCCCAGGTCTTGTCGATGTCGACATAGAGCTTGTCGTGCATCGTCTTCTGCACATCCTCGCCGTGTGAGGCGGCGACGTGGAAGCTGCGGCGCAGGAAGGTCGTCAATTCGCTGCGATAGCTGCCTTCGGCCTGTTGCATGCGGATGTTGAGACGTTCGAGCAGGCCGCCGAGCTTCACCGCAATCCAGGTGTTGAGCGGCACGTAGGTCGCGACCGCCAGGAAGGCGAGCACGGCACTGCCGTAGCTGCCGAGGAACTCCAGCCCTTTGACCTCCACCGAGGCCCCGATCAAATTCTCGCCGACGAAATAAAGCGAGGTCGCCACGCCCAGCACGCCCATGGCGAGGCCGATGGCGCCGCCCGTCATGTCCTTGATCGATTCCTGGATGCGCTGGTCGATGTTGTCGGGAGCGACGATACCGCCGGCAACCGAGCCATGCTGGGCATGGAAATGGGTATGGTTGCCGTCGAGCAGCGCTCGGTTGAATTGGCTGTTCAGCCAGCCCCGCCATTTGCGATGCAAGGTTGCGGAAACGAGATTTCGCACTCCGGTGAACCCGGCGTCCTTGAGCACGACCAACAGCACCAATATGCCGGCATTGGTAAGAAGCGTCTGGAGCGGATTGATATTGGCGGCGTCGTGGAAGAAGGCGATCGAATTCACCAGCTCGCCCGATGCCATGGCAAACCACACGCCAGCCTTGCTGGAGAGCGCTGTCAGCAGCGCGATGACGAGGGTGAGGGTCCAGGCTTCCTTCCACCGGTCGGAGAACCAGTAGGCTCGCATCAGCCCCCAGAATGTGCGCATCGACGATACCGGCGTCAGGGGCGAGGGCCTTGCCGCCTCGCTGGATGTTTGCTCCGGTACTGTACGTCGCGGTCTACCGACCCGAATCACGATCCCGCCCGAACCTTTCCTGTTTTGTTACACATGGTAACACCAATTGATCATTTTCCATTAATTTTCTTCCTCCGAATGGGAACAGGGTTACCGGCCGTGGCATGAAGGCAACAGAAAAGCTTTGCCGGCTGATATCCATCGGCGGGGAATTCGTGTTTTGTTTCAGCCGTTTGGGAACAGAGTTTCGGCTGGAAAGGACTTTCCCCAGGGGAAGCCGAAAACACGGTTTTGTGAAGGGATATTCAGCCCGATGCTCGGCTGGTCCACGGGTTGAAGGGCTCGAAAGTGGCCGTCAGGAGACCTCGGGCTACCTCGAATCAACGCCGTAGACCGCGGGGATCTCTCTCAGCAGACTTCCGCGTCCGCTAGGCGGAGGGGTGATGCGAACTTGGTTTAGCCCGCCGTTTCGAGCTCACCGCGCGCCTTGGCCGCAGCGACCTGGCGGATAGCATCGGCCAGCGTGTCGGCGTCCTGCGCGCCCATAACGGCATATTTGGCTTCGAGCAGGAAACAGGGCACGCCGGTGATACCCATGCGCGAGGCGGTGGCGATTTCGTTGCGCACCGCCTCGACATCGGCATCCGTGGGCAGCAGCGTCTCGACCACGGAACCGTCCATGCCGGCTTCGCGGGCGGCGTCGGTTAGGACGGCATGGTCGCCGAGATTGGCGCCTTCCTCGAAATTCAGCTGGAAGAGGCGTCGCACCAGCCGGTTCTGCACGTCCTCGCCGGCAGGCCCCGCCCAACGGATAACGCGGTGGGCGTCCAGCGTGTTGGGAGCGACCTTGATGGCGCCGAAGGCGAAATGGATCCCTTCCGCCTCGCCGAGCGGCTCAATGCGCGCATGGATCTGCTGGATGCGTTCCTCGCTGCCGAATTTGCCCAGCATGTATTCGCGGCGATCCATGCCGCCTTGCGGAATGGTCGGATCGAGCTGGAACGGCCGCCAGCGCACGTGCACGTCGATATCGCCGGCAGCGGCGATCGCCCTGTCCAGCCGCTTCTGGCCGATGAAGCACCAGGGACAGACGACATCCGACACCACATCGATGGTGATCGAGTTCTCCGCGCTCATGCTCGTCTCCTTGCTTGGTCGGTGTCAGGCGGGGGATCGCGTCAGTTGGGCTTTCGCCACCATGTCGGCAGCTGATAGCCGAATATGGGCGTCTTTTGCGGATGTTCCAGGTAGCTCCAGTAAGCCAGCCACTGCTGCGTGTTGTATTGCATGGGCACCATGTAGTTGCCCGATATCAGCAACCGATCGAGAACGCGCACCGCGGCGACATAGTCTTCCTTCGTGCGGGCATTCAGCATCGCGTTGATCGCCGCGTCGACCGCGGGATCGGCGACGCCGGCCAGGTTGAATGAACCCTCCTGCTTGGCGGCGACGGATCCCCAGCGCCCCACCTGCTCGCTGCCGGGCGAGAGCGAATTGTTGAAACCGCTTGTGCCGATCAGCACCTCGAAGTCGAAGCGCTGTTTGCGCGACTGGATTTGATCGCCGTCGAGGCCGCGGATGGTTACATCGATGCCGATCTTCTCCAGCGTGCGCTGATAGAGAGCCGCAAGCCGCTCCTCGTCCTGCGATGACGTCATGATCTCGAAGCCAAAGGGATTGCCTTCAGGGTCGAGCATCCGGCCGTCCTCTACGTGATAGCCAGCGCTTTTCAGGAGCTCGAAAGCCGCTCGCAGCACCCTGCGGTCCTGGCCGGAGCCGTCGGTGACCGGCGGCCGCCAGGTTCCGTCCATCACCTCGGCAGGGACGCGGCCGGGGTAGGGGGCAAGCAGCGCCTTCTCCCGCTCGTCGGCGGGATGGCCGAGCGCGGACAATTCCGAGTTCTGCCAGAAGCTCATGGTTCGATTGAACTTGCCGGCGAACAGGTTTTTGTTGGCCCATTCGAAGTCGTAGAGCATGCCGAGCGCACGCCGCACGACCGGATTGGAAAACTTCGGCAGCCTGGTGTTGAACAGGAAGCCCGTCACCACCGGCGGAATACCGGTGTCGAAATATTCCTGCTTCACATCACCCTTGCGAAAGGCCGGGAAGTCGATATCGCGGTCGCGCTTGACCGGATCGGTCTCGTCGTCGAGGGCACAGATGCCTTTCTTGAACGCTTCCGTCTTGGCGTTGGCGTTGAGGAAATACTCGATGGTGATCTGGTCGAAATTGTCGAAGCCGCGCTTCGATGGGATGTCCTTGCCCCAATAATTGGGATTGCGCTTGAACACGATGCGCTGCCCAGGCTGCACCTTGTCCACGGTATAGGGGCCGCTGCCGATCAGCGGCTTCAGCGTGGTCTTGTCGAAAGTCTCCTTGTCGAAGGCGTGCTTGGGGATGATCGGCGTCAGCGCGACGATCAGCGGAAATTCGCGATTGGCCTTTTCGTTGAAGGTGAACTTCACGCTGTGGTCGCCGGTCTTCTCCAGCCTGGCAATCATGCTCATGCGATCGCTGTAAGGCGGGCGGCCCTTGTCCTTGAAGACATCGTAGGTGAACAGCACGTCCTCCGGCGTCACAGGCTGGCCGTCCGACCATTTGGCCTTGGGATTGAGGTGGAACTCGATGCTCTTGCGACCCGGGTCCATGTCGGCGCTGTCGGCGAGCAGGCCGTAGAGGCTGAAGGGCTCGTTGTAGTTGCGCTGCATCAACGGCTCGAAGACCAGGTTGCCGTAGACCGTGTCGATCATGCCGCGCGCGGTGGTGCGCAGGCTCTTCAGGATGAAGGGGTTGAGATTGTCGAAACTGCCGACGACGCAATAGGTGACGCTGCCGCCCTTCGGCGCATCGGGATTGACGTAGTCGAAATGCGTATAGTCCGCAGGCAGCGCCGGCTCGCCCTGCATGGCGATGCCGTGCTTCGGTTCCGACAAAGCCGGAAGCAGCGAGAGGGCCAGAAACGAGGTCGCGGCGATCAGCCGAACGAGAACGCGGTCCATGACCGTCTCCTTGCCGGGCAGCTTGGTGATTCGACATGCACCCTAGAGCATTTCGCTCCCCGATTGAATCGGCGCACGCCGGTCGCTTGGTTCAGTCGGCGCATCGCCGATGGAGGTTCGTCCAGGGCAGGAGAAGCGGCAAGAAAACGCGGAAACCGGGCTGGATTCGGCGTCGCTGGCAGTGTAACACGCGCTCCGAAGTCATGCTGTTGCCTCATTTGGGCAACAGGTAGCGGGACCACACGGCAGGAAGAAGCCGGTCCCCGGGATCATTTGAGAGGAAAGTGCACCATATGACGAGCAACGCGTATCGCCTTTCGGTGCTGGCCGCAGGCGTGGTCGGCGTTCTGGGCGCCGGGCTTTTCACCGCTTCCGCCCAGCAGCCGCCGCAGATTCCGCAGGGCTGGTTCAAGGCCTGCACCAAGCAGGAAGACGTCGATATCTGCAACGTGCAGAACATCGTCACCGCCGGCAATGGCCAGCTCGTCACCGGCGTCAGCCTGATCGAGCTCAAGGGCAAAGTGAACCGTAAGGTGTTCCAGGTGACGGTGCCGACCGGCCGTCTCGTTCCTCCGGGCATCGGCCTGCAGATCGATTCCGGCAAGGCGCAGAAGCTCGACTATGTGATCTGCTTCCCGGATCGCTGCGTGGCCGAAGTGCCGCTGACCGACCAGCTTGTCGCGTCTTTCAAGAAGGGCCAGCAGATCACGCTCACCTCGGTCAATTTCCAGAACCAGCCGAACCCGATAAAGGTTGCGCTGACGGGCTTCAGCGGCGCCTATGACGGCCCGCCGCTGCAGCAGTCGGACATCGAGGACCGCCAAAAGAAGCTGCAGGACTTCGTCGCCAAGAACAACCAGGACTTCGCCAAGAAGCTTAAGGAAGAGCAGGACAAGGCGAAGACCGCCAACTGATTGTTGGAGCGTTTCTCCAGCATGCAAAAAGCGGGGCAGGCGCCCCGCTTTTTTGTTGTCGCTTGTCCAGCCGTCAGTGTTTCGAGTGACCTTTCGGCTCGTAGCGCCCGTCGGGCAGCTTGTCGAACATCTCGCCGATCTGCGGGTGCCGCACCGGCTCGCCCGACCGATCCTCGAGCAGGTTCTGCTCCGATACATAAGCGATGTACTCTGTCTCGGAGTTCTCGGCGAGAAGGTGATAGAAAGGCTGGTCCTTGCTTGGACGCATGTCCGCCGGGATCGCTTCATACCATTCTTCGGTGTTGGCGAATTGCGGATCGACGTCGAAGATCACGCCACGGAACGGAAACAGCCGGTGGCGAACAACTTGTCCGATCGCGAATTTGGCCGTCTTCATCGCACTCACCACTTCGGTCCCGAGGCGCCGCAGCGGCTTGCGCGCACAGGGCGCCTAAGGTCTTGAATCTACACGTCACGCGCTCAAAAATCGACCCCGACTTTCGGCTTGGTACGATTTGGCGCAGACGTTGCTCCAATGCAATGCTTTACCGACGCCCTGGCCCACCAAGCTACCTATCAGCGGGCGCAATCCTCGGCCGAAAGCGGTAGTTTGCAAATGTGCCTCAGCGCGCGGCCTGTTTCCTGAAGCCGCCGGCGAGCGCCCGAAAACCGCTTCCCGGCCGCAGGCCTTCGCGCATGAAGAAGGCGCGCAGCGGCGCGAAGCTGCCCAGCACGTTGAGGCCGGCGCTGCGCGCAAGCTGCGCCGTGAGCATGTCGGACAGCAGCGACATGTTGAGCAAGTTCACCGCACTGCTGCGCGCCAGGATGTCCGGACGGCGCCGCGTGTCGTAGGCGGCAAGGCTCAGCCTCGACCCGGGATCGTCGCGATTTTCGCTGGCGATTCCAATTAGATCGTCGATATCCCTGATGCCGAGATTGAGGCCTTGTGCCCCGATCGGCGGGAAGACATGAGCAGCCTCGCCGACAAGCGCCACACGGTTTTGCGCGAACCGACCGGGCGAGGCCGCCGAAAGCGGGTAGACTTGGCGGCCGGGCTCGACCGAGACCCGGCCGAGCATGGACTGCATTTGCTCTTCGACCCGAACAGACAGCGTGGCATCGTCGAGCGCGGCCAGTTCCTGTGCCGTTTCCGGCTTCACCACCCAGACGAGACTGGAGCGCTTGCCCGGCAGCGGCACCTGCGTGAACGGCCCGGTCTCGGTATGGAATTCGGTCGAGATGAAGCCATGCTCGCTGCGATGGCTGAAATTGAGAACGAGCGCCGACTGAGGATAGGGTCGGGCGGAGGCTTTGATGCCGGCGGCCTCGCGCGCCGGCGACAGGCGCCCGTCGGCGGCAACCGCCAGCGATGCCGAGACCTCACTGCCATCGGCGAGGCTCGCATGTGCGTGGTCGGCGTCGAGCCGCCAGGCATCGACCATCGACTTTCGCCACTCGATGCCGGGATTTGCGGCGACCTTCTTGGCAAGCACCGGGATCAGGATTTTGTTCGGCAGGTTGAGCCCGAACTGCTCCTCGCCGATTTCGCTGGCGCGGAAGGTGACGGTCGGGCTGCGGATCAGCCGGCGCGTTGCGTCGACGATGCGCATCATTTTCAGCGGCGCCGCCTGCGGTCTGAGTTCGTCCAGCACGCCCAGGTGGTCGAGCACCTTGAGAGCAGGGTTCATAAGGGCGGTGGTGCGGCCATCGCCGCCGGCGGCCTCGGGGCCAGCCAACGTCACGGCAAAGCCTGCCTCGGCAAAGCCGAGTGCCGCGATCAGGCCGGCCGGGCCGCTGCCGGCGATCAATATTCGGGCTTTGTCACTCTGCTCCACACCAGGCTTCCATGTTGATGGCGGCCCGTCGGCCTGCATGCGGTATAGGGCAGATCGGCGGACTTGATCAACGCGGCGATTCGGCCCATTCGATTGGCATGAGCGCCCAGGAGCACGATTTCCGCCATCTCGACCGCGCCGGCCGCGCCACGGCGGGACTGGCGCGCAGCCCCCGCCTTGCCGTGATGCTCACTATCGGTGCGGGCGTCGTGCTTGCCTGGTGGATCCTCGCTGCCATGGCTATTCGCGGCGCCGAAAGCCGCGTTGCCGGCGGCGCTCCGGGCGATGCGCTGCTGAAGAACCTGCCGCCATTGCCGCTGCCGGATTTCCTCGACCGTTTCTTCGCTTTGTGCCTTGCGCCGGCGCCGCTTTCAGGCTCGTTGGCGGCGTCGGCGCTCGTCCTGATGTGGTTCATAATGGCGGTGGCGACGATGCTGCCCTCGGCGGCGCCGATGATCCGCACCTATTGCGAGATTGCCGATACCGCCCGGATCAAGGGCGAGCCCGTCGTCCATCCGCTGGTTCTGGTGATGGGATACCTCGCGACCTGGCTTGCCGCCTCAGTGGCCTTCGCCGCGCTGACGCTCACGGTCTATGGCTTTGCCGCCGCGGGACAGGTGCTCGATCCCGTCGTCGGGATTGCCGGGGCCGTCGCCTTGGCGATCGCCGGCCTCTATCAGTTCAGCGGCTTGAAGCAGGCGTGCCTCAAGAGATGCCGCAACCCGTTCTCGATCCTGTTTGCCAACTGGAGCGCGAAGCCGGGGCGTGTCTTTCGCCTGGGAGTGGAGCAGGGCGTCTGGTGTCTCGGCTGTTGCTGGGCGCTGATGCTGGTCATGTTCGCCGTGGGCGCGATGAACATCTTCTGGATGGCGCTGATCAGCCTGTTCGCTTTGATCGAAAAACAGACCGCGGGCAGGGTGGCCAGCCAGGTTTCCGGTGCGATACTGCTTGTGTGGGCCGCCGCCCTGCTATTAGTTTCCGCGTGAGGGAGAATTCGATGGCCGATCAGAGCTGGGCGATGAAGGGAGAGCTGGTACTCTCCTGCAATTGCACGGTTTTCTGCCCCTGCGTTCTGTCGCTCGGCAGCCATCCGCCGACCGAAGGCTTTTGCCAGACGTGGGCCGGGTTCCGCATCGACGCCGGCCACTTCGGCGAGGTCGATCTTTCCGGCCTTAATCTTGGTCTGGTCATGGAAATCCCGGGCTATATGAGCCGCGGCAACTGGAGCGCCGGCCTGTTCATCGACAAGCGCGCCTCCATCTATGCCGTGAAAGCCCTGACAAAAATCTTCACCGGCAAGGCGGGCGGGACCACTTCGCTGCTGTCGATTCTTGTTGGAAACTTCCTTGGCGTGGAACAGGTGCCGATCACCTATGAGACGCGTGACAGGACGCGCGTTTTCCAGATACCGCGGATTATCGACGGCGCGGTGACGCCGATACCCGGCAAGGACGGCGAGAAGGACACCGTCATTACCAATTCCGAATACTGGATCGCACCGGAAATCATCGTGGCGAAGTCCGACAAGAGCAAGATGCGCGCCTTCGGCCGCAATTGGAATTTCGCCGGCCGTTCGGCCGAGATATGCAAGCTGGATTGGCGAGGCCCGTGAGCAAGAACACAGCGGCCCGGAATGCGGCCAAGAAAATCGCGGAGCGGATTCCGCGGCCGAAGAAGAAAGTGACGTGGCCGCAGGCGCGGGCTTTTTCCGTGCACCTGCTGACTGCGTCCGGCTCGTTCCTCGCCTTCCTCTCGCTGGTGGCGGCGAGCGAGGGACGTTGGACGGCAATGTTCTGGTGGCTAGGGCTGGCGCTCTTCGTCGACGGCATCGACGGCCCGATCGCCAGGAAGATCGAAGTCAAGGAGATCCTGCCGACATGGTCGGGCGAGCTCCTCGATAACATCATCGACTACGTGACCTACGTGCTTATTCCGGCCTTCGCGCTCTACCAGCGCGGCTTGATGGGCGAGAACCTGTCGTTCCTGTCGGCGGCGATCATCGTCGTCTCCAGCGCGATCTACTACGCCGACACCGGCATGAAGACGAAGGAGAACTTCTTCAAGGGGTTCCCGGTCGTCTGGAACATGGTGGTGTTCACGCTCTTTGTCATCGAGCCGGGGCAGTGGGTTTCCTTCGCCGTGGTCGTGGTCGCCGGTATTCTCACCTTCCTGCCGATCAACTTCATCCACCCGGTACGGGTGGTGCGGCTCAGGCCGATCAATCTCGGCATGACGCTGTTATGGTGCGCCTTCGGCGCGCTTGCATTGGCACAGGCCGCACTTGCCTCGTTCTATGACAAGATCGGGGTTCTGAGCGAGCAGGTCAGCATCTTCACCAAGGCCGGCATTACGGTTACCGGGCTCTATCTCGCCTGCATCGGGGGCATCATGCAGATGTTCCCCAATCTTGGCGCCAGGAAATCCTGACTCGATATCCAGCTTCCGTCCTTTTCCGAGAAAGTTGAGCAATGTCCAAAGCGATCCGCATTCACGCCCATGGCGGCCCCGAGGTCCTGACCTATGAGGATGCAGATCCCGGCCAGCCGGGCGCCGGGCAGATTCTGATCAGGCATACCGCGATCGGCCTCAACTTCATCGACGTCTACCATCGCTCGGGCCTCTACCCGCCGCCGGGCGGGTTTCCGCTGATTCCGGGCGGCGAGGCGGCGGGTGTGGTGCTGGCCGTTGGCGTCGGCGTCGACTGGCTGAGGCCCGGTGATCGCATCGCCTATGCCGTCAATGTCGGCGCCTATTCGGAAGAACGCGTGATCGCCGCCGACCGCGTGGTCAAGGTGCCGGACGGCATCAGCGACGAGCAGGCGGCGGCCATGATGCTGAAAGGCATGACGGCCGAATATCTGCTGCGCCGCACCTATAAGGTGAAGGCGGGCGACACGATCCTCTACCATGCCGCGGCCGGCGGTGTCGGCCTGATCCTGGGCCAATGGGCAAAGCATCTCGGCGCGACGGTGATCGGCACGGCGAGCTCCGCAGACAAGGTCGAGCTCGCCAAGGCGCATGGCTTCGACCATGTCATCAATTACAAGGAGCAGGATTTCGTCGCCGGCGTCGCCGCCATCACCGGCGGCAAAAAGTGCGACGCCGTCTATGATTCCGTCGGCAACGACACTTTTCCCGCTTCGCTCGACTGCCTGAGGCCGCTTGGCATGTTTGTCAGCTTCGGCCAGTCGTCCGGGCCGATCCCGCCTTTCCCGATGTCGCTTCTGGCGCAGAAAGGCTCGCTCTATGCGACCCGCCCGACGCTCTTCGTCTACAACGCCAAACGCGAGCACCTTGTGGCCTCGGCGCAAGCGCTGTTCGAGGTAGTGCTGAGCGGCGCCGTCGAGATCAAGATCAACCAGCGCTACGCGCTGAAGGACGCGGCACAAGCGCAGTCCGATCTCGAGGGCCGCAAGACGACGGGCACCACCATCCTCATCCCCTAAGCCGGCTGCCTTGTTTTTCAGCGCCTTGCCGCGCCTCGAGGCAATGGTTCCCCGAAAAGCTTACTGGTTTCCCTCTTGCCCTGAACAGGCCTATCTTACCCCTTGAGTTTCCGCTGGAATTCTTGAAGCTCTTTCAAGTTGCGTGCCGCTTTCCGACCGAAGCCGGCCGCGCATACGATACCAGCGGGAACACAGAACATATCCGGGTAACTGGATGGGAGGCACTGTGAGTGCAAATCATGACAGGGCGAACCTGCTGGAGGTTCGTGGCCTTACGAAGATTTTCGGCACGCTGACGGCGTGCAACCATATCGACCTCAACATCGCGAAGGGCGAGATCCACGCCCTGCTCGGCGAGAACGGCGCCGGCAAGTCGACGCTGGTGAAGATGCTGTTCGGCTCGCTGGAACCGAATTCGGGTGAAATTTTCTGGAACGGTCAGGCCGTCAGGATCACCAGCCCCGGCCTCGCCAAGAAGCTCGGCATCGGCATGGTCTTCCAGCATTTCTCGCTATTCGAAGCGCTGACGGCGGCCGAGAACATCGCGCTTTCGCTGAACGACGGCTCGCCGATCAGCGCGATTGCCGCGAAGGCGCGGGCGCTCTCCTACAGCTACGGCCTGCCGCTCGATCCGGAATCGCTGGTCGGCGATCTTTCCGTTGGCGAGCGCCAGCGCATCGAGATCATCCGTTGCCTCTTGCAGAAGCCCCAACTCATCATCCTCGACGAGCCGACTTCGGTGCTGACGCCTCAGGAAGCCGACAAGCTGTTCGAAACGCTGGAGCGGCTTCGCGCTGAAGGCAAGTCGATCCTTTACATCTCGCACCGGCTGGAAGAGGTCAAACGCATCTGCGATCGCGCCACGGTGCTGCGCCACGGCAAGGTCGTCGGCCACTGCAACCCGCGCCAGGAGACGGCCGCGTCGCTAGCCCGCATGATGGTCGGCAATGAGGTCAAGGCAGTGGTGCGCGCGCCAGCCAAAGGCATCGAGACCGCGCCGGCATTGCTGGAGATCCGCGGGCTTACCCGCAAGCCGGCGACGCCGTTCGCCATTCCGCTCAAGAACATCAATCTTTCGGTACGCGCCGGCGAGGTGATCGGCATCGCCGGTGTCGCCGGCAACGGCCAGGGCGAGTTTTTCGAATCGGTCTCCGGCGAGGTGCTGCAGCAGGATCCCGGTTCCGTGCGCATCCGCGGCAAGGATGCGGGCGGCGTGTCGATCACCGGCCGGCGGCTGATGGGCGCCGCCTTCGTGCCGGAGGAACGGCTCGGTCACGGCGCGGCGCCGCGGATGAAGCTGTCGGAGAACCTTTTGCTGTCGCGCCATGCCACCGACGGCAAGTCCTTCGTCGGCTCCGGCGGCATGGTCAGGAACGCTTCCGTCTACAGCGCCGCCCAGCGCATCATTGCCGCGATGGACGTGCGCAAGAGCGCTCCCGATCCGGAGGCTGCGGCGCTGTCCGGCGGCAATCTGCAGAAGTTCATCGTCGGCCGCGAGCTCGACCGCAAGCCGAGCGTGATGGTCGTCAACCAGCCGACCTGGGGCGTCGACGCCGGTGCCGCCGCCCATATCCGCCAGGCGCTGATCGAGCTTGCCCGCAGCGGCTCGGCGGTTCTCGTCATCAGCCAGGACCTCGACGAATTGTTCGAGCTGTCGGACGCGATCGCGGTCATGCACAACGGCGAATTGTCCGCGCCGCTGCCGATCGCCGAAGCCACCTTCGAGAGGATTGGCCTGTTGATGGGCGGCGCCGAGCCCGGCCACGCCGAACACAGCATGGAGACGGCATGATGCGCCTCGAACTGGTCAAACGCCCGCAGCGCTCGGCGCTGTTTTCGGTGCTCTCGCCCTTCATCGCCTTCGCGCTGACGATCATTGCCGGCGCCATCATGTTCGCGTTGCTCGGCGTCAATCCGCTCAATGCCTTCAATGTCTACTTTGTTCAGCCGATCAGCGAGATCTGGCAGCTGCATGAACTGGCCATCAAGGCGGCGCCGCTGATCCTGATCGCCGTCGGCCTGTCGGTTTGCTACAAGGCCAACATCTGGAACATCGGCGCCGAAGGCCAGTTCATTCTGGGCGGCATTTTCGGCTCGATCATCCCGGTGCTGTTCCCCGAATTCGAAGGTCCGCTGGTGCTGCCGCTGATGCTCTTGCTCGGCATGGTCGGCGGCGCCCTCTATGCGGCCATCCCGGCGCTGCTGAAAACCCGCTTCAGCACCAACGAGATCCTGACCAGCCTGATGCTGGTCTATGTGGCGCAGCTCTTCCTCGACTGGCTGGTGCGCGGACCGTGGCGCGACCCGCAGGGCCATGGCTTCCCGCAGACCATCCAGTTCGGCGACTCGGCCGTCCTGCCGGAATTGATGCCGGATGCCGGCCGCGCCAATTGGGGCTTCGTCTTCGCGCTGGTCGCCGCGGTCACGGTCTGGCTGATGATGAGCCGCATGCTGAAAGGTTTCGAGGTCCGCGTGCTGGGCTCGAGCCCGAGGGCAGGTCGCTTCGCCGGCTTCGGCTTCAGCAAGATGGTCTTCTTTACTTTCCTGCTGTCCGGCGCATTGGCTGGCCTTGCCGGTATCTCGGAAGTCTCGGGCGCCATCGGCCAGCTACAGCCGGTGATCTCGCCCGGCTATGGCTTCACCGCCATCATCGTCGCCTTCCTCGGACGGCTCAATCCGCTCGGCATCGTCGCGGCAGGCCTGGTGCTGGCGCTGACCTATCTCGGCGGAGAGGCGGTGCAGAGCGCGCTCGGCATCTCCGACAAGGTGGCGCGCGTGTTCCAGGGCATGCTTTTGTTCTTCGTGCTCGGCTGCGACACGCTCATTCATTATCGCATTCGTCTGATCGGCTTTGCCGCGCCACAACTCGAGGCCGCGCCCAAGCTGGAGGAGGCACGCTGATGGACATCACCGTCAACATCCTTTTGACCATCGCGACCGCGGCGACGCCGCTCTTGATCGCGGCGATCGGCGAGCTGGTGGTGGAACGCTCCGGCGTGCTCAACCTCGGCGTCGAGGGCATGATGATCATGGGCGCCGTCGGCGGCTTCGGCGCGGGCTATCTTACCGGATCTCCCTGGATCGGGCTGCTTGCCGCAATCGTCGTCGGCGCGCTGTTTTCGCTGCTCTTCGCCGTCATGACGCTTTCCCTGGCGACCAACCAGGTGGCGACCGGCCTGTCGCTTACGCTGCTCGGGCTTGGCCTCTCCGGCATGATCGGCACCAGCTTCGTCGGCCAGCCTGGCGTCAGGCTGCCGAACCTCGACATCCCCGGCCTGAGCTCGATACCGGTCGTCGGCAAGCTGATCTTCGGCCAGGATCCGTTGTTCTACGTCTCGATCGGGCTCACCGCCGCCGTGATGTGGTTTCTGTTCAGGACGCGCACTGGCCTGACGCTGCGCTCGATCGGCGACAGCCACGTGTCGGCGCATGCGCTCGGCATCAAGGTCATCCGCTACCGTTACCTCGCCGTGATCTTCGGCGGCGCTTGCGCCGGGCTTGCCGGCGGCCACCTGTCGCTCGTCTACACGCCGCAATGGGTCGAGAACATGAGCGCGGGACGCGGCTGGATCGCGCTGGCGCTGGTGGTCTTTGCGTCCTGGCGTCCGTGGCGGGTGCTGGCCGGCGCTTACATCTTCGGCGCGGTGTGGATCGGCCAGCTTCATGCACAGGCTTTTGGCATTCCTGTGCCCTCGCAGTTTCTTTCTTCGCTGCCCTATCTGGCAACCATCGTGGTTCTCGTTCTAATCTCGCGGAACAAGCGGCTGACGATGATGAACACGCCGGCTTCGTTGGGGCAGCCATTTGTTCCGGATCGTTGACGACAACAAAAAGACGGGAAGCTCCAAGGCTTAACTCAGAGAGGTAACACGATGAAGAAACTGCTTATTGCGCTGATGACCACGGCCGCGGCCCTGTCGCTGGCGGCAACCGCCGAGGCGGCCGACAAGCTGAAGGCCTGCTGGGTTTACACGGGGCCGATCGGCGACTTCGGCTATTCCTATCAGCACGACCAGGGTCGCCTCGAGGTGGAGAAAGCGCTCGGCGACAAGGTCGAGACCGCCTATCTCGAGAACGTCTCGGAAGGCCCGGACGCCGACCGCGCCTTTGAGCGCCTGGCGCGGGAGAAATGCAAGATCATCTTCGGCACATCGTTCGGCTTCATGGACGCCGAGGTTAAGGTCGCCAAGAAGTTCCCGAAGGTGATGTTCGAGCACGCAACCGGCTACAAGACCGGCGACAATCTCGGCATTTACAACGCGCGCTTCTATGAAGGCCGCTATGTGCTCGGCCAAATCGCGGCCAAGGAATCGAAGAAGGGTCTTGCCGGCTACATCGTCTCCTTCCCGATCCCGGAAGTGGTGATGGGCATCAACTCCTTCATGCTCGGCGCGCAGTCGGTCAATCCGGACTTCAAGGTCAAGATCGTGTGGGTCAATACCTGGTTCGATCCGGGCAAGGAAGCCGACGCCGCCAAGGCGCTGTTCGACCAGGGCGCCGACATCATCGTCCAGCACACCGACTCGACCGCCCCCCTGCAGGTCGCCGAGGAGCGGAAGCTGCATGGGTTCGGCCAGTCGTCGGACATGATCAAATTCGCGCCGAACGCGCAGCTGACCTCGCTCACCGACGAGTGGGGCCCGTATTACATCAGCCGCGTGCAGGCTGCCCTCGACGGCACCTGGAAGCCGGACAATGTGTGGCTTGGCATCAAGGATGGCGCCGTCAAGCTCGCGCCCTTCACCAACATGCCTGACGACGTGAAGGCAATGGCGGAGGCGACCACCAAGAAGATCGCCGACGGCTGGAACCCCTTCACCGGCCCGGTGGCGAAGCAGGACGGCTCGCCCTGGCTGAAGGATGGCGAGGTCGCCGACGACGCCACGCTGCTCGGCATGAATTTTTACGTCAAGGGCATCGACGACAAGCTGCCGCAGTAAACAGCAGCGTGGCATCAAAACAAAAAGGGCGCCCCACCGGCGCCCTTTCATTTTCAGCCAATCCGCTTGTCAAACGGCCGAGCCGTAGAGATCGTAGGCGTCGGCGCGCTCGACCTTGACCGTGACGATCTCGCCGGCGCGCAGCGGCCGGCGCGACTGGATATGCACGGAGCCGTCGATCTCGGGGGCGTCATATTTGGTGCGGCCCTTGGCCGAGGTGCCATGCGCCTCGTCAATCAGCACCGGCAGCCGCTTGCCGACCTTCCTGGCCAGTTGCGTCGCCGAGATCTTTTGCTGGCGCTGCATGAAGCGGTGCCAGCGGGCTTCCTTGATCTCGTGCGGCACTTGTTCCAGGCCGAGGTCGTTGGAGCGCGCGCCCTTGACCGGCTCATATTTGAAGCAGCCGGCGCGATCGATCTTCGCCTCGTCCAGCCAGTCGAGCAGCATCTGGAAGTCGTCTTCCGTCTCGCCGGGGAAACCGACGATGAAGGTGGAGCGGATGGCGAGATCCGGGCAGACCTCGCGCCAACCGCGGATCCGCTCCAGCGTCTTTTCGCCATGAGCGGGACGGCGCATGTTCTTCAGCACCTGCGGCGAGGCGTGCTGGAAGGGGATGTCCAGATAGGGAAGGATCTTTCCCTCGGCCATCAGCGGAATGACGTCGGCAACATGCGGGTAGGGGTACACATAGTGCATGCGAACCCAGATGCCGAGCTTGCCGAGCTCCTCTGCAAGGTCGAGGAACTTCGCTCGCACCTCGCGGTCGCCGAACATGCTCGTCTGGTATTTGATGTCGATGCCATAGGCGCTGGTGTCCTGCGAGATGACGAGGATCTCCTTGACGCCGGCCTTGGCGAGCTTTTCGGCCTCGCGCAACACGTCGGCCGCCGGGCGCGAGACGAGGTCGCCGCGCAGCGCCGGGATGATGCAGAAGGTGCAGCGATTGTTGCAGCCTTCGGAAATCTTCAGATAGGCGTAATGCCGCGGCGTCAGCTTCACGCCCTGCGGCGGCAGAAGATCGATGTAGGGATCATGGCTGGGGGGAGCCGCCTCATGCACCGCCGCCATCACGCTCTCATAGGCCTGCGGGCCGGTGACCGCCAGCACATTGGGATGCTTCTCGCGAATGACCTCCGGCTCGGCGCCGAGGCAGCCGGTGACGATGACGCGACCGTTTTCGGAAAGGGCGGAGCCGATCGCGTCGAGCGACTCGTCGCGCGCGGAGTCGAGAAAGCCGCATGTGTTGACGACAACGAGGTCGGCGCCATCGTGCTTGCGGGCGATCTCGTAGCCTTCAGCGCGGAGCCGCGTGATGATGCGCTCGGAATCGACGAGCGCCTTCGGGCATCCAAGGCTGACGAAACTGACACGAGGGGCAGACATAAGCTTTTCCAGGTTTTTCGGGATCGGCGGCGCCATACCACACTAATTGCGGCATTGGTATGGGCTGGTCCTTGTTGCGGCAAAACGCAATGCGAGGCCAGATCAGTGGCCGGCCAAAGCCCGCGTCAGGTGGCGGCAGTCAGCTCACCGCGTTGTTGACATGCGGCCAGATTTCCATCGCGCCCCTGTAGACCATGTCGAGCGCGACATAGAGGATGATCAGCAGGCCGATATAGGCAATCCAACGGTAACGGTGCAGCAGCCGCGCAATGAAGCTGGCGGCAAGGCCCATCAAGCCGATCGACAGCACGAGGCCGACGATCAGCACCCAGAAATGATCACGCGCGGCGCCGGCGACGGCCAGCACGTTGTCCAGCGACATCGACACGTCTGCGACGACGATCTGCAGCGCCGCCTGCCCAAGCGTCTTGCGCGGCGCCTTGCCAGCAACCGCCTTGTCGCTGTCGAGATCGGAATTGGCGAGCGCCTCCGTCGCCTCGTGCTCGTCGGCATGGGAGGTGCGAAGCTCGCGATACATCTTCCAGCATACCCATAACAGCAGGATGCCACCGGCGAGCAACAGTCCGACGATGGCAAGCAGCTTGACGGTAACCGCCGCGAACAGGATGCGCAGCACCGTCGCTGCCACCACGCCGATCAGAATGGCTTTTTTGCGCTGCTCCGTCGGCAGGCCGGCGGCCGCCAGTCCAATGACGATGGCATTGTCGCCCGCAAGCACCAGGTCGATCGCGATGACCTGGACAAGGGCAGTCAGGCTTGCGGCGCTGAAAATATCCATCGTCTGGAGCCTTCCTGTTTGCGGAATGTCGATCTTCGAATGTTCTAACGCCGGA
The DNA here is from genome assembly GCF_002294955.1 of Mesorhizobium sp. WSM3864. Classification (NCBI taxonomy): domain Bacteria; kingdom Pseudomonadati; phylum Pseudomonadota; class Alphaproteobacteria; order Hyphomicrobiales; family Phyllobacteriaceae; genus Mesorhizobium; species Mesorhizobium sp. WSM3864. Next base: position 748,381 of record NZ_NSGD01000001.1, read on the forward strand.
GCGATTCATCGTTTGATGCGATCGCGTTCTAAGTCTTTGTTTTCACGCAATTCCAGCGGGAAAAACAGCTGCGCGCTTTTCCTGGAATTGCTCTACGTGCATGGTTCCTGCACGTCAAGAGAACTCACGAAACAAGCGGTTGCCGCTCGTCTGGTTCCATTGGGTTCAAATGAGTTTGCACTCGAAAGGCCGGCTTGCGCGCAGCCGACCGCGGCAGTCGGTCAATCGTAAAGGTTGTATTTTGCCCAGTCGGTTTCCGGGATCTCGTCACCGATCTTGTAGAGCAACTGCAGCACCTGCATGTGGTCGGGCGCGGTCTGGCACTTGAACTTCAGCCGGAACCATTGACCCTTGCTGCGAAAGGCGGCGCCGGGGCTCCTGATCGCGTCGGCGCTCATCTGGGGCGTGGCGAAGGCATAGGCCACCACACGGTCGGCCTTGAATTTGCGATCGTCGTGGCTGATCCGGTCGAGCACCTCGGCGTCGCAACGCTGTTCGAGACGAGTCTGCGGATCGAGTTTCAGCAGGCCGGCACGAAGTGCGTTGTCCATCGCCTTGGCCGGCCAGGCCAGCGCCAGAGGCGCCAGAACCATCAGGCAGAGCTTTTTCATGGGCGCGACAAGCAGCATATTCTGTCTGAGAAATCAACCAAACGCACGCGCTTGTGACATGGGTGCCGGCCCGGCCGGGCCAGCCTTGGGCTCAGGCCAATCTCGGGCGTCGGCGACTGGGCCACTGCCATTGTTCCGGGGGTTCCGCGATGAAACGATCTCCGCTGCCGAAGAACTGTCAAGCAGCCTGTCAGACTTGGGTCGTATACAGCAGGGACTGTAGAGCCTCTTTTTCTCCTTGTCCGGCGGCAGTATTGTTCCTTGAAAGTGCTGGAGCACAATCCTGCCCGGTTTCGCAGGCTCAGCCGCCGAACAGATTTGCGTGGGAATACTAAAACGAAGAACCGTCAGCGATGAGGTTTACCTGCTTACCGGATCCGTGTGACCAATGGATGGTCTATGATGTATTTTTCGACCTTCCGGCGGAATTGTCGGGCCGACTGCTGCTTGGATTAACGCGAAAGGGCGCAGAGCATTTAACTGAGCAAGCGAACATAAAAACTGTGTCGACGTGCCTGACGATGGAAACCGGCCCCCGTGGGAAGGCCGTTAGCCCGAAAGCACTTTACCAAAAATGTTTCGCTGCAGGGTAGCGCTATAAGTTCCGTGGTTTGCAAGATGATCCCATACGGAGAAACAGGCCGTGAGCGCGGCCAGAGCAAGAATCATGCGCATTGGAACTCCCCACGGCGCCCGAAAACGTCCAATGGTAAGTTCGCGTCAGATTGGAGGCTATTGCCAATATAGTGGGTGACCCTACACCGATCGCGGTATGCTACAGCAAGCGGATCGCAAGGGCGAGCAACGCAGACTTTGAGCAGCCGCCGGCACTTTTCTTGTAACTTAGCGCGCGATAGCTAGTCCGATACCGATGCCAACCCCCACGGCGACCCCCAAAAAGACCTTGCTGGCGAAGTCCAGGGCGAACGCGCACACAGCCGTATAAATATCTGCTCGGGGCTGCCTGACAGCAGCCGCAAGGTCATCGAACATCGCTTCCATAGGTTGCCACCCGCGATTTCTTCGACCTGCAAGACTAGATCAGTTCTGGTGAGATGTGAATTCCTCCGATCCATCAAAATTTAGCGATCACGAAAGCTCGTTGGTAGGCACGTGTGGTAACGGTTGATTCAACCATTGCTGGTATAAAGCAAAGTCAGGTGGCGGCCCCGACAGAGGGCGGGGGGTGCTGGGCCTGCCGGAGCCGCCGGCGCGGGAGTGGGCGCTACCCGCGCTGTCCCAGAATAGGACAGCGCGGGTCTACAATTAGTTAAAGCTAATAGAATTTTGCCGGCGTACCGCCGCTTTGTGTCGGCTGTCCGCCAGCGGTGTGTCCGCCTCCGCCCGGCAACGTGCGGCTGAGGGGCGCAAGCCGCCGACCGTGAGGTCATGAGTCTGGTGCGCTCCTGGATTCGAGCGGCTTCTGGTGTTCTCCACCGGACAAGAAACCTTCGACGCCATGTGCCTGACGCCGGGCGGCCCGGCAGGCTGGCGGGGTAGGCCAGCAAACGCCGGGCCTGACCGGTGGACTCGGGGGCGAGGCACAGCACCGGCTGCCGATAAATATACGCTTGTGCTGATATGGCCAGTACATATCAAGAAGATGATGCCAAAGTAGCCTAGAGGGGCCTCAGCGCATCAAAGGACACCACAGAGCCGCCAACCTGCCGTAGCCAACTAGTGAAGCTTGCCCTTCGGAGGCTTGGCGGTCAGCCACTTCAATTTGACGTTGTTAAGCTCTTGTTCCAGTTCCAGCGCGAGCCGGACGATGGGGTCCGGAATGGAAATCGCGTCTCTCTCGCCCTTTGCCACCTGCGTCTTCGCCGAAAGCTCCGAGACTGCTTTGGATCCGGCCGATTTCGACAGCAGTCGGGACAGGTGCTCCCGCTGCAAAGCGTGCACCTCTTCCAACAGGCTCAGGAACCTCAACGCATCTACTGTCGGCAGCCTGTTGGTTCTCAAGCGGGCAATCCGCTCGTGCTGACGCGCGATGTGCCGCTCGCCATGTCGAACATGACGCTGCGCCATACTGATGTGGTCTTCGAGAGACATGGCGCACAACGCGAAAACAGGCATCTCGTTCCTTCGGCAGGATCTTGCAGGACAATCGGATGGGCACGGGACGCACCCAAGGCTCGCCGGACCAATAACGCAAAGCAGGATTGGCGCAGATGGCCGTCCACAGCGAAACGGTCGCCGCGCAGGAGATGATATGCCGATGGGGTTGGGAATGTGGCGGAGGGAGTGGGATTCGAACCCACGGTGAGCTTGCGCCCACGCCGGTTTTCAAGACCGGTGCCTTAAACCGCTCGGCCATCCCTCCATCATGGTCTTTCAACCACTTACGATCGTCGCTATCGGTCAATTTTCAATGGTCGGCGCCAAATTGACGCCGAGGCATTTGCGACCGGTTAGCGCTTCATTGCTGTAGTGCGGCGGTCAGGGCTGCGTCAACCACCGCGACGTGCCTTCCTGCGGTCGGGACAGACGATGCATTGCCCGGCTGCCTGGTTGGCCGGGCGCTTTTATGTCTGTGGCGAAAATGTCACGCAACCAGAATATGCGGCGGCTCAACCCTGGCGCGCTTATTATCCAGCCAAACGAGGCGTACCGTCCTTAGCGGGCAAGGGGACGACCCAGACCGCAAGCGTCTCTCACTTCCTCCCGAACTAGCGCCCGCTACGGAAAACGTGGTGGGCGTCTTCTTGTCCAGTCCGACGGCAACGCCTCCGGCTAGGCGCGAAAGCGTCTCCCAACTGATCCGTGAAACCACTGCTCATATGGATGAGCCGAGTTCATCCGTTCGATCTAGGCAGGCCTTGCGGACGCCCATGCTAAACTCCTGGTTGGCGCGGGCAATTCCAGCGCTGTGAGCGCCGGTTGGAAATGGAAGTCCCCCTCCAAAAAGCTGCCCCTCCATCCGGCGCTCATCCACGCAAGGCTCACTCTCGGTGGCAGTTGTTTCCCCGCCATAATCTCGCCCGGTTCCGGCCATAATCGATTAACATCGTAATAAACATTTCCTGTGCACAAAGAGATTGGGGATCAAGGTGGGCATTCGGGGGCGCTTGGCTCCGATTGATGGCGGCGAGACTGTAGGGGACAATCGAAAACATGCAGACTTCGGCGCGCCCGCGTCTTCGTCGCGCTCCTGCCTTCGTGCTGTGCGCCCTCTCGGCGGTGCTGCTTGCCGGCTGTACGTCGACGCCGCAACCGAAAGGCATGGTCGACAAGCGGCCGCGTTCCAAGGAGTATTTCGCCGAATCCGAATATGGCGTGAAGGCGAGCCCGCGCGTTGCCTTCATGCGGCGCGGCGGCGGCCGCGACCAACTCGGCAAGCCGTACCAGGTGCGCGGCAAGTGGTACTATCCCAAGGAGGATAAGAAATATGCCAAGGTTGGCCTGGCTTCCTGGTATGGCGATGCCTTCCACGGCCGGCTGACCGCCAACGGCGAAGTCTATGACACGATGCAACTGACGGCGGCGCACCCGACCATGCCGCTGCCGAGCTATGCCCGCGTCACCAATCTCGAGACTGGCAGTTCGATCATCGTGCGCGTCAACGACCGCGGCCCATACCATGAGGGCCGCATCATCGACGTCTCGGAACGTGCCGCGCAAATGCTCGACTATGGCAAGGTCGGCACGGCAAGGGTGAAGGTCGAATATGTCGGCCGGGCGCCGCTCGACGGCAATGACGACCAGTATCTGATGGCTTCCTACCGTCCCGGCGGCAGGCGGCCCGATCCGTCCGACGGCCTGCCGACGGGCGTGATGGTGGCCATGAACGGCCCGTCGCCCAGCCTGTCGATGAGCGATGCACCTCCAGCGGCCGTGCCGTTCCCCGGCCAGCTGACCAGTTCTGGGCAGGCTTTTGGCACGCAGTCCGGTCTGTCGGAGCAGCTTGCCGCGCAACCGGCGATGTCAGGGCAGGCGCAGGGCGCCAGCGAAGTCGTGCTGCCGGATTTCGGGCCGATCGTGCCGGAGCGGCCGCAGTTCAGGCTGCCGCCGAACTCGCCCTTTGCCATGGCGTCGCTGTCCTACGCGGGTGAGCGCGTCAATCACGCCGACGTCTTTGCCGTCCTCGACGGCAGCGGCATGTCGCCGGCCGACATCCTCCAGTCGTGGAAGAAGTCGAACGGCCAGGAACAGGCGCCGGCCTCCGATTATGTGGCCGCCGGCTCCTTTGACAATGCGGCGCAGGCAAACCGCGTGGCGGCGGCGCTCGAGCCGTTCGGCAGGACTGAAATCCAGCGCACCGAGCTTGACGGCAACGACTGGTACGCGGTCAACGTCTATCCGGATGGCCATGGCAGCATCGACGACCTGCTGCAGGCGGCCTGGTCGCACGGCGCGCCGGACGCATTGGTTGTGCGAAACTGATCAATTTCGCGCCCGCCGTTGATCCAGCGGAAAGAACCCTGATAGCTTGTCGACGCCAGCACGGCTAAGTGGGTCGATTTTTCATGCAGTTCCGCATCTTTCAGCCTTTCGCCGGATTACTAGGCCTGGCGCTGATACTGCTTTGGGCAGCCCCGGCCGGTGCGCAGCTTTTCGAGACCAAGGCGGCCCAGGCCTTCATGATCGACGCCGACACCGGCACGGTGCTTTTCGCCAAGGATGCCGACAAGCCGATCCCGCCGGCTTCGATGGCCAAGCTGATGACGATGGAGGTGGTCTTCAACGCCATCAAATCGAAGCGGATCACGCTCGACGATACTTTCGTGGTCAGCGAAAACGCCTGGCGCACCGGCGGCGCGCCGTCGGGCACCTCGACGATGTTTGCCAAGCTCAAATCGGCGGTCCGTGTCGAGGATCTGATCCAGGGCGTGACCGTGCAGGCCGCCAATGACGGCTGCATCGTGCTTGCCGAAGGCATGGCAGGCTCGGAGGCGAATTTCGCCGCGCAGATGACGGAGCGTGCCCGCGAGCTTGGTCTCTCGAAATCGACCTTCGTCAATTCGACCGGGCTGCCGGCAGATGGCCAGCAGACGACAGTGCGGGAGCTCACGATGCTGGCACTGCACATCTGGCGCGACTATCCCGAGTTCTTCCACTACTACGGCCAGCCCGACTTCACCTGGAACAAGATCTCCCAGCGGAACCGCAATCCGCTTTTGGCCATGGGCATCGATGCCGACGGCTTCGTGGCCGGGGCGAGCGAGTCCGCCGGCTTCGGCATTGTCGGCACGGTCAGCCACAACGGCATTCGGGTGATCGCGGCGCTGAGCGGTCTGGCGAGCGACCGGGAACGCTCCGAGGAGGCGCGCAAGCTGCTAGACTGGGGGTCGCGCTCCTTCCAGAAGACGGAGATCTTCGCCAAGGACGAGGTCGTGGGCGAAGCCGAAGTGTTCGGCGGCGCCAAATCCGGCGTGGCCTTGAAAGCCAAGGGCCCGGTGGACATCTTTCTGCCGATAACCAACCGCGACAAGCTGACCGCCAGGATTGTCTATGACGGCCCGGTGGCGGCGCCGGTGGAGCAGGGGCAACCGGTCGGGGAGCTGCGCGTTTGGATAGGCGACACGCTCAGCCAGCGAACGCCGCTTTTCGCCGCCGAGGCGGTGAAGGTCGGGACGCTGCCGCAGCGTGCGCTTGACGCCGCCAAGGAACTGGCCGTCGGCTGGCTGCGTCAGAAACATTTGTGATCGGGCAGGCTCGTGGACCTTTTGCCGGACGGGAGCTATGACAGCGGCCAGCACGGGCGAAGGCATTCACGATTGGCGAGCGGATTTTTCATCACCTTCGAAGGCGGCGAAGGAGCCGGCAAGTCGACGCAGATCGAGCGGCTGGCACGGCGCATGCGCGCCAAGAAATACGAGGTTCTGGTGACACGCGAGCCAGGCGGCTCGCCGGGCGCCGAGGCGGTGAGACATGTGCTTTTGTCCGGCGCCGCCGAGCCCTTCGGCCCGAAGATGGAGGCGATCCTCTTCGCCGCCGCACGCTCCGACCATGTCGAGCAGGTGATCCGGCCGGCGGTCGAGCGCGGCACGATCGTGCTTTGCGACCGTTTCATCGATTCCTCGCGCGTCTATCAGGGCGTCACCGGCGGGCTCGATCCGGATTTCATGCAAGCGCTGGAGGCGGTCGCCATCAACGGCATGGTCCCCGACATGACGCTGATCTTCGACATCGATCCGGCCGAAGGTCTCAGGCGCGCGGCGGCACGGCGTGGCGCCGGCGACAGCGCCGATCGCTTCGAGAAGGAGACTTTGGCCATCCACCAGCGCCGGCGGGAGGCTTTCCTGGCGATCGCCGAGGCGGAGCCGGACCGCTGCATTGTGATCGATGCGTCGGCCGATCCCGAAACGGTGGAAAACGTCGTCACCGCGGCCGTGTTCGCGGTGCTGGAAAAGCGGATGCCGGTGCAAAGGAAGCAGACGGCGCCGGCATGATCTTCGAACGCATCGCCCCCGAACAGCACGACACGCTTGACGGCGTTCCCGAGCCGTCGGAAACGTCGCGACTGATCGGCCACGCGCAGACGGCGGGCATGCTTGCCAGCGCTTACCGCGCCGGCAAGCTGCCGCATGCGCTGATCCTCGCCGGGCCGCACGGCATCGGCAAGGCCACGCTTGCCTTCCACCTGGCGCATCACCTTCTCAGACATCCCGATTTTGCGTCTGCGCCCGAAGCGCTTGCCGTGCCAGATCCGGCCTCGTCGCTGTTTCGCCAGATCGCTACCGGCGCGCATCCTTCGGTGCTGCATCTCACCCGTCCGGCCAACGACAAGACCAAAAGCTTCAAGACCGTGCTGACGGTCGACGAGATACGCAAGGTCAGCCGCTTCCTGTCGATGACCTCGCATGACGGCAGCTACCGCGTCGTCATCGTCGATCCGGCCGACGACATGAACACCAATGCCGCCAATGCCTTGCTCAAGAATCTTGAGGAGCCTCCGGCGCGCACCCTGTTCATCCTCATCGTCCATGCGCCGGGCAGTCTGTTGCCGACGATCCGGTCGCGGTGTCAGATGGTGCGGCTGACGCCGCTTGCGCCGGACGACTTGATGGCTGTGCTGGAGGGCATCGAGCCGCCGCCGGTCGATCCGGCCGCGCGCGCGGCTTTGGCCGAGCGGGCAGGGGGCAGCGCGCGCAATGCGATCCTGCTTACCCAGTATGGCGGGCTGGAAATCGCCGGCGCGCTCGACGCGCTGTTGGCGGCGCAAAAGCCGGACATTGCCGCTGCCCATCGGCTTGCCGAAGCCGTTGCCGGCCGCGACCAGGCGATCCAGTTCGATATCTTCAACCGCCGCGCGCTCGATCTGCTGTCGGCCGCCGCCAGCGAAGCGGCTTTGACCGGCAACCTCGCCAGGGCCAAAACGCTGTCCGACGCTTGGCACGAGGCCGTGAACACGATATCTGAGGCAGAGACCTACAATCTCGACAAGAAGCAGCACGCCCTGACCATGATCGACCGCCTGAATTCTGTGATGCGAATGTGACGGTTTTCTTGGTGCATGCCGCTGCCCCGAAATCGGGCACCACTTTTGGGCGGCATGCATCGGGATGGCAATCGCCATGCCGATAGTTTATCCACCGCCACAACTCACATTCAGACCTTCATGACGGTTCATTCATGTCACGCGAAAAATCCTATCTGACCACGCCGATTTTCTATCCGAATGGCAAGCCACATATCGGCCATGCCTATACGGTCATCGCCAGCGACGCGCTGGCCCGCTTCCAGCGTCTCGACGGCAAGGATGTGTTCTTCCTCACGGGCACCGACGAGCACGGCCTCAAGATGCAGCAGACGGCCGAAAAGGAAGGCATCGCGCCGATAACGCTCGCCGACCGCAATTCGGCAATCTTCCGCTCGATGACCGAGACAGTCGGCGGCTCAAACGACGAATTCATCCGCACGACCGAACAACGTCACTACGCATCCTGCCAAGCGATCTGGAAGGCGATGGCAGCCAATGGCGACATCTATCTTGATCGCTACAGCGGCTGGTATTCGGTCCGCCAGGAAGCCTATTTCGACGAAAGCGAAACCACGCTCGGCGACGACGGCGTACGCCGCGAGCCGCTTGGCTCGCCGGTTGAATGGAACGAGGAGGAAAGCTATTTCTTCCGGCTATCCGCCTATCAGGACAAATTGCTGGCACTTTATGAGAGCCGGCCAGACTTCATCGGTCCAGCGGAGCGCCGCAACGAAGTGATCAGCTTCGTCAAGTCCGGCTTGAAGGACCTGTCGATCTCGCGCACCACGTTCAAATGGGGCGTGCCTGTACCGGGCAACGACAAGCATGTGATGTATGTCTGGGTCGACGCATTGACCAACTACATCACGGCCGCTGGCTATCCCGACACCAAATCCGAGCAATGGCACTACTGGCCGGCGACGCATATCATCGGCAAGGACATCGTGCGCTTCCACGCGGTCTACTGGCCGGCCTTCCTGATGTCGGCCGGCATCGAATTGCCGAAGCGCGTCTTCGCCCACGGCTTCCTGTTCAACCGCGGCGAGAAGATGTCCAAATCGGTCGGCAATGTCGTCGATCCGTTCGCCATGATCGAGCATTACGGCCTCGACCAGGTACGCTATTTCTTCCTGCGCGAGGTGCCGTTCGGGCAGGACGGCAGCTACAGTCACGAAGCGATCGTCAACCGCACCAATGCCGATCTCGCCAACGGCCTCGGCAATCTGGCGCAGCGTTCGCTGTCGATGATCGCAAAGAACTGCGGCGGGGCGGTGCCGAAGCGCGGCGAGCTCACCGAAGCCGACGCGGCGATCCTCGACCAGGCGGTGGAGGCGCTTGCGGTGGCACGCAGAGCGATGGCGGAGCAGGGCATCCATCTGGCGCTGGCGGCGATCTTCGGCGTGGTGGCCGACGCCGACCGCTACTTCGCGTCGCAGGAGCCCTGGGCGCTGCGCAAAACCGATCCGGAGCGCATGGAGACGGTGCTGTGGACGACGGCCGAGCTTGTCCGGCGCGTGACGGTGCTTTGCCAGCCCTTCATTCCCGGATCGGCGGCGAGGCTGCTCGACCTGCTGGCTGTGCCGGCGGACAAGCGCAATTTCGCGCATGTCCACGCAGACCATGCGCTGGTGCCCGGCACGGCGCTGCCGGTGCCTGAGGGCGTGTTTCCCCGCTACGTCGAGCAGGACACCAAAGCCTGATGCTTGTCGACAGTCACTGCCATCTCGATTTTCCGGATTTTGCCGAGGAGCGGGCGGCTATCGTCGCCCGCGCTCTCGCAGCCGGGATCGGCCGCATGGTGACGATCTCAACGCGCGTGAAGCGTTTTCATCAAATCCTTGAAATTGCTGAAGCTTTTAGTGAGGTCTATTGCTCAGTTGGTACTCATCCGCACAATGCGGCGGAAGAGCTCGATGCGACCGCAGAGGAGCTGGTACGGCTTTCCAACCATCCCAAGGTGGTGGCGATCGGCGAAGCCGGCCTGGACTATTTCTACGACCGCGCGCCGCGCGAGGCACAGGCGCAAGGCTTCCGCACTCACATCGCCGCCGCGCGCCGGACCGGCCTGCCGCTGGTCATCCATTCGCGCGACGCCGACGGCGACATGGCGGCGATTCTCGAGGAGGAGACAGGGAAGGGCGCTTTCCCCTTCATCCTGCATTGTTTTTCGTCCGGGCGTCGGTTGGCGGAAGTCGGCGTGGCGCTGGGCGGCTATGTCTCCTTCTCAGGCATCCTGACCTTCAAGAACTCGACCGAGTTGCGCGCGATTGCCGCAGATGTGCCGCGCGAACGGCTGCTGGTCGAGACCGACGCGCCTTATCTTGCGCCAATCCCGCATCGGGGAAAACGCAATGAGCCCGCCTATGTCGCGAATACGGCGAAGGTGCTGGCCGAGACCATCGGCGTCAGCGAGGCGGAGATCGCCGACATCACCACCGAGAATGTCTTCCGGCTGTTTACCAAGATGCCGCGACCGGACGTGACGGCGGCCTGACATGGGCGACCAGCTGCGCCTCACCATTCTCGGCTGCGGCTCGTCGCCCGGTACGCCGCGCATCACCGGCGACTGGGGCAATTGCGATCCGGCCAATCCGAAGAACCGCCGCATGCGCACGGCTGCTCTTGTCGAGCGGATCGCAGGGAAAAGCGGCCGCACCACCGTCGTCATCGACACCGGACCGGATTTCCGCGCCCAGATGCTGCTCGCTTCGGTCAAACACATCGACGCGGTGGTCTATACCCATCCGCATGCCGACCACATTCACGGCATCGACGATCTGCGCGGCTTCGTGCTCGAGCAACGCCGTCGTATCGATATTCATGCCGACCAGCCGACCATGCTGCGGCTGCGCCAGGCGTTCGGCTACTGCTTCGAGACGCCCCCGGGCAGTTCCTATCCACCGATCGTCAGGCCGCATCTCATAGACCATGCCAGGCCGGTGGTGATCGAAGGCGAGGGGGGTCCCCTCACCCTTGAGCCGCTGCCGCAGATCCATGGCGACATCATTTCGCTCGGTTTCCGCATTGGCGGGATCGCCTATTGCCCCGATATCAGCGACTTTCCAGCTGCCACCGCGGGACGCCTTGACGACCTTGACGTGCTGGTTATCGACGCGCTGCAGTACAACAGCCATCCGAGCCATCTGTCGCTTGCCGAGGCACTGGGCTGGATCGAGAAGCTCTCGCCGAAAAACGCGGTGCTGACGCATATGCATGTGCCGCTGGACTATGCCGCCGTGATGGCCGAGACGCCGGACCACGTGGTGCCGGCCTATGACGGCATGACGATCGAAATTCCTTGTGAATCAGAGCGATAAAGACGCCTGTTCACTTTGGCGCTTAGTCGTCAATCCGATTCTCTTTGGTGCTTCGGAAACTGATCGATGGTTCGGAATGTGTTTGTTCTGCTGCTCGGTTTCCCTGGCGTCGGCAAGCTGACGATCGCACGGGAACTCGTAACGGCACTTTCCGGCCAGGTCATCGACAATCACTGGATCAACAATCCTATATTGGCGCTGCTTGCCGATGACGGTCGCCGCACATTGCCTGATGCCGTCTGGGAGCAGACCGCCAAGGTCCGCCAGGCTGTGTTGGACACCGTGGCAACACTTTGTCCTCCCGCCGCCAACTTCATCTTCACGAACTCCGGCATCCAAGGAGACGCGAGGAGCCTCGCGTCCTACCAGCAGATGAAAGATGCGTCGGATCGACGAGGCGCTCACTTCGTGCCTGTGCGCTTGCTTTGCGAAGAGGCCGAACTGGTTCGTCGCGTGATGTCGCCAACTCGACGTGACCGTCTCAAGTCTATCGATCCGGAAGCGGCGCGCCGCCGCAGCCGGACAGTCGCTGTCCTTGACCCGAAGCACCCGAACAGCCTGACGATCGACGTAACAGCGATCAGCGCGGCGGAGGCGGCTACAAGGATTCACGAACACATCAAGGACCTCGTTGACGCCTTTGAAGCGCGGATGGGAAGCCCAGGAGGACCGTAGCAAAACCAGCTTCGTGCTGGATATGGCAGTTCCATAATCTATCTTATGCGACTTTCTGATATGGATCACGTAGAGGCGATAAAGCGATCCTATCGACGTGCCCCTCGCCGCGAGCGCTCACATTCGGACTATTGAACAATGACCTCTTCATCTTCCTTTCTTGGCTTTCCCGATTGCCTCGCCGGAGGCTGCGCGCCTCGCATGGTGATCTACGGTGCCGGTCATGGCAGCACCTATCCGGGAAAGGACAGCAGCGGCTATGTTCTGGCCGCCGACGCCATCCGCGCTGCGAGCCAGGACGATGCGCCGCTGGTCGAGCATTGGGATTTCGATCTCGGCGGTCCATTGTTCGACGGCAAGCCGGTCTGCTGCGTCGATGCCGGCAATATCTTGACCGTCATGCATGACAATGAGGGAAACCGGGCGCGGATCGAGGCGAAGACGCGCGAGGTCCTGACCGCGTCGGCCGTGCCGATCCTGCTCGGCGGTGACGATTCCGTGGTCATTCCCTTTCTCGCCGGCTTTGCCGGTCACGGACCGGTCTGGATCCTGCAGATCGACGCGCATATCGACTGGCGCGACGAGGTCGATGGCGAACGCTACGGCTATTCGAGCCCGATGCGCCGGGCGAGCGAGATGCCGCATATCGCCGGCCTCGTGCAAGTCGGCCTGCGCAGCGTCGGCAGCGCACGCCTGGCTGAAATCGAAGCGGCGCGACGCTATGGCAGCCGCTTTGTGACTGCCCGCGAGCTTCATGCCCAGGGCGTCGACGCAGCTCTCAGCCACATTCCGGACGGCGCGCGCGTCGTCGTGACCTTCGACTGCGACGGCCTCGATCCCAGCATCATGCCGGGCGTGGCGGCGCGCACGCCAGGCGGCCTCACCTACACCCAGGCGATCGACCTGATCGCCGGCCTCGGCAAGCGGGCCAGGATCGCAGGATTTGATCTGGTCGAATTCTATCCGCCTGCCGACCTTGACGGCCTGTCGGCACTGACTGCAGCCCGGCTTCTCGTCAATGTCATCGGCACTGTCGTCCGGCAGGTTTAACTCAGATGCCTGAAGCCCCGACGAGATTCCCGGTTATGGCCGCCCGATGTCGCTTCGAGGGCATGCAGCGACCTCCCTACCCCGTGGGACTGCGCTGCCGGCACCAACGTGACGCCACATCCGCGTTTATCTTTGCCAGAAGGGCAGCTTGGCGATCTCTTCCTCGGCCTGCTGTTTCGTCAGTCCGATATCGTCGATCAGATGCGGGTTGGCCTCTGATATCCGCTTCAGATCCCAGCGAAACCGTATCTGCTCGCGCCGGGCCGCGATCATGCCTCGCAGGGTCTGCAGGCTGTAGCGCCGGCGCGATGCCTGCCCGACCAGCGTTGCCAGCTGCGGGATCGATGCAAACGTGTCGTTCATGGCAACCTCCTATGGTTTGCGGCCCCATGCTTTTCGAGTTGGGGCCTTCCACCTGAATGAGGTTGGATTCTGCAGGATGCGGGCTGCGCCGTAATTAAGCGCATCCGAATAGTTCTCAAAACTTCCAAATCGGCCTGAGCGGTTCATCGGACATGACGAACTGCTCTACCCGTCTCACACTTTTCCTGGAATTGCTCTATAGATGCGCCGCATGCAGGGATCGCGCTTTGCCTTCGGCCCGTACGTGCTTGATTCAGCTGCGGGAACGTTGCTTCGGAACGATGTCCCCGTGGCCGCCGGCTATCGGGGGCTGAAGCTGCTTGCCGCGCTCGTGGAACGTCCCGGCGAAATCCTGGCCAAGGCCGAGCTGATGGACGCGGCATGGCCGGGCACGGCCGTCGAGGAAGGCAACCTCACCGTCCAGATCGCGCAGCTCAGAAAGCTGCTCGGCCCCGCCGCCGACGGCGGTGAATGGATCGCTACGGTGCCGCGCGTCGGCTATCGCTTCACGGGGGTCATCGAACAGCTTGGCGAGACGAAACGAAAACCTTTGCCACTGCCCGGCAAGCCTTCGATAGCCGTGCTGCCCTTCGTCAATTTCAGCAATGATCCCGAGCAGGAATCCTTCGCGGACGGGTTGACCGAAGACCTGATCACCGACCTGTCCAGGAACGCGGGACTGTTCGTCATCGCGCGCAACTCGGTCTTCGTCTACAAGGGAAAGCCGATGGATGTGCGCGCGATCGCCGAGGACCTTGGCGTGCGTTACCTGCTTGAGGGGAGCGCAAGGCGCGCCGCGGGGCGTGTGCGCATCAACGCGCAGCTTGTCGACGCGGTGAGCGGTGAACATCTGTGGGCGGAACGCTTCGATCGCAGTCTGGAAGATATTTTTGCCGTCCAGGACGAGGTAACGGCCAAGATCGTGGAGGCGCTGCTCGGCCGGCTGCGCACGCAGCCGCCGCGCAATCGGCCCAAGAATCTCGAGGCCTACGATCTGTGCGTGCGGGCGCGAAAACTGATCGACGACTCGCCTCAGACGGCGCGGGAGGCGCATCTGATGCTGACGCGCGCGGTCTCGCTCGATCCGGAGTATGCCGAAGCCTATCGCTGGCTCGCCATGAACCATTGGATGGGATGGGTGCATTGGGGCGAGCCCGTCGACCCCAACCGGAGCATTGCCTTGGAGCTGGCCCGCAAAGCCGTGACGATCGACCCCAACGACGCCGGCTGCCGCTGGGTGCTTGCCAACCTGCTTGCCTATGAGCATCGCTTCGGCGAGGCGGATGCCGAATTCGCCAAAGCGTTCGAGCTCGATCCGAACGAGGCCGACGCCTGGGCGACATTGTCCGACATCGAGGTCCTAGCCGGGCGGATCGAAGAGGGCCTTGAGCATATTCGCAAGGCGTTCCGGCTGAACCCGTTTCCGCCGAGTTGGTACTATCTCACGCTCGGCGCTGCGCAATATGCGGCCCGCGACTATGAAGCCGCCATCGAGACGCTGCGCCGGGACGAGACCTATCGGACCAGCTCACGCCGTTTCCTGGCGGCAAGCCTTGCGCAGCTCGGCCGGTTCGAAGAGGCGCGCGCGGAGGTCGAGATGTTCCTTATCGCCAACCCGCATTTCACGACCAGCCACTGGGTCTGGACCGAGCCGTTCCGCGACGACGCGATGCTCGAGCATTTCGTTGACGGATTCCGCAAGGCCGGGCTTCCGGACTGACGGCCAGAATGGAATGGCGCGACCTATTCTTCGAAGCGGCTCGTCGCCTCGCGATCGCGCTCGTATCGCTTGCTGACTGGAAACGGCGGCAGCCACGACTCGCGACGGATGATCCAGCTTTCGTAGGTCGGGGCTAGCTGGTCTGGGGCGTCCAGGGTCCCGAGATGCACTTCGATCTCGTCCGCGGTGCGTGCGAAAACGGACGAACCGCAGCGCGGACAGAAAAACCGCCCGGCGTAGTCTCGCGTCTCACCGTCGATCGTAACCGCGTCCTGAGGGAATACCGCCGAAGCATAAAAGAGCGCGCCATGATGTTTGCGGCAATCGAGACAATGGCAGATGCAGACCCTGTATGGGCGGCCCGACGCCACAAGTCGGACATCGCGACACAGGCAGCCGCCGGTGAATCGGTCCATGTTGCGTCTCCTTCAAATCATGTGGCCGGAATGTTTACAACGAAGCGTGTTGCGCCGTCGATGCAAGCTGCGCCAGCCTTTCGGCTGGCGCCCTGCCCGTCGGCGCCGCATGTCTTCGGCGGCCGTCGCTATCAAGGTTGATACAGTCTCATTTTGCAACCTTTGATTTTATCGCCGTGCGACATAATCGTCACAGCTTAGCCGGCGATATCTTGCT
Source organism: Mesorhizobium sp. WSM3864 (assembly GCF_002294955.1). Lineage (NCBI taxonomy): Bacteria > Pseudomonadati > Pseudomonadota > Alphaproteobacteria > Hyphomicrobiales > Phyllobacteriaceae > Mesorhizobium > Mesorhizobium sp. WSM3864. The sequence goes on from NZ_NSGD01000001.1 coordinate 764,173, forward strand.
ATGATCGCGCTCTCAATGGGGTCTGATTTGGGTCGGAGGAACATTCAGTGAGAACTTTTCTTGCAATCGCCGCGCTGGCTGGGCTCAGCGCGACTGGGGCTTCGGCTGCGGACACGACCGGTCCGGTCGCCGGCTCGGCTTACGACTGGAGCGGCTTCTATGCCGGCGCGCATATCGGCGTCGCCAACAGCCGCATCAAAGCGACGGATGTTAGGCCAGGCGGCGGCTTCTATACCGACACTGTTCCGCCCAATGGCACAGACTTCAACTTCAGCGACACGAATGTCGCGGGCGGCGCGCACATAGGCTACCAGGCGCAGTGGCACCCGTTCGTTTTCGGCGGCGAGGCGACCTGGACCGCCACCGGGATCGACAAGACAATCACCAGCCCTTATTTCCCGGATAGCGACACCGAGACCACAAAGATAAAGCATTACGCGACGGTGGTAGGCCGGGTTGGTTACGCCTTCGATCGTTTCATGGTCTATGCCAAAGGCGGCTACGCTGGCGGCGAAGTCAGCTTTAGGGCTCATGATTGTTGCACCTTGGCGATGGCCGTCTCATACGAGCAAAGCGCGTGGCAAAATGGCTATGCGGTGGGTGCCGGCGTAGACTACGCTCTCACTAACAAACTTGTCCTTGGTGTCGACTACACACATATCGATCTCGGCTCCAAGACCAGCACGGGTAACAATGTATTCGACGACGGCTCGCTCGGAAGCAATCCGGAGCATTTCAGGACAAAGGCCAGGGCCGATGTGGTCATGGCGACGTTGAGCTACAAGTTCGGCAACTGATATTCGATCGAAATTGCCTCGAATTCGGCCCTGCCCGCGCCGGGCCTTTCCTTTACAAAAACCCTTCGAGAAACGCCGCGGTCTCCTCGGCGATGCCGACGATCTTGTTCGTCGCCTGGCGATAGAATTTGAAATTGAGCTCCGTCTCCGGCCGGCCGTCCTTCCAATCCTTGAAGCGCTTGAGCTCGTCGCGGCCCAACCGCCTGGTCGCCAGGGCGGCGCGACGGATGGAAACGCTAACACGGGGCGTCTGCCGTTCAAGATCGGGTCGTTTCGCAATTGCCTGCGAGGACATGACGACACCTCGCGCGATGAGCCCCTGCCCGCCTTCGTTTTCGCTGGCGAACACGAAGATCGTGTCGCCTTCGGCGATATGCTTGCCGCCATACATGGTTTTCTGCGCCGCGAATGAGAATGTCCCGGCCAGCGGATCCTTGACCTCGGCCTTGATCGCGAACGCCATGCCTCACGCATCCCGGCTGATGGTGATCCGGTAGGTCAACTTGCGCTTGGCGCCTGGCGGGATCAGCATCACGCCCGGCTTGTCGGCGAATTCGCCGTCGAAATCGACCGGGCTTGCAACGCCATGCCAGGGCTCGATGCAGAGGAACGGCGCGCCGCCGGGCTTGGACCAGATGCCCAATTCGTTGAATCCCTGCCACGACATTTCGATCGCCGGCCCCCGCCCGGCGGCATAGCGCACGCTGGTGCTGGCGGGCCGGTCCAGAATGACGGCGTCGTCATCGAACAGCCGCTCGGAGAGGGCAAGCGTCTTGCCCTCGACGGGCGTTGGCTGCGGCGTCGCCAGCATGAGCCCGTCCTTCAGGCGCCGTATCGGAGCGGGTTCATCGTCGGCAAAGGTCAGCCGGTAGGCTTCCTTGGGCAATTCCGGCAGCAAAGGCCAGTTGAAGGCCGGGTGGGCACCGACCGAGGCCGGCAGCACCTCGTCGCCTGTGTTGGCGACCTCGAAGGTCACGCCAAGCTGGCTGGGGCCGAGGCTGTAGCTTATGGCCAGCCGAAAGGCGAATGGGTAGCGGGTGCGGGTCTCGGTGTCATCGGTCAGGACCAGCGTGCAGGAGGAAGGTCCCTGCTCCACCCAGGCAAAGCGCCTGTCGCGGGCGAAGCCATGCTGCGTCATTGGATAGGCTTTGCCGCGATGGCGCAACTGGTCGCCTTTCAGCCGGCCGACTATCGGAAACAGCACCGGCGAATGACGCCGCCATTCAGGCCCCGCCTGCCACAGAAGTTGCGTGCCTTCGGCATCGCGCAAGGAGACCAGCTCGGCCCCCTGCCCGACGATGGTCGCCGAGATGCCGTCACCGTCAAGCGTCAGCTGTTCCATGCGTCCTCGCGACTGGCTGGTCGGGCCGGCAGGCTAGCAAAAGGCCTCGCCTGAACTCAAGGGCAGCAGGCAGTGCGGCACCCCCTCAAGCAGCCGCCGCAAACGACCGACAGCGTTGCCACGCCAGACACGATGCCAAAAGACAAACCGTGGCCAGCGGTTTACCCGTCGGCCACGGTTCGAAGCTGTTGCCTGCTACGGTCCGGACTATTCGCGTTCGCCGGTGAAATTCAGCAGCAGCTGGAAGATGTTGATGAAGTTGAGATACAGCGAGAAGGCGCCGAAGACGGCGAGCTTCTGTTGCGATTCCGCGTCGAAATTCTCGGCATACTGCTCCTTGATCGTCTGCGTGTCCCAGGCGGTCAGGCCGATGAAGACGGCGATGCCGATCACGGAGATGGCGAACTGCAGCGCGGTCGAGCCGAGGAACAGGTTGACGAGGCTCGCGATCACCACGCCGATCAGGCCCATGATCAGGAAGGACGAGAACTGCGTCAGGTCGCGCCTGGTCGTGTAGCCGTAGAGGCTGGTGGCGCCGAACATGGTGGCGGCGATGAAGAAGGTGCGCGCGATGCTGGTGCCGGTGAACACCAGGAACACGGAAGCGAGCGAAAGGCCCATGACCGCGCAGAAGGCCCAGAACATCGCCTGCGCGCTCGCCGCCGACATTGTCTGCATCTTGAAGGAGAAGAACATGACGAAGGCGAGCGGCGCCAGCATCACCACCCATTTCAGCGGCGTGGAGAAGATCGGGACGTAGAGCGCCGGCGTCGAGGCCACAACAAGGGCGACGAGGCCGGTCACGACGAGCCCGAGGCCCATATAGTTGTAGACGCGCAGCATGTGCCGGCGCAGGCCCTCGTCATAGACGGCACCGGCCCGAACGCCGGTGCCCATTCGGTATCCAAGATTAGGGCTGTTCATTTCGTTTCTCCTTGGTTTGGTCGGTTCGATTGGCTGCTTCAATAGAGAGTGCGGGCGAGCTTTTCGGCGGCCCGGTCGAGATCGCCGGCATCGCCTTGTCCGACGACGGCGTAAGCGACCTCGCCGATCTGGAAATAGGCGGACGAGATATCGCCCAAGGGCGCGACGCTGGGCTTCACGACGTCGAAGGTGCCTGGCCTGATCGCAAACAGCGACACCAGCCCGAGGTCCTTCGTTTCGAGTGCCATCTCGACGCTCGGCCCGAACCGCGACGGATAGATCTGAACATCGCGGATCCGCCAGTCGTCGGGCAATGACGGCATGACGATCGCGGTCGCGGCGCGGATCTCGTCGGCATCGTAATTCGGCGCTTCGGCCTGGGACGGCATCGTCTCACGCACCAGCGTCGTCCGGTGCGCGCTCACCGCTTCCTCGACATAGGCGGGCGGCTGCGTCGACGCGACCACCTTGCTGACAGCAATCGGCCCGAAGACGCCGTTCGCAAGCCACCCCGCCGCCACCAGCACGGCGGCGGCCGCGGCGCGCCGCAGCACGGAAAAGGCACGGTCCCTGACAAGCACCCTCTCCAGCCGACGCGCCGCGTCGGTCGTCGCCGGGCGCGCCATTGCGCCTGGCCCGGCCAGCGCCACGCGCAACTCGTCGCGCGTTCTGAGATCCGACATCACACGCGCAGCCACTTCGGGACGAGCGGACAGGAACGCCTCGACCTCGATGCGGCGGGCGACGTCGAGCTGATCGTCGACATAGGCGTCGAGATCGGCATCGGTCACCGGATCGACGATGGCGGTCATGATTCACCTCCCACGATCCTCAGGTGATTTTTGCCGCGCGCCGGAGCGCCCTGCTCCATCTCGCGCAGCGCCGCACGAGCGCGGCCGATGCGCGACATCAGGGTTCCGAGCGGGACGCCACTGACGTCGGCGGCCTCCGCGTAGCTCAACCCTTCGATGGCGACGAGATGCAGCGCGGCGCGCTGCTCTTCCGGCAGCGACAGGAAGGCTTCGCGCACCTGCGAAAGGCGCACCGAATGGTCCTGGGACGCCGGCATGTTTTGCTCGGCGAGACGGCCTGCCTGCTCAATGCGCGCTGCCTCGGACCGCCGCGAGCGCATGCGGTCGATGAAGATGTTGTGCAGGATCGCCAGCAGCCAGGCGCGCGGGTTGCCGCCCGAACGAAAGGTGCCGCGCCGCTCATAGGCGCGCACCAGCGCGTCGTGGACCAGATCCTCGGCATCGGCGCTGTCGCGCGTCAGCGAGCGTGCGTAGCGCCGCAGCGAGCCCAACTGCCCGACGATATCGAAGCGTGCCATCGACCGTTTCATGCCCTGTTTACGGAGCATGTGGGGATTTTAATCCCTGGCTGCCGTTTCTTTCTGCGATTCCCGCGAGGAGTTGCGCCGGCTTCGGGTGAGCGAACACCCAAGCGGCATATGGAGGAAACCGCTGGCGAAGCGCGGCCGATTTGCGTATCACTCCGCCGCCACTGGAGCCCGATCGATGTTCGAGACCCTGCAGCCCGCGCCCGCCGACAAGATCCTTGCGTTGATCGGCCTTTACCGCGCCGACACGCGCCCCGGCAAAGTCGACTTGGGTGTCGGCGTCTACAAGGATCGCGACGGCAGGACGCCGGTGATGCGGGCCGTGCGCGAGGCCGAAAAGCGGCTGCTTGCGGGCCAGGACACCAAGACCTATCTCGGCCTCGCCGGCGACACCGGCTTCAACGCCGCCATGATCAAGCTTGCCTTCGGCGAGAGGGCCGATCATTCGCGCATCCGCGCAGCGCAGGCGCCGGGCGGATCGGGCGCCCTCAGGCTGGTGGCCGAGCTTCTGCAGCGCACGCGCCCAGGCGCGACGGTGTGGCTCACCGATCCGACCTGGCCGAACCACCTGCCGGTGATGCGCGCCGCCGGCCTACAGGTGCGCGACTATCCTTATTTCGACGCTGTTTCCGGCGCTGTCCGTTTCGACGACATGCTGGCGGTGCTCAAGACCGCCAATAGCGGGGATATCGTGCTGCTGCATGGCTGCTGCCATAACCCGACCGGTGCCAACCTGGATGCTGCGCAATGGGCGAACGTTGCCGACGTTCTGCTTGAGCGCGGCCTGCTGCCTTTCGTCGACATCGCCTATCAGGGCTTTGGCGAAGGGCTCGACGCCGATGCCGCCGGCCTGCGGCTGCTCGCCGGCAAGGTGCCCGAGATGGTCGTCGCCTCGAGCTGCTCGAAAAATTTCGCCGTCTATCGCGACCGCGTCGGTGCCGCCATGATCATGGCCAAGGACGGCGCACAGGCCGACGTGGCGATGAGCCAGATGCTGGCAGCGGCGCGAGCGCTCTATTCGATGCCGCCGGACCATGGCGCTGCGGCCGTACGCATGGTGCTGGAAGACGCCGATCTGAAGAAGGTCTGGGAGACGGAACTCGAGGAGATGCGGCTGCGCATGCTCAGGCTGCGTGTCGCCTTCGCCGAGGCGTTGCGTCGGCAATCCAACTCCGATCGCTTCGATTTCGTCGCCAGCCATCGCGGCATGTTCTCCCGCCTGGGGCTCACCGAAGCGCAGGTTGAGCGGCTGCGCACCGAGCACGCCGTCTATATGGTGGGTGACAGCCGCATCAATGTGGCAGGTCTGCCTGAGGACGGCATGGACGAGCTCGCCAAGGCGATCGTTTCGGTACTCGACTGAGCGCCGGCGCAACTGTGGACAATCGGCTTTTGCCAGCCGGCGGGATTGGTCGCCCGCCGCGGCGCGAGCTAGGGTTTGTTGCATGAAACCCTCCAAAGACATCTCCCGTCTGATCGAGATCATGGCGGCACTGAGAGCGCCGAAGACCGGCTGCCCCTGGGACATCGAGCAGAACTTTTCCACCATCGCCCCCTACACGATCGAGGAAGCCTATGAAGTGGCGGATGCGATCGCGCGCGCCGACTTCGACGATCTGCGCGAGGAACTGGGCGACCTTCTGCTGCAGGTCGTCTACCACGCGCAGATGGCGCAGGAGATTGGCGAGTTCGCGTTCGGCGACGTTGTGGAGGCGATCACCACCAAGATGATCCGCCGTCACCCGCATGTCTTCGGCGACGAGAAGGCGCGCAGCGCCGGCATGGCCAAGGGCATGTGGGAGAAGATCAAGGCGGTGGAGAAGGCCGACAAGCGCAACGCCCGCATCGCGCGCGGCCTCGACCCGGAAGATCACGGCAAGGGCTATCTCGACAGCGTGCCGGTTGCGCTCCCTGCGCTGACCCGCGCGTTGAAGCTGCAGGAGAAGGCTGCGCGCGTCGGCTTCGACTGGAGCGAGGCAGCACCCATCCTCGACAAGATAGAGGAAGAGATCGGCGAGCTGCGCGAGGCGCTGGCCACGGGTGACGCGGCCCCCATCAAGGATGAGTTCGGCGACATGCTGTTTGCCGTCGTCAATCTCGGCCGCCATCTGAAACTTGATGCCGAAGCTGCGCTGAGCGGCACCAACGAGAAGTTCCGCTCGCGCTTCCATTATGTCGAGCGGGAGTTGGAGGCTTCCGGGAGGTCGTTGGAACAGGCGACTTTGGACGAGATGGAAACCCTCTGGCAGCAGGCCAAAAACGCAAGATAAGCCGCAGTCTAGCCGTGGTTCCTGCGGTTCAGCCGGGTCTCGATCTCCTGGCGGGCGCTGTGCGTGGCCGTCAGTGAGATGGTGACGCTGCCGTCCTCATTGTCGCTCCGCGAGACGACATCGCCATTGCGATAGAGCCAGTCGACCTGGCCGAGCTCAGCGGGGCTCAACGTCACCGTCATCGTTTCCAACTCGCCCGACACTCTGGCCTCGATGAGCGCCTTGAGCGCATCGATCCCCTCGCCGGTCGCTGCCGATATCGCGATCGGCGGCGCCTTGCCGCCGGCGCTCTCGGCAAGCAGGCGCTCGCGATTGCCTTCGTCGAGCAGGTCGATCTTGTTCCACACCTCGATCACGCGGCTGGTGTCCGCGGCATCGACGCCGAGATCGCCAAGGATGCGCTCGACATCCTCGGCCTGCGCTGCCGTGTCCGGATCGGAGATATCGCGCAGATGCAGCACGAGATCGGCCTCGACGACCTCTTCCAGCGTCGCCCGGAAGGCCGCGACCAGATGAGTCGGCAAGTCCGAGATGAAGCCGACCGTGTCCGACAGGATGATCGGCGTGCCGTGCGGCAGGCGCACGCGGCGCAGCGTCGGATCGAGCGTGGCGAACAGCATGTCCTCCGCCAGCACCCCTGCCCCGGTCAGCCGGTTGAACAGCGTCGACTTTCCGGCATTGGTGTAGCCGACGATCGCAACTACCGGAAATGGCACCTTCTTGCGTTTTGCGCGGTGCAGGTCGCGGGTGCGGCGAACCGTTTCCAGCTCATGCTTGAGCTTGGTGATCTTGTCCTGCAGGATCCGCCGGTCGGATTCGATCTGCGTTTCGCCGGGACCGCCCAGGAAACCCGCGCCGCCGCGCTGCCGTTCGAGGTGGGTCCAACTGCGCACCAGCCGACCCTTCTGATAGTTGAGATGCGCCAGCTCGACCTGCAGGGTGCCTTCCTTGGTCCTGGCGCGCTCGCCGAAGATCTCGAGGATAAGCCCGGTGCGGTCGAGCACCTTGGCGTTCAGTTCCTTCTCGAGATTGCGCTGCTGCACCGGCGTGAGCGGGTGGTCGACGATGACCAATTCCGCCTTGCGTTCCTTCACGATGTCGGCGAATTCCGCCACTTTGCCGCTGCCGAGCAGCGTTGCCGGGCGGGGATCGGTGACCGTCACCACCGCGGTGTGGACCGGGTCCAGGTCGATGGCGCTGGCAAGCCCGACCGCCTCGTCGTGGCGGGCATCCGCCGAGCGGCTCAGGCGCGGGCGGCTCGAATCGTCATCGCCCCGCGGCTGGCGCGCAAGCACCGGCACAATGACAACGGCCCGGGTCGGATCCTTGGCTTCCGGCCCGAGTTGATGTCCTTGTTTCCCGCGAACTCTGCGGTCCGCGTCCTGCTCACGTGCCAATCAGGCGCCCTGGCCTTCCTCGCCATCAAACATCTGAACCGGCTGGCTCGGCATGATCGTGGAAATGGCGTGCTTGTAGACGAGCTGGGAATGCCCGTCGCGCCGCAACAACACACAGAAATTGTCGAACGAAGTGACCACGCCGGTCAGCTTCACACCGTTGATGAGAAAGATGGTAAGTGGATTTTTGCTCTTGCGAACTGAATTCAGGAACAGGTCCTGAAGGTTTTGCGATCGTTCCGCCATTGTTTTTGTCTTTCGCCGATCCCCTTCGGTCTGCAGGCCAATGCGCCAAATTACGCGGCGCCTGTCAAGCGCGCAAACCCCCTCTTGCCGCCTAAACGACAAGCAGAACGAGATAGTTGAGGTTCATTCCACCTTTGCGGTTATCAGGCTGGACTTTTTTCCGCAATGTCAAAAAATGCCTGCCGCAACGAAAGTGTCATGGAACCGGGGTGGCCGTTTGCGATCGGCGCGCCGTCGATTTCGACTACCGGCATGGCGATCGTGGTCGCGGAACTGATGAAAGCCTCGCGCGCTGCCTTGGCTTCGGCGATCGAAAACCCACGCTCCTCGATCTTCAGACCGAGCTTTTCGGCGACGTCGAACAGTGTCGTGCGGGTGATGCCGCGCAGGATGCCGTGTTCGGCCGGCCGCGTCACCAGAACGCCGTCGCGGGTGACGATCCAGGCATTGGACGAGCCGCCCTCCTTGACCGTGCCGTCGGAGTCGACGAACCAGGCCTCCTGGGCGCCGGCTTCCTTGGCCTTCTGCTTGGCGAGCACATTGGCAAGCAGGCCGGTGCTCTTGATGTCGACGCGGTCCCAGCGATTCTCCGGGACGGTGATGACCTTGATGCCGGTCTCAACCCGCTTGGCGGCAGCAGAGGGGTCGGCCTTCCGGGCGGTTATAACCAAGGACGGGCGGGTGCCGACTGCGGGAAAGACGAATTCACGGCTGGCGACGCCGCGCGTCACCTGTAGATAGACGAGGCCGTTGACGACGTTGTTGCGGCGCACCACCTCGCGCAGCAGCATCGGCAGGACGCCTTCCGAGACGGGCCATGCGATCGACAATTCCTTGAGCGAGCGCTTGAGCCGGGCCAGATGGCGCGGCATGTCGACGATAAAGCCGCGCGCCACCTCGCAGACCTCATAGACGCCGTCAGCGAACTGATAGCCGCGATCCTCGATATGGACGCGGGCGTCGGCATGGGCAACGTAGCGCCCGTTGACATAGGCAATGCGCGGCATGGGCTACCTCAGGGAAATGTCCGGCTCTCTTAAGCGATTCCGCCGCTGCCGTAATGAACAATCGCGTGGGCCAGCCGGCTTTGGGCAATTCCGGACGGAAGGCTACGGCGAAGCCGCCGAGCCCAACCGGTGCTGCCCACTTTCCTGGATTGCCTTTACACGCCCAGCGACTTCAGCTTGCGGTGCAAGGCTGATCGCTCCATGCCGATGAACTCGGCCGTCTTCGAGATGTTGCCGCCGAAGCGGTTGATCTGGGCGATCAGGTAGTCCTTCTCGAATTGCTCGCGCGCCTCGCGCAGCGGCAGCGCCATGATGTGCTGGTCCGACTGGTTGGGGGTGCGCGGCATGACGTCGCCGATCTCGGAGGGAAGAAGGTCAGCGGTGATCGGCGCGTCGACGTCGCCGCCTCGCGCCAGGATCATCAGCCGCTCGACATTGTTGCGCAGCTGGCGCACGTTCCCCGGCCAGTTGTGCGCCTGCAGCACGGCCAGCGCGTCGTCACCGATGCGGCGCGGCTTGATACCGGCCTGACGCGCGATCTGCTTCATGAAATTGTCGACGAGATACGGAATATCCTCTCGCCGTTCGGCGAGACCCGGCACAGTGACTGGGACCACCGCCAAGCGATGATAGAGGTCCTCGCGGAAGCGGCCATCGGCAATCATGGCCTCCAGGTTTTGCGCTGTCGAGGAGATGATGCGGACGTCGACCTTGACCCGCTTTGTGCCCCCTACCCGCTCGAACTGCTGCTCGACCAGCACGCGCAGAATCTTGTTCTGCGTCTCGCGCGGCATGTCGGCGACCTCGTCGATGTAGAGGATGCCGCGATGCGCCTCCTCCAGCGCGCCGACCTTGCGTTCGGTGCCGTTCGATTCGGTGCCGAACAGCTCGATCTCCATGCGTTCCGGCGTGATGGTGGCGGCGCTCAGCGTCACGAACGGCCCGTTCTTGCGCGCCGAAAGCGCGTGGATGGCGCGCGCCGTCAGTTCCTTGCCGGAACCCGACGGACCGATGATCATGATGCGGCTGTTGGTGGGCGCGACACGCTCGATGGTCTGCCGCAGCTGGCTCATCGCTGACGACATGCCGATCAGGTCGAAGGTCTCGCCGCTGCGCAGCTTGAGGTCCGAGACCTCGCGCCGCAATTTGGAAGTTTCCAGCGCGCGCTCGGCGATCAGGATGAGACGGTCGGCCTTGAACGGCTTCTCGATGAAATCATAGGCGCCGCGCCGGATGGCCGACACCGCCGTTTCGATGTTGCCGTGGCCGGAGATCATCACCACCGGCATGTTCGGATGCATCGTCTTGATCTCGTCGAGCAGCGCCAGACCGTCGAGGCGCGAGCCCTGCAGCCAGATATCGAGGAAAATCAGCCGTGGCGCGCGATCGGCAATCGCCGCTAGCGCGCTGTCGGCATCGTGTGCCGTGCGGGTTTCGTGACCTTCGTCGCTCAGGATACCGGCGACCAGTTCGCGGATGTCTTCCTCGTCATCGACGATGAGAATGTCAGACGCCATTACCGACCTTTTCAGTTTCTCGTTCGTGTTCGTCGCGGCCTTCGCCGCGTGGCGGCGCGGGGACGACCGCCGCCGGTGGCAAGATGATCGAGATCATCGCGCCCCGGCCGCCGTGGAAATCGGGCGGCGCGTCGTGCAATTCGAGCCGGCCGCCATGGTCCTCCACGATCTTCTTGACGATAGCGAGGCCAAGGCCGGTGCCTTTTTCGCGCGTCGTCATGTAGGGCTCGAGCAGTCTCTGCCGATTCTCGCGCGGCAGCCCTTTGCCGTTGTCGATAACATCGATTCTTATGGCGCCATCTTGCCGCCCGGCTTGAATCCGGATTGTGCCGTCGGAACGGTCTTGCGCATCAAGTCCGTCGATGGCCTCGGCGGCGTTTTTGATGACGTTGCCGAAGGCCTGCGCCATCAGGCGGCTGTCGAACGTTCCCTTGAGCGGCTCGTTGCCAAAATCACGCTGGAAAGCAATGTCGGAGCGGCTGACTTCCACCAGGAACGAAGCTTCGCGCAGCGACTCGCGCAGGTCTATCACCTTCATCTCCGGCTTCGGCATGCGGGCGAAGGCCGAGAATTCGTCGACCATGCGGCCGATGTCCTCAACCTGACGGATGATGGTGTCGGTGCACTGATCGAAGACTTCGCGGTCCTCGGTGATGACCTTGCCGTAACGGCGCCTGATGCGCTCGGCCGAGAGCTGGATGGGCGTCAGGGGATTCTTGATCTCATGGGCAATGCGCCGCGCCACATCGGCCCAGGCCGAAGACCGCTGCGCCTGCACGAGATCGGTAATGTCGTCGATGGTGACGACATAGGATTTTTCTTCCGAGCCGTCGTCTCCGGCCTCGACGGTGACCTGGACATTGAAAGTCCGTTCCATGCCGGCGCGGAAGAAGGTCACCTGCTCGCGATAGACCGGCTTGCCGGATTGGCGCCCGATCTCGAAGACGCGACCGACATGCGGCAGGATGGCGGACAGGTTCTGTCCGAGCGCGGCACTCGCCGAGATCGCCAGCATCGTTTCGGCCGAGCGATTGGCGATGGTGATGACGCCGTAGGGATCGACGCCGATGACGCCTGCGGTCACGCCGGCCAGCACCGCCTCCGAGAACCGCCGCCGCTCGTCGATCAGGTCTTTGGCCGACAGCAGCTCGTTGCGCTGCGATTTGAGCTCGAGGATCATGTTGTTGAAGGTCTCGCCGAGCGAAGCGACGTCGCCGTCCGATTGACGCACGGGCACGGCGACGTCGAGATTGCCGGTCGCCACCTCGTCGGCCGCGCCGATCAGCTGGCGGATCGGCCGGACAATGCGATCGGCCACGGCGATGCCGGTCCAGATCGCCGACAGGATGACGATCAGGGTCAGCGACAGATAGGGCAGCGCGAACGCGACCTGCGAAGTGCGACGGTTCTCTTCAAGTCCGCGATACTCGTCGGTGTTCGACCGAACGATCTGCCGCGCCTTGATAACGTCCGGGTCGACGAGCCGGATCGTGTAGAGATAAAGACCTTCGATCTCGCGCAACTTGACGATGGCGCCCATGATGTTGCGGGTGCGCGGCTCGATCAGCACCGGCTTGCCGTCGGCGGCCGTGTTGACCGCGCCAGGGGGCGGCTCAGGCATGGCGAAGTCGGCGTCGGTCTTGGCGCTCATGACGAAAGAGCCGTCAGGCTTGATCAGCGCCGCATGCGCCAGTCCGCGGCCAACGGCCTCCTTGTTCATGAGATCGAGGAAGCCGGTGCGGTCGAGCCCGTAGAGCGTGCGCGAGGCGTCGAGGTCGTAGGCCATCGACAGGGTCGTGCCCTGCAGGTTGCGCGCATTTTCCTGGACATAGGCATCGGCGATCGACAGCGACGAATTGACGATCGTTTTGGTGCGGATCTCGAACCAGCGGTCGAGGCCGATATCGAGCGTGATCGAGGCGATGATCGCGACCATGATCGCCGGGATGGCGGCGACCAGCGCGAACATGGCGACGATGCGCACATGCAGCCGCGATGCTGCACGGCCGTGCCTGCGCGCCATGACGATGCGGCGGATCTCGCGGCTGATCAGGGCGATCAGGAACAGGACGAAGACGGCGTTGAGCGCGATCAGCGCCCAGGTGGCGTTTGCATTCGGCGCGATTGGGGTCGCACCGACAAGGATCGCAAACGAGATCGCTGCGGTGATCATGGCGCCGACGATCGCGACCACGCCGGGCAGCGCCAGCAGCCGGCGACCGTCGCGAACGCCGGCCCGGCTGAAAAGCGGTTGGTTCAGTGTCGGAGCCTCAGCAGCCATATCGCCGTCTAGAGTCGGTCATTGCGTCGGATGTATGCAACGCATTGTGGCGATTATGCAACAAGTGTGGCCGGGACGGAAATCTTTCCCCGACTTAATTCCCAAAAGTGAAGGGCAACTCAGGGCTGCCTGGCGGCCTTGTAGACGTTGACGCCAAGCTCGCGGATCTTCTTGCGCAGCGTGTTGCGGTTCAGGCCCAGAAGCTCGGCCGCCTTGATCTGGTTGCCGCGCGTCGCGGTCATCGAAGCCAGCACCAGCGGATATTCGACCTCGGCGAGGATGCGCTGGTAGAGCCCGGACGGCGGCAGATCGCCGGCGAACGACGCGAAATAGCGCTGCAGGAAATGCTCGACCGCCTGGCCGATCGACAGATCGTCGGGGATCAGCGCGCCGCCGTCCGGCACGACAGATCGCTCGCCGGTCTTCAGTTCGGCCTCGATGATCTCGGCCGAAATCTCGTCCTGCGAATAGAGCGCGGCGAGCCTGCGCACCAGATTTTCCAGCTCGCGCACATTGCCGGGCCAGGGATAGCGCTTCATCAGCTCGATGCCACCGGAGGAAATGCGCTTGGTCTGCAGGCCTTCGCTGGCGCCCTGCTTGAAGAAATGCCGGACAAGGTCAGGCACGTCTTCAGAACGCTCTCGCAACGCCGGAAGTCGCAGCGGCACGACATTCAGGCGGTAGAACAGGTCCTCGCGGAACAGACCCTGGTTGATCAGGGTCCGCAAATCCTTGTTGGTGGCGGCGACGATGCGCACGTCGGTCTTGATCGGCGTGCGGCCGCCGACGGTCGTGTATTCGCCCTGCTGGAGCACGCGCAGCAGGCGCGTCTGCGCCTCCATCGGCATGTCGCCGATCTCGTCGAGGAACAGCGTGCCGCCTTCGGCCTGCTCGAAGCGGCCGGTGGAGCGGTTCTGCGCGCCGGTGAAGGCGCCCTTCTCATGGCCGAACAGTTCCGATTCGATCAGGTCGCGCGGGATCGCGGCCATGTTTATGGCCACGAAAGGCCCGCCGCGACGGCGGCCGTATTCGTGCAGCGCTCGCGCTACCAGCTCCTTGCCGGTGCCGGATTCGCCGCTGATCATCACCGTCAGGTCGGTCTGCATCATGCGGGCCAGCATGCGGTAGATGTCCTGCATGGCGGCCGAGCGGCCGACCAGCGGCATCGTCTCCGGCTGGTCGTCGGCGCGGGAATCCAGCTTCGGCCGCTTCGGCTCGGCAAGCGCGCGGTTGACGATGTTGAGCAACTCGGTCAGGTCGAACGGCTTCGGCAGATACTCGTAGGCGCCGGTCTCGGAGGCGCGGATGGCGGTCATGAAAGTGTTCTGCGCGCTCATGACGATGACCGGCAGCTCGGGCCGCGCCTTCTTGATGCGGGGCAGCATGTCGAAGGCGTTCTCGTCCGGCATCACCACATCGGTGATGACGAGGTCGCCCTCGCCGGCAGCCACCCAGCGCCACAGCGTCGAGGCGTTCGAAGTCACGCGCACTTCATGGCCGACGCGCGACAGCGCCTGGTTGAGCACGGTTCGGATCGCCGCATCGTCGTCGGCGACGAGGATATTGCCGCGAAGGGTCATTTGCGGTCTCCTTCAGCTTCGTCGCCGGCGTTGGGCAAAGTGTCCTTCCAGGCCGGCATCAGGACGCGGAAAGTGGTTCCACGCTGCGTCGAATCGCATTCGATGATGCCGCCATGCTCGCCGACAATCTTGGCGACCAGGGCCAGCCCGAGGCCCGAGCCGTTCGGTTTGGTGGTGATGAACGGATCGAAGAGGATCGGCAGGATGTCCTCGGAAACACCGGGGCCGTTGTCGTGCACGCAGAATTCCAGCGGCAGCGAGACGCGGTCTTGCGTTCCCGGCACGGAAACGCGGATGCCGGGCCGGAAAGCTGTCGACAGCACGATCTCGCCCTGCGGGTCGGCGCCGATCGCCTCCGCGGCGTTCTTGACCAGGTTGAGGAACACCTGGATCAGCTGGTCACGGTTCGCATAGACTGGAGGAAGCGATGGATCATATTCCTCCAAGATCTTGATTTTTTTCGAAAAGCCGTTCTTGGCGATCGCTTTCACATGATCCAGAACGACATGGATGTTGACGGGAAAGCGCTCGATCGGCCGCTCGTCGGAAAACACTTCCATGCGGTCGACCAGCGACACGATGCGGTCAGTCTCGTCGGTTATCAACCGGGTGAGCGCACGGTCCTCGTCGGAGGCCGAGAGCTCGAGCAGTTGCGCCGCGCCGCGGATGCCGGAGAGCGGGTTCTTGATCTCATGCGCCAGCATGGCCGCCAGGCCGGTGACAGAACGGGCGGCACCCCGATGTGTCATCTGCCGGTCGATCTTGTCGGCCATCGACCGTTCCTGGAACATCACCACGACCGAGCCGGGAAACTCCGGCACCGGGGCGACGTAGAGGTCGACCATCTTCTCGATGCCGAGGCGCGGCGAAGAAACGTCGACCCGGTATTCGTTGACCGGCGCGCGGCGCTCGCGCACCTGGTCGACCAAGGTCAGCAGAGGACTGCCGAACGGGACCAGCTTGGACAGCGTGTTGCGCGCCAGCATGGTCGCGCTGGAGCGGAAGAAATCCTCTGCATCCGCGTTGGCGAAGGTGATGAAGCCGTCGGCGTCGACCATGATCACCGGGCGGCGGATGGTGTTCAGCACGATATTGGCGGCATCCGCGGTGTCGGCCGGCTGTGGGAGGTTCGTATTCATGCCGCGCTCCGCAATTCTGGCGATGCCGCGCTTTCGGTAAGGGCTTGGCGCAGCCCGGCGATCACTTCAGCCGGCTCGAAGGAAGTGAGGATGTGCTTGCGCCGTTCCGCCGAAGCACAAGTCGCGTGCCTGTCCAGATACCAGCCGAGATGCTTGCGCGCCTGGCGGAGCCCGCTTTCGACGCCGTAGAGCGAGAGCATGTCCTCGTAATGCGCAACCACGTAGTCAGCGAGCCTCTGGGGCGTTTCGGGAATATCGGTTGCAGACATGCCAGCGGCGGCTGCCGCGATGCTGCCGGCGGTCCACGGCGCGCCGTAATGGGCACGGCCGATCATCACCGCGTCGGCGCCTGATTGATCCAGGATCGTCGCAGCCTCTTCCGGCGAGCCGACATCGCCATTGGCCACCACCGGGATCGAGACCGCTTCCTTGACGCGCGCAATGGCGCGCCAATCGGCCTTACCCTGATAGAACTGGCAGCGCGTGCGGCCGTGGACGGTCACCATGCGCACGCCGGCCAGCTCGGCGCGGCGCGCCAACATCGGCGCGTTGAGCGCGCTTTCGTCCCAGCCGAGCCGCATCTTGACCGTCACCGGCACCGAGACCGCACCGACCACCGCCTCGATCAGCGAGAGCGCGTGATCGAGATCGCGCATCAGCGCCGAGCCGGCATAGCCGCCCGTCACCTTCTTTGCCGGGCAGCCCATGTTGATGTCGATGATGTCGGCGCCCTCGCCCGCCGCGATTCTCGCGCCCTCGGCCATGTGCGCTGCCTCGCGGCCAGCAAGCTGCACCATATGGACGGGCAACCCGGAATGGCGGATGCGCAGGTCGCAGCCGGCCCTGCCCTTGGCCAGTTCGCCGCTCGCCACCATTTCCGACACGACCAGCCCGGCACCGTGCGCATGCGCACGCTGACGGAACGGCTCGTCGGTGATGCCGGACATCGGCGCCAGGAACACGCGGTTGCGTATCCCTACGCCGCCGACGTCGAGCGGCGAAGCCAATGTGGTCAATTCAGGCATGCACAAAAACCAAGCATGTTTGATTGCTGCACATTGTGTAGCCAGATGCAAGCCATTGTGCAACGCGCAATGACGTCACATTAAGGCGCATTTTGGAAAATGCTGGCCTTCCCTGCCAGCCGCGACTAAGCCTCTCGCCATGACTGACACAAGTGAAAAACCGGACGGCAAGGTCGGCGTGGTCATTGTCGCCGCCGGCCGCGGCGCCCGTGCCGGACAGGCCGAGGGGCCGAAGCAGTATCAGCGCATCGGCGGACGCGCCGTCATTGCGCATACGCTGGAAAGATTCCTGTCACATCCAGCCGTCGGGCCAGTGGTGGTGGCGATCCACGCCGACGACTGCGAGCTGTTCGAGCGCGCGGCGGGAGCTAATGCTACGCGCACGCTCATCGTCATGGGCGGTCCGTCCCGCCAGGCTTCCGTCCGGCTGGGACTTTTGGCGCTGAGGGAGCAGGCGCCGGCAAAGGTGCTGGTGCATGATGCGGTGCGCCCGTTTGTCGATCATGGGCTCATCGACCGAACCATCGAGGCCATCGGCGAGCGCCAGGGCGCCCTGCCGGCGCTGCCCGTCGCCGACACGCTCAAGCGGGAATCGGCCGAGGGCATGATCGAGGAGACGGTGTCGAGGGCCGGCCTGCACGCGGCGCAGACACCGCAAGGCTTCCCGTTCTGGCCGTTGCTGGCGGCGCACGAGCAGGCGCATCATCTCGGCAAAAGCGAGTTCACCGACGACGCGGCGATCGCCGAATGGGCGCATATTCCGGTCAAGATCGTCCAGGGCTCGCCGGACAACATCAAGCTCACCTGGGCAAGGGATATCGCGATGGCCGACCAGCGGCTCTCAAATGCGCTACCGCGCTTTCCGGACATCCGCACCGGCAATGGCTACGATGTGCACGCGTTCGAAGCGGGCGACCATGTCACGCTGTGCGGGGTCACTATCCCCTATGACCGCAAACTCTCCGGTCATTCGGACGCCGATGTCGGGCTTCATGCGCTCACCGATGCGTTGCTCGCCACCTGCGGCGCCGGCGACATCGGCACGCATTTTCCGCCATCGGACCGGCAATGGAAGGGCGCTGCCTCGAAGATCTTCGTCGAGCATGCCGCGAAGCTGGTGCGCGAGCACGGCGGGCGCATCGCCAATGCCGATATCACGCTGATCTGCGAGGCGCCGCGGGTGGGGCCGCATCGCGAGGCGATGACGGCGGCGCTGGCCGCGATGCTCGGCATTGCGCCGGAACGCATTTCGATCAAAGCGACGACCAACGAGAAGCTCGGCTTTGTCGGGCGCGGCGAAGGCATTGCGGCGATCGCGACCGCCAGCGTCGTCTATCCGGGAGACGTGCCGGCATGAGCAACGCGGAATTAGCCAACGCCCTGCTCCAGGCTTGTCAGCCGCGCGGCATCATGCTGGCTACGGCCGAGAGCTGCACCGGCGGTCTGATCATTGCAGCATTGACCGACATTGCCGGCTCTTCCGCCGTGGTCGATCGCGGCTTCATCACCTATTCCAACGAAGCCAAGATGGAGATGCTCGGCGTCTCCGCGGCGACGCTTGAGGCGCATGGCGCGGTCTCGGGTGAGACGGTCAGGGAGATGGCGGCGGGCGCGCTGACGCATTCGCGCGCGAGCCTCTCCCTTGCGGTCACCGGAATTGCCGGCCCGAGCGGCGGCTCGTCGGAAAAGCCGGTGGGTCTCGTCTGGTTCGGGATAGCATTTGCCGGCCAGCCGGTCGTCGTCGAGCGCCAGCTGTTTGGTCATAAGGGGCGGGAATTCATCCGCCACGAGACGGTCCGGCACGCGCTGCAGCTCGGCCTGCGAGCGCTGGCCTAGGCTATCCGCGGATCAGGCGTGCCTTGCGCTGCGCCGTAGATCACGTTCGCTCGCTTCTCGAATGCTTCGGAAAACATGCGGAAGGCGCGATCGAACATCGTGCCCATCAGCGCGCCGAGAATGCGGCTCTTGAATTCGTAGTCGATGAAGAAATGCACTTCGCAGCCGCCATCGGCCGGATCGAAGCGCCAGATGTTGCTGAGATATTTGAACGGGCCGTCGATGTATTTGACGTCGATGGCGTTATCGTCGGGCTTGAGCAGCACCTGCGTCGTAAAGGTCTCGCGGATCGCCTTGTAGCCGATGCTCATGTCGGCGACGAGGATGGTGCGGCCGTCGCGCTCCTTGCGCGAGCGCACCGTCAGCGCCTCGCAGAGCGGCAGGAATTGCGGATAGGTCTCGATATCCGCCACCAGCGCAAACATCTGTTCCGGCGTGTAGGCGACGCGGCGGGTGGCTTCGAATTTCGGCATGAAAGCGTCAGCTGGCCTTCTTGAGCTGCGCCTCGCGCGCCGCGCGCAGCCTGGCGAAATCCTCGCCGGCATGATGCGAGGAGCGCGTCAGCGGGCTCGAAGCGACCAGCAGGAAGCCCTTCGTCTTGCCGATCGTCTCAAAGGACTTGAACTCGTCCGGCGTGATGAAGCGGATCACCGGATGGTGCTTCTTCGAAGGCTGCAGGTATTGGCCGATGGTCATGAAGTCGACATTTGCCGAACGCAGGTCATCCATGAGCTGCAGCACTTCGTTCCGCTCCTCGCCGAGGCCGACCATGATGCCGGACTTGGTGAAGATCGACGAATCGAGTTCTTTCACGCGCTGCAGCAGCCGGATCGAGTGGAAGTAGCGGGCGCCCGGCCGCACCGTCAGGTAATTCGACGGCACGGTTTCCAGATTGTGGTTGAAGACGTCGGGCTTGGCGGCAACGACGATCTCAAGCGCGCCGTCCTTGCGGAGAAAGTCGGGCGTCAGGATCTCGATCGTCGTTGAAGGCGCGGCGGCGCGGATGGCGTGGATGACGTCGGCGAAATGCTGCGCGCCGCCGTCGTCGAGGTCGTCGCGGTCGACAGAGGTGATGACGACGTGGCTGAGGCCCATCTGCTTGACCGCATGGGCGACACGCGCCGGCTCATCCGCCTCAAGGGCGGTCGGGATGCCGGTGGCGACATTGCAGAAGGCGCAGGCGCGCGTGCAGATCTCGCCCATGATCATGAAGGTGGCGTGCTTCTTGTCCCAGCATTCACCGATGTTCGGGCATCCGGCCTCCTCGCACACCGTCACCAGCTTGTGCGACTTCACGATCTCGCGCGTCTCGGCGTAACCCTTCGAAACCGGCGCCTTGACGCGGATCCAGTCCGGCTTGCGCAGCACTTCCTGGTCCGGCCTGTGCGCCTTTTCGGGATGCCGCGGGCGCGGCGCATTGGCGATCGTGTCGAGAACAGTGACCATTTCGAACCCTTCGCGGCCGCCCGCATCGCGGCCGCCTGTCTGCGTCATCTAGGACTTTTCGGAATAAAGAAAAAGGCCACGCCGGCGCATGCCGCCACGGCCATTTTCGCATAACGGACTTCGCTGGGGCTCAGCGCCGTACCAGCCGGCCGACAAAGATCAGCAGGCAGGCGCCGATGAAACCGGTGATCAAATACGCGAACCAGCCGGCGCCGAAGGACTGGATGTTGAGAGCCTGTAAGATCGCATTGAGAACGATCGCGCCGACGATACCCAAAATGATGTTCATGAGGATGCCGGTGTTGCTCTTCATGACCATTTCGGCGAGCCATCCGGCCAAGCCTCCAATGATGATGGCTGCTATCCAGCCCACGCCATTCACGTCCATATGCCAATTCCTCCTTGATCAGGTGAAAATGCATCCGGATACGAACTGCTTTGCCCTCAGAATCCTCCGGCTGCCGCGTCTGAGTCTCGCGCAAGCAGTCTATCATGCGTTCAAAGCGCGGCCATAGGCGTCGAGCACGCTTTCCTTCATCATCTCCGACAGGGTCGGATGCGGGAAGATCGTGTGCATCAGCTCTTCCTCTGTGGTCTCCAAGTTCATCGCCACGACGAAACCCTGGATGAGCTCGGTCACCTCGGCGCCGATCATATGCGCGCCCAGCAGCTGCCCGGTCTTCTTGTCGAAGATGGTCTTGATGAAGCCCTGGTCCTCGCCGAGCGCGATGGCTTTGCCGTTGGCGCCGAACTGGAAGCGACCGACGCGGATGTCCTTGCCCTCGGCCTTGGCCTTGGCTTCGGTCAGGCCGACCGAGGCGACCTGCGGGCTGCAATAGGTGCAGCCCGGGATCTTCAGCTTGTCGATGGCGTGCACGCCCGGGATATTGGCGATCTTCTCGACGCAGATCACGCCCTCGTGCTCGGCCTTGTGGGCGAGCATCGGCGGCCCGGCCACATCGCCGATGGCATAGATGCCGGGCACGTTCGTCCTGCCGTAGCCGTCGACCGCGACACAGCCGCGATCCGTCTTGACGCCAAGCGCCTCGAGGCCGAGGCCCTCGATATTGCCTTGCACGCCGACGGCCGAGATCATGCGGTCGGCGGTGATCTTCTCGACCTTGCCGTCCTTCATCTCGACATGCGCGGTGACCGAGTTGGCAGATTTCTCGACCTTGGTCACCTTGGCCTCGAGCAGGATCTTCATGCCTTGCTTCTCGAACTGTTTCTGCGCGAATTTCGAGACCTCGGCATCCTCGACCGGCATCACCGCCGGCAGCAGCTCTACAACCGTCACCTCGGCGCCCATGGTGCGGTAGAAGGAAGCGAACTCGATGCCGATGGCGCCCGAGCCCATCACCAGCAGCGACTTCGGCATCTCCTTCGGCACCATTGCCTCGAAATAGGTCCAGATCAGCTTGCCGTCCGGCTCGATGCCCGGCAGCGCACGCGGCCTGGCGCCGGTCGCCAGGATAATGTGTTTGGCGGTATAGGTTCCCTCGACCTTGACGCCTTTCGGCACCGGCGGCTGCGGCTCCATCGGCTTCTTGGCGGTCTTGGAGACGACGATCTCACCCGGCTTTGAGAGTTTCGCCTCACCCCAAATGACGTCGACCTTGTTCTTCTTCATCAGGAAGGCGACGCCGCCATTCAGCCTGAGCGAAACCTTTCGCGAGCGGTCGACGACGGCAGCGGTGTCGGGGCTGACCTTGCCGTCGAGCTTCAGGCCGTAATCCTTGAGATGGTCCGAATAATGCATGATCTCCGCCGAGCGCAGAAGCGCCTTGGTCGGGATGCAACCCCAGTTGAGGCAGATACCGCCGAGATGCTCGCGCTCGACGATCGCCGTCTTGAAGCCGAGCTGGGCGGAACGCACCGCGGTGACATAGCCGCCGGGGCCTGAGCCGATGATGATGACGTCGTAGTTCTCAGCCACGGGTTTCTCCCTGATTTTTCTTGGGGTTAGAATGAAAGCATCACACGCACGAGGGGGGCCAGCGCTTGGCCGATCCGCCGCGTGTTTTCCTCATCGAGATGGACACCGTCGAGCGGCGTGGTCGTCGCCACGGTGCCGGCGTCGAAGAAGCCGCAGCCGGCCTCGTCGGCAAGCGAAGAGTACTGCGGCGCCAGCCGCTTCGAGGCGTCATCGCCGCCGGCGAACATTTCCTTGAATTCGGCATTCTCGGTGCGCGTCACCGCGGGCGGCGCGACAATGAGAATCTGCGGAGCCGGCCAGTCGAACGGATAGTCGTGGCCGCGCACGATATCGATCAGGCGCTGCATGCCCTGCTTTGCGGCTACGGGATTGCCGTGGATCCACGGCTTCATGTCGTTGGCGCCCAGCATGATGATGATCAGGTCGAGCGGCGCGTGCGTCGTAAGGATCGTCGGCAGCGTTCTCGCGCCGTTGCGGTCGGCACCGGCGAGGTGATCGTCAAAGGCGGTGGTGCGGCCGTTCAGCCCTTCGGCGATGACCTCGATGCCGTCGCCCAGCGCCGTCTTGAGCACGCTGGGCCAGCGGTCCCCCAGCGCATGGCGCCCGAGGTTGGCAGCGTCGTAGCCCCAGGTCAGCGAGTCGCCGTAACAGAGAATAGTCTTCATGCGCTTGCCCCACCCCTGCCGAACCCCGCCGCCGAGCGCTTGAGCCGCCAGCGCACGAACAGCCATTGCACGATGATCGCCGCTACGCCCGGCAGGATCACCCCGGCAACGATCGAAAGGTCATCTGCGGTCGCCCGGCTCTCGGCCGGCACCGAAAACGTCCAGCCCACCAGCGCCAGCAGCCCGAGACAGAAAAGCGCAAGCAGCAGCCACAGCATCCCATCGAGCGCCCGCACCGGCTTGCCTCGGAATTGAACGAGGAAGAAGGCGACCGTGACCACAACGACGATCATCACCGTGGCCGCGAAGACCAGAATGCATTCCTCTGTCGCGCCGGTGATGACCGCCAGCTCTTGAACGACAAGTACGCCGGCCAGACCGGAAAGAATGAAGGCGAAAAGGCTGGTGAAGAAATTCCGCACCGCCTTTTTCCCTTCCTTACACCAGCATGCCCATCGGGTTTTCGATCATGCGCTTGAAGGCGCCGAGCAGCTCCGCACCGAGCGCGCCGTCGACGGCGCGGTGATCGGTCGACAGCGTCACCGACATCATGGTGGCGATCTTGATCTCGCCTTTCTTCACGATGGCGCGCTCCTCGCCGGCGCCGACCGCAAGGATCGTGGCGTGCGGCGGGTTGATAACGGCGGCAAAATCCTTGACGCCGAACATGCCGAGATTGGACACGGCCGTGGTGCCGCCCTGGTACTCCTCGGGCTTCAGTTTGCGGCCGCGTGCGCGGCTTGCCAGATCCTTCATCTCGTTGGAGATGACGGACAGCGTCTTTTCGTCGGCATGGCGGATGATCGGCGTGATCAGGCCGCCGGGTATCGACACGGCGACGCCGACATCGGCGTGCTTGTGCTTGACCATGGCGTTTTCGGTCCAGGAGGCGTTGGCGTCCGGCACCGCCATCAGCGCCATCGCCATCGCCTTGATCACCATGTCGTTGACCGAGAGCTTGTAGGCCGGGACCTCGCCCTTCTCGGTTTTCCGCATTGGGGCCGCGGCGTTGAGTTGCGTGCGCAGCGCGAGCAGCGCATCGAGCTCGCAGTCGAGCGTCAGATAGAAATGCGGAATGGTGCTCTTGGCCTCGACCAGGCGGCGCGCAATGGTCTTGCGCATATTGTCGTGCGGAACGAGTTCGTAAGAGCCTTCCGCGAACAGCTTCAGCACCTGATCGTCCGACATCGGCTTCGGCGCGGGGGCAGGAGCGCCTGCGGGCGCACCGGCAGGAGCCTTGGCGGCAGGCGCAGCCTTGGCGCCGCCGGAAGCGATCGCCGCCTCGACATCGGCCTTCACCACGCGGCCATGCGGACCGGAGCCACTAAGCCCCTTCACGTCGACACCGGCATCCTTGGCGATGCGGCGGGCGAGCGGCGAGGCGAACACGCGCTCGCCGCCGGCGTGGCCGTTGGCGACCGGTGCAGGCTCGGCCTTCGCCGGCGCGGGTGCCGGCTTCGGCGCTTCCTTGGGCGCCTCGGCCTTCGCAGGGTCCGCTTTCGGAGCCTCCGCCTTGGGCGCCGCCCCGCCATCGCTCTTTGCGGCAGCACCGGCGTCCTCGCCTTCGCCGGCCAGGATGGCGATCACCGCATTGACCTTGACGCCTTCGGTGCCTGCCGGAACGACGAGCTTGGCGACTGTGCCCTCATCGACGGCTTCGACCTCCATCGTCGCCTTGTCGGTCTCGATTTCGGCGATCACGTCGCCGGGCGCAACATGATCGCCTTCCTTGACCAGCCACTTGGCGAGATTGCCCTCTTCCATGGTGGGCGAGAGAGCCGGCATGGTGATGTTGATTGGCATGTTGTCCTCCCGACCGGCTCAGCGATAGGTGACGGCTTTGACCGCCTCGACGACCTCGCCGACATTGGGCAGCGCCAGCTTCTCGAGATTCGCCGCGTAAGGCATCGGCACGTCCTTGCCGGCGATGGTGATGACCGGCGCATCGAGGAAGTCGAAGGCGCGCTGCGACACCTGGCTGGCGATGTGATCACCGACCGAGCTCTGCGGGAAGCCTTCCTCCACCACGACCAGCCGGTTGGTCTTCTTGACTGAAGCGATGATGGTATCGAAGTCGAGCGGACGGACGGTTCTCAAATCGATGATTTCGGCATCAATGCCCATGCCGCGCAGTTCGGCCTCGGCCTTGACCGCATAGGTCATGCCGATGCCGAAGGAGACGATGGTGACGTCCTTGCCCTGCTTGTGGATGCGCGCCTTGCCGATCGGCAGCACGAAATCGTCGAGCTTCGGCACGTCGAAGGACTGGCCGTAGAGGATTTCGTTCTCGAGGAAGATGACCGGGTTCGGATCGCGGATCGCGGCTTTGAGCAAGCCCTTGGCGTCGGCTGCCGTGTAGGGCATCACCACCTTCAGCCCGGGGATGTGGCTGTACCAGGCGGCGTAGCACTGCGAGTGCTGGGCGGCGACGCGGGCGGCCGCACCGTTCGGGCCGCGGAAGACGATCGGTGCGCCCATCTGGCCGCCGGACATATAGAGCGTCTTGGCGGCCGAATTGATGATCTGGTCGATCGCCTGCATGGCGAAGTTGAAGGTCATGAACTCGACGATCGGCTTCAGGCCTGCCATGGCTGCGCCGACGCCGACGCCGGCAAAGCCGTGCTCGGTGATCGGGGTGTCGACGACGCGGCGCGGGCCGAATTCCTGCAGCAGGCCTTGTGTGATCTTGTAGGCGCCTTGGTATTCGGCAACTTCCTCGCCCATGACGAAGACGTCGCCGTCGCGGCGCATTTCCTCGGCCATCGCGTCACGCAGCGCCTCGCGCACCGTGGTCGAGACCATTTCGGTGCCGGCAGGGATGTCCGGATCGGCCGCGACTTCCGCCTTCGGCGCGGCGGCGACAGGCGCAGCCGCCTCGCTTTTGGCCGCGGCGGGCGCCGGTGCCGGCGCGGCCGCTTCAGCCTTGGGCTCTTCTTCGCCGATGCCTTCGCCGGCCTTGTCGACGTCTTCACCGTCGACCGCAAGCACGGCGATCAACGCGTTGACCTTGACGCCTTCGGTGCCGGCCGGAACAACGATCTTGGCGAGCGTGCCTTCATCGACGGCTTCGACTTCCATCGTCGCCTTGTCGGTCTCGATCTCGGCGATGACGTCGCCGGCGACGACCTTGTCGCCTTCGTTCTTCAACCACTTGGAAAGATTGCCCTCTTCCATCGTCGGCGAGAGAGCGGGCATGAGAATTTCGATCGGCATGTCCGTGCCCTCCTTAGAGTACGATGTCGGTCCAGAGCTCGGACGGATCCGGCTCGGCGTCGTGCTGGGCAAATTCGGCGGCGTCGGCGACGATGTCGCGGACCTCCTTGTCGACGGCCTTGAGATCGTCTTCGCTCGCCCACTTCTTATCTATCAGGCGCGCCTTGACCTGTTCGATCGGGTCGTGCTCCGAGCGCATCTTCTGCACTTCTTCCTTGGAGCGATACTTCGCCGGGTCGGACATCGAATGCCCGCGATAGCGATAGGTCTGCATCTCGAGGATCAGCGGGCCGTTGCCGCCGCGGCACCATTCGGCGGCGACGTCGCCGGCTGCCTTGACCGCGCGAACGTCCATGCCGTCGACCTGGATGCCGGGAATCTTGAAGGAAGCGCCGCGGTTGGAGAAGTCGGTCTCGGCGGATGAGCGCGACACCGATGTGCCCATGGCGTAGCGATTGTTCTCGATGATGTAGATTACCGGCAGCTTCCACAGCGAGGCCATGTTGAAGCTTTCATAGACCTGGCCCTGGTTGGCGGCGCCGTCGCCGAAATAGGTCAGCGAGACATTCTTGTTGTCGCGGTAGCGGTTGGCGAAGGCCAGGCCTGTGCCCAGCGACACCTGCGCGCCGACGATGCCGTGGCCGCCATAGAAATGCTTCTCCTTGGAGAACATGTGCATGGAGCCGCCCTTGCCTTTCGACAGGCCGCCACGGCGCCCGGTGAGCTCGGCCATCACGCCGCGCGGCGACAGATCCATCGCCAGCATGTGGCCATGGTCGCGATAGGCGGTGATCATCTGGTCGCCCTCGATCAGCGCCATCTTCATGCCGGTAACGACGGCCTCCTGGCCGATATAGAGGTGGCAGAAGCCGCCGATAAAGCCCATGCCGTAAAGCTGGCCCGCCTTCTCCTCGAAGCGGCGAATGAGCAGCATGTGCCGGTAGGCGGAGAGCTCTTCTTCTTTGGTGAAGTCGGCTGGCTTGGGGGTGGAAAGGGCCGACGATTTGCCGTCGGATCTGGATTTGGACTTGGCAGGCGCTTTTCTGGCGGCGGTGGCCATACATCACTCCCTGTTGGCGTCTCTTCGCGGACATTCAAGGGAGAGCGACCCGTCTCCCCACCGATTTGAGCGAGGCTAACACGCAAGAATGCAATGCGCCATGCTGAAAAATGCATGGCTGACATGCATCCTAAGCGATTAGAATCATTGCAAATAAGTTTGATTAACCGAAATTCGGTTATTTTGCCGAAGCCGGCAGCATGATGGTGATTTCGTCCGGATGGGACAGATTGAGCGCCTTTCGGGCCTGCTCGTCAAGCATGTCCTTTTCCAGCGTGCCTTCATGCATGAGCTGGACACGACGTTCGAAGTCGATCCGGCGCGCCTTGACCGCGTCGAGCTGAGTCTGGAGTTCGGCCGCCTGGGCCTGCAGCCGATATTTGGAGTAGATGCCGAACTCACCGTGATAGGCATGGAAGCCGAAATAGGCGAGAAACAGCACGCAGAGCGACGGAACGATCAGCTTGCCGGTGTTTCTCTGCTTGTGCTGACGTGTCCACATGACCCGAACCCTTTCGGCCGCGAGCGCAAGCGGCTGTTCGAGTCTTTTTTCGCCCGATTGTGCTTAATGGACGGTTACGGTTGGCTGGACTGAGACTTGCCGAAACAAAAAGAGGCGGGGAAACCCGCCTCTCCGCCTCTTTCAACAACCAAGACAGTTTGTCCGGATCAGCCCTTGACCACCGACTTGCCGGCGTAGCGCGCCTGCCGGCCGAGCTCTTCCTCGATCCGGATGAGTTGGTTGTACTTGGCCATGCGGTCTGAGCGCGACAGCGAGCCGGTCTTGATCTGCCCGCAGTTGGTGGCGACTGCGAGGTCGGCAATGGTCGAATCCTCGGTCTCGCCCGAGCGGTGCGACATGACGGCGGTGTAGCCGGCCTTGTGCGCGGTCTCGACCGCGTCGAGCGTTTCGGTGAGCGAGCCGATCTGGTTGACCTTGACCAGGATCGAGTTGGCGACGCCCATGCGGATACCGTCGCGCAGTCGCGCCGTGTTGGTGACAAACAGATCGTCGCCGACCAATTGGGTCTTCTTGCCGATCAGATCGGTCAGGTATTTCCAGCCCTCCCAATCGTCCTCGGCAAGGCCGTCCTCGATGGTGACGATCGGATAATCGGAAGCGAGCTTGGCGAGGTATTTGGCCTGCGCCTTCGGATCGCGGGTCTTCTTCTCGCCCTCATAGACGTAGTTGCCGTCCTTGAAGAACTCGGTCGCCGCGCAGTCGAGGCCGAGCGCCACGTCCTCGCCCGGCTTGAAGCCGGCCTTCTCGATCGATTCCATGATGAAATCGAGGGCCGACGGCGCGCTCTTCAGGTTGGGGGCGAAACCGCCCTCGTCGCCGACATTGGTGTTGTGGCCGGCATCCTTCAGCTTCTTCCTCAGCGTATGGAAGATTTCAGAGCCCCAACGCACGCCGTCGCGCAGCGTCGGCGCGCCGACCGGCAGGATCATGAATTCCTGAAAGTCGATCGGGTTGTCGGCATGAGCGCCGCCATTGATGATGTTCATCATCGGCACCGGCAGGATGTGCGCCTTGGCGCCGCCGACATAGCGGTAGAGCGGCAGCCCGGCGGCCTCGGCGGCGGCCTTGGCCACCGCCAGCGACACGCCGAGGATGGCGTTGGCGCCGAGCCGGCTCTTGTTCGGAGTGCCGTCGAGCTCGATCATCGTCTGGTCGATATGGATCTGGTTCTCGGCTTCCATGCCGCCGATCGCCTCGAATAACTCGCCGTTCACGGCCTCGACGGCGCCCTGGACTCCCTTGCCGAGATAGCGCGGCCCGCCGTCGCGCAGCTCGACCGCCTCATGCGCGCCGGTCGAGGCGCCCGACGGAACGGCGGCGCGGCCCATCGAGCCGTCTTCCAGCACCACGTCGACCTCGACGGTCGGATTTCCACGGCTGTCCAGGATTTCACGCCCGACAATGTCGATGATGGCGGTCATTGCGATGTCCCTGATTGATCGATTGAAGCGTCGCGCCCCTCTTAGCCAAAGCCCGGCAAAAGGCAATTGGGCGGTCCGCAATAATTGCCGGTGACAAGATTCACGAAGCGCAAATCTTTGTCATCATTAGTCATGCGCACGACTCACCCTTCTGATTTATGGTCGTGTTTGCGCGGGGCGAAACACGAGGAGTTTCGCCATGTCCCAGTTGAGCGGTATCGTGAGTTTGTTCCTGATCGCGGCGGCATTCCTAACGTCCTGCGACACCCAGAAGCCTCAGCAGAACTCCACGGAGCTATCCACCCTTCGGACCGCTGAATAGGTTCCTCAACGCTCGAAGGCCCCCGGACCCGGGGGCCTTCTCGATTCTGGAAGCAGCCGCTCAGGCCGATCAGTGCCAGTAAGGCTTCACGTGGTAGTATTCGAAGGATGCATCGCGGGCCGCTTCACCATCGGCGCCGGTCAATTCCTCGATCGAGTAGGCCGGTGCCGCCTTGAGCTGTTCCTTCGTGAAAGGCACGACGTAGCCGCCCATGTTTTCATCATAGTCGAGGCTTGCCCACGGAATGGCGTGATACTTCTCGCCCATGCCGAGGAAGCCGCCGAAGCCGATGACCGCGAACATGATCCCGTTCGACATCTTGTCGAGCATCACGTCCTCGATGCTGCCGATGCTGTCGCCGGCGGTGTTGTAGACCGAGGTGCCGATGACGCGCGAGGCGGCAATGGCTTCGGTGTGGCCAGACGGAGTGGTCATTGTTGTGCTCCTCTCATTTGCTTGTCCGTTGTGGACAATGAGGGGAGCGGGCGAAGGTTCCAGATTTTCGGCTGCCCTGCTACGGCCTCTTGGCGATCCGATCGAACGCCATCAGCCTTTCCAGCAATGTGGGAAGATTCTTCAAGGGCACCATGTTGGGGCCGTCGGAGGGGGCGTTGTCCGGATCCTGGTGGGTTTCGATGAACACGCCGGCAACGCCGATCGCCACGGCGGCGCGCGCGAGGGTCTCGACGAAGCGTCGTTCGCCACCGGTCGAGCCGTCCTGCCCGCCCGGCTGCTGCACGGAATGGGTGGCGTCGAAGATCACCGGCGCGCCGATCTCGGCCATGATCGGCAGCGCTCGCATGTCCGACACCAGTGTGTTGTAGCCGAAGGAGGCGCCGCGCTCGGTGACCAGCACGTTGGCGTTGCCGGAACCGGTGACCTTGGCGACGACATTCTTCATGTCCCATGGCGCCAGGAACTGACCCTTCTTGACGTTCACCACCTTGCCGGTGCGCGCCGCCGCAATCAGCAGATCCGTCTGCCGGCTGAGAAAGGCCGGTATCTGCAGCACATCCACATGAGGCGCGACCAATGCGCATTGCTCCTCGGTGTGGACGTCGGTCAGCACCGGCAGTCCGAACTCCTTGCGCAGAGCGTCGAAGATCGGCATCGCCGCCTCGAGCCCGGCACCGCGCGCGCCGCCGAGCGAGGTGCGGTTGGCCTTGTCGTAGCTCGTCTTGTACACCAGCCCGATGCCGAGCCTGATGGTCAGTTCCTTCAGCGCGCCGGCCATGTCGAAGGCATGCTGGCGCGACTCGAGTTGACAGGGGCCTGCGATCAGCGACAGGGGCGCATTGTTGGCGAAAACGACCTTGCCGACGCTTACCGCGGCATTGGGCGCAAGGGGCTCGCTCATGGGATCTCCCGAAAGATGAAGGCTGCGCCCTGACCGGGTGCCGACGGCACGACGACATCGTCGCCGCTCATGTCGTGCTCTATGGCGTTGGCCGCAAGTAGCTGGGTGGCTGCGGCGACGCTGTGTATCGCAAAGATGACGGCCGCAAAACGCAGGTCCGAAGGCTGCCCTGCCGAAGCACCGAACCGTGCGACAAAAGCGTCGGGCGTCAGAACGGCCAGGGTCGCGTTTGGCAGGTCAGTCCTGTCGCCGTCGCTCGCGCCCTGGCCGGCAGCGATCGATATCAGTCCCCTCTGGCTCGAAGGCTCGTCGCTCACCGCCACGATCTCGACGATGCCGGTCACGCCATTGGCATGTGCCTGCAGTGCGGTGCGGTCGATCTGCGGCGCGTTGATGCGCTGGCAGGCGAACAGGAATGCGTCCGGTGCTTTTCTATCGGCCGCGAATGCCAGTTTGAACGATGCCGTGTCGCTTTTGCCCGTGGTGTCGGTGAAGGCGCGCGAAAAGCTCAACATGTTGCCTGCCGACAGCCCCGCTTCGACATAGCGCGCGTGGTCGGCATCTGCATCGGCGGTCCCGAAGACGACCGCGGAGAAGCCCTCGTCGCCAAGCCTGCTGCGGTAAAGGCGGTCGCGCGCGACGAAGACGTTGCCCTCGCCCATCGCCCGATCGGCCGTTCTGTCATCGCCGACGGCCAGCGGTTCCAGATAGGTGCCGTCGGCGAAGAAGACACAAGCGTTCACGGTCCCGAAAGGATGGACGCCGGTCGGCGCGACGAAGAAGCCGAGCGACGAGAGGCGCTGCCTTGCAATGTCGAGGCTCTGCGTGGGCAGAACGAGATGGTC
The DNA here is from genome assembly GCF_002294955.1 of Mesorhizobium sp. WSM3864. Lineage (NCBI taxonomy): Bacteria > Pseudomonadati > Pseudomonadota > Alphaproteobacteria > Hyphomicrobiales > Phyllobacteriaceae > Mesorhizobium > Mesorhizobium sp. WSM3864. The sequence goes on from NZ_NSGD01000001.1 coordinate 795,661, forward strand.
GAGCGGATGGGGCGAAGTTTTCGTCATGCCGGCGCGGTGTGCCCCATTGCGGAAATCGGTTCAAGGCCTGGCGTCCAAGGCGAGCGGACGTCGCGGCTCAGGCGGCGGCCACGACGTCGGCCGAATAACGCAGCTCGCGCAACGGTTTAACCCTGCCGGTCGTCTCCGCATAGATCGGATGCGCCCTGTAGGCCGCGAGCGCTGCCTCGTCCTCGAATTCGGCATAGACGACCACGTCGATCGCGTTTGAGAACAGATCGACCTTGGTATTGAGCGTCACCTCGAAGTGTTTCGAATGTGGAATCTTGCCCAGTTCCTGAAGACCTGACCGGACGGCCTCCACATCCTCCTTGCGCCGCACGCTGAAGAAAACGATGTGCCGGATCAAACCCAGCCTCCTTGATCGACGGATGAACGCGTTTTGTGGGAGCAAGGCCGTCGCGTCAACCGGCAACGATGTCGCGCCCGCTGTTCGAGCGGCAGCGTCGGGGCCTCAGGCAGCGCCAGTGACGTAACGCACGATGCGCGACATCTCCCTGACGGTCGCGTCGAGATATTGGCCCTGGTTGTAGAGGCCGTCCCAGATCAGGAAGAACGTGATGGCGACGATAACGATCACATAACGCATGGCTAAAGCTAGCGTATGTCCTCAAACCGAACCAGAGCGCCTTCACGGCAATCGTTCCAATTCACCGCTTTGTAATCGACGCACCTTTCCGGCGTCATGGGACCCAGCCAGGCCTACCTGGAGAGCTGCGGTGCGAGCACAAATGTCTCATGCGAACGTGATGCAACCGCGATCGGACATCCGGCATTTTCCCGGCTGTCCGGCGCCGTCACTGCATCCTCGGGCGAGCGCCGAGCGTCGTTCGCAACAGGAGGCTTCCTTGAACCGCACCGTAACCGTCGCCGTGCTGCTGCTTGCCGTGATCTCGGCAAGTGCGGCTGACGCAAAAGTATCCTTGCCCACGGTCACCAATGACCCGCTGGGCGCGCTGACTGCCCCGACGCTGACACCGGGGGCCAGCGACCTTGTCAACAACACGCCGACATCGACCATCCAGGAGATTCGCCACCCGAGAGGAATGGCGCCGCTGACCGTGCCCAGCGATCCGCTCGGCACGTCGATCCAGCCGGCCTTCCCCGGGCCGCTCACCACGCCCGCGACCACCCCTTCGCCTTAGCCAAATCAGGCCGGCCCGGCCGCGCAACATCAAAGGGCAATGCGGTATTTGGCAAACCCCGCCTCACCCTCGCCCGCCGGCTCGATCTTCAGCGACTTCACCTGACCGATGAAATCCTTGGCCCTGGGTCCGGTCTCGAAGACAACGCTGGTTCCAGGCAGCGGCGCGAACGACCAGTTGTCGTCCGCCGACGGATTGATCGTGCCCTCGCTGATGACGTAGCGCACGATCACGTCGCGGTTCGTGTCCGGCGCCTCGTAGATGATCTTCGAAGCATTGATATCGGGGAAATTGCCGCCGCCGCCAGCGCGGTAGTTGTTGGTGGCAACCACGAATTTCGCTGCCGGATCGAGCGGCTTGCCGGCGAATCTAAGATCGACGATGCGGCTGGAGTCGGCATTGGCGACGGCGCCCTTGGTATCGTATTTCGGCGGCTGCGACAGGTCGATCTTGTAGGTGATGCCATCGATGACGTCGAAATTGTAGGAGGGGAAATCGGTGTTGATCAGCGGCTGATCCGCCTTCCCGGGCTCGATCCTGTTGAAGATGCCGGCCGACATCTCCAGCCATTCCTTGACTTGCGAGCCGGTGATTTCGACCGCGCGCACGGTGTTCGGATAAAGATAGAGATCGGCGACGTTCTTGATGGCGATATCGCCGACAGGGACGTCGGTATAGTAGTCGGCGCCGTTGCGGCCGCCTGCCTTGAACGGTGCCGCCGCAGAGAGGAGCGGCACGTCCTTCCACTCTGTGCTCTTCAAAATATCCTTGAGATACCAGCTCTGCGCCTGATTGACGATCTGCACCGATGGATCGTCGGCGACCAAAGCGAAATAGGAATAGAGCGGCGCGGACGTCTTGCCGACGGGGCGGCGGACATAGGCGAGCGTCGCCTCGTGATCCTGCTCGAGCGCCGCGATGATGCGCTTGTCGTCGCCGACCGTAGCCTTGTTCTTGCTGTCGACCCGCTCATAGATCGGCCGCGCCTCGGAGGTGGCCGAGACGACGCGCCATTTCGAGCCGTCGCGCTCAAGAAGCAGGTCGATCAGGCCCATATGCGAGCCCCAGAAGCCGCCCATCACCGCCGGCTTGCCCTGCAGAGTGCCTTTTTCGGTGTCGACGCCTTCCAGCGCCTGGAAATCCTTCTTGCCGGGGAAGACGAGATGCTGGTGCCCGGTGAAGACCGCGTCGATGCCTTCGACGCCGGCGACGAAGAAGGAGGCGTTCTCCATCATTTCGCCCTGCTTGATATCGATGCCGGAATGCGAAAGCGCAATGACGATGTCGGCGCCCTCCTCGCGGATTTGCGGTACCCAGGCCTTGGCCGCCTGGACAATGTCGCGGGTCTGGACGTTGCCTTCCAGGTTTTTCAGGTCCCAGACCATGATCTGCGGCGGCACGAAACCGATGACCCCGATCTTGATCGGTTGCTCGGCGCCGGAACCGTCCTTGATCTTCTTGTCGAGGATGACATAGGGCTTGAGGTAGAGCTTGTCGTCGCGCGGGTTCGTGGCGAGCGTCGTGCCCCGGATCAGGTTGGCGCACACGAAGGGGAAATTGGCGCCGGCCAACACCTTGTCCATGAAGGACAGGCCGTAGTTGAATTCGTGGTTGCCGAGCGTCGAGCATTCATAGCCGAGCAGGTTCATGCCCTTCATGATCGGATGCAGGTCGCCGTCCTTCATGCCCTTTTCATAGGCGATGTAGTCGCCCATCGGATTGCCCTGCAACAGGTCGCCGTTGTCGATCAGCATCGCATTGGTGGCTTGCTTGCGCACCCCGTCGATCAGCGAGGCCGTGCGCGACAGGCCCATCGTGTCGTTCGCTTTGTCGGCGTAATAATCATAAGGCAGCAAATTTACATGGATGTCGGTCGTCTCCATGATCCTCAGATGCGCCTGATTGGCTGCGGCCCGGACGGAGAACGGATGCAGCATGATCAGCGCTCCGCTGGCGGCGGCTCCGGCCAGGAATTCGCGGCGAGAGACGGGCAAAAGTGACATTGTTTTCCTCCTCTTAGACAACGCGACATGCCCTGCCCCTCAATCGGAACATGCCGCCGAAGGCATTTCGAGTCCATGTCTGTTGGATGTCTGTTGATCACGACAAGGTGACGCGTCGATGAAAAGCAATCAGCTCTTGTCGTCGTCACCCTGAGTGATCAGGCGCGCGCTGCGCTGTCCGGTAAAATATATCCATAGCCAGCTGAGCGACACTGCGAGCCGATTGCGGAAATCGATCAGGAAATAAATGTGCGCTATCCCCCAGAGCCACCATGCGAGCCAGCCGGTGAGCTTGATCCAGCCGAAATCGATGGCGGCCGCGCGTTTGCCGATCGTCGCCAGGTCGCCAGCATGCTTGTAGCGGAAAGGGCGTGGCGTTGCGTCGCCATCGAGCCTCGCTTTGATCGTTGCAGCAACATGCCTGCCCTCCTGCTTGGCGGACGGCGCCACGCCCGGTACCGGCTTGCCGTCCGGTCGCAGCAGATGTGCCGTATCGCCGATAACAAATATCTCCGGGCTGCCCGGCACGGTGAGATCGGGCTCGACCAGCACCCTGCCCGCCCGGTCGGCGGGCGCTCCCAGCCATTCCGCCGCAGGCGAAGCGGCGACGCCGGCTGCCCATAAAATCGTCTTTGCCGGCAGGTAGGTATCGCCAAAGACGACGCCCTCGGCATCCAACTGCGTGACGGCACGGCCAAGCTCGACCGTCACGCCAAGCCGCTTCAGCGCTTTTTGAGCATAGGCCGAGAGCTCCGGTGCGAAATTGGCGAGCACAAGGTCACCGGCTTCGATCAGCACAACGCGCGCCTGCCGCGTGTCGATATTGCGGAATTCGCCGCGCAGCGTGTCCTGCGCAAGCTCTGCAATGGTGCCGGCAAGCTCCACGCCGGTCGGTCCGCCGCCAACGATGACCAGCGTCAGCAATGCCTGGCGCCTGGCGGGATCGGTCTCGCGCTCGGCTTGCTCGAAGGCGAGCAGGATGCGGCGCCGGATGGTGGTGGCATCTTCCAGCGTCTTCAGCCCGGGCGCGAATGGCTCCCATTCGTCATGGCCGAAATAGGCGTGGCGCGCGCCGGTGGCGAGCACCAGCGTGTCGTAGCTGACTGCGCTCCCGTCATCGAGCAGCACGCGTTTGCCTGCGCGGTCAACACCGATGACCGTACCCAGAAGCGTCGTCACATCCTTGCGCTTGCGTAACAGATGACGGATCGGCCAGGCGATCTCGGAAGTGGCCAGCGCGGTGGTCGCCACCTGGTAGAGCAGCGGCTGGAACAAGTGGTGATTGCGCTTATCGATCATGGTGATGCGCACCGGTGCGCCAGCCAGCGCGCGGGTAAGTTCGAGACCGCCGAACCCGGCGCCGACGATCACGACATGATGCTTGGCTTCGTCCATTTTCAGCCACCTCGCCCAAAGCAACCCGATTGCTTAGATGTAAGCATTTTTGTGCACCGCAACAACGCCACGGCGGGCCATGTCAGTGCCCGGGAGTCGTCGCCCGGTGTCGTGTACGCGCATGTCGGGCCCGGAACCCCGGGTATAGCGTGGAGCAGAACGATAGGAGTGGAGCATGTCTGACAAACGCGATGACGACGGCCCGGCCCAATACGCTTCGCCGCCTTGTTTCATGCATGAGCTCGACCCGGCCTATCAGATGCCGCTGTCGGACTGGACCGATGTCCGGCGCTGGCGCAAGGCGGAGCGTGAGCGGCTGATCGGCGCGCGGCTTGCGGTTTCCGCAGATGCACGCGCGGCAATGTCACAGCGGATTGCCGAGGGCCTCGATATGCTGGTCGGCAAGGTTGCCGGCCTTATGGTCAGCCTCTACTGGCCGTTCCGTGGCGAGCCGGACCTGCGCGGCTTTATGGCGTCGATCAATGCGCGCGGCGGCCGCACCGCGCTGCCCGTCGTCATCGAGAAGGGCCGGCCTTTGGTGTTCCGCGCCTACGCGCCGGGCGACCGGCTGGAGAAGGGCGTCTGGAACATCCCGATCCCGGCCGAGGGTGATCCTGTGCTGCCCGATATCGTGATCTCGCCGGTGGTCGGCATCGATCCCAGCAACTACCGGCTGGGCTATGGCGGCGGTTTCTACGATCGTACGCTCGCCGCCATGTCGTTCAGGCCGCTGGTGATCGGCGTCGGCTACGAATTGCAGCGCATTCCCACCATCTATCCGCAACCGCACGACATCCCGATGACCAAGGTGGTCACCGAGGCGGCCGGAGCCTAAGGCAGTTCCACGAAAAGTGTGTAGCGGTTTCCGTCCGCAATTGCGCAAAGCAAAGAGATTGAGCGGTTCGGGTTGCGGTGGAACGCTGAAACGCTCTGACCTCAGCTAAGCCATTTCCGGCCTCAACCCCACCGCTGTCCTGTCGACGATCTCGCGCAGGGCGAAGGATGAGTTGATCTTCGTCACATGCGGCATCGCCGACAGCCATTCCTTGTGGATGCGCTCATAGTCGGCAAGGTCCTTGGCCGCTATACGCAGGATATAGTCGTATTCGCCCGACATCAGATGGCAGGAAAGCACGTTCGGGCAGCGTTTGATCGCCGCTTCGAAATCGGACAGCGTCTTCTCGAACTGCCCCGATAGCGATATATGCACGATCGCCGTCATCTGATGGCCGAGCGCGGCATTCGACAGCCGCGCGTGATAGCCGCGGATGGTTCCGGATTTCTCCAGATTGTCCAGGCGCCTGGAGCAGGCCGACTGTGACAGCCCAACCTTTTCGGCAAGCGCTGCATTGGGGATCCGGCCATCCTTCTGCAAGGTCTCCAGAATGGCGATATCAATCCTATCGAGGGGCATTTTTCGGGATTCCTGCGAATAATCCGGCATTTTGCGCAACGATTATCGAAGACCGGACGCTGCCGCAAGTGCATTCGCAAACACATACGGAACGATTCATGCTTCACTGCGTCTCATGCATGTCGCCCAACTGCGCGGCGGTTTTGGGATTGGCGGCATGCCCGGAAATGTCAGGGAGAGCGCCCTTTCAAGGGCCGGACAGGAGAAGAAGATGCGCGTCGGCTGCCCCAAGGAAATCAAGAACCATGAATACCGTGTCGGTCTGACGCCCGGCTCGGTTCGCGAATATGTCGCGCACGGCCACGAAGTGCTTGTCGAGGCCGGCGCCGGCGCCGGCATAGGCGCCGACGACAACGCCTATCGCGCCGCCGGCGCCACGATCGCCAAGACGGCCGCCGACGTGTTCGCCAAGTCGGACATGATCGTCAAGGTCAAGGAACCGCAGCCCAACGAATGGGTGCAGCTGCGCGACGGCCAGATCCTCTACACCTACCTCCACCTCGCCCCGGATCCGGAGCAGACCAAGGGCCTGCTCGCTTCGGGCGTCACGGCGATCGCCTATGAGACGGTCACCGACGACCGCGGCGGTCTTCCCCTGCTCGCGCCGATGTCGGAAGTCGCCGGCCGCCTGTCGATCCAGGCCGGCGCGACCGCGCTGCAGAAGGCCAATGGCGGCCGCGGCGTGCTGCTCGGCGGCGTTCCCGGCGTGCTGCCCGGCAAGGTCACCGTGCTCGGCGGCGGCGTCGTCGGCCTGCATGCTGCGAAGATGGCTGCCGGCCTCGGCGCCGACGTCACCATCATCGACCGCTCGATCCCGCGCCTGCGCCAGCTCGACGACATTTTTGGCGGCCGTGTCCATACCCGCTATTCGACCGTCGAAGCGCTCGAAGACGAATGCTTTTCGGCTGACATCGTCGTCGGCGCCGTGCTGATCCCGGGGGCCGCCGCACCCAAGCTGGTCACCCGCGAAATGCTCTCCGGCATGAAGAAGGGCTCGGTGCTCGTCGACGTCGCCATCGACCAGGGCGGCTGCTTCGAGACCTCGCACGCCACGACCCATGCCGACCCGACCTATGAGGTCGACGGCGTGATCCACTACTGCGTCGCCAACATGCCGGGCGCGGTTCCGGTCACCTCGGCACACGCGCTGAACAACGCCACCCTGCATCACGGCCTGCAGCTCGCCGACAAGGGCCTGAAGGCGCTGGTCGACGACCATCACCTGCGCAACGGCCTCAATGTCCACAAGGGCAAGATCACCAATCGTGCCGTCGCCGAAGCGCTCGGTTACGAGATGGTCGAACCGAAGGCGGTGCTGGCCGCCTGAAACCAGTCACGCAATTCCGGACGGAACCGCTAAAGACCTTTCCTGGAATTGCCCTCGACAAAAGCTTCCTCCTGTCGCGCCCGCCGGTTCTTCCGGCGGGCGTTTTTTATCGTGTTTCCAGTCCGGTCCTTTGCGCGAAGAATCCGGGCAACAAAAAAGCGGAGCCAGAGCCCCGCTTCCTCGATGTTGCGATGTGCCGCCGGTCCATCCGCGGTCGGCCATCGATCAACGACTGCCCTTCTAGCGCGGTTATGCGACTGGAGTACGACAGTTTGCGGGGCATGCGGGCCGCCGCTTAGCCATGCGAGCGAATCCGGTGCCTCTTGTGTGAAATGCTTCACATTCGGGACCCGAGAAACCTGCCTAGAGAGATTTCGCTACCTGACGGCTACGGTCGCCCTCGGTTCCGGTGAAAACCGGCCCCGCCGGCGGCTCGGGCCGAAGGCTTCTGTCACAGACTTCCAACGACCCGCCAGACCACCGGCGGGCATTTTTTGCCGGCGATCAAGCTCGTTCGATGCGGCACTGGTAGCAATTGTTCCGTGCCGAGCGGACGTGAATGTAGGCTATGTCGTCGCGCTCGAACAAAGTCTCGGCGCGGGCCGCGATATCGCCAGTCGGGACGACGGCGCCGCTGCCGTAGACGATGCGGTCGTCCTTGCCATAACCGCGCACTATGTAGTCGCTGCTTTGGAGCATCTCGGGCAGTGCATCCGCCTCCGCGGGGCGTTGGCATTCGTCCGCATGCAGGAAGATCGGTCCGGTCTCCGCGTAAGGCTGAAGCTCCGGGAACGGCCGGTAGGCGAGGATGAGATAGCTATCGCCGGTTGCGACGTTCTTCATGCAATGCCGGCACGGCACGCCATCGCCATCCGAAATCCTTCGCTCTGGCGTGTGGCCGTAAGCGTCGGGCCCTCCCCGCTGTAAGGCGCGCACGACTTCGGTCGGCAGGGCTTTGAACTGGATGCTCATGGCAAAATTCTCCGGTGTCCTTGGCCGAAAATTATGCCGAGCCGACAGCGTCTCCCACCCGATTCCTGCCAAGCGCTTCGTGCGTCGCTCGAAGCGCAGTATCGAATTACGAACCCGAAATCACGATGCTAGACTTATCGGACTCGCCATGGACTGCGCTCCGCGCCATGATGATCGCAGAAGAAGGGTGCGGCGCGCGGGCGGCTGAGGTCTGGCGATGATCCGAGCATGATACGGCCCGCAGCGACGATCCGGACGATCAAGGCGCCCCGATGGGCTTGCATCGACACGTCGCTGCCGACCTTCGCGGGCCAGCCGCCGCCGGTTGCGTAGGCGGCATCGAGGCAGCCGACTGCGCCGCGCTTCCCCTTAGCTACGGTCGCATGACGCTTGCGGAGCGCTCGGCGAAGGTCAGCGGATGCACGACCTCTTTCTTCTGCGCAACCGGCGTAAAACCTAGCTTCTGGTAAAGCGGCAGCGCCGCCGGGTGGTCAAGCGTGCAGGTCTGCACCCTGATGCGCTTCGGCCCATACGACCACGCGGCCGAGATGGCCGCTCCCAGGAACCAGCGACCGATACCCTGGCCATGCGCATGTTCCATCATACCGAAATAGGCGAGTTCCACTTCCTCGGGCAGATGTGGCTTGAGGTCGAAGAAGCCGGCGGGAGAGCCGTCGAGGTAGAGCACGCTGATGTCACGGTCTTCACGATGCAGGCCGGCGGCCAGTTCCTCGTCGCTTAGTCTAAGCACATTGACCCAGTGCCATTTGCGCCCGACGCGATCCATCAGGTAGCGGTAGAAATGCAGCGGAATGTCCTTGGTCCTCAGCAAGGCGATCTGCCGGTTGTAGGGCAGCGGGGGAGATGAGGCCAGCGGTGCGTGCATTTCGAGGAATGTGACCGTGACATCGATATCCTTCGGTCCACCGTTTTCCATCGCCGTCATTCCTTGCCCGTCACCACGGGCGTGTCGCTCAGCCCACCCCATTCGGTCCATGAGCCGTCGTACAGCCTGTTGTCGGTATGGCCAAGCGTCTCCAGCGCCAACGTGATCGCCGCCGCGGTGATGCCAGATCCGCACGAGGTGACGACCGGCTTTGTAAGATCGATACCGGCTTCCTCAATGACCTTGCGCAAGCGGTCCTTGGGCAGGAGTTCGCCATTCTCGGCAAGCGCGGCAATCGGAACATTGCGAGCGCCCGGCATATGGCCGGAACGGATGCCGGGACGCGGTTCCGGATCGATACCGGCGAAACGCCCGGGTGAGCGCGCATCGGCGATCTGGCTTTCTCCCCTTCCAACGATCCGGCGCATTTCGTCGAGGCTGACGACCCGGCTTGCATCGAAATCGGCATAAAAGACGCAAGGCGCGATCCGGGTCTGCTCCGCCGTCACCGGCCGCCCTTCCGCCTTCCAGTGGTCGAAGCCGCCATTCAGGATATAGACCTGGAAAACGCCCATGACGCGGAACATCCACCAGGCGCGCGGCGCCGAGAAATAGCCTGGACCATCATAGATGACGATCGTGTCGTCGGCCGAAACACCCATCGAGCCGACATATTGCGCGAAATATTGGGGCGACGCCAATGTGTGCGGCAGCTTGGAATCCGGGTCCGAAACGGCGTCCTGATCGAGGAAGCGGGCACCGGGGATATGGGCGTCGTCATACTCGGCGCGGGCGTCGCGTTTCTGCGCCGGCAGGTACCAGGACGCGTCAATGATGGTCAGTCCTGGCGTTCCCAACCGCTTCTCGAGCCAATCCGCGTCGACGATGAATGGGCTGTCCTCGGCCATTTTTCCTCTCCTGCCCGCTCCTCGTGACTTTGGTAGGTGTTGCTCGTCAATTCGCCGGCATCGGCCCGAAGCGGATGCGGAAGCGCCGGTTCTCGCGGCCCTTCTTTTCGATCTTGCCGATATGGATCTCGCCGATTTCGCCGGTGCTCTTCACATGGGTGCCGCCGCAAGGCTGACTGTCGATTGAGGCATTCTCGCCGATGCAGACCAGGCGAATCCTGCCGGTGCCGACGGGCGGCCGCACGTTCTTCGATTTGACAAGCCCGGGATTGGCCGAAAGTTCCTCGTCGGTGATCAGCCGCGTGAAGACGGGATGGTTGGCCCGCACAAGCTCCATCAATCTCACTGTCACGTCCTCCTTGCTGAAGCCGGCGTCGGGAATGTCGAAATCGACGCGGCTGTCGTCCTCGGCGACCGCTGCCCCGGTGATCGGAAACGGGCAGACGACGGTGAGCAGATGGCAGGCGGAGTGCATACGCATCAGAAGATGCCGCCGCCGCCAGTCGATGGCGAGCTTCAGCTTTTCACCGACGGCCGGCAGGGCCTGTTCAGGCGCCGGCACATGGATGATCTCGTCCTTGGTCTCGCCGGTGATGGTGGCGGCGATCGCGATTCGGCTGCCGTCGGCGCGCACCAACATGCCCGTATCGCCTGGCTGCCCGCCCGACGTGGCATAGAAGATCGTGCGGTCGAGAAGGATGCCGCCGCGGTCATTGATGGCGACGACTTGCGCCTCCGCCGTGCTCAGATAGGCGTCGTCGCGAAACAGCGCTTCGGTTCTCTGCGCCATCAGGCCACCTTTTCGAACGGCACCGGGATGCTGGTTTTTTCGTCCATCCAGCCAGGGACCGGCAGGTTCTTGCTTCGCAGGAACTCGGGATTGAACAGCTTCGACTGGTAGCGCGTGCCGTAGTCGGCGAGGATCGTCACGATGGTATGGCCGGGGCCAAGCTCGCGCGCCAGCCGAATGGCGCCGGCGATGTTGATGCCCGTCGAGCCGCCGACGCACAGTCCCTCTTCCTGGATCAGATCGAAGATGATCGGCAATGCCTCCTCGTCCGGTATCTGGTAGGAGAAGTCCGGCGTGAAGCCGTCGAGATTGGCGGTGATGCGACCCTGGCCGATGCCTTCGGTGATCGAGCTGCCGTCGGCTTTCAGCTCACCGCTGGTATAGAAGCTGTAGAGCGCAGCACCCAACGGATCGGCAAGTGCGAGCTTGACGTGCCTGCTCTTGGCCTTGAGCCCGAGCGCAACGCCGGCGAGCGTGCCGCCGGAGCCGACGGCGGACACGAAGCCGTCGACCTTGCCGCCGGTTTGGGTCCAGATCTCCTCGGCAGTCGTGCGGATGTGGCCGTCGCGGTTCGCGACATTGTCGAACTGGTTCGCCCAGATCGCGCCGTTCGGCTCCGACCGTGCCATCTGCTCGGCGAGCCGCCCCGAAAGCTTCACATAGTTGTTCGGGTTCTTGTACGGCACGGCCGGCACTTCGATCAGCTCGGCTCCCAGGATCTTGATCGTGTCCTTCTTCTCCTGGCTTTGCGTGTCGGGGATGACAATGACTGTCCGGTAGCCGAGCGCCTTGGCGACCAGCGTGAGGCCAATGCCGGTGTTGCCGGCGGTCCCTTCGACGATGACACCACCGGGCCTCAGCAATCCGCGATGTTCGGCGTCCCTGATGATGAAGAGGCCTGCACGGTCCTTGACCGATTGTCCCGGATTCATGAATTCGGCCTTGCCCAGGATCTCGCAGCCGGTTGCGTCCGAAGCCTTGTTGAGCCGGATCAGGGGGGTGTTGCCGATCGCTTCGATCACATTACGGGGCATGGGGATTCCTTTATGCGTGCGGCGAGACCCTAAAAACCGGAAGCCGCGGTTTCAAGGCAAGATTTTGCCTGGTCCAGTCGCATTCGGGACGCTGCAATGCTCCCGAGCATTTCAACGATGTCATCCAAAAGCGCTCTTTTCATCCCATTTCTTCGCCGCTAGAGCACTAGCCCAGATAATTCGCAGGACTTCCAATGACACTCTACCGGGCCAACCCGAAAGACGGTGTCGCCTGGATCACGGGCGGCAGCAGCGGCCTCGGCCGGGCGCTGGCCAAGGACCTGGCGAGGCAAGGCTATGCCGTCGCGGTGACGGCGCTGGCCAGCGACCCAGCCGACACGCTGCTGGTCGAGACCGCGCAGATGGCCGGCCACGTGAAATCCTTTCCCTGCGATGTGACCGACGAAGAAGGGATGGCACGCACTGTCGCGGCGATCGAGAAAGACATGGGGCCGATCGTGCTCGCCGTCTTCAACGCCGGCAACTACATCGCCACCCCCGGTGAGCATCTCGTGGTGCGCGATTTTCATCGTTCCTTCGCCGTCAATTATTTCGGCATCGTCAACGGACTGGTGCCTGCGGTCGACTATATGCGCACGCGAGGACGCGGGCATGTCGTCCTGGTCGGGTCGGTCACGGCCTATTCCGGCTGGCCGACCACCGCCGCCTATGGCGGCACCAAAGCGGCAATCAACATCTTGGCGGAATCGCTGAAATACGACTTCGACAAGATGAACATCCGCATCCAGGTGATGAATCCGGGCTTCGTCGACACGCCGCTGACCGAGAAGAACATGCTGCCGATGCCGGGCCTGATGCCTGTTCACCGGGCATCGCGCCGCATGGCGCGCGGCATCCGGAGGGGAGGCTTCGAAGTCACCTTCCCCTATCACATAAGCTGGCCGCTGAAGCTGCTGGGCCTGTTGCCGCGACCCGTAGGCCGACTGGTGATCGGGCTGACCACCAGCTGGCGGGGACGGCCGTTGTATTTCGACCGCAAGACGCCGGGCGAAAAAAGTCCAACGGACAAAGCGGCGTAAAGCGCCTCGCGCTGAAACGCATTCAGGCAACGCGCTTTATGCCTTTCTATGCAAGTCGTTTCGCAAAACCGTCGCAGGCTTTTGCACGACATCCGCTGATCCGGGAGAGATTGCCTCTCGGTGGGCACCGCCATAGGTTGAGAATTGTTGCTTGGAGTCGGTCATGGGGCGACGGATCTTGCTTGCGGTACTGGGTCTCGTCGTTATCCTCCTCTCAGGCTTTTACCTCGGCCCACGCGTGGCGGTCGATACGACGATCCGTTTCGATCCTTCGGCGATCGGCGACGATCCGCAGGCCTATCTGGCGCGCGAAGAAGCGGCCGTGCCCAATATCCGTGACGAATTGGACAAGGAGATCATCTGGGCGAACCCGTTGGTTCACGCCAAGACCAAGCTTGCGATCGTCTACATCCACGGGTTTTCGGCTTCCAAGGGCGAGATCCGGCCGCTGCCGGACGATGTCGCCGGGGAGCTCGAGGCCAATCTCTTCTACACCCGCCTGACCGGCCACGGGCAGGACGGCGCGGCCATGGCGGAAGGCAGCGTGAATGCCTGGATCAACGACTATGAGGAGGCATTGGCGATCGGCCGCGCGATCGGCGAGAAGGTGATCGTTATCGCCACCTCGACCGGCGCCTCACTGGCGACATGGGCTGCAACCCAGCCTGGTGCTTCCGACGGCGTCGCGGCAATCGCATTCATCTCGCCTAATTTCGGCGTCAAGGCGTCGGGCGCCGAGGTCCTTACCCTGCCTTGGGGCAGAGAGATTGCCGAGCTCGTCGGCGGCAGGGAGCGCAGTTTTCCGGCGCGCAATGCGCTGCACGAAAAATTCTGGACCACCAAATATCCGATCGCGGCGGCCTTGCCGATGGCTGCGCTCACCGAGCTCGCCTATCGCGCGCCGGTCGAGAAGGCGACCATCCCTGCCCTGTTCATCTTCTCGGATGCCGACAAGGTGGTCCGGCCGGACCGCACGCGCGAGGTCGCCGGCCGCTGGGGCGGTCCGCACGAACTGGTGCCGGTCGACGATACGGGCGATCCGGACAACCACGTCATTGCAGGCGATGCGCTATCGCCGCAGACCACGGGCTTTCTGACAGAGCGGATCGTGGTGTGGGTGAAGGCGCTGATGCAGCAGCAATCAAGTCCGTGAGCCGACCAACGGCCGGAGCGTGCTTCCGGCCGTTATGCGATTTCAATCAAACCTCGGTGGGACTTTAAGCGGCCCGGTTCGCCGGCCGCTTGCCGCCGAAGCGGCGCTTGTTGTTGCCCTTGAAGCGCTTGAAGCCGTCAGGCTTGTGCTCGCCATTCGGCTTGGCGCCCGCAGGACGTTCGCCTTGCGGCTTGGGCGCGAATTGGCGCTCGCCACCGGGCTTGCCGCCGAAGCGCTTCTTGCCGTTGTTGCCGCTGCCGGGACGGCGGCCGTCACGACGGCTGCCATGGTGCTCGCGGTCATTGGCCGGCTCGAAATGACGCTCGGTCCTTTCCTTCGGATCGCGCTGCGGGTCGGGACTGCCGAGATGATCGGCAATGACCGGAAGCTTCATGCGGATGATGCGCTCGACCTGCCGCAGCTTGCCGTTCTCCGATGGATCGCAAAGCGTGATCGCGATGCCGTCCCTGCCGTTGCGGCCGGTACGGCCGATACGGTGGACATAGCTCTCCGCTTCGTCCGGCAAGTCGAAATTCACGACATGGCTGATGCCTGGGACGTCGATGCCGCGCGCGGCGATATCGGTCGCCACCAAAATACGCACCGAGCCGTCGCGGAAATCGTTGAGCGCCTTCTGACGCGCGTTCTGCGACTTGTTGCCGTGGATCACTGCGGCGTCGAAGCCGTCGCGGGCAAGGTCCTTGGTGACGCGGTCGGCGCCATGCTTGGTGCGCGAGAACACGATGACCGAGCGCATCGCCTCGTCGGCCAGCATCTTGGACAGCACTTGGCGCTTCTGCTTGGTGCGGGCAAGCACCACGCTTTGCACGATCTCGGCCGCCGTCGTGCTCTGCGGGGAGACTTCGATGCGGACGGCGTCCTTCAGCAAGCCCTTGGCGAGTTCCGCGATCTCGTTCGGCATGGTGGCCGAGAACAGCGCGGTCTGGCGGTTCGGCGCGGTCGCCTTGGCGATGCGCTTGACGTCGTTGATGAAGCCCATGTCGAGCATGCGGTCGCCCTCGTCGAGCACCAGCCATTTGGTATCGGCAAGGATGAGGTCGCCTTCCCGCACCAGGTCGGTCAGCCGGCCGGGCGTGGCGATCAGGATATCGACGCCGGGTGCGATCTTCTTCACCTGGCTGTAGCGGGAGACGCCGCCGAGCACGAGCGCGGTCGAGATGTGCGCGCCCTTGGCGAGCAGCTTGATGGTGTCCTCGATCTGTACCGCTAGCTCGCGTGTCGGCGCCAGGATCAGCGCGCGCGCCGTCTTTGGCCGGCGCTTCGTGCCGAGCCCGATGATCTTCGACAGGATCGGCAGCGCGAAAGCCGCCGTCTTGCCCGAACCGGTCTGAGCAATGCCGAATATGTCGCGGCCTTCGATCTGCGGCGGGATCGCCTGCACCTGGATCGGCTTCGGATCCGTGAAGCCCGCGGCATTGGCGGCCTTGAGCAGCGCGCCGGTGATTCCAAGGGTAGCGAAACCGTTCTGGTCCGCCTGATTTTCATTGGTCAAAATAGTCTTCTTTCACGCGGCGCTGTGGCCGCAAACATCATGGCGGCAGGGCGCAACCTGCCGTCGAAAAATTGTCAGGAAACGACAAGGCGGCGGACGGGGAGCGTCCGCGCGGCTGCGCTGTCGTGCCCGCGGGCGTCATGCCCCGGGGCTCTTTCGCCAGCTTGCCGATCGACGGGAGGGCCAACCGGAAAGAGGGAAAACAGACGCAACCAGTCTCAATTAGTGGAGAAAGCCGAAGTTCGGCCCAAGCGCCTATGGGCCGCATATGGCCGAGTCCGCCGCAAAATGCAAGGGCCGATGTTGCAGCGCAACAAAACGGCGTGCGAAAAGCGACGCTTGCGCTGCGCTGCCCTCACGATTACCACAAACCACCTTTCTATTGTGGGGGCAGCGATGAAGGACGTGCTGAAGGAACTCGAGCGCCGCCGCGAGATCGCCCGGATGGGCGGCGGCAAGCAACGGATCGAGGCCCAGCACAAGAAGGGCAAGCTCACCGCCCGCGAGCGCATCGACGTCTTCCTCGACGAAGGTTCGTTCGAGGAGTTCGACATGTATGTCGAGCACCGCTCAACCGACTTCGGCATGGAGAAAACCAAGATCGCGGGCGACGGCGTCGTCACAGGCTGGGGCACCGTCAACGGCCGTCCAGTCTACCTTTTTGCCAAGGATTTCACCGTCTTCGGCGGCTCGCTGTCTGAGGCGCATGCCGAGAAGGTGGTCAAGGTGCAGGAGATGGCGCTGCGCAATCGCGCGCCGATCATCGGCTTCTACGACGCGGGCGGCGCACGCATCCAGGAAGGCGTGGCCGCGCTCGGCGGCTATGCCGAGATTTTTCAGCGCAACGTGCTCGCCTCCGGCGTCATCCCGCAGATTTCGCTGATCATGGGCCCGTGTGCCGGCGGCGATGTCTATTCGCCGGCCATGACCGACTTCATCTTCATGATGCGCGACACCTCCTACATGTTCGTCACCGGGCCGGACGTGGTGAAGACGGTGACCAATGAAACGGTGACGGCCGAAAGCCTCGGCGGCGCCACGGTGCACACGACCCGATCCTCCATCGCCGACGGCGCCTATGACAACGACGTCGAGGCGCTGCTGCAGATGCGCCGGCTAATTGACCTGTTGCCGGCGTCCAATACGGCAGAGATTCCCGAGATCGAATGCTACCAGTCGGTGACGGACCATGACATGTCGCTCGACCGGCTGATTCCGGACAACGCCAACAAGCCTTACGACATCAAGGAACTGATCCTGAAGGTTGCCGACGAAGGCGACTTCTTCGAAATCCAGGCGAGCTTCGCCAAGAACATCGTCACCGGCTTCGGCCGTGTAGAGGGGCGAACCGTCGGCTTCGTCGCCAACCAGCCGATGGTTCTGGCCGGCGTGCTCGACTCCGACGCCAGCCGCAAGGCGGCGCGCTTCGTGCGCTTCTGCGACTGCTTCTCGATCCCGATCGTTACCTTCGTCGACGTTCCAGGTTTTCTGCCCGGCACCGCGCAGGAATATGGCGGGCTGATCAAGCATGGCGCAAAACTGCTGTTCGCCTATGCCGAAGCCACCGTGCCGAAGATCACCGTGATCACCCGCAAGGCCTATGGCGGCGCCTATGACGTGATGGCGTCGAAGCACCTGCGCGGCGACATGAACTATGCCTGGCCGACGGCGCAGATTGCGGTGATGGGCGCAAGGGGCGCGGTCGAGATCATCTACCGCAAGGACATCGGCAACGCGGAGAAGATCGCCGCCCACACCAAAGCATACGAGGATCGGTTCCTGTCGCCCTTCGTCGCGGCCGAACGCGGCTATGTCGACGAGGTGATCATGCCGCATTCGACGCGCCGCCGTATCGCGCGGGCGCTGCGCATGCTGCGCAACAAGGATATGCAGAACCCCTGGAAGAAGCACGACAACATTCCGCTGTGAGGCGGCGATGTCGCGACTGGTCCTTCTAGCTGGCAAGCATTTCGGCAGGCTGGCCGTTATTCTCGTTGCTTAGCCCTTCTTCTTCCCGCTTGGCCTCGCGACTGGGAGTGGCCGACCATCTGGATCGGTAGACCTTGTTTGGCCAAAGCCGGCCGGCAGCGCCTGGAACTCTGGCTTACGCAATCCGTCGTCGGAGATTGACAACTGGCAACCTCTAATCACATTGAAATCACATCAATGTGATGACGGTGCTGAATGCTAATAACCCTTGCAACAAAGGGCGTCGTTCCGTGCAAAGGCTACGGCGGGATAGAACGTCAGGTCGACTGGCTGGCCACTGAACTGGTCAGGCAGGGCCACCATGTCGTCCTCGTGGCGGGCCCTGGATCGTCACATCTACTGTGCGAAGTCCGGCATGCTGTGAGCGATGCCGAGTGCCGCGCGGCGATCCCCAAGGACACCCAAATCGTCCACCTTCATGCGTGGAAGGTCGAGGTTGACTTCCCCACCCTCAACACCGAGCGGGGCCATTTACCGGATTATCCGCGGCCGCAACCGAACTGGAGCTTCATCAGCGCACGGCACGCCCAGCTGCACGGCCGCAAGACCTTCGTCTACAACGGCTTTCCGGTGGATGACTATCGGCTGGCCGAATCGAAGAGCGATCGCCTCCTCTTCATGGCGGCCATCGCACGCGCCGGAAAGGGCTTGAACCGGGCAGTCGAGCTCGCCAGGAAATTCGACTTTCCCCTCGATATCGCCGGCGGCTCGCGGTGGAAATTGCTCGGCCGAAGTCGGACCCGCCGCGAGGGCGTCTTTTTCAAGAGTCTTTCCCGCCGCTATCGCTTCAACGGCGTCGTCGACGGCGACGACAAGCTGCGCCTGCTGGGCGCATCGAAGGCCTTCCTCAATCCGATCGCCTGGGAAGAGCCTTTCGGCAATGCGCCGGTCGAGGCGATGCTGTGCGGCACGCCCGTTTTGACCACAGCGCGCGGCGCCCTGCCGGAGACGGTGGACACGGATACGGGCCGGTTCTTCGAGAGCGACGAGGAGTTTGCTGAAGGTCTTGCCGAGGTCGCAGACCTGTGCATGCGCAAATGCCGTGAATCTGCCGCCGACAGATTTCCGATCGCGAAAACCGCGAAGGCCTATCTGGAACTCTATGCCCGCATCCTTGATGGCGAAGCGCTTCCGTGACAAGGAACCGGCATGCTCGCCGTTCGCGGCGACTGCGTCGGATCGAAAAGGTATCGCGCGTTGCGCCCCATTCTCGTGTTCTGCTTGCCGGCAATCGGCGACTTCATCCGCTGCCATTCGGCAATTCAAATCATAGCAGCGACGTTTCCTGGACAGCCGATCGACGTCATCACCTCGCCGCTCGCCGCGCCGCTGGCGCGCTTGATGCCGCATGTCCGGAAGGCCTGGACCGTCGAGAGGCATTGGAACCCCGGTCTCAAGGAGCGGGCGCGGCTGGCGCGCGAACTCCGCCAGGAGAATTATCAGGCAGCCTATCTGCTCACCAGCAGCACCAAGGCGGCCCTGGTGCCGTGGCTGGCGGGCATTCCCGAGCGCATCGGATATCCGCGCGAGCTCCAGTTCGGCATCGTCAACCGGCTGCCCGCGGGATGGCTGAAAACCTTCGTGGCCTTCGGCCCGCGCAAGACAAGGCTCGTCGAACAGGTCTGTGCGATCGCGCTCCTCGGCAAGCAGCCCGCCGAGGAAAAACAGCTGCCGGCCCCGCGGCTGGCGATTTCGTCCGAAGACGTTGCCAAGTGGCGCCGGCGCAACGGCATCGATCCGGCAAGGCCGGTGCTTTCCCTCTATACTTCCGATTTCGAGAACATGCGCTCCTGGCCGCCCGAGCGCTTCGTCTCGGTCGCGCGAAAGCACATCGAACGGGGCTGGTCCGTCTGGCTTGTCGGCGGTCCGCGCGAACGCCAGGCTGCCGCCCAGATTTGCGCCTTGTTGCCTGAGGCGATCGACTTCACCTCGACGCCCGACATTGCAGAGGCCATGCACCAGATCGCGGCCTCCACCGTCTTTCTCGGTGTCGATGGCGGTGTGTCCCATGCAGCCGGCGCCTTAGGCATTCCAAGCGTGCTCATCTTCGGCTCGAACCGATCCTACGTGCATGGACCCTTGAACGAGCAGGTAACCTTCATCGAGCCTCCGATCTCGATACCGAACTGGGTCCTGAACACGCGCGGTATCAGTGAGCAGCGTGTGCTCGAAGCGCTGGCGGCAAGCGTCGAAAAATACGCACCGCAGCAGGCATGACCGCTTATTCCTCGGTGGCGGCGCCAAAGCCCGCGCTCATGTTCGCGCGGGCGGTGTTCGTCCACGGCGTCGCATGATTGTCGATGCGCATCTGGAACAGGAAATAGGTCGGCGAGCAGAAGCCGATGCCCTTGACCCTGGCGGCACCGGGCGTGTCGGACGGCAGCGACTGGCACATATAATCCTCGCGGCAGAAACGATCGGCCGAGCAGGCCGGACGGTTACCGCGATTGACGGCGCCGCCGAGGCATTGGTCGAAATTGTTGGTCGCCACGCAAATATCGAACTTCTTGCCGCCGACCAGGCCGCAGATTTCGCTCGGCATCGGCTTGCCAGCCTTGAAAGCGGAGAAGGCCAGATCCTTCGCGTCGCAGCCGCGATAGGCGAAGCCGCCTGGCACACCGATCTTGGGCGGCCGGCAGGTATAGGCGGTGCGTGAAATGGCGGGCGCGAAGGCCGCGAACTGGCCGGTGACCTTGTAACGGTCGTTGAAGGGTTCCCCGGTGTCGCTGGCAATCGTTCCGGTCAGGCAGGGATGGCCGGAAAAGATGTTCCGGCTCTCCTTGGGCAGCAGGCATTGCGCCAGTCTCGTCCTAACCCCTGTAGCGGTCGCGATCGGTGTGCAGACCGTGCCGGCTCCGCATTGCCAGCTGTTGCCGAAGTGGGCGGCGTCTCCGGCACCAGGCACGGCATGGTCGTCTCGGCCGGCGTATAGGCGATCTCGCCGGTGTCTTTCCACGCAGCCGGTGGTGCGAAGGACAACGGGCGAAACCCGTTCGCTTCTCTGCCTTCCACAGTCGCCTGCAGCCACGCCTCGCGGCGCGGAATCTCGGCATGGAGATGCGGCGAGATGCCGACCTCGATGCGGTTGAGCGGCGAGGTCGTGCTATCGTCGAGGCCGATGAAATGGAATCCGGCGGTCGAGCCCGCCTGATGGCAGCCTTGGCAGGCGCCATTGTCGAGCCGCTCGATCAGGGCTTCGGCCGTGCCCGCCAATGTCAGTTTCGAATAGTCGACCCCGGCAAACGCCTCCGGTTCGAACAGTGGCGTGAATGGATGATTGGCCTGCCTGGCACTGCCGAAGGTCGACCAGGAGATGACCTTCTTCGCCAGGAATTCATCCGGGATTTCGTAAACGCCGAGATCGATTGCACCGGCATTGGCCCGGACATAGTCCGTAAGCCTCGCCTTCAACCGCGCGTCTTGCGCAAGGCGGATGGTGTCCGGTGTATTTTCGAGCGGTTTCTGGCTGATTGTGGTGCCGTCGATACCGAAGATGCGCATGAGATAGGCGGCCTGACCGCCAAATTCGGTCTCCTGGCCGGAAGGAAAGCGCACCACCTGAGCGTTGAGTTCGAGCTGCTTGAAGGAGAGGCTCGCTTTATCCAGCGGTCCCCCGGACAGCCACCCGGCATCCGCCGCTTCGTCGATCTGCGGCGTCCAGCGCCCGGCGACGCCGGTACAGCCGCCGTCGGCGTCGGGAGCTGCGCGGTAGATGGCACTGAAATTGAACGGCAGCCTCGAGGCCAACACCTTGCCGTTCTTCCTGAAACTATAGGCAAGGCGGTAGATGAAGCGCACCTCGCCGCAGCCCGCTTCCCCACCGAGCTTTGCGAAGTCACGCCGGTCGAGCCGGTTGACGACGCCGACCAGCCGGAAACGCGCCGCGTCGGTCTTCAGCCAGCGCATGTCGATGATGCGGCCGACATTGCCGTCGGTCACCTCATAGAGCGGCCGGCCGCCTGCTTTCAGGTCGGCGCGCAGTGCTGCGACATCGGCCGCTACGGTGTCGACGATGGCGTGGTAGGCCGGCGCCGCGCCATAGAGCGTTTTCAGATCGTCCTTGCCGCTGATGCCAAAAATACCGGTGAAGCCGAAGCCATCGGCATCGAGCTTGGCGAGCACCTGCGGATCATCCACGACCGTGACCGGACGACCGGCTGCATCAGCCGCCCGGACGCCAAGAACAGCGATGGCAGCGGCCGCGACAAGGATCGCCAGCCTCATCATCGAGCAGCCATCTCATTTGCCACCAACGCATGCAGCACAGGCATCATGGCCAAAGGCAAATCCTCGGCGATCAGGCCGGGTCCGAACCGGCTGCCGGCTTCGGCGTGTATCCAGACAGCCGCGCAGGCCGCTTCGAACGCCGGCATGCCTTGTGCCAGGAGCCCGGCGATGATGCCCGCCAGCACGTCGCCCGAACCCGCGGTGGCAAGCCATGGCGTGCCATTGCCGTTGATCGCGGCGCGGCCGTCTGGTGCTGCGATCACCGTGTCGGCGCCTTTGTAGACGATGACGGCGTTGGCTCGCGCCGCCGCCGCGCGGGTCTTGCCGAGTTTCGAAAGAGCCTTGTCGCCCGCGACCTCGGGGAACAGCCTGCCGAACTCGCCTTCATGCGGCGTCATCACCAGCGCCGGGGCGCCGGACTTTCGGGCAGCCTGGAAAAGCGTCTCAGCCACGTCGCGAAACGAGGTGATGCCGTCGGCGTCGAGCACCAGCCCTTCAACGCCGGTCTCCTGCGCGTGCCCGGCGCCGAGCAGCGCAACGGCAAAATCGCGCGCCTTTTCGCCGATGCCAAACCCCGGGCCGAGCACAAAGGACGAGGGGCGGCTGTCGGCAAGGAACGCACCGAGATCGGCAACCGCGTCGACCTTGCGCAGCATGATCGATGTCAGATGAGCGGCATTGACCTGCATGGCGTTCGCCGGCGACAGCACCGTCACCGCCCCTGCCCCGCTTCTTGCGGCTGCGAGCGCCGACAGGCGCGCGGCACCGGTGGCCGCAGGACCGCCCGAAAAGACACTGACATGACCGCGCTTGTATTTGTGCGCATCGACGGCCGGAACCGGA
This sequence comes from Mesorhizobium sp. WSM3864, assembly GCF_002294955.1. Classification (NCBI taxonomy): domain Bacteria; kingdom Pseudomonadati; phylum Pseudomonadota; class Alphaproteobacteria; order Hyphomicrobiales; family Phyllobacteriaceae; genus Mesorhizobium; species Mesorhizobium sp. WSM3864. The sequence goes on from NZ_NSGD01000001.1 coordinate 818,339, forward strand.
AAGACAGGCAGCCAGAGCGCCGGCGCATTCTCGAAGGTGCGCGGCGCGACTCGAGCGATGACGTCGTCACCGATGCCGATGTCGGCGAGCACGATCTCGCCGCTCATTTCCCGCCCCGGCAGCAGCAGATGCCCCGGCTTCTTCCGCGCGAACGTCACGGTAACGACCGCGCGAAATGCGCTGCCGAGGATGGCACCGCTTTCGCCGGAAACGCCCGAGGGCAGGTCCACGGCGATGACCGGCAAGCCGAGATCCGCAACGACCTGGACGGCCCGGGCGGCATCGCCCGACAGTGCTTTCGAGAGCCCCGCTCCGTACAGTGCGTCGACCACCATCGATCCCGGTCCGGCTGCGAAGGCAGATAGCGGTCGTGGCTCCAACGGGCAATCGGCTGCAGCCAGCGCGGCATCGCTGCCCGCGCGTGGTTCGCCCGATCGCCACAAAGCAACGTCGACACCGCTCTTCCGGAGCAGGCTCGCCACGACATAGCCGTCGCCGCCGTTGTTGCCGGGTCCGCAAAGCACGTGCACCCGTGCCGCCGGATAGCGCGCCATGAGCATGGCCGCCACGGCCTCGCCGGCCCGGCGCATCAATCCGTAGCCGTCGAGCGGGCCTTGTGTGATCGCCAGCCGGTCGGCTTCGGCCATTTCGGACGGCGAAAGAAGTTCATTGCGCATGGGATTGCCGATCTCCATCCGATCAAGCATTGTCCGATTTGCGGCTCGAAGCAAACAGCGGCGGCCGAATGCATCCCAAAGCGGTGGCGCCCGGAGGGGAATCTGCCTGCAAATTGCGCTATCTGCTCAAGTTTTGCGCAGACGGATGGAGGAGCGATGTATAGGGTTTGGGCGTCGATGACGCATCCGATGCAGCGGATGACGCGGATTTGCATTCGGATGCGGCAAGGCATGGAAATCGCCCGATACCGCCCTCAACCTCTGGTAATTGGCACGCTTCGTGCTTGATGAAGGCGCAAGCGGGGCGCGCAACCCGTCTCTTTGGCAGTGGAGGCCACTTTCTACATGAAAAAGATCGAAGCGATCATCAAGCCATTCAAGCTGGACGAAGTGAAGGAAGCGCTTCAGGAGGCCGGGCTGCAAGGCATCACCGTCACCGAGGCCAAGGGTTTCGGTCGGCAGAAGGGCCATACCGAGCTTTATCGGGGCGCCGAATATGTCGTCGACTTCCTGCCCAAGGTGAAGATCGAGGTCGTGCTCGGCGACGACGCCGTCGAAGGCGCCATCGAAGCCATACGCAAGGCGGCGCAGACCGGCCGCATCGGCGACGGCAAGATCTTCGTCTCCAACATCGAGGAAGTCGTTCGCATCCGCACCGGCGAGACCGGCATGGACGCGGTCTGACTCCGCCCGTCTTCCTGAACCGTCATCATCAAAAAAACGTCAGCACACAGGGATACATGACATGACGACAGCCAAAGACATCATGAAGCAGATCAAGGACAACGATGTAAAATTCGTCGACCTGCGCTTCACCGATCCGAGGGGCAAGCTGCAGCATGTGACGATGGACGTCGTGGAGGTGGAGGAAGACATGTTCGCCGACGGCGTCATGTTCGACGGCTCCTCGATCGCGGGCTGGAAGGCGATCAACGAGTCCGACATGGTGCTGATGCCGGACACGGATACGGTCCACATGGATCCGTTCTTCGCCCAGTCGACCATGGTCATCCTGTGCGACATCCTCGATCCGATCTCGGGCGAGGCCTACAATCGCGACCCGCGCGGCACCGCCAAGAAGGCCGAAGCCTACATGAAGTCGGAAGGCATCGGCGACACCATCTATGTCGGCCCCGAAGCCGAGTTCTTCGTGTTCGATGACGTCAAGTACAAGGCCGACCCCTACAACACCGGGTTCCGCCTGGACTCGACCGAGCTTCCGTCCAACGACGACACCGACTATGAGACCGGCAATCTCGGCCATCGGCCGCGCATCAAGGGCGGCTACTTCCCTGTGCCGCCGATCGACTCCTGCCAGGACATGCGTTCCGAGATGCTGACAGTGCTCGCCGAAATGGGCGTGCGCGTCGAAAAGCATCACCACGAGGTCGCGGCCGCCCAGCACGAACTCGGCATCAAGTTCGACACGCTGGTGCGCAACGCCGACAAGATGCTGATCTATAAGTATGTCGTGCACCAGGTCGCCAATGCCTATGGCAAGACGGCCACTTTCATGCCGAAGCCGGTGTTCGGCGACAACGGCTCGGGCATGCACGTGCACCAGTCGATCTGGAAGGGCGGCAAGCCGACCTTCGCCGGCAACGAATACGCCGGCTTGTCGGAAACCTGCCTCTTCTACATCGGCGGCATCATCAGGCACGCCAAGGCGATCAATGCCTTCACCAACCCGCTCACCAACTCCTATAAGCGTCTGGTGCCGGGTTACGAAGCGCCGGTGCTGCTCGCCTATTCGGCGCGCAACCGTTCGGCCTCCTGCCGCATTCCGTTCGGCTCCTCGCCGAAGTCGAAGCGCGTCGAGGTCCGCTTCCCCGATCCGGGCGCGAACCCCTATCTCGGCTTTGCCGCCATGCTGATGGCGGGTCTCGACGGCATCAAGAACAAGATCCATCCCGGACAGCCGATGGACAAGGACCTCTACGACCTGCCGCCGAAGGAATTGAAGAAGATCCCAACGGTCTGCGGCTCCCTGCGCGAAGCGTTGCAGAACCTCGACAAGGACCGCGGCTTCCTGAAGGCAGGCGGCGTCTTCGACGACGACCAGATCGACTCTTATATCGAGCTCAAGATGGCCGAGGTGATGCGCTTCGAAATGACCCCGCACCCCGTCGAGTACGACATGTACTATTCGGTGTAAGCGACTGCATTCCCGACAGAAAACAACCCCGGCGAAAGCCGGGGTTTTTTCGTGAACAGCTCGCCAGAGGGCGGAAAGGCCGCAGGACGGGCCTCGTCAGAACAGCAGGCCAGCACTGTCGCGAGAGCGCGGATCTCATCGCCGCCAAGCAAGCCAGGCCTAGAAAAAGCCCCGGCATTTTCGCCAGGGCTTTTTAATCTTCGATGGTCTGGCGGGGAATGCCGCCGACGCAGGCATCACGCCGCAGCCGAGACCTTCGCGTCGGTCGCGACCTCCGAGATCGTCTTCAAGACCTGCGAGGCGATCTGGTAGGGGTCGCCCTGCGAGTTCGGGCGGCGGTCTTCCAGATAGCCCTTGTAGTCGTTCTTGATGAAGGAGTGCGGCACGCGGATCGAGGCACCGCGGTCGGCAACGCCATAGGAGAACTTGTTCCAAGGCGCGGTCTCATGCTTGCCGGTCAGGCGCTTGTCGTTGTCCGGACCATAGACGGCGATGTGATCCATCAGGTTCTTTTCGAACTGGGCCATCAGCGCCTCGAAATAGGCCTTGCCGCCGACTTCGCGCATGTACTTGGTCGAGAAGTTGCAGTGCATGCCCGAGCCGTTCCAATCGGTATCGCCAAGCGGCTTGCAGTGGAACTCGATGTCGATGCCGTACTTTTCGGTAAGGCGCAGCAGCAGGTAGCGCGCCATCCAGATCTGGTCGGCGGCTTTCTTGGAACCCTTGCCGAAGATCTGGAACTCCCACTGGCCCTTGGCCACTTCGGCGTTGATGCCTTCATGATTGATGCCGGCGGTGAGACAGAGGTCGAGATGCTCCTCGACGATCTGGCGCGCGACATCGCCGACATTCTTGTAGCCGACGCCGGTGTAATAAGGTCCCTGCGGCGCCGGATAGCCGCTCTCGGGGAAGCCGAGGGGGCGGCCATCCTTGTAGAAGAAATATTCCTGCTCGAAGCCGAACCAGGCGTCCTCGTCGTCGAGGATGGTCGCGCGGCTGTTCGAGGCATGCGGGGTGACGCCATCGGGCATCATGACTTCGCACATGACGAGAACGCCGTTGGTGCGCGCCGGATCCGGATAGAGCGCGACCGGCTTCAGCACGCAGTCGGAGCTGCGGCCTTCGGCCTGGTTCGTGGAAGAGCCGTCGAAGCCCCACAGTGGCAGCTGCTCAAGCGTCGGGAACTCGGCAAACTCCTTGATCTGGGTCTTGCCGCGCAGATTGGGGGTCGGGGTGTAGCCGTCGAGCCAAATATACTCGAGTTTGTATTTGGTCATTCCAGTGCCTCTCGTTGCTTGGACGCCGGGGCGGCATCAACGCATGGCCGGACCGAGCCGGCCTGCCGTGCGCTAAAATGCAATTCATATGCCACTCTCCTCGTCCAGGGTGCGGCAAAATGGTCATCGCAAAGCGTTGATTTTGCTAAGCCTGCGCAGCAATGCGCGGCGATCGTTCAGGCGCGCTTTCTGCATAAATATTGTGCAACGACTGATCTTTTTGTGAGCATATTGCCTAAATGAATCGCAGAACCTATCTTGGGAACAGATTTGAAATCGACTTGCTCCTGAAGAGGTAGGAGGCCGCCAATGGAAGTCACCACGTCCCGTCCGTCGGCAAAGATCCTGATGTTCCCGCTTGCAGGCCGGGCGCCTGCCTTAAATTTAGGCGCGAAGGCGAAATTCGCGGCAGAGCTTGCCTCGTTGCGCAATACGCACGCAGATTTCGACGGCTGGTACCATCAGGCGGCAATCGAGGAAGAACACAAGCAGCGCAAGAGCTGACCAATTCTTTCCAGCTCGAGACGAGAAAAAGCCCGGCGCGATCGCTCGCGCCGGGCTCTTCATTTGCCGAGGATCGGCTACTGCTTGGCGTCCAGATCGGTGCCCAGCGTATCCCTGACGAAGATCATGCCGATGATCAGCGACATCGCGGCGATCACCACTGGGTACCAGAGGCCGTAATAGATGTCGCCCTTGTAGGCGCTGAGTGCGAACACCGTTGCCGGCAGCAGGCCGCCGAACCAGCCATTGCCGATATGGTAAGGCAGCGACATGCCGGTATAGCGGATGCGGGTCGGGAACATCTCGACCAGGATCGCGGCGATCGGCCCGTAGACCATGGTCACGAACACGACCAAGATGAACAGGATGCCGATCGTCACCGGCCAATTCACCGCCTCCGGATCGGCGACCATGGCAAAGGCACCACCGCCCGGGATGTTGTAGACAGTGACCTCGGGGGCGCCGGCCGCTTCCTCCTTGGTCAGCAGCTTGTCGGCGACCGCCTTGTCGGTCGGAACGGTCGTCTTCTCGCCGCCGCGGATCGCCGCCGCATCGAGCTTCAATTCCGGATTGGCTGCGACGAAGGCGTCGAGCTTCTGGTCCGGCACCTTGGCCGCGGCCCGCTTCAGCGGATAACCGCCATCCTGCAGAGACATGTTGACTGCCTTTTGGAAGGCGGCCTCCTTGGCCTTGGCCTGATCGCCGGCGGCGACGGCGTCATAGGACTGCACCGTCTCGTTGCCGATCTTGACCGTGGCGGCGGTGCCGGGTGCCGCCGTCGAAACGACGTCGTAAGGCACCGAGTTCTTGGTCAGGAACGAGGTCGCGATATCGCAGGATGTCGTGAACTTCGCCGTGCCGACCGGATTGAACTGGAACCTGCAGTCGCCGGGGGCCGCGGTCACCGTTGCGCGCGTGTTCTGCTGTGCGGTGGCCAGCGCCGGATTGGCGGCCCAGGTCAGCGCCTTGAACAGCGGGAAGGTGCAGACGATTCCCAAAGCAAGGCCGGCCATGATGATCGGCTTGCGGCCGATCTTGTCGGACAGCCAGCCGAACACGACGAAGAAGATCGAGCCGACGGCAAGCGCGATCGCGATCATGACGTTGACCGACCACGCGTCGACCTTCAGCACGTTCTGCAGGAAGAACAGCGCGTAGAACTGGCCGTTGTACCAGATCACGGCCTGGCCTGCGGTGAGGCCGAGCAGCGCCAGAAGCGCGATCTTGGCATTCTTCCACTGGCCGAAGGCCTCTGACAGCGGCGCCTTGGAGCCCTTGCCCTCCTCCTTCATGCGCTGGAAGGTCGGCGACTCCGAAAGCGACAGCCGGATCCAGATCGAGATGGCAAGCAGCAGAAAGGAGACGATGAAGGGAATGCGCCAGCCCCAGGCAGCGTAGGTTTCCTTGCTGAGCGAACCCTGGACGATGAGGATGACGATCAGCGACAGGAATAGGCCGAGCGTTGCCGTCGTCTGGATCCAGGAGGTGTAGAAGCCGCGGCGATCGTCCGGCGCGTGCTCGGCGACATAGGTTGCGGCACCGCCATATTCGCCGCCAAGCGCCAGCCCCTGCAGCATGCGCAGCCCGATCAGGATCACCGGTGCCGCGATGCCCCAGCTGGCATAGCCGGGCAGCAGGCCGACCAGGAAGGTCGACAGGCCCATGATCGTCATGGTGACGAGGAAGGTGTATTTGCGGCCCACGAGGTCGCCGATCCGGCCGAACACAAGCGCGCCGAAGGGACGGACGAGGAAGCCGGCGGCGAAAGCCAGCAGCGCGAAGATGTTGCGCGTCGCCTCGGGGATGGTCGGGCTGAAGAAAGTCGCGCCGATGAAGGCGGCCAGCGAACCGTAAAGATAGAAATCGTACCATTCAAAAACGGTGCCGAGCGAGGAGGCGAAGATGACCTTCTTTTCCTCCCGCGTCATGCCGCGGCTTTTTCCGCCGGCGGTCGATGCCATTGCCATTGATATATCCTCCCGTGGATCCCGTCTGTCCTCGATGGCTGCGCGCCACCGTCCGCAATTCCTCCGAACGCGGACTCAAAAAACGCGGCCAACGAGGGAAAAAATGGCAGAAAGCGCCCCGGAAAGGCACCGCGACGATGGGATTATGACTTTGGTATTAGATGCAATGCGAAGCGGAGCTCAGGCTTTAAGCGCCTCAAGCAGGCTGACTGCCGCCATCATGTCGCGCTTGCGGGCGGAGCGGCGCGCGACGGCTTCGGCATCCTGGCCCCAGTGCTCGATCTGCCAGTCTTCGTCGACATGGCCGGCGGCCCAGGCCTCCTCGCCGTCGAGCTCGCCGAAGTCGACGGCAAGCGCCAGCAGCGCTGAGCCGGTCAGCGAGGTCATGACGTGGATCGCGGCCAGACGCAGCGGCTCGGCGCGCTGGGCAAGATGAGCGCCAAGGACGGCGATCGTCTCGCGCGGCTGCTCGACATGGATGACACCTTCGGCGAGGTTGAAGCGCACGCCGAGGTTGCTTCTTGCCCAATCGAGAACCGGATCCCAGAGCCTGTTCTGACGGTCTACCAGCCCCTGCGGGCCATCGGCTCGGTAGCAAAGCAGGTCCGACGAAGCGAAGCGCAGGACATCCTCCAGCACCGCTTGCGGGTCGCTGGCCACACCGTCGAGTGCCGTGTTGGCAAGGCGCATCACCGGCATGGTCACAGGGTCGATGATCTCGCGCTGGGCGGAAAATTCGTCAGCAACCAGCGTCGCGGCTCCTTCAGTCGGCAACACCAGCAGCGCCTTTCCCGGCGTGCGGACCGGCCTGCCGTCCAGATGGACGGCAAAACCGCCTTCGACCGGCACTACTGAAACCGCCTTGTAGAAGCGCTTCGGCAGCGGCGTCTTCATCTGGATCTGGGCGCGGCGCACCGGATCGGGATCTGAAAGCTGCTTTCCCGCTTCGAGGTCGTTGAGGATGTCGCGCATCTCGAACTCCTTACGCTGGGACCTGCTTGCGCGACGGCCGATTGACGATGATCAGCCCGGCCGCGATCAGGCCGAGCGCCAGGAAGATCCTGATCGTCAGCGGCTCGCCCAAAAGCACGGCGCCGCACAGAACACCGAACACCGGCGACAGGAAGGCGAAGCTGGACAGGCCTGCCGCCGGATAGCGCGTGAGCAGCCAGAACCACAAAACATAGGTGAAAGCGACGATATAGAAAGACTGGAACATCAATGCCAGTGTCGGCAATGCAGCGATTTCGCGGATCGGCGGGCCGGCGAACGGCATCACAAGGGCACCGACGACGGCGGCGCCCGCGAGTTGATAGAGCAGAAGCTTCTCGGCGCTGGTTTCGACCAGCTTCGATCGCTTGATGATGATGCTGGTCAACGCCCACAGGATGCCCGAGCCAAGACTGAGCAGATCGCCCGTCAGCGTCGCGTCATTACCGGCGAAGATGCCGTCTGAGAACACGGCCAGAAGCCCGCAGAAAGCAAGCACGAGGCCCCCAAGCTTGCGCGCGTTGATGCGCTCGCCTAGCAAAAAATGGCCGCCGATCAGGACCCAGAACGGCATGGTGTTGACCAACAGCGTGTTGCGAGCGACGGTCGTGTATTCCAGCCCGATATAGAGAAACAGGAACTCGACGCCGAAGAGCACGCCGACGACAATACCGGCGCTGAGCGTCCCATCCGCTTCAAACAGCTTGATGCCGCGCAACCGGCACCAGCCGAGAACGCACAGCCCGCCGATGATCGAGCGCGCGATCGATACGAAGACCGGATCGTAGCCGGCATAGGAGACCTTGGCGGCGACGTAGTTCAGGCCCCAGGACAATGTCAGCCCGACCATCATGGCGGCCGCGGTCATGTCGACCGCGTCGCGTCGGCCGAATGTATCGGCAGCACCGCTCAATTGTCGTCCTCCGCGCTCTGCTCATCGAAGCCGAGCAAGTTCCAGCTTTGGCGCATATGCGGCGGCATCGGCGCGGTAACATCGATGACCCCCTGGTCTGGATGCGGGATAACGATGCGGCGCGCGTGAAGATGAAGGCGGTTCTGGATGCCGCCGGGAAACTCCCAATTGGTGTCGGCCTCGAAATATTTGGGATCGCCGATGATCGGGCAGCCGATATGGGCGGCATGGACGCGAAGCTGGTGGGTGCGGCCGGTATAGGGTTCCATTTCCAGCCAGGACAGCGACTGCGCCGCCTGCTCGACGACGCGGTAATAGGAAACGGCATGGTCGGCGCCCTTCTCGCCATGCTTGGCGATGCGCACGCGGTCGCCGTCCGGCGTCGCCTCCTTGACCAGCCAGGTCGAGATCTTGTCCTCGCGCTTCGGCGGCACGCCCTTGACCAAGGCCCAATAGGTTTTCTTCGTCTCGCGCGCCCGGAACGCTTCCGACAGCTTCATCGCGGCAAGGCGGGTGCGGGCAACGACCAGCACACCGGAAGTGTCACGGTCGAGGCGATGGACGAGGCGCGGCTTCTCGCCCTTCTGGTTGCGCCAGGCCTCCAGCATGTCGTCGACATTGCGCGTGACGCCGGAGCCGCCTTGCACGGCAAGCCCGGCAGGCTTGTTGAAGACGAAGACTTTCGGGTCCTCGTGCAGCAGCATCTTGGCCAGCACATCGGCATCGCCCTGGTTGCGGATCGAATGGCCGGTGAGCGCGGCGTCGCCCTTCTTGTCGACTTCGAGCGGCGGAATGCGCACGGTCTGCCCGGGCTCGACGCGCGTGTCGGCCTTCACGCGGCCGCCATCAACGCGGACCTGGCCCGAGCGCAAGAGCTTTTGCAGGTGACCGAAGCCGAGGCCCGGATAATGGACCTTGAACCAGCGGTCGAGCCGCATGCCCGCTTCGCCGGCCTCCACCGTGATTTGTTCGACACCTGCCATGGTTACGCTTTTCCGGTTGAAAGCGGCGCCATAGCACTAAGGCAGAGAGGTTGCGAGCCAAAGACCCAACAACGGACAAAGATCGCGCCAAAGACCGTTGCGCAGCCGCGGGCGCGGACGCCTCAGTTTGCGGCCGCCTTCTTGGCCTTGGACGAGCCGATCATCTTCCAGTTCTTGTAGAACATGGAATTGACGCGCTCGACGCTGACCGAGACGATGGCGAGAAGGTTGGCAATCAGGCCGGGGAATGGCGATGGACGGATGATATCCATGAACACGCAGTAGCGGCGTCCGTCATATTCGTTCACCGAACGGTGCAGCAGCGTGTCGTCGAAAATGTAAAGCGGGTTGTCGTGCCAGTAGTTCCTGGCGCCGTTGCACTCGACGAAAATCTCAGCCTTGACCGGCAACAGATTGTAGAGGATGCGCAGGCTGAGCCGCAGCGGCCCGAAATGCCAGGAAGTCGATTCCTTGCCTCTGAAGACTGAGACCGCGATGGTCTTGATGTATTTGAAATCCTTGTTGAATTCCGCGACGTTGTCGATCTTGTGCTTGCCATACCACTGATAGACATACATGCCGCGCCGACCGGTGCCGAAATTGGCGTCGATATCGGCGATGATCTCGTCCTTGCGAGCCTTGAAGACGTCGAGAACCTCGTTGACCTCGCGCTGATAGTCTGCGGGGAACTGCTCCAGCTTCCATACGCCCGGGTTCCGATAGCAAAGCAGGTCGACCAAAAGGTTGAATGGCGACAGCAGCCAGGTGAAGATGCCGTTGCCGAGGAAATAGCCGCGGAACAACGACAGATCCTTGTTTGCATTGCGCATCACGTCGATCAGACCGCAGACGATCCAGATCGTGGTCAGGATCGGGATAAAATAAAAGGCAAGCGCGAGAAGCGGGACTGCGATAGCAGCCTGACGAAGAGTCTTACGGGTTTGCTTTGTCATTGTCTTTCGCTTGGGAGCGCGATCCTGTTCGCATGAGCCAAATCACGGCGACCCCCGCCAGCCGTGCGCCTTCATAGGATTTTTCATGACGCGGCACAATCTGGAACAGGTTTGCCCGCTCACGATCGCGCCAGCATCTCGACTTTGCTGTCATGCCGACGAAACTTCGCCGCGAAGCACCCGGGCTCGCCGAGCCGCGGAAGCGGCTATTCCCGCTCTTTGCGCAGCTTTGCCCAGTATTCCAGCCGCTTCTTGACCTCGCGCTCGAAGCCGCGCTCGGGCGGATCGTAGAAAGTGCGGCGGCCCATCTTTTCCGGGAAATAGTCCTGGCCGGAAAAGGCATCCGGCTCGTCGTGGTCGTAGCGGTAGCCGGCGCCGTAATCCTCTTCCTTCATCAGCTTGGTTGGCGCGTTGAGGATGTGCTTGGGCGGCAGCAGCGAGCCGAATTCCTTGGCCGCTTGTGTCGCCGCCTTGAAGGCGGTGTAGACGGCGTTCGACTTGGGCGCGGTGGCGAGATAGACGGTGGCCTCGGCGAAGGCGAGTTCGCCCTCGGGCGAGCCGAGATAATCGTAGGCGTCCTTCGCGGCATTGGCGACGACCAGGGCCTGCGGATCGGCAAGCCCGATATCTTCCACCGCCATGCGCACCAGCCGGCGGCCGAGATAGAGCGGATCCTCACCGGCATCGAACATGCGGGCGAGGTAATACAGCGCAGCGTCCGGATCCGAGCCGCGCACCGATTTATGCAGCGCCGAGATCAGGTTGTAGTGGCCGTCCTGGCCCTTGTCGTAGATCGGCGCGCGACGCTGGATGACGCGCTGCAGGCCTTCGGGCCTAAACACCTCGCCCGGCTTGGCGGCGCGCCAGACCTCCTCGGCGAGCGTCAGCGAGGCACGACCGTCGCCATCGCTCATGCGGATCAGCATGGCCCGCGCCTCGTCGTCGAGCGGCAGCGCCCTGCCCTCGGTCGCCTCGGCCCGCTCCAGCAGCTTGGCGATGCTCTCCTCGTCCAGCGAGCGGAAGACGAGCACCCGCGCGCGGGACAGAAGCGCCGCGTTCAGCTCGAAGGATGGGTTCTCCGTCGTGGCGCCGACCAGCACCACCGTGCCGTCTTCCATGACCGGCAAAAAACCGTCCTGCTGGGCGCGGTTGAAGCGATGGATCTCATCGACGAAGAGCAGCGTCTGGCGGCCATTGGTCCGGCGCAGTTTCGCCGCCTCGAACACTTTCTTCAGGTCGGCGACGCCGGAAAACACCGCCGATATCTGCTCGAAGGCAAGGTGGGTTTCGCCGGCGAGCAGCCGCGCCACCGTCGTCTTGCCGGTGCCGGGCGGGCCCCAGAAGATCATCGAGCCGAGCGTGCCGGAATTGATCAGCCGCGTCAGCGCGCCATCCGGGCCGGTCAAGTGCTCCTGGCCAACGACCTCGCCAAGGGTCTTCGGGCGCAACCGGTCAGCCAGCGGCCGGCCGGGCGGCGCCTTCTTCGGTTCATCGACGCTGAACAGATCGGCCATGCACTTTTATTTGGTTGGAACGCGGCCCCTTTTCCAGAGCCTGCTCAGTAACGCAACACCTGGCGCAGTATCTGCCCACCGCGCTCGACGGTAAAGCGCCACCACCGCGTGTCCTGCTGCGCAATCTGTGCCAGCGTCGCCGCCTTATCGATGCTCGTGCCGTTCACTTCGCGCACGATGTCGCCCGGTTGGAAGCCGAAATCGGCGGCCGGTGAATCGCGGTTGATGTCGACCACGGTGACCCCCTTCATGTCGGTGCGCAGCCCGAGACGCTGGGCAAGGCGCGGCGAAAGCTCTGCCACCTTGGCGCCGGCGAAGGGGCTGCGGCCATGCAGCGTGACCTCGCTCGGCTTCGCGCCTTCCGGCGCGCGCTCCAGGGCAATCTCAAGCGTTGCCTGTTGGCCCTTGCTCAGCACTGCGAAGGTCGCCTTGGTACCGATCGAAAGCGTCGCCATACGGTAATCCAGCGCCTCGATGCTTTCGACCGGGGTGTTGTTGAGCGACAGCACGACGTCGCCGGGCTTGAGCCCCGCCTTGCCGGCCGGTCCGGCCCCATCGACCGACGAGACCAGCGCGCCGGTCGGCTTTTCCATGCCAAGCGATTCCGCGATCTGCGGTGTCACGGCTTCAAACTCGGCGCCGATATAGGGCCGCTCGAAGAAATCCAGGCCTGCCTTGGCGGCGTCGGCGAAAGCCCTGACCATGTTCGACGGAATGGCGAAACCGATACCGATCGAGCCGCCGCTGCGGCTATAGATAGCCGTGTTGATGCCGACCAGCTGGCCGCCCATATTGATCAGCGCGCCGCCGGAATTGCCGGGATTGATGGCGGCATCGGTCTGGATGAAATAGCCGGAGTCGGAAACGCCGATATGGCTGCGGGCAAGCGCCGAAACGATCCCGCTGGTGGTCGTCTGGCCGACGCCGAAGGGATTGCCGATGGCGAGCACCAGGTCGCCGACCTCGAGCGCGTCGGAATCGCCGATGGCGATCACCGGGAACGGCTTGTCGGCGGAGATTTTGAGCACGGCAAGATCCAGTGTCTCGTCCTTCAGCATCACCTTGGATGTGAACTCGCGCCCGTCGGCCGTCGCGACCTTCACCTCGTCGGCATCCTTGATGACATGGTAGTTGGTGACGATCACGCCGCTCGGATCGACCAGCACGCCGGAACCGAGCGAAGACTGCGCGCGCGGCTGCGCGCGGCCGAAGAACTCCTCGAAGAAGGGATCGCCCTCGAACGGCGAGGTCACCTTTGCGGTCTGCGAGGCATAGACGTTGACCACGGCCGGCGCCGTCTGCTTGACCAGCGGCGCAAACGAAAGCTGCACCTCCTCGCGGCCGAACGGCACGCGCTTGTCGGGCCCGGAAGTGGAGTTCTCGCCCTCGACGCCATGCAAGAGATCGGTCAGCACGTCGGAAAGGCCAGGGTCGGCCGGCTTGGCGGCATCTTCTGCGAATGCCTGTCTGACGCTAGGAGCCGCGGCGAAAGCGGCAAGCGTGCAAACCGCAATAAGAAACAGCCGTTTGAGGTGCATTCCGAATCCTCCAGATCAGGCGCCATTGTCCCGACGATTGTGCAGAATGAAAGGCTAATGCACGGAAATACGATGCTTGTCGCGCAAAAGCGTGAGAACGAGAACGAAAATCCGCTCGCCCTGCTCGCTGGTTTCAGAACGAAAAAGGGGCCCCGAAGGCCCCTTGAATTCATTCGCTGAAAACCTGGCCTTATGCGGCCGCGGCTTCCTCTTCGCCGCCTTCGGCCTCGAGACGCGCGCGGTCGGCGGCGCCCTTGGCCGAGGTGTCGCGGTCGACGAACTCGATGACCGCCATGGCGGCATTGTCGCCGTGGCGGAAGCCCGCCTTCATGATGCGCAGGTAGCCGCCGTTGCGGCTGGCGTAGCGCGGTGCGATGGTTTCGAACAGGCGCTTGACGACGCCTTCATTGCCGATCTGCGCGATCACCTGGCGGCGGGCGTGCAGGTCGCCGCGCTTGCCGAGCGTCACCAGCTTCTCGACGATCGGACGCAGGTCCTTCGCCTTCGGCAGGGTGGTGACGATCTGCTCGTGCTCGATCAGAGACACGGCGAGGTTGGCGAACATCGACTTGCGGTGGCTCACGCTGCGGGCGAAGCGACGGCCTTTGAAACCGTGGCGCATGGCTCTTTTCCTTCTTTAGTTGTTCAAGAGGCCACGGCCTCTGATGGTTTTCCGCATGACCGTCGGATCGAGCGGCTCGCGCCGCCGATCCTTGGAATTCATGCTCAATATTGATCTTCGTAACGCTTGGCGAGGTCTTCGATGTTTTCCGGGGGCCAATCCGGCACTTCCATGCCGAGGTGCAGACCCATCGCCGCCAGCACTTCCTTGATCTCGTTCAGCGACTTGCGGCCGAAATTCGGAGTGCGCAGCATCTCGGCTTCCGTCTTCTGGATCAGGTCGCCGATATAGACGATGTTGTCGTTCTTCAGGCAGTTGGCCGAACGCACCGAAAGCTCGAGCTCGTCGACCTTCTTGAGCAGCGCCGGGTTAAAGGCCAGCTCGGTGACGGCCTCGGTGGCGACTTCCTTCTGCGGCTCGTCGAAGTTGACGAACAGGCTGAGCTGGTCCTGCAGGATGCGGGCCGCGAAAGCCACGGCGTCCTCGCCCGAGATCGAACCGTCGGTCTCGATGGTCATGGTCAGCTTGTCATAGTCGAGAACCTGGCCCTCGCGGGTGTTCTCGACCTTGTAGGAGACCTTCTTGACTGGCGAGTAGAGGCTGTCGACCGGGATCAAGCCGATCGGCGCGTCCTCGGCGCGGTTGCGCTCAGCCGGCACATAGCCCTTGCCGGTGTCGACGGTGAACTCCATGCGGATCTCCGCACCCTCGTCCAGCGTGCAGATCACGTGGTCGGGGTTGAGGATCTCGACGTCGCCGACGGTCTGGATGTCGCCGGCAAGGACGGCGCCCGGACCCTGCTTGCGCACGACCATGCGCTTGGGACCATCGCCTTCCATGCGGATGGCGATTTCCTTGATGTTGAGCACGATGTCGGTCACGTCCTCGCGCACGCCGGCGATGGACGAGAACTCATGCAGCACGCCGTCGATCTGCACGGCGGTGACGGCCGCGCCGCGCAGCGAAGACAGAAGCACGCGCCGCAGCGCGTTGCCGAGCGTGAGGCCGAAGCCGCGCTCGAGCGGCTCGGCCACGAGCGTGGTCAGCGTCTTCTTCTTCGACGAGAACTCGATCTTGTTCGGCTTGATCAGTTCCTGCCAGTTTTTCTGGATCATGGTGTCTTCCTTCCTTTGACCCGCCACCATCCAATCGTGGCGGGCAGCCTGGAATTGCCGCGGAGGAGCGCCTTGGCGCTCACGCGGCGTTCAAAAATATTAGACGCGGCGCTTCTTGCGCGGACGGCAGCCATTGTGCGGGATCGGCGTCACATCGCGGATCGAGGTGATGGTGAAGCCGGCGGCCTGCAGGGCGCGCAGCGCCGATTCACGGCCGGAGCCGGGTCCGCAGACCTCGACCTCGAGCATGCGCATGCCGTGTTCCTGTGCCTTCTTGGCGACGTCTTCGGCGGCCATCTGGGCGGCGAACGGGGTCGACTTGCGCGAACCCTTGAAGCCCTGGGCGCCGGCCGACGACCAGGCGATCGAATTGCCCTGCGCGTCGGTGATGGTGATCATCGTGTTGTTGAAGGTCGAATTGACGTGGGCAACGCCCGACGAGATGTTCTTGCGTTCGCGACGGCGAACACGAGCGGCTTCCTTGGCCATGGTAGTCCTTTCAGTTGATCTCTACACCGCCGTAACGCCAGCGGCTCCACCTTCGTAAGGGAGTAGGGGAATAGGGCAGTAAGGGAGTAGGGAAATGAACGATCCGATTTCGGACCATTCCCTACTGCCTTACTCCCCTACTCCCTTATTCCCCTAATTACTTCTTCTTGCCGGCGATCGCCTTGGCCGGGCCCTTGCGGGTGCGCGCATTGGTATGCGTGCGCTGGCCGCGGACCGGAAGCGAGCGGCGATGACGCAGGCCACGGTAGCAGCCGAGGTCCATCAGCCGCTTGATGTTCATCGAGACCTCGCGGCGCAGGTCGCCTTCGACCTGGTAGTCGCGGTCGATCGTCTCGCGGATCTGCAGCACTTCCGCGTCGGTCAGCTGGTTGACGCGGCGGTCCGCCGGGATGCCGACCTTGTCGACGATCTCCTGGGCAAACTTCTTGCCGATGCCGTGAATGTACTGAAGCGCAATGACGACGCGCTTGTTGGTCGGAATGTTGACGCCGGCTATACGAGCCATGTTCTCTCATCTCCATTTGGGCCGGCCATCCTTCAAAAAGGCAGGCCCGGCGCTATCTAAGTTGCCCCGCGTCCGGTGGAGGCCGGCCCTTGCGGGAGTATCCTGGTTCAAAACGGATGCCCTGCCCTTGCGGGCAAGCAAAGTCCATGCCTGATAGGAAGACGGGCCGCCATACCCCAATGGCTTCTTCCAGTCAAGCGCAATCTTTGCTTGTCGGAGCGACCTAGCTCACCGCCGCCGTGAGCACCTTCTCGATCTCCGCGGTCACCGCGTCGATGCTGGCCATGCCGTCAACGCTCTTCAGCCTGCCTTTGGCATAGTAGTAGCCGGTCAGCGGCGCCGTCTTCTTGTAATATTCGCGCAGGCGCTCCTCGAACACCGCCGGATTGTCGTCCTTGCGCACCGGCTGGCCGGCCGCCTTGGCATCCTCGGCCCGCTTGACGATGCGCCCGACCAGCGCCTTGTCGTCGACGACGAGCTCGATGACGCTGTCGAGCGCGATGTTGCGCTCGGCGAGCATGGCTTCGACGGCATCGGCCTGCACCAGCGTGCGCGGATAACCGTCGAGGATGAAGCCCCTGGCGCAGTCGGGCTGGTCGATCCGCTCGGCAACGATCGCATTGACGATCGCGTCCGATACCAGCTCGCCGGCATCCATCACCGCCTTGGCCCGCTTGCCGACCTCGGTTCCGGCCTGGACGGCGGCACGCAGCATGTCTCCCGTCGAAAGCTGGGGTATGCCGTGTTTTTCTACCAGTCTCTGTGCTTGCGTCCCCTTGCCCGCTCCTGGCGGCCCAAGCAATATCAGCCTCATCTGCTCCTCTTACCCCCGCGCAACTTCGACTTCTTGATCAGGCCCTCATACTGGTGCGCGATCAGGTGACCCTGAATCTGCGCCACCGTGTCGAGCGTGACACTGACCACGATCAGAAGCGATGTGCCACCGAGATAGAAAGGTACGCCAGTCGCTGAAATCAGGAACTCAGGCAGCAGACACACCAGCACCAGATAGATGGCGCCGATGACGGTGATACGCGTCAGAACATAGTCGATATATTCGGCGGTGCGCTCGCCCGGACGATAGCCCGGGATGAAGCCGGAATGCTTCTTGAGCTGGTCGGCCGTGTCCTTCGGGTTGAAGACGATCGCCGTATAGAAGAAGGCGAAGAAAATGATCATCGCCGCATAGAACGCCATATAGAGCGGCTGGCCGTGCCCGAGCGCCGCCAGGACCGTGCTCGCCCAGGCAGGCAGGTTGGTGGTCTGCGAGAAGCCGGCAACCGTTGCCGGCAGCAACAGCAGCGAGGAGGCGAAGATCGGCGGGATGACGCCCGAGGTGTTGAGCTTCAGCGGCAAATGCGAGGTATCGCCCTGGAACATGCGGTTGCCGACCTGCCGCTTCGGATACTGGATGAGCAGGCGGCGCTGAGCGCGCTCGAAGAAGACGATGACGCCGATGACGACGACGGCGAGCACGATGATCGCGAGAATCAGGCTCGTGGACAGCGCACCGGTGCGGCCGAGTTCCAGCGTGCCTGAAATGGCGTGCGGCAGACCGGCGACGATGCCCGAGAAGATGATCAGCGAAATGCCGTTGCCGATGCCGCGCGCGGTGATCTGCTCGCCGAGCCACATCAGGAACATGGTGCCGCCGACAAGCGTGACGACGGTCGAGATGCGGAAGAACATGCCGGGATCGGTGACGATACCGTTGCCGCCCTCCAGCCCGACCGAAATGCCGTAGGCCTGCACCAAGGCCAGCAGCACGGTGCCGTAGCGCGTGTACTGGTTGATGATCTTGCGGCCCTGCTCGCCTTCCTTCTTGAGCGCTTCCAGCGACGGGATGACCGAGGTCATCAGCTGCATGATGATGGAGGCGGAGATGTAGGGCATGATGCCGAGCGCGAAGATCGCCATGCGCTGCACGGCGCCGCCGGCAAACATGTTGAACATGCCGAGCACGCCCTTGCTCTGCGAGGAGAAGGCCTGCGCGAAAGCGTCGGGATTGATCCCGGGAAGCGGGATGTAGGTGCCGAGGCGGTAGACGAGCAGCGCGCCGACGGTGAACCAGATGCGCTTCTTCAGATCCTCGGCCTTGGCGAAGGCCGCAAAATTCAGATTGGAGGCTAGTTGTTCAGCAGCCGAAGCCATGCCTGATTTTCTCCGCTAGAGCATGATGCCGAAAAGTGTGAAGCGGTTTTCGGAAGACATCATGCTCTACTTCATTGATTTCTATGTCGCGCTCGATGCCCGCAGCTCAGGCGGCGCGTGTCACCGAAGCTCACGAGATAAGCTCCGGACCGTCAACATGCAAGCGGCCGCGTTGACGCGGCCGCCTAATTGATCAGATCAAAGCGCGGACGGGCGGCAAAAATGAAACCATACCCGCCGGCCGCGCTTCAAATCGCCGTTACTCGGCGGCGGCCGCTTCCGGCAGCTTCACCGAACCGCCCGCCTTCTCGATCTTCTCGATCGCAGCTTTGGAGGCGCCGGCGACGTCGAAGCTGAGCTTGGCCTTGAGCTCGCCGTCGGAGAGCACGCGCACGCCGTCCTTGGCGCGGCGGATGACGCCGGCAGCGATCAGGGTCTCAGCCGTCACGGTCTCCTTCGCGTCGAGCTTCTTGGCATCGACCGCAGCCTGGATGCGGGCAAGCGACACGACGGTGAAGCTCTTGGCGAACAGGTTGTTGAAGCCGCGCTTCGGCAGGCGCCGGTAAAGCGGCATCTGGCCGCCCTCGAAGCCGTTGATGGCAACGCCCGAGCGTGCCTTCTGGCCCTTGACGCCGCGACCGGCGGTCTTGCCAGAGCCGGAGCCGATGCCGCGACCGAGGCGCTTCCTGGAGTGCGTGGCGCCGTCCTTGTCACGCAGATCGTTGAGTTTCATGTTTCTGTCTCCTGCGCTTCCGTTCAGGCCTCGTCCACAACGCGGACGAGGTGCTGGACGGCGGCGATCATGCCGCGCACCGAAGGGGTGTCTTCCAGCGTGCGCCGCTTGTGCATCTTGTTGAGGCCGAGGCCGACCAGCGTCGCGCGCTGCTCCTTCGGCCGGCGGATCGGCGAACCGATCTGCTCGACGGTGATGGTCTTGGTAGCTTTCTTGGCCATGGTCGAAATCCCTGGTCAGCGTCGACTATTCTTCGGCCGCGACGGCGGTGCCGCGGCGGGCCTGAAGGGTCGAGTACTTGATGCCGCGCGCAGCAGCCACATCCTTCGGATGCATCTGGCTCTTCAGCGCGTCGAAGGTGGCGCGAACCATGTTGTAGGGGTTCGACGAACCCATCGACTTGGCGACCACGTCATGCATGCCGAGCGTCTCGAAGACGGCGCGCATCGGGCCGCCAGCGATGATGCCGGTACCCTGCTTGGCGGCGCGCAGCAGAACGCGTCCGGCGCCCCAGCGGCCCTCGACGTCGTGATGCAGCGTGCGGCCCGAACGCAGCGGCACGAAGATCATGTCGCGCTTGGCCGATTCGGTCGCCTTGCGGATCGCCTCCGGCACTTCGCGCGCCTTGCCGTGGCCGAAGCCGACGCGGCCCTTCTGGTCGCCGACGACGACGAGCGCGGCAAAGCCGAAGCGACGGCCGCCCTTCACCACCTTGGCGACGCGGTTGATGTGGACAAGCTTGTCCACCATGCCGTCGTCGCGCTCTTCGCGTTCACGCTCGCGGCCGCGGCCGCCTTCCCTACGTTCCTGTGCCATATCCTAGTCCTTGTTCTTTTCCGGAAGCACGGGTTGCTGTTTGCCGGCGCCTCTATCGACACCGGCGGTGAATTTCTCCTTTGCATGATCTTGTCCGAAAAGTCTGCAACTTTTCGGGATCATGCATTAGAAGCTCAGACCGCCTTCGCGGGCAGCCTCGGCCAGCGCCTTGACGCGGCCGTGATAGATGTACGGGCCACGATCGAAGACGACTTCCTTGACGCCGGCCTTCGACGCGCGCTCGGCGATCAGCTTGCCGACCGCGGCAGCAGCGGCGCTGTCGGCGCCGGTCTTGAGCGAGCCCTTCAGCTCCTTCTCCAGCGTCGAGGCGGCGGCCAGCGTGTGGCCCTTCGCGTCGTCGATGACCTGGACGTAGATGTGCTTCGAGGTGCGATGCACCGAAAGCCGCGGCCGCTCGCCGGCGACCTTCTTGAGCTGGCGGCGCACGCGCTGCGCGCGGCGCTGGGTTGTTTCTTTGGGGCTAGCCATGATTCTGTTCCTTGCCTTCAGAAAACGGGGGCAACCGTGTGCGGTAGGCCAAGCCTCCCGCGGTCGCGCCCCGCGGCGATCAAAAGTCTTACTTCTTCTTGCCTTCCTTGCGGACAATCCGCTCGTCGGCATAGCGCACGCCCTTGCCCTTGTAGGGTTCGGGACCGCGATACTCGCGGATCTCGGCCGCGACCTGGCCGACCTGCTGCTTGTCGATGCCGGAGACCGTGATTTCGGTCGGCTTCGGCACGGAGATCGTGATGCCCTGCGGCGTCTCATAGACCACGTCGTGGCTGAAGCCGAGCGCCAGCTGCAGGTTCTTGCCCTGCATGGCGGCGCGATAGCCGACGCCGGTGATCTCGAGCTTCTTCTCGAAGCCGTCCTTGACGCCCTGCAGGATGTTGACGATCTGCGTGCGCGACATGCCCCACTTGGCGCGGGCGGTCTTGGTCTGGTCGCGCGGCTCGACCGAAATCTCGGCGCCTTCCATCTTGACCAGCACTTCGTCGTTGACCACGAACTTCAGCTCGCCCTTGGGGCCCTTGGCCGTCACGGTCTGGCCGTTGACGGTCGCGGAGACGCCCTGCGGCAGCGAAACGGGTTTCTTTCCGATACGAGACATTGTTGTCTCCTCTTCCTTTTACTGCTGTGAATGGTGAATGGTGAAGTGGCGAACGGCGCGGTCAAAGTCCCGTGCAGTCTCACCATTCACTATTCACCATTGACCATTCACCCTTAGAAAATCTGGCAGAGGATCTCGCCGCCGACATTCTGCTCGCGCGCTTCGTGATCGGCCATGACGCCCTTCGGCGTCGAAAGGATGGCGATGCCGAGGCCGTTGGCGACATGCGGGATCGACTTGGCCGAGACATAGACGCGGCGGCCGGGCTTCGAGACGCGCTCGATTTCGCGCACGACCGGAGCGCCGTCGAAATACTTCAGCTCGATCTCGATTTCCGACTTGCCGTTCTCGAAGTCGGTCTGGCTGTAGTCGCGGATATAGCCTTCCGACTTCAGCACTTCGAGGACGCGGGCGCGCAGACGCGAGGCCGGAGTCGAGACGCTCGACTTCTTGCGGCCATAGGCGTTGCGGATGCGGGTCAGCATATCGCCGAGAGGATCGCTCAATGACATCTCAGTGTCTCCTTACCAGCTCGACTTGACCAGGCCCGGGATCTGGCCGTTGTTGCCCAGATCGCGAAGCGCGATACGCGAAAGCTTGAGCTTGCGATAGTAGGCGCGCGGACGCCCCGTCACTTCGCAGCGGTTGCGGATGCGGATCTTGGCCGAGTTGCGCGGCAGCGCCGAAAGCTTCAACTGGGCGCGGAAACGCTCTTCCATCGGCTTGGACTGGTCCATGACGATTTCCTTGAGCGCCTTGCGCTTGGCGGCGTACTGACCGGCAAGCTTGCGGCGCCGGTTGTTCTTCTCGACTGAGCTGGTCTTTGCCATTTCAGATTTTTCCTTTTTCGCTGCCGTTACTGGCGGAAGGGGAAGTTGAAGGCCTTGAGCAGCGCCCTGGCCTCGTCATCCGTCTTCGCCGTCGTACAAACGATGACGTCCATGCCCCAGACCTGATCAACCTTGTCGTAGTTGATCTCCGGGAACACGATGTGCTCCTTGATGCCCATGGCGTAGTTGCCACGGCCGTCAAAGCTCTTCGGGTTCAGTCCGCGAAAGTCGCGAACGCGCGGCAGCGCGATGTTCACGAGGCGGTCGAGGAACTCGTACATGCGTTCCTTGCGCAGCGTGACCTTGGCGCCGATCGGCATGTTCTCGCGCACCTTGAAGCCCGCGATCGAGTTGCGGGCGCGGGTGACGACAGCCTTCTGGCCGGCGATCAGCGCGAGGTCCTCGGCCGCGACCGAGGGCTTCTTGGAATCGCCGGTCGCCTCACCGACGCCCATGTTCAGCACGATCTTGTCGATGCGCGGAACCTGCATCTCGTTGTCGTAGCCGAACTGCTCCTGCAGCGCCTTGCGGATGGTCTCCTGATAGACCTTCTTGAGGCGCGGCTCGTTCTTGGCAGCTGCCTGCTTGGTTTCAGCTTTAGCCATTGATGACTTCTCCCGAACGCTTGGCGACGCGCACCTTCTTGCCGTCCTTCTGGATGGCGAAGCCGACGCGGGTCGGCTTGCCGTCCTTGGGGTCGGCCAGCGCGATGTTCGACAGGTGGATCGGCGCTTCCTTGGTGATGATCCCGCCCTCTTGGGACTGGGTCTGCTTCTGGTGACGGCGAATGAGGTTCACGCCGCGGACCAGCGCGGTGTCTTCCTTCGGCTGCACCGACAGGACTTCGCCCGAACGGCCCTTGTCCTTGCCGGCAAGCACGACGACCTTGTCGCCTTTTCTGATCTTTTGCATGGGTCCGGCTCCTTACAGCACTTCAGGCGCGAGCGAGATGATCTTCATGTGGTTCTTGGCGCGAAGCTCGCGCGGAACCGGCCCGAAGATACGCGTGCCGATCGGCTCTTTCTTGTTGTCGACGAGAACGGCCGCGTTCTTGTCGAAACGGATCACGCTGCCGTCCGGACGGCGGATGTCCTTGGCCGTGCGAACCACGACCGCCTTCATCACATCGCCCTTCTTAACGCGGCCGCGCGGGATGGCTTCCTTGATCGACACCACGATGATGTCGCCGACGGAGGCATACTTCCGCTTCGAACCGCCCAGCACCTTGATGCACATGACACGACGGGCGCCGGAATTGTCCGCGACGTCGAGGTTTGTTTGCATCTGAATCATGACTGGCCGCCTTCTTCTTTTCTAACGGGACGGGCTTTCACCCCTCCCCGGTCTGTCCAAAATTCGTTTCGTTCGCCCGGATCAAGCCTGATCCGCGGTGATGACGACCCAGCGCTTGTCCTTGGAGATCGGCTTCGATTCCTGGATGAACACCTGGTCGCCGACCTTATGGGCGTTGTTCTCGTCATGCGCCTTGTACTTCTTGGTCAGGCGCACGGTCTTCTTCATCACGGGATGCGTGAAGCGCCGCTCGACCTTGACGACGACCGTCTTCTCGTTCTTGTCGCTGACGACGGTGCCCTGCAGGATGCGCTTTGGCATGGTTCTCGTCCTTAAGCCTTCTTGGCCGCGGCTTTTTCCGCGGCGATGGTCTTGATGCGCGCGATGTCCCTGCGGACCTGCTTCACGCGTGCGGTCTTCTCGAGCTGGCCGGTGGCCTTCTGGAAGCGCAGGTTGAACTGCTCCTTCTTGAGGGCGGCCAGGTCGTCGGCCAGCTGATCCTGGGTCTTGGTCCGGATGTCTTCGGCTTTCATGATCGCCTGTCCTTATTCTGCGATGCGCTGCACGAAGCGCGTCTTGACCGAGAGCTTGGCGGCGCCGAGACGCAGCGCCTCACGCGCTGTTTCTTCGCTGACGCCGTCGATCTCGAACATGATGCGGCCAGGCTTGACGCGCGCCGCCCAGTAGTCGACGGCGCCCTTGCCCTTACCCATGCGCACTTCGGTCGGCTTCGAGGTGACCGGCAGATCCGGGAACACCCGGATCCAGACGCGGCCGGCGCGCTTCATCTCGCGGGTGATCGCGCGGCGGGCCGCCTCGATCTCGCGCGCGGTGACGCGGTTCGGCTCAAGCGCCTTCAGCCCGAAACCGCCGAAATCCAGATTGGTGCCGCCCTTGGCGGTACCGTGGATACGGCCCTTGAACTGCTTGCGGAACTTTGTGCGCTTTGGCTGCAGCATCGTTCTAACTCCAAATTCTCAAATTTCTCAGGCGTTCTCGCGACGGCGACCGCGCTCACGCTCGCCGGTCTGACCGCCGTGATCGCCTTCCGTGGCGCGACGCTCCGACGCCATCGGGTCGTGCTCGAGGATCTCGCCCTTGAACACCCACACCTTGACGCCGCAGATGCCATACGCCGTGTTCGCCTCGGCCGTGCCGTAGTCGACATCGGCGCGCAGCGTATGCAGCGGCACGCGGCCTTCGCGGTACCACTCCATGCGCGCGATTTCGGCGCCGCCGAGACGGCCGGAGCAGTTGATGCGGATGCCTTCGGCACCAAGACGCATGGCCGACTGAACGGCGCGCTTCATGGCGCGACGGAACGCGATGCGGCGTTCGAGCTGCTGGGCGATCGACTGGGCGATCAGCGTGGCGTCGATTTCCGGCTTGCGCACTTCAACGATGTTGAGGTGCGTCTCGGACTTCGTCATCTCCATCAGCTTCTTGCGGAGCTTCTCGATGTCGGCGCCCTTCTTGCCGATGATCAGGCCCGGACGCGCGGCATGGATGGTGACGCGGCACTTCTTGTGCGGACGCTCGATCACGACCTTGGAGATCGCGGCCTGCTTGAGTTCCTTCTCAAGATACTTACGGATCTTGATGTCTTCATGCAGCAGCTGACCGTATTCGCCGGTGTTCGCGAACCAGCGCGAATCCCAGGTGCGGTTGATGCCGAGACGCAGCCCGATCGGATTGACTTTCTGGCCCATTATGCGGCCTCCCCTTTTTCCTCGACTTCACGAACGACGATCGTGAGGTGCGAGAACGGCTTTTCGATACGGCTGGCGCGACCACGGCCACGCGCGTGGAAACGCTTCATGACGATCGACTTGCCGACATAGGCTTCCGATACGATCAGCGCATCGACATCGAGGTCGTGGTTGTTTTCCGCGTTGGCGATCGCCGACTCCAGGGTCTTCTTGACCGTGCCGGAAATCCGCTTGGCCGAGAATTCGAGGTCGGAAAGCGCTGTCGCGACCTTCTTGCCGCGGATCAGCGCGGCAACCAGGTTCAGCTTCTGCGGGCTGATACGGATGGTGCGCAGAACGGCGCGCGCCTCGTTGTCAGCAAGCCTGCGCGGAGCTTTGGCCTTGCCCATGATTATTTCCTCTTCGCCTTCTTATCCGCGCCATGACCGTAATAGGTCCGGGTCGGAGCGAATTCACCGAACTTGTGGCCGACCATGTCCTCGTTCACGGAGACGGGAACGTGCTTCTGGCCGTTGTAGACACCGAAGGTGAAGCCGACGAACTGCGGCAGGATGGTGGAGCGACGGCTCCACATCTTGATCACCTCATTGCGACCGCCTTCACGAACCTTGTCCACCTTCTTGAGAAGGTAGCCGTCGATGAAGGGGCCTTTCCAAATCGAACGAGTCACTTGGCGTTACCTCTTCTTAGCTCTTGCGCTGATGGCGCGAGCGCACGATGAACTTGTCGGTCGCCTTGTTGGACCGCGTCTTCTTGCCCTTGGTCGGCTTGCCCCAGGGCGAAACCGGGTGACGGCCACCCGAGGTGCGGCCTTCGCCACCACCGTGCGGATGATCGACCGGGTTCATGGCCACGCCGCGATTGTGCGGGCGCTTGCCGCGCCACACCGTGCGGCCGGCCTTGCCGTCGTTGATGTTGCCGTGATCGGGGTTCGACACGGCGCCGACGGTGGCCATGCAGGAACCGTGCACGACGCGCTGCTCGCCCGAGTTGAGGCGCAGGATCGCCATGCCCTGGTCGCGGCCGACGAGCTGGGCGTAACCGCCGGCCGAGCGGGCGACCTGGCCGCCCTTGCCCGGCTTCAGCTCGATATTGTGGACGATCGTGCCGACCGGCATCGAAGCCAGCGGCATCGCGTTGCCCGGCTTCACGTCGACCGCTTCGCCGGCCACGATCTTGTCGCCGGCAGCCAGACGCTGCGGCGCCAGGATGTAGGACAGCTCGCCGTCGTCATACTTGATCAGCGCGATGAAGGCGGTGCGGTTCGGATCGTATTCGATGCGCTCGACCGTGCCGACGACGTCGTACTTCTTACGCTTGAAGTCGATGATGCGGTACGAACGCTTGTGACCGCCGCCGATGAAGCGGGCCGTGATGCGGCCGTAATTGTTGCGGCCGCCCGACTTGGTCAGGCCTTCGGTCAGACCCTTGACGGGCTTGCCCTTGTAGAGGCCCGAGCGGTCGACGATGACCAGCTGACGGGTGCTCGGCGTTACCGGGTTGAATTTCTTGAGTGCCATTGTCCTGTCCTCGCGGCCTTGCTCAGAGACCCGTCGCGACGTCGATCGACTGGCCGTCGGCCAGCGTCACAACCGCCTTCTTGACGTCGCCCTGGCGGCCAACCGTGCCGCGGAAGCGCTTGATCTTGCCCTTACGGACGAGCGTGTTCACGGCCGTAACCTTGACCCCGAAGAGAGCTTCCACGGCGGCCTTGATTTCCGGCTTCGACGCCTTCTTGGCGACATTGAAGACGACCTGGTTCTGCTCGGAAGCCATGGTCGACTTTTCAGTGATCGCCGGCGAGACGATCACGTCGTAGTGACGGAGGTCGGTCATTTGAAGCGCTCCTCGAGAGCCTCGACGGCGGCCTTCGAAAGGACCAGCGTGCCGCGGCGCAGAATGTCGTAGACGTTGATGCCCTGGATCGGCAGCACGTCGATGTTGGGAATGTTGGTCGCCGCCAGCTTGAAGTTCTGGTCAAGCTCGGCGCCGCCGATCACCAGGGCATTGGTGAGCCCGAGCGTCTCGAGGCTCGCCACCAGCGCCTTGGTCTTGGCTTCGGCGAGCTTCAGCTCGTCGACGATGATCAGCGAAGCGCTCTTGGCCTTGGCCGAGAGAGCGTGCTTCAGGCCCAGCGCGCGCACCTTCTTCGGCAGCTCGTGCTCATGGCTGCGCACGACCGGGCCGTGCGCCTTGCCACCGCCGCGGAACTGCGGAGCGCGAGCCGAATGGTGCCGGGCGCGGCCCGTACCCTTCTGCTTGTACATCTTGGCGCCGGTGCGCGCGATCTCGGCGCGCCCCTTGGCCTTGTGCGTGCCCTGCTGCTTCTTGGCCAGCTGCCAGCGCACCACGCGCTGCAGGATGTCCTCACGCGGGTCAAGGCCGAAGATCTCCTCGGAGAGCTTTACCTTGCCGGCGTCCTTGCCGCCGAGGGTTGTGATCTTGAGGTCCATTATTCCGCTCCCTCATTGGCCGGGGCATCGTTCATGGCGGCAGCGGCACGGATCGCGGCTGGCTTCGGCGCGTTGGCCGGCAGCGCAACCTTGGCCGCGTCACGGACCAGGATCCAGGCGCCCTTCACTCCCGGGACGGCGCCGCGGATCAGGATCAGGCCGCGGTCGGCATCGGTCGAGACGACCTCGACATTCTGGGTGGTGACCCGGACGTCGCCCATGTGGCCGGCCATCTTCTTGCCCTTGAACACCTTACCGGGGTCCTGGCGCTGACCGGTCGAGCCGTGCGTGCGGTGCGAGACCGAGTTACCGTGCGTGGCGCGGCCGCCACCCATGTTGTGCCGCTTGATCACGCCCTGGAAACCCTTGCCGGTCGAGGTGCCCGTCACGTCGACCTTCTGGCCGGCGACGAAGTGCTCGACGGTGAGCTCGGCGCCGACGTCGATCATGTTGTCGGCGGAGACGCGGAACTCGGCGAGCTTCGCCTTCGGCTCGACGGAGGCGGCAGCGAAATGGCCGCGCATCGCCTTCGACGTGTTCTTCACCTTGGCAAGGCCAACGCCGAGCTGGACGGCGGTGTAGCCGTTCTTCTCCTGCGTGCGCTGCGCCACGACCTGGCAGTTCTCCATCTGGAGAACGGTGACGGGAACGTGTTCCCCGGCATCGTTATAGATGCGGGTCATTCCCACCTTCTTTGCAATCACACCTGAACGCATCGGTTCAATTCCTTTAGAGTTCCCTGTCGGGGCTGACGCCCCTCCACGCCTCTTGCTTCCTTCAGAGTTCCGGGTCGCCCCGCCCTCTTGTTCCTAGAGCTTGATCTCGACGTCGACACCGGCGGCCAGATCGAGCTTCATCAGAGCATCGACCGTCTGCGGGGTCGGATCGACGATGTCGAGCAGCCGCTTGTGGGTGCGCATCTCGAACTGCTCGCGGCTCTTCTTGTCGACGTGAGGCGACCGGTTGACCGTGAACTTTTCGATCCGCGTCGGCAGCGGAATGGGGCCGCGGACGTTGGCGCCCGTGCGCTTGGCGGTCGACACGATTTCGCGCGTCGAGGCGTCGAGCACCCGGTGGTCAAACGCCTTAAGGCGGATGCGGATATTCTGTCCGTTCATGCGTCAATTCCTTGTTCTGGCGCGGCGCGGGCAGCCCCGCGCCCGCGACAGATCCGTTTCGTCCAATTATTCTTTGATGGTGACGACGATGCCGGCACCGACGGTGCGGCCGCCTTCACGGATGGCGAAGCGCAGCTTCTCT